>NHBY01000003.1 GCA_002168155.1 Synechococcus sp. TMED19 | reverse complement strand
GGTTTCTACCGTACCTTCAACGCTCTTACGGTGTGAATTGAAGTCTACTGATCGCACCGATCACGAAGGTACGTTGGTTGTGGCTGAAGGTTGAAGTTCGGCCACGTTTTCACACGTGACCAGATCTGGAGAGGTCATGAGTTGTGTGTGTTTAATGTTCTTTAACCACTCCGAAGAGCTACGGCACGCTCGCGACACGACCAACGACCCCGCATCGGACCGCTTCCGCACAAGGCGGTTCACGGGCACACCCCAGACAGCAAGCTGCGGCTGCATGCACCGAACGCAGCGGGCGGGCGCTATAATCAGAGACCGGGACCGCGCAAGAACTAACACTGCGGATGGGGCTGAGGGGGGGAGAAGAGAGAGAGAGACGGTAACCGGCGCATGTGTAGCGTCAGAAGCAGAGGACCCAATCTCAGCCCGGCGGCGAGGCTCCTCCAAGCCTCGAAGCCCCCTCTTGCCCCCCCCAAGCCCCCCCAAAGGGGAGCGAGGGGAGGGGGGGTTAGTCAGGTGGTCGTGTGGAAGAGGCAATGAACTCCCAAAATGCTCGAGGGTGGAATGTCTTGTGACGCACAGTGGGCTGGCGGGGGTTTGAAAAAAAGCAGACCGAAACGTGCGTGAACCAGAAGTTTGCCGTGAAGTCTGTGGAAATGCTGGCGTCGAGGATGCACGTCGGTCGTCGCTGCCGGATGCTGTCTCCGCGTGGGCTGCCGTGCCGCCGCGGGTGGTGCTTGTGCTGCTCGTGCTGCTGCGCATCCTCACCACCGCTTGCACGTGCTGCCAAGTCTCACGGACCGCTTGGCGTGCTGCTGCGAGGCCGCTGCCCAAGCTGTGCGGCCAGGAGGAATGTTGTGCAGTTGTTGCGGTGGCGTGGGAGGTGCGTAGTGGTGGTGGAGCATGCAATGGCGCGCGCATGTCATGCTCCCACGCTTGTGTGCGCGCTTGCACGTCGTGTGCAACATGTGGTGCAGCATGCGGAGCGTCATTGGGTGTGTCGTGTGCATGCATGGAAGTTGTGGCAGGCGATGCGATGGAAGGGGTGCGATGGAAGGTGTCATGTGTGGGCATGTGATCATGTAGGGCTTGAGAGTGCGTCGTGTTGCCCATGGCAGCAAGGCGAGGGGAGGTGGAAGACGCGGTGGGTGGCGGTGCGCTTGCATGTGGGTCGCAGGTCGTCTCCAGCTGGGAACAGGAGGGCGAAGGCAGTCTCGTGGTTGCAGCAGGTGCGTGGTTGCCGTGCGACGAGGCCTCCCCTTGCATAGTAGGCGGCGCGCGGGTGTTGCCCGCGTGAGGATCCGCATCAGCAACGTGTGGTGGCGGGGGTGGCGAGTCGGGGTGGTCAGCGTGGTCGCCGTCGTCGCTGTCTGCTGGTCCACTCTCGCCTGCTGGTCCATGCGTGTCTGCGGGACCATCATCTGCATCAGCGTCATCAGCGTCATCATCATCCCCACCACGTCCACCATGGTCGGCGTTCCCATGGGAGGTGTCGGTGTCCACATGGAAGCCGCGGCGGGCGTCCATGAGAATGTCCCAACACGTGGCACGGATTTCACTTGTGTCTGCGCGTGTGATGGCAGGGAGGTGCCTCGTGATGGTACAGACGTGCGGGGCTGGGCGAGCGGTCGGCGAGGCGATGAGCAGCGGAAACGAAGCGAGGGCGCGAGTTTCGCCATCAAGGAGGGTTGGGAGTGTCAAGGTGAGGGCGCGCTCCACATGTGTGCCCCAGTGTGTCGCGGCCACCGGCAGGCGTGCATCTATCCACGTGTCAGGGTCACACGTGTCTGGCGTGATGTTGTTGTTCATATCCTTCTTCTCTACAGGTTGATCGTAGCCGAGCGCCGAGGAGCACACCCGACGCATCTCTTCGCACGCCCAAGCAGTCGTCATGCCGGGTCGGAGCGTGATGACGACCCCGTCATGTTGGAGCGAGATCCAATGGCAGCCGGTGCGCTCCGCCCAGGCTAGTTTAGCATGCCGTGAGACGGCCTCTCGCTCTTGCAAGATGTAGGATTTGAGGGTGCGGTCAGGGTGTGCCGTGGGATCATTAGCGCACATCTGTTGTGTGAAAGCGAGCGCCCGTGGGCGTCGTGAAATCATCCACCGTGTGCGGGCAGGTTGCATGGTGATGAAGTGATGCACGTCAAAAGGTCCATCTGGTAATGACACAATGAGGCCGCCCAAGAGGTGTGGTGAGACGCCCCACCCATCACACCATGATTCGAATGAGCCGTCCATTTCAAGGGCGTTGATAAGTTGTTTGGCACGGTCGCGCCGTTCGTCAGCCTCAGGTACCCACGGGAAGAAGCGCTCACCTATGGCAGCGAGCACTTGCTCCCGGTGGTTGATCTCCTCCCCGACGGCGTCGATGGTGACGGCGAGGAAGCGGCGCAAAAGGTCGCGGCCTTCATCGATGAGGTGGGAGCCCGCGCGGGGGTAAGCGGCGGCATCGTCAAAATCGAATCCAAATTTTGCGAGCGCGATTTTGCGAAGCATTTTGGGGAGGCGGAAGGGGTCAGGTCCTTTTGCATACTCCCGACTCATGTGTATGTGCCCCGCCTCCCTCATGGCCGCCCCACGTGCTGCCTCACGGTATGTGATGTCCACGATCCCCGTGTCTGTGTCTGTGCCCACGTACTGCGCATGGCTCAGAAAGTCACGTGTTTGCTCCCCGTAGGTGCGGGACGAAGGATCGACGCGGCCATAATCGCCATGTGGGCGGCGCCGAGCAAGGGGCGAGGTGAGGAAGGTGCGGAGGGCATTAGCATCGATGGGGCATCGCACTGTGCGTGTGGTGGGGCGGTGGATGAGGCCAATGCGTGTGAGTTCGGTGGCACGTGCCGCTGCGGTTGCGAGGGTGGAGTGTGCGTGGCGCACGCGTGCACACACGCGTTTCCATCTATGTGTCTCCGTGGTGGTGCGTTCGCGTGCAAGCCATGTCAGCGTGTCATCACGTGCCCTATTCACCTCCTCATCACGCATGGTGCGAGGGTAGAGGTTGAGGATGCCAAAAGCGTGCATGGCGCGCTCGACACGCATGACTTCCGTAACTTCCATGGCAGGTATCATGGAAATGTCGGCGGGGGAGACCCCAGGGGCAACGTAACGGCCAGGGTCCCTAGGGCGCCCAATGAGCTCGGCGCGCTCGAAGACGTCGCAGGTGTCGCCCGTGCGTGATGCAATGAGCGTTGCCGCGTATTCATGCGCGTGAAGTGGACCGGTGTGTGTCTGCAGCGGCCCGTCAAGGCGCGTGGCATGCCATGCGCTCCCTCCGCCCCCACTGGCCCACATGTCACATGCCGCCCCCTTATCCGCCAGCCCATCGACATACTCATTCCACTTGTGTCCCGTGTGCGCGCGCACATGAGACCACCCAACCGCACCGCTGCGTTGCCGTTGGAGTCGGGTGTACAGTGCGCGCGCGGTGTTCACGAGTGCCCGATTGTTTGTGGCAGATGTGCGCCCGGTCACGAGCCCCATCACGTATTCGCTGTCGGGGCGGAGCAAGATCTGGACGGGTCGAGTCGCGCCATCCTCTAGAAGCCACGTGAGCGCTTCGATGCAAGCGGTGAGCTCGCCCGTGTTATTGGTGTGTTTGAGCGCGCCGCGGAAGGCGGGTGCCGCCGTGTCAGTCACCACCGGGCCAAAGCCCTCATCCACCCGTGTCGCGTGTAAATCGTCCCTTCCATCCCCGCTTGTGACGCACACAAATCCCCACCCCGCGCGCGGGGTGGCTGCACGCTGGTTTCCACCGCTCCCATCCATGTACACGACCATAGCGTCCGGTGTGAGGAGGTCGAAGTGCTCATGTTGTGTGCTGCGTGCCGCTCGTACCCCCGACGTGGTGAGGTCAGGTGTCACGGCGCCGCCCGCGGTTACCGTGAGCCGTAGATGTACCCGCCCCGTGCCCAAGCGTCCAGCCATGCCGGGTATGTCATGAATGGTAGGTGGCATGTTCAGTTTGCCGTCCTGTACCCACCCTGATTTGACCCATTCTGTCTCCCAATCATGAAGTGGGCCGTTATCTTTCTGTTCCCAACCAGGGTAGGAGATGCAGTATTTGCTGCTCTCTGCTTCGGCGGCACGGAGAGACCAGCGCACGTGATTAGCCATGCGTGTGCGGACAAGGGTATATAACGTGGCAGGATCGGAGTCGATTTTGACCATGTTCTCGCAGAGGGCATTGCGCTGCCGTCGCTCGGCTAGGGCACGGTGCGTCTCGCCGATCAGGATTGTGTAAGGTTTGCCCCCCGTGTTACTCCCGTTGGCCACGTCCCCGATCCTAACCCCGGTCACGAGTGCACGCTTGGCTTCAAGGGCCAAGTCCGAAGTTGGCAGGTTGCGGACGCGCGTCAGCTCGACCTGGTTGGTGGCTGTTGCTGCGTGAGTCGCGAGGTGCATGGCAACGAGCACGACCTCTGTGTGTGGGCATTCGAGGTGCGCGTGGCGTGTGGTCTCTTGTGTATGGACCCCATCACGTGCCATGCAGGCATCACATTGCATGTGCCTCACTCCCTTCTTCTGGCAACGTCCGTTACCGATAGGGAATGCATCCGCTAGAACCGAATACATGTAATCCTCCGTTACTTTATTCATGCCCGCCGCGCGAAAGCCATCAAAGATTGCACGCCGTGTTTTCTGCTCTTCACAGGAGGTGCATACATCTGCGGCAGGTGGATCGTCGTCAACATCATCAGGGCCGTGGGCATCGAAGCGCCGTACCGCTGCGGCGGCGGTCAATTCGAGGTCTGCACGGGGGATCCAGGTGTCAAAGGCCGCCCCGTACCCACGCCATCTTACACATAGTTCCTCCCCACCATCATCACCGTTATCGTCACCGCCATCGTCATTTTGCCGCGCTGCTGTCACCCGGTCCACTTCATATTCCCCCTCGCCTAAACAAGGCGTGCCATTATTGGATAGGAGGTCCACCCATGTGGTATGTTCACGGCCATCATTGTGGGGCACAGCATTGAGGTCGAAGGTGCGCATGGGTGTGAATAGATATGAGAGTTGTTGCCAGTAGATGTGGTGTACATCTGCGCTAGCGACCGCCACCGGTGGGCGTGTGCGGTCAGTTTTATGCATCTGCCATTCCCATTCACCCAGGTTGACAGCACCACGGCAGGCCGAGGTCGGTGCCGTGAAAAATGGCCAGTCCACCACAGGCCCTCCACACCACGTGACAGGTGGCGGTTTCTTTTCCTCGTGGCGGTCACGCCATTCCCGTTCAAGTTGCGAATGCGCCAGGTTGAGTGCTGCCCACACATGTACTTGTGCATGTGCACCAAGCTGTGATTGGGGTGTGTTGTGCGCGTTGCCTTCGGTGAGGCGCCCACTGGGGTTTGGTGTATACCATGTGGTTACACATGTGCCGGTCGGCGTGGAGACGAGATTACCAACACGGCCGTCTGCCGTTTGCACCCACGCGCCAGGTGGCAAGGGCGTGTGGGCAACAACGTCTTGTAACGTCCATATGGGGTGGGCGCGTTTGGCGGCGATAGCATCCTGGATCACTGTCTTCCAAGAAAAAGGTAGGTGTTGGATTAGGGCGTCAAATTCCGCAATTGTAACGTGTAGGGGAGCGCGTGCCGGAAGGCGAGTGCGCTGTAGATTCGCGAATTGCGCGCCAGTCATCAGGCGCAGATCCTCATGCGCGCCCCATCCCGATAGCAGGTGGAGCACGTGGGTGGCGCCCGCGGCTGCGAACCGTTTGGTACGGTCGTAGTAGGCGTCGGCGGCGACAAGGCGGTGTGGCGAGGGACGGATGAGGTGGCAGGCAGGTCGGGCAGCACGATCATCAATCTCGTGTTCAGGTGTGTCTGAGAGTGGCCCACCCCATTCGCCCGTGATGTGTGGGTTGTAATGTAGGGGTTCCATCAGCACTTCCCCTAGAGACCAGCCCTCGCGTGGGAGGTCCCTAGGTGTGCGTGGGTCGCGCGAGCGTGTGCCCGGTGTAGTCTCTTCTGCGGGGCGCGGTCGGAAGCCTCGCATGGCACCAAATGGTTTTAGGACGGCGCGCCAGCGGAGGGGCGTGTCCGCGTGTGTGAGTTTTAGGAAGTCACATGATGACATGAGGAGGCGTTTGCCTTGGCGCAGGTGACCGTAATGTTTATTGATCCAGAAATAAGGAAGGTGGAGTGTGTGTCCTTGAGAGGGTTCGACCATGCTGCGCACTTTCCTAATATGGAGGCTCCGCGTGAAAAGCTCCACATCAACCGCACGCGTGCCATGTTCTGTGTAATCTTGTACGAGGGTAGTGTGCTTGACATTAGTGTGACCTCGTCGTGTGCCATTCGCGGCAGCTATCGCACCACGCGCGATGAAATCCCATACATCCTCACGCCATGCGTTCATCATACTCTCCAGGTTAGGAAGGGGTTGATGTTCACACAGGTACCATGCCAGGGCGAGCACACTGTTACGAATGACTACATTCCGCCCCGCGCGTGTCATGGGTACCCCTCGCTCACGCCACAGGTTGAGGCGCTCGCGCACGCGCTTGGTGGTCTTCTCCTCCCATTGTTTGGCCACTGCTTCGTCGGCGCCCAAGAAGATGCCAAGGTATCGGATGAGGGCTGAGGAGCAATCGATATTCACACCGTCCTCCCATCCCTCTGGTAGGTACTCGTCATCACGTAATGAGCCCACGCGGAGCGCACATGTCTTCTCCCACGAGTTGACAGCACCCGAGCCATCCTCATATATGAACAGGAGCTCTTTAAAGCGGTCAAGTTGGTCCGCGTCACGCAGGCTGATCATCAGATCGTCCGCGAAGGCGCAGACGGTCGCCATCGTGGGCTGCGTCGTATCGCCGAGCTCGCCAGGTATCTCGATACCTTTGATGCCATCAGCGCGCTGTGAATCAACATGTATAAGTGAAATGAAGCACTGAATGCACATGAGGTAAAGTAAGGGTGAGAGTGGACAGCCTTGGGCCACGGAGTTAGAGACGGCGGTGGTCTCAGTATCAACAATGCCGTTCACTTTAAAACGTAGGCGCGCGCTCTGATACATGGTGCGCACCATGCTGATGAAATCATCATGTACACCCATGGTCTCCATGGCCCCGAACATGAAATCCCATTCTACACGCGGGTACGCATTGTCTTGATCACAGAATAGGAGTATGCCACTCACGTCCTCCGCGTCACAGTAATCAATCAGATCCTGAACGAAGCGAGTAAGTTCCGAGATGTGCTGATCCGGTTGAAACGCTTTTTGGCAGGTGCTCACGATCTGCGAGAGGAGCGGGCGGAGTGCGATGACCATCGTCTTGGCCATGACGCGATAGAAGACCGAGCTCACCGCGATGGGGCGATAATACTTCAGGTTGTGTCGCACCCCCTTATTCTTATAGATCAGGCTCACAACAGATTCTTTCATGCAATCCATCAGGTCATGGTCCCGCGCGCATTCATGGAACACACGCGAGAGAAGTTTCGCGAGCGAGCTCGGCATGAGTTCCAATTCACCCCGCTCATTCTCCTCCTTCAGCTCCATGCCCACCACTTTAACATACTCCGCGGTCCATCCATCATGCCCGGGTGCGGTGTGCGCATTGAGCTCGTTGATGGCCTCCTGTACACGTTCGGGGGTGAACATGGTGTCCAGGCTGAGTTGATCACGATCAGTTGCACGAATCCCTTTCCCATCCGTGACGAGGGCGTCGTATAGCCGTTGGCGATTGGTTGACGTGCTCGCTGTGTGTTGCCGGTGCAGGTTGAAGATCTGGCCGTCCCCGCAGAAGTGGCGACGAGTTTCTTTCAAGATCTCCCCTGTTGAGGTGAAGGTACGCCCAGCGTGGGTCTGTACCTGTTCAATGTGGCTGTACGTGCGCGACACACGGGTGTCTTCAAAAAACCCTCGCCAACACGTCTCACCGTGCAGGTGGTTCTCATAGCCCCGATTCTCGCACCATCGTCGTTGCTCGGCCGCGACAATCTCCTCAAGCTGATCCTCCACCTCCCGCTGACGTGCTTCCGCCGTAAGCCTCGCGCGCGCGCGTTCAGCGGGATCGGGGATGTCCTCAATGGATGCCCGCGCACCGAATTCATCTCCTAAGAGCGCGCGGCATTGAGCGCGTTCTTTGATGAGTTTTTGGCGGCGCTGACGGTGGTCAATGGTGGCACGCGTGACTTTTGCATTTGTCCAGGTGTACGAGGTCTCGAGCAGTTTGCCAAGGGCTTCGCACGCTGAGCTGGTGCTCGCATCCGCGCGTACGACGTCCCCGCGGAGGCGTGCCACGGTTTCGGGCGATTTCAGCAGGTGAGCGGGAAAGTGCCATCGTGATGTCGGTTTGGGCGTGTTTGTGTAACGCATAGTAATCTGCACCGCTGCGTGGTCACTGTATTGGCGCTGAGAACCATTCATGCGTAGAGCCGCCATGTCCAGGTCAGAGGGGCGAATATGGGTAACATCAGTCAGTAACGGGGGTGCGCCACGGCGCAGTGTATTCATGCCCACGTACGCGCGATCAAGGCGCCGCCGCACTGTCACTTCACCCACTCTGCCATTGTGGTTGCGTGTGTATTCACGTTTGTATTTGCAGCGTGCACGGAACGCGTCACGTAAGCCCCCAAAATGTGCCAAACATTCACGCATGGCAGCGAGCCCGAGGACATGGCTATGGACAGGTGGGCCGCCATCGGCACGTTGCTCATCAAGGTCGGGGTTGGGGACGTTGTTGGCATCGAGCAGTAGGATGTATTCGTGGTCCGCGTGGTAAGGTACGTTCGCTTTGAGGGAAGCATATGATTCAGCTTGCGCGCGATCCGCCGACCAGTGTTTATCAGGGCGCGCTTTGTTGTCAGCATGGAATGCAACTATGATAGTAGGGATATTACGAATGAGGGCTTTAATTGCAAGCCCTCGCCCGCGTGGGTCCTTCCAAAGCACGCTCGCTTGCACGTCCCCCAGGTTACTCGAGAAGAGGATAGCTACCCCACGTGCGCTTCCGCCGGTCGACGGAACGAGCTCGGGTGGACATGGCGTCCAAAAGGTGCCGCTGCTGCCATGCCAATCCCGTGCCCACACAGCCGCTTGCTCATCAGACACACAATTAGTCTCAACCAACGCGAGCACATCACATGTGGCACGTGCGCGCCCTAGATAGTGCTGGCGAAAAGCGCGCTCCGTGAGCCCGTGGACGTTATGGAAACGATAGCGCACATCACCCACATGGGCTTTCAGCCTCTTAGGGCCAGGATTGTATGCCTCACCGCTGACCCAACTGATCATGCGTTTGAACAGAGCGCGGAGCCGTTCGCCGATGGAGCAGATGCCGCGTGCCAAGCGTTGGAGCAGGGAGGGTGGGCGGCGGCGACGCGGGCGGTTGCGGTGTGCGCGGCGGCTGGAGGAAGGGTGACGTCGTTGCTGCCGGTGCTGGTGTGCACGTTGCCGCCAGCGGGCAGCGCGCACCCGTCGTCGGACAGCGAGCGTGGGGAGCATGCCCGAGTGCCATTGGGCGCGTTTGACGCGGGCCCAAAATAGGGGTCGGGACCAACATTTCCGGAGGTGCGAGCGGGTGCGAGAGAGTGTATAGTGCGGTGTGGATCCGCGTCGAGAGTGTTGAAGGTGCCATAGCAGGGCGAGGAACCCGGAGGTATGTGCATATGTGTGAGTGTGTGCCCTGTGTGCGGTTATGTGATCGCGCGGTCCTGGGATGTACGCCTCGCCGCTTGTCCACGCGATCATCCGCTTGAAGAGGGCCAAAAGGCGAAACGGTAGATGAAAAAACTCGATCCGAGGAGGTGTATGGTGGTATGTAAGAGTCTTAGCCCATCCCCCCGGTTGCGGTGGCCACCGCCAAGGGTGATAGCTCGAGGTTATTGGTTGGGATGGTGCTGAAAACGGATGGTGTGCGGTGCCAGCGACATCTGTAGAAAAGTGTAACTGCCAGATTGAAAACCAATGACGATATACTATTATCCAAAGTTGGCGCTGGTCTAAATCAACAAGAGTGAGACTTGTGCAGCACATGGGCGGCTTAGGTACCGGCTTCTCGCGCTGCTGTGCGAAAGGGGTGTTGCCAGCCAGGTTTCCTGGGCTCATTCTCAGCTGCAGGTCCAGGTGCAAGCCACCTGCAGCCCTACTCATGGTCACTTGCACAAGTGCAATGCATGTCGCCCTTCGCCGACTGAAAGCGCTCGAGGGCCTTCTCAAAGCCTCCTCCCTGCGGCT
>NHBY01000002.1 GCA_002168155.1 Synechococcus sp. TMED19 | reverse complement strand
CGAGAGGCTTTGTAGAAGCCGTCTCGTGGCAGATTCCTGTACGCGCTTGTCAGCCAGGTACTCCCCCAGCAGGTCTTGGCTCCAGCCCACCCGGTCAAGAAAAGAGGAGGTGAGGTTTTTGGATGGCCGGGATTTTGGACGTGTAGGTGGCGTGGAAGCAGCCAAGGTTCGTATGAGCTTCTTTACCTGTGCGCCCCATCGAGCTGAGTTGTGGCCGGGTCGGCCATCCTCGCCCTCAGTTTCCCACTGGATCAGCAGTCGGCCACTGGGCCGATCCCACTGCGAGTCGGGTTCCTTGCGGCCCCGGTCCGCCGCCCGATCAGCCATCTCATTGCTGGGTTCCCCTCGGTGTGATTTGACTTTGAGGAAGACCGTTGAGTAGCCGTGAGCCGTGCGATGATGGAGCAAACCTACAATTTCTCGCAAGATGTCTTCATCAGCTTGGCACTCCATACAGAGCAGGGAGCCTTCCCCAATCCATCTATCTACATTCGTGAGTAGAGTGCCTGAGTCCGAGATGTACACCAGAGTCCGAGCATCGTCACGGGCTTTTCGCAGGGCAAGGCAGGCCGCCCCCGCCTCCGGGCGGTTGGACGACCCGCCTTCCGCCGCCCGACCTACCCTGGCAGTATAGAAGCGTTCGTCTGAGCAGCAATAGACGCCCGCACCCATGGCCCCACCCTCAAGAGACCCGTCCCCTGCGAACGCCACCGTGGAGCGTTGATCGTCCCAGACCCCCAGGAGCCCCGCCTCTGAGCCCTGTAGATAAATTCGTTCCACCGCAGACTTACCAATGATGCGTGTCTCCTTTTTCGCATCATTCTCAAGGGCGTCCACTAGGAGGTCAATGCGACGTGAGATCTCCGGCGTGACCAGCAGGCGGTGGGAGATCCAGACTTCCGTTTTTGTACCGCACGACGAGCATAGGACTTTTCCCGTCCTCCACCATCCCCTTTGTCTAGATGCCTTCCCCTTAGTGACTTTTCTGCATGCCCCGACCTTCCTCAAGAGCTCTAAACGGGCTGGTTGGCGCTTGACAGATGGTGTGAGGACAATCCAGTTCTCGTCTGATTGGAGCCGTTGAGTCAGTCGCCCCAAGACTCCGTCACTCCAGTCGGCCATAGCATACACCGTGGGGCCTGAGTCTGTACCCCAGAACAGGACTTCATCTCTACCGACGGCGTCGAAGAAGGGTGGGGCCGAAACCATGGACCCACCGAAGTAGACCCTGGCTGCAAGCACTGCCTGGGCCGCTCGTAGGACTGGCCAGGAGTAGGATGCGTGGGTGGCGCGTTCTTCGGCCCGGACCTGCCACTCGATTTCTGCCAACAGAGTAGGCACAAACTGATCGGCGAGCCGGGGCGCCACCAAAGTCCGAAGAAGGTACCACTTCGCCCCTTCGATGGAGAAGCTCCCCCTGGGCGAGACGCCGTGGGCCACGTTCTCGGACACCACGACCTTGGCGTCAAGCCAATCCATTTCATGGTAGACGGGTTTGTTGAGGACCTTAACCACGCCTATCCCATGGCATCGGGAGAGTAACGTTGTGGGAGGGCCGTCCGGAATCGTACGATCCGGAAGGCGGGCAGGATTTCGTGCCAGGAGCGGAACAGCGAATTGCTCCCATTCTCTGGCCCTGAGAGGTGTAGCAGGCTGATGATCGTCTAGCTGCTTCCCATCGACATCCCCCCCTCGTTGATAGTGCCATCTGAGCATCTCGCGAGGCCACTGATTCTCCACTTCATCCAGCGACTGTAGGTTCAAAATGTATTTGGCCAGGGCCGGGTGAAGAGGACGGTCGAAGGTGTCATCAAGGAGGGGGTATCCGAGGGATGAAGTGGTAAACCAGCCCTTTCTCCACTGCGACGGATCCGATCTCTCACGTTGGGCTTTAGTTTGTCCGATGAAGTGTGGGAGATCTCGGTAGCAGCTACAGACCAGAGCGGGAGGACAGTCGTCGGAATCCTCACCTACGTATGGGCAGTTGCCCTTGCAGATCCTGGCCTCCGATTGAAGCCGCTCCGCTGTCGGGCGATGGTTAGAAGGTCGGGGCCCCGCTGACTCCCGTTTAAAGGCCGCAAGCATCTGAGCCAGGCAGGCCCGGAGTTGGGCGATAGTGAGCGCTGTGTCTCCGCTCTCCTCTGTGTCTAGCATTTCGGGCTCTGCCGTACGCATGAGGAGCCCTGCCTCGAGGGGGTGGGCCCGTTCCGGCGGGGTACGGTCAGTCTTGGAGCATCCCGCACAGCAGCCGTTGGGGGAAACTTCCGTACGGAAGCGTTGGCAGCCATAGCATTTTCGCACCAATACTTCGGACCGGCCCAGCACCCACCAGCCTTCCAGTCTGTGCATGCGGTCCGTCGGTATAAGTGGCCTATCCATAAGGCGCCCTCGCTGCCAGCCTGAGGACCACCAGGCCTTGGGCATGCAGATCAAATCATCTCCTCGAGCTATGGCAGCACGGAGATTGTGATCCGATAGGGCCAGAAGACACTCGATGCGTGCTTGAGGGGGGGCACGCACTTCGCAGAGGAACTCCACTTGACCCCCCAGGCCGTAGCGTCCCGGGGTGTTGCGGTGGCCGAGCACCGCCGCGATCAAGGCGTCACCCATTGCCATCGGATCGGCTGATCCTGGAATATCCATGTCCCGGCGTCTCTTACGAGGGCGGCCTGTATTTGAATCGGGTCTCAGGAACCCCAGGCTATCTAGGGTGAGCTTAATTTCCGACCGCCAGTCAGCACTCTTGGACCAGCAAGCCGTGATCTTAGTCATAGCATCTTCGCAGACAGCCGGGGGCAGGGATTGAAGGTGCTGATCAAACGTCGGTACCCAGTCCCGCCACCACTTCTCCGCCGTTACCTTGTCGCCCATCTGGTGGAGTTTGTTGATAGCCAGATGTACATTGGTCACTGGAGGAGGCGGGAGCGGGGCCGATCCCTCCTTCGCAAATTTGTGAATGGTTTGTACCCGCGGATTGGGGAACTGGTCAAGCGCTAAACTGATCCATTCGTCCAAGTCCCGGGTGCTAAGCCACTGCTCAAGAGTCTTACGTTCTGCCATTGTGATGACAGACGCTCTGCGGGAGGTAAGCGGGGGAACATGGAAGTACGCCTTGATCACTGGCTTGCCCTTAGGGTTTAACCACTCTTCCGTGCGAGGGAGCTTATCAAGCGAGTCGTAGCCGTCCCCCACCAGGATTGGCAGGGCTCTGGTGTAGATAGCCTCTCCCGAGGCGAGCATCGCAAGGGTTGCCTCCTCTCCATGAGAACGCTGTGCCTCAGCTACGAGCCTCTTCCTGCGGAGGCGAAGCTGGATTGTACCTCTAGACCAGCTGAGATTCGACAGAGTGGTGATATGGGACCGCGTGAGAGAGGACCCGGCCGCGGAAGCCGCGGAGGCCTGTACCTGGGCTTCAAGGGCATCAAGGTCGAGGCCAGTGATATCCTCGATGTCGCCTACTACGGCTTCCGATGATTCTACGTCGACAGCCTCCCCTAGCGCCGAATCCGGGGACGGTGGCACAGGCCCAGCCGCCAGCGATGGCGAAAGCCCAATGCAAGTGCGCAGGTCGTGGATGGTCTTAGCCTCCGGGAAGTTCCAGATGATCAATTCCCTGACGTTCGGAGCATTGGGAAGACCCCGCTGTGGGGACGCGTAGATCCACAACGTTGCCCCTTCAGGATCCTCGGTCGGCTCAGTCCCAATGAAAACCGCCTCCCCCTGGATCCGTAAAGGTCCGGCCACCAGAGAAGAGCACCTGACACGATGATCCCCAGCTGCCAGAGGGACCCTTAATACCACCTTGTTGTCAACAAGAAGAAGGCACAGTTCTTCAGGGCTCCTCATGAAGAGCGAGTCCTCAGAGAACGGCCGCCAGTGTATCTTTACCTTCCGGCAGGCAACGCCCCGCGCAGGTGATTCTTGCAGCTTGTGGAGCAAGAAACAAGCATGGGTGAAGCGATTGCCGATAGTATCGTTCCAACTGAGGACTGCTGCCTCTTCCTGAAGCTCCGTCAGGCTATTACAGTACGATTTTGACAAGGCTTCTCGATATTCCAAGTAAGCAAGCTCCTTGAGTCCGTCGTCGTTGCTCACGCAACTTGCTAGGTGGGTCCACAGTGTGTGAGCCAGGACCGATATCGGTGTGCGGACTTGCAAACCGCCGCGCACGCGTGGATAACGAAGGATCTCGTCGGCCGTGCTGATAGATAGGCCCCAGGCCAACTTGTGCGCCCGCATCCACATTCGATCGAGCTTCGTGATGTTACTATCACTCCACGGTACGATGCCCGCCGAAAAACGGAATATAGTTTCAAGGCCCTGTTGAATGACGAGGAGGTTCTGCCGCCTGGTCAGAGGGCTACTGGTTAGGAAAACGAGGATTTCAGCAGTCCTGCTGAAAACTTGCGCTATCTGTTCCGAGCAGTCTCCCAGGAGGTTACTATGTATGCCCAAGAATCGAGTAGGGAGGGTGCCCGGGACGTATGGAATAGGGTCCTCCCCATAGTAAATAGTACGAGGAGACCAGTCCCTCTTGCAAAAGATACAAGATGTGGGATTATCGCCGTCCTCCTCGAAGAACAGCGCCAGGCGGGTTCGAAGGCAGGTCTGGCACTGGAACCGTTTGTCGGTGGGCCGAGTACGGGCTAGTGACACAGATTGTTGATCGCGGTCGAAGACCTCATAAGCCACCCGGTCATCAGGGGGTTTAGGGGGCAGTTTGCTCTTTTTCCTGTGGGCCCACTCGTTGCCGTCCTTCGCTCGCAGCTTGGCCCCCTTGCCAAAGAGCTGCCCAGTGAGGAAAGATTTCGAGCTGGCGATGCTCAGCCCACTCCAGTCCTCAAATTTCTTCACGACTTTGAGTAGGTTCTCCGCTCCATCCTCCGAGCTCACCAGCAGAGACAGGTCGTCGGCAAAAGCCAGGTGGTTGAAGTCCCGCACTCCAATGACCTCGTGTCCAATCCCCGTAGCTTCCAGCAACCGTAGCAGGGCGTTCAGAAAAAGATCGAAGAGTAAGGGCGACAGGGTGGAGCCTTGCGCTGTGCCAGTGTCCATCTCAATCTTGCCTGAAATCTTACCTTCGACGAGCACCGTCATATCAGACGCTTCGTAGAGGCTGCGAATGAGCTCGAGGTCCGGGACGCCCATTCGGGACAGAATGGCCCAGATCGAGGCATGTCCAGCCGCATTGAAAGCATTCTTGAAGTCAAGATTGACCTGGAGTAAGACGCCTCCTTGCAGCCGGGCGCGCTTGAAGAGCCAATAGAGTCGCTGAGCGCTCATTTGGACCCCACGAAGCCGCCTGAACCCATATTGCCCAGATTGAAGCACGCTATACTTTTCCGTGAGCTCTGTGAGTCGATCCGTTATGATCAGGTTGACCAGTTGGTAGAGCGAGGTCAGCAGCGCCACCGGGCGATAGTTGCCAAGATTAGCAGGGTCAGACTTCTTGTGGAGCAGTACAACCTTGGATTCGAGCGCTTCCTCCACAAGCTGATACTCCCCCGTCATGACCATGTCCACGAGGGACTTTAGCTCAGCTTGGAAGGGGCCAGGGGCATTCTTTAGGATCTCCGCTGGGATCCCATCCTTACCCGGCGCTTTCCTGGAGGGAAGACGAGACAAGACCCGTTGAAAATGCCTGTCTGTCGTCGGTCCCATGAGCCGCTCCCCCAGTGGGATTGTGTGAAAATCGAATATCTTAGCCTCGTCCATCCACGCCATGTCCCCCACCTCAGTCCGATTGTGGCGGAAATCTACGAAGTCCATACACGGTTCGCAGAAGTGGAGGAGCCGGCGGTGGCTGCTCCCCCCCTGTTGGCCCCCAGCGTCAGCCCCGTGGAGCGGATGCGCATGCTCGGACGGAGGGGCGGGGGGACAGTAGGTAAGCGTCACTGGGCGGTTGGACGCACATTTAGGACAGCTCGCAAAAGCCCCTCGTGCGTTCGACTGAAAGAATGATTCGACCACAAACATCAAGTTCTCCCCCTGCCACGGCCCATCCTCGTACACCAGTGCCGGAGAGCCACCGAAAGGAGGGGGGTTTTTGATGCAGTCATGGATGATGGGGGCCACCAGAGACAAGGTGGTGCTTGTGATGGAGAGGGACGAGCTGTGGGCAGCGGTGACGACCTCAGGGCGGCACCGTAGATCCGACAGCCAGTCTTCCGGCAGGGGGAGTGTGGGCTGCGACCCCTCCCACGTCACGCCCACGGGATATCTTACACGAGCCGAGGTGAGAGGGACCTGCGACCCAGAACGACCCATGATTCGTCGCATACCTTTGACCCCATGCTCAAAGATCCAGCGATGGCGATTCAGGGTCTGACGGTTGCGCTCTATACGCAGCTTACTGGCCAGGGAGGTGAGCTTGGTGTGGGAGCGCTTGATTTCGGACTTGAGCTGCTCCTCCCAGACTGTGGTGGCGCGTACTAGTTGCATGAGGCTAGTGGAGGGGGAACCTAGGTGCAACAAGTCCATCGCAAGAGCCGTGGCCTGAGTGACGGGGTCGTTCAGTCTCGCTCCTATGGCGTCGCGCAAGGCCGCCTGCAGCAGCCTCGATCGATTCCGCCAATGTCGCTGCTGTTTGGAGCGGTCAGAGGGCCGTTCTCGTGCACGGCGAAGCCTCTTCTCATTTTTCCTTTGTAGAGTGAGACTGACCTTGAGCATGAGCTGAGTTTTCACGCAATAGCGCCGATACAGTTCCGGGCCTGGTGGTGTCGGCTCGTCCTCAGCTCCATCACCGCCCTCCAGTCCCGCCTCAGAACAGAGTCGCTTCCAGAGGCCAATGTTCCTACTGAAAGCAACCGGGTCGAGGCGGCCCTGGTAGAGGGGCTTAGGCGGCCTGGGGGAGGGCTGGAAAAGAGATGAATCGACACGGGCCATGACCTGCCTGTGATCGTAGCTACCCGGTGCTCGTTTGGTGAAGCCGTTGCCATCAAGGATCAGATTCCAGGTGATGACATGATCGAGGGCCGCAGCCTTGCCATCTCTGAGCCACGTGTGAAATGGGCAGCTGGAGCGGTGACCGGCAGTCAATCGGATGAACTGCGTTAGGCCTTCATCAGCCCGGAGCAGCGAGCGACCAGCCACGTCTGCGTAACCCATGCGCGGAGGACAAAGACCTTGTAGAGCCCCATCATCCGGACAGGGGGCGTCTGGTGCCCCATTCGCCGTCCTCAGTGTCGCGTTCATGTCTCCAGCTAGGATGATCTTAGCGGTCGGGTGACGCAACACCCATTCCTTCAGGGTCTGGAGCATCGCGGCCTGATCATTAGCATTACCCGCAGTGAACTGGTAGAGGTTGATAATGTAGACCACCCCCCCGGATAGGAGGGTGGACTTCAAGACCAGTAGCCTGCCCCGGAAAATTGATCTGCCGGGCCTGGCCCGGTGAAAGGTCGGCTGTGTCTGCTCCCCGGTCGCTCCAGAGAACGCGCCCAGATGTAGGGCGGTCAGCACACAAAATTGATAGTGTCTACCGTTGGAGTCAATCTGGTGCCCGCAGCCCGCTGAGATGAAGACTTTGTAGTGCGGGAACCGTGTTTCGAGGTCCAGCTTGACAGCAGAGGCAGCCCGCTTAGATAGCCTGAGATCCTGCAGACAAATCACGGGGCAGCCGTCTTCCAGCAGCGAGTCAACTTCCGAGGCGCTGGCATCATACCCCACCGGTCCAACATTCCATGACACGACTGTGGCAGCACAAGGCTTAAGGCGAAAAGCTCCGGCGTATTGCAGGAGTTTAAGCCAGTCGCCAGCCGCCCCTTCCCGCGTGCGCCCCCAGCAATCGCTCCTCGCCGGAATGTGCCCCCCCTCGTCGACCAGCATCCCCATCAACGATGGTTCCTCTCCCGATGCAGGCGGTGTGCTGTCGGAATAGTGCTGGGGGGGGTAGAGCAACGTCGTAGAGCACAGCAAGCGCCATGCCTTCTTCCCCGCCGGGGCGATGCAGCCCTGTCTGAAGTGCTCACGGCCTGCCCCGAGCAAGCCCAGCAGTGATTCCGCCTGCCAGGCGAGCAGAAGCCGTTTCTGTCTTCGGAGCTTGCAGATCCAAAGCTCTAAAGAGCCCTCGTGGAGCACTCTAAAGAAGTCGCCGAGGAGCAGCCACCAGGTGCGGGCATGTTCGTCGCGGGGGAGTCGAACTCCCACTGCAGCGCATTCCCAGGCCTCTTGCGAGTCCAGCCATGCCTCGAATGTGCCTCGCAGTCCGAGCCTCGGTGGCTTGCCCTGTCCCGAGAGGTCTTCCCCGAAGCTCCCCGTCCCCCTCTGATCCTCCTCCGACTCTGTTCCCGTACTGCCCCCACCCCCATCCCCTCCCGCACCTGATGGCGCGGGAGTCGGGGACCCCAGCCGACCTGGAGTCCCCCCGTGGGACGTCATGGGGGGCCACCTGCCTCCGAGGAGGCAGGTGGTTGCGAGCCAGAACCGGGAGGCCGAGCTGAGGAGGCAGACAACACATCTCTCTCGCGAGGGGAAGCGTCAGGCGGGTGGCGGGGTTTTTTGGCTGATTGCCGCTGTTGCTGCTGTGGTTGCTGCTGCTGCTGTTGCTGCTGTTGCTGCTGCTGCTGCTGCTGCTGCTGCTGCTCCTCCTCCTCCTCCTCGGCATCCATCCTGGCGGCTGCCCCTGCTGCCCCCACAACTGCCGGCGGTTGCTCGGCTGCTGCGGTGGTGCTTTCCAGGGCGACGTCGGCCGGATCAAGCGATAGGGGGGAAGCCATACTCGCAGCCAAGTGACTTGCCGGGGCGACATAGGCAAAGACGAGCGCCGAAGACGGAGCCTTTCCCGTCTCGTAACAGGCCTCGCGGGGGCCTACCACCGCGCTCCAACGCAGCTGCTCGGGCCGCCCTTGTTTCCGCCGCTGTTGCTGCTGCTGCTGCTGCTGCTGCCGTTGCTGGTACTGAAGGGCAACTGACTTGTCGAAGTGACTCACCGGGACGAGCGACGAGGACAGAGCCTCTCCCATCTCGTACCAGGCCTCGCCGGGGGATTCCACCTCGCCCCAACGCAGCCGCTCAGGCTGCCCTTGCCCCCGCCGCTGTTGCTGCTGCTGCTGCTGCTGCTGCGGTCGCTGGTGCTGAAGGGCATCTGACTTGTCGAAGGGGCTTTCCGGGACGAGCGACGAGGGCAAAGCCTCTCCCAGCCCGTAACAGGCCCCGCCGGGGCCCTCCATCTCGCTCCAACGCAACCGCTCAAGCTGCCCTAACTTCCGCCGCTGTGGCTGCTGCCGCTGCGGCTGCTGCGGCTGCTGAAGGGCATCTGACTTGTCGAAGGGGCCACCCGGTACGAGCGACGAGGACGGAGTCTTTACCCTCTCGTAGCAGGCCTCACCGGGGCCTTCCCCCTCGCTCCAACGCAGCCACTCAGGCTGCCCTTGCTTCCGCCGCTGTTGCTGCTGCTGCTGCTGCTGCTGGTGCTGAAGGGCCTCTGACTTATCGGAGTGACTTGCCGGGACGAGCGATGAGGACTGAGCCTTCCCCCTCTCGGAACAGGCCTCGCGGGGGTCCTCCAGCTCACCCCGACGCAGCTGCTCAGGCTGCCCTCGCTTCCGCCGCGGCTGCTGCTGCTGCTGATGTTGCTGCTGCTGCTGCTGCTGCATTTGCTGCTGCTGCTGCTGCTGACGATGATGCCTCTGCTTCTGTTGCTGCTGCTGCTGCTGCTGCTGCTGCTGCTGCTGCTGCTGTTGCTGCCGCTGCTTCTG
>NHBY01000001.1 GCA_002168155.1 Synechococcus sp. TMED19 | reverse complement strand
TGGATCCTGCAACCGCAGCTGCAAAGTGGTGTGGTTCCAACAAAGCTCACGCAACAGCAGGCCACTGGGGGGCCACTGATCACGCTGAAAGCAGCAATGAGCTCCGCTGGCCGCTGCCAGCTCGCCGATCACGGCCAGCGCCGCCGGCGCGGCGATCAGCAACAGGCAAGGAGCCGAAGGCATCTCCAGACCCGGCAGAGGAGGCATACGCCCCATCAGCTCAGCATCGAGGTAGGCCAAACCATCGATCTCCAGAGCCGAAGCGGTGAGCTGCTCCCCAAGGGCCAGGGCCGTGGCCTGATTGGGGCAGGAAATCACCAGCTCCTGCCAGTTCTGCCAGGGGGCCAGGGGCACCGTCACAGCAGTGAAGACCCCATTGGTGCCATAGGCATGATTCAGTCCGCGGCAGGCCTCGGGACCCAGCTGCAGCACCTGCGGCTGGGCTTCCATAGTCACCACCTCCAGTCCCAGCAGATTGCCGGGATCACGCAACAGCCCCCAGCGCAGGCTGCCCACACCACTGGAGCCGCCAGCGATGAAACCACCGAGGCTGGCGGTGCGCCAGGTGCTGGGGGCCAACCTGAGCGCCCAACCCTGCGGCTGCAGCTGGCGATCTAGCTCCAGCAAACGGCAACCCGGCTCGGCGGTGAGAACACCTGCAACCGGATCCAGGTGCCGCACGGCGGTCATCGCCGAGGTGTCGAGCACCACCCCCCCCTGCAACGGAACACACTGGCCGTAATTGCCCGTACCGGAGCCGCGGGGGGTGAGCGGCACGCCATGGCGATGGCAGGCCGCCGCCACAGACACCACTTCCTCGCGGCAGCGGGCACGGACGACCACATCGGCGCGGCAGTCATGAAACAGAGCGCTGAGCAGCGGCGAGAAGCCGAACTGATCCTGGGAGAGCTGCTGCAGCTGGGGCCCGGCGGTGACCAGATCGAGATGATCAAGCTCCTGCAGGAGGAGAGCCAGAGAAGCAGCAGAAGACATCAGCGCAGGGGCTCGGCACGCAGCACGATGAATTGACCGGCCAGCGCGAGGGTATCGAGCCTGTACCCCGGCATGGGGAGGTCTGCCAGCAGCCCGGTGCTGCCCACCTCGGTGGTGTAGAGGCTGAAGAGACCGAAATTCTGCCGCTGACTGAGCTTGAGAGCCAGATCGCCGAGCGCAGCCCGCTGCGATCGGAACAGGCGGGGGCAGTCCTTGACCACAAAGTGCAGCATCAACGGCAGCACCCCATCGCGACAGAACTCATCGATGCCCCGTTCGCTGAGCTGCTCACCGGCGAAGGCACTGAACTCCTCAGGACCAGGGTTGCTGACCACCAGCAATGCGGCAGCGCCCCCCAGCAGCAGCAGGGGAAGTGGGATCCGTAATGCCAAGGGGTAAGGACAGGCCGCTGGTAGATTGTGCAATCCACGGCGGGCGTCGCCAAGTGGTTAAGGCAGCGGCTTGTGGCGCCGCTATTCGGGGGTTCGAATCCCCTCGCTCGCCCTTCTCCCGTGGATGACCTACCGCTGAACCGAGTGTTCAGCTGAGTAGCGCTTCCAGCAGCAGCTCAGCACCACCCCGCACCGCATCGGCGCAGGGAAGTCCTGTCTGCACCGAAGTGGCCGTCATGGCCGCGTCAGCCTCAGCATCATCAAGGCCCGAGGTATTGAGGGCTATCGCCTTCACCTTCGGGGGGGCCGAGCCAGTGGGAATCCCCAGGGCCGCCAGAGCTTCACAGGTGGCGATCAACTGGGTCAGCGGCGGCAGGTTCACCTTCTGATGGCTGCGGATCGCCTCCTGGCCAGCACGGTGCACCACCAGCAGATCCGTCGGCTGGCTGCCCCGCAGCAGCGGCAGGGAGGCTGTCGATCCTGGATGGCAGAGCGACCCCTGGCCTTCAACGAACACCAAAGCCTCTGATCCAGCTCCTTCGGCTATGGCCAGCACGGCCTGCTCAACAGCACCAGCGGCGTAGTCGACCCGAACGGCATCGAGAGGGACACCGGAGCCTGCAATCAGGATGCCGGCCTGACCGGTGCCGACAAAACGCGCGTCCAAGCCGCGTCCGCGGGCCGCGGCGGTGAGTTCCAACGCCGCGCTCATCTTGCCGACGGACATGTCACTGCCCAGCGCCAGGATGCGGCGGCAGGGCAACTGCGCCGCCTGTGCCGAGGCCACCGCCAATCCCTTGGGCTCACAGCGCAGATCCCAGATGAAGGCCTGACTATGGCGCTGGGCAGCCAGCTCCGGGTCATCGCCCAAGCGGGTGTGCAGACCACTGGCGATGCTGAGGCCCGAGCGCAGGGCCTCCAGCACCGACTGACGCAACGGCGGCGGCAGCAGGCCTCCGGAAGGGGCCAGCCCCACCACCGCCACTTGGGGGCCATAAACCATGGCTTCCGCCACCGAACCCACCACGGGCACCGAACGGGGAATACCCGTCAGCAAGGGCAAATCAGCGCCGACATTGCCTGGATCCAGCACCGCCACCACAGGTCCCTGCCGGTAGCGCAGAAAAGCCAGACCGGTCTTACCGCTGAGATCATCCAGACCGCTGTGCTGCAGAAGCAGCACCGGTGCATCCGCGCTCAGCATTGGCTCACCCCCAACCCCAGGCCATCACCAGGCTGCAACAGGTCTCCATCCAGCAACGGCCCATAAAAGGGGTCATCAATGAGGTTGAGGTGCGAATCAAGATCAGGCCACTCCACCAGCGGCAGCAGCTGAGCAGCAGCTCCATTAAGTAGAGCGCTGTCGGAGTAGCAGCCCAGCATCAACTGCAGGCCCAACCGACGCGCCAACCGGGCCATCAACCAGGCCTCACCAAGGCCGCCGGTCTTCAGCAGCTTGAGGTTGACCCCCTGCACATGAGGCGCCAGCCGCAGCAGATCCTCCACGCCCCAGCAACTTTCATCGGCCACCAGGGGGATCGGGGCCAGACCCTGCAAATCCGCAAAGCCCTGCTCGTCGTCCACAGCGGCGGCAAGCGGTTGCTCCACCAGCACCACGCCGCGCTCAGCCAACCAGGGCAACATCTTCCGGGCAATCTCCAGACTCCAGCCGCCATTGGCATCCACCTGCAGCTCGGCCCCCTGCAACTGAGGCAGCACCGCCTCGACGAGAGCGCAGTCGTGATCAAGCCCATCGGGGCTGCCCAATTTCAGCTTGACCCGCGTGGCCGGCAGTCGGGAGCGCCAGCGCTCCAGCCGCTGCAACACCAGATCAACACTGCCCAGCCCGAGGGTCACGCTGGTGGGGCGGCAGCTGGAGCGCGCAAGGCCCCACAACCGCCAGAGCGGCTGGCCCAGCTGCTGCCCCCAGCAGTCATGCAGCGCCAGATCCACCGCGCAGCGCGCCGGCGGACTGAGGGGCTCCAGCAATGCGGGCCAGGCGGCAGGGGGCGGCAGATCAAGCTCATCCAACGCGGGCAGCCAGGCCTGCAGTTCAGCCTCTAGAGCCTGGGTGGTGAAGTGACGCTGACCTGTATCAAAGCCACCGGTCTCGCCGCGGCCCATGCAGCCGCCTGCCTCTAGCTCCAGCAGCAGATGCTCGACGGCTCCTGTAGTTCCCCGGCTGATGGTGAGGGGAACCTCCTTGGTGAGCGTGAAGCGGTGCAGACGCCAGCGCATGGCCACGCACCCTGAAACCTCTGAATCTCACCCTGCCATGGCATTGCACCGCCCATGGTTGACACTGGATTCAGTGCTATTTCGATTTCGTGCCAGCCCAGCCCATGGCCGACACCTCCCGCGGCACTTACTGGATCACCACCTTCGGGTGCCAGATGAACAAAGCCGACTCCGAACGGATGGCGGGCATCCTCGAGTCGATGGGCTACCGCCCAGGTGAAGCGGAGGACCAAGCAGATCTGGTGCTCTACAACACCTGCACCATCCGCGACAACGCTGAGCAGAAGGTTTACAGCTATCTCGGTCGTCAGGCGCGTCGTAAACAGGACAACCCGGCCCTGACGCTGGTGGTCGCAGGCTGCGTGGCCCAGCAGGAGGGGGCCGCTCTACTCCGCCGCGTGCCCGAACTGGATCTGGTGATGGGCCCCCAGCACGCCAACCGGCTCGACACCCTGCTGGGCCAGGTGGATAACGGTCAGCAGGTACTAGCCACCGAAGAGCATCACATCCTTGAAGACATCACCACCGCAAGGCGTGAAAGCGCGCTTTGCGCCTGGGTGAATGTGATTTATGGCTGCAACGAGCGCTGCACCTACTGCGTGGTGCCCTCGGTGCGCGGCCTGGAGCAGTCACGCCTGCCCGAATCGATCCGACTAGAGATGGAGGGCCTAGCGGCCCAGGGGGACAAGGAGATCACTCTGCTGGGGCAGAACATCGATGCCTATGGGCGCGACCTGCCGGGCATCACCCCGGAAGGCCGCCGCCAGAACACCCTCACCGACCTGCTGCACCACGTCCACGATGTCAAGGGCATCGAGCGGATCCGCTTTGCCACTAGCCACCCGCGCTACTTCACAGAGCGGCTGATTCAAGCCTGCGCCGAGCTGCCCAAGGTGTGCGAGCACTTTCACGTGCCCTTTCAGAGCGGCGATGACGCACTGCTCAAGGCCATGGCCCGTGGCTACACCATTGCCCGCTACCGGCGCATCATCGAGCAAATCCGTGGGTTGATGCCCCATGCCGCCATCAGCGCCGATGCAATCGTCGGCTTCCCCGGCGAGAGCGATGCCCAGTTCCGCCGCACCCTCGCGCTGGTAGAGGAGATCGGTTTTGATCTGCTCAACACCGCGGCTTACTCGCCTCGGCCCAACACGCCTGCAGCGAACTGGCCAGATCAGGTCGAGGACCACATCAAGGTGGAGCGACTGCAAGAACTCAATGCCCTCGTGGAGCGCATGGCCAAGCAGCGCAGCCAGCGCTACATGGGACGCACAGAAGAGGTCCTGGTGGAAGGCATCAACCCCAAGGATTCCTCCCAGCTAATGGGACGCACCCGCACCAACCGACTGACCTTCTTTGGCGCAGCGGGCCATGGCATCGGTGACCTCGTGCCCGTGCGGATCGATCGCGTGCGGGCCTTTTCACTAAGCGGATGTGCTCAAGCCCAGCCAGCACTGGTACCTTGAGTTCCCCGCGCCTGACCGTTGCCCACCACCCCTGCCGGCAGCAGCTTTCCGCCCCGGGTGGTGGGCCTGGTTTTCGGTGGTGCCTCCGGTGAGCACGATGTCTCCATTCGCTCAGCCGCCACGGTCCTGAAGGGACTCAGCGGCGGCGCCAATGCGGACCGCTACCGGGTTATTGCCTTCTACATTGACCGCCAGGGACGCTGGTGGGTTGATGCCATCGCCCGTCAGGTGCTCACCAGTGGCGAGGCCAAAGCTGATGACGGAAGCCGGCATGGCTTCTGTGGCCTCCCCGATGGCGCACTTGAGGTGACGGTTTGGTATCCCGTGCTGCATGGTCCCAACGGCGAGGACGGCACGATTCAGGGGCTCTTCAGCCTGATGCAGGTGCCGTTTGTGGGCTCCGGCGTGCTGGGCTCGGCTGTGGGGATGGACAAACTGGCCATGAAGGCAGCCTTTGCCGCAGCAGGACTGCCGCAAGGTCCCTACCGACCACTGCTGGCCGCTGAACTGGAGCGGGGAGAGGCCCTACTGGAGCAACTGGAAGCCGAGCTGGGTTACCCCTGTTTCATCAAGCCGGCCAACCTGGGCTCATCAGTGGGGATCACCAAGGCAACCAATCGCAGCGAACTGGAATCTGGCCTAGCGCTGGCTGCCAGCCATGATCAGCGGCTGCTGGTGGAACAGGGACTGCAGGTGCGCGAGCTGGAATGTGCCGTGCTCGGCCGCGAGCAGCTCCAAGCCTCGGTTTTAGGGGAAGTGCACTTCGATGCAGATTGGTACGACTACGAGACCAAGTACTCCTCAGGAACCAGTGAGACGCTGATCCCCGCGCAGCTTCCTGATGCGGTCAACCAGAAGGCCCAACACCTGGCCGTCCTTGCCGTGCAGGCAGTGGGAGCTAGTGGCCTCAGCCGAGTCGACTTCTTCTATGAGGAAGATAGTGGGAGGCTGCTGATCAATGAGATCAATACGTTGCCTGGCTTTACCAGTCAGAGCATGTACCCCATGCTCTGGGCTGAGAGCGGCATTCCTCTGGAAGAGTTGGTACACCAACTCGTGGAGCTGGCCCGATGAGTCACGGTCTCCTCTGGTTGCCCCTCCTGGTGGCGTTTGTCGTGTTAACGGCCCTGGGCTGGCTCGAACGCCGCCGGCAGAGGCTGTTTCTGGAATGGGCCGAGGGGTCGGAGATCTCCAAGCTCGACGGAGCAGGCGCGGCCCGGCTGCGTGAAGGCCTTGTGGAGTGGAGCACCTTTGAGGCGGGTAAGCTGAAGCCGGAAGGCAGCTTTGAGGTCTGCAAGCTCGAGCTGGTGGAATTGCTCTCCCTCAGTTCAGGAGATGCTCCGCTAACCGAGGAAAGCCATGGACCCTGCCGCCTGCGACTGATCGGCAGCGGTCAACAGCGAGATCTGGCCTTTGCTGATGCCGACCGTGCCCGGGACTGGATCGAGCAGCTGATGAGCCGCTCCCGCTGCGAGCTGTGAGCGTCAGTCCAGCGCGTCATCGCAATGAGGGGGTAGAGCGGCGGCGGGAGCTAAGGCGTCGCAAACGCCTCAGCCTGCTGGCTCGCTGCTGGCGCCTGCTGGCTCTACTGGCAGCCAGCACAGGCCTGGGCTGGCTGCTGCTGCGCCATGGCTGGGTGTTGCGCGATGCCGACCAGGTTCAGGTCAGCGGAGCCTGGGGCTTCAGCCGTGACCAAATCATTCAGGCCGCGGGACTGCGCTTCCCAGTACCCCTGCTGCAGCTCAACCCGGACGAGCTACGCCAACGCCTCTCCGGCAGCCTGCCGGTGGAGCAGATCCAACTGCAGCGCCATATGCTCCCGCCGCAGCTGAATATCAACCTGCGGCAGCGTCAGGCAGTAGCCCGGGCCCAGCGACGCAAAGCCTCCGGTCTTGAGAACGGCTTCGTTGATCGCACCGGCGCCTGGATTACCCGCGAACAACAAGCCAAAGCCCGCAGCTCCGGCACGCCAAGCTTGATGGTGATGGGATGGCAGCAGCGCTACGCACCGACGATTAAGCAGCTGCTACTGCAACTGCCAAAGCAGGCCAACGTGCAGCGACTGGACTTCCGCCGAAATGGAGAGCTCTGGCTAATCAGCGATCGGATCGGCCCGGTGCGCTTGGGGCCACTGGACGGACAGCTGCAGCGAAGACTGCTGGTGCTGGGCCACCTAGCAGAAACCTGGGGAGGCAAGGCCCCGACTCCAGACACCCAGGCATTGGACTTGAGCAACCCCGAACACCCCGAATTGGTGCTGAGGCCAACAAAGGCAAAAAAACCAGCTCCGTCAGGGAACTGACACAAAAGCGCGTTGCGCTTTGTCTCACATGTGGCAAAGCTGTCGCGACAAGCTTCGGCCGGTTGGTCTCCCCTGGATAATGCTTCAGCAAATGAACGGTGCTGCCTCGGCGATGGAAAGCGAAGCTCCCAAGTCCCCCGCCGCGGTTCCGTCCAGTTCCAGCGCGATGAATAACCAAAGCATTATCCCCAGCCAGACGGCACGGATCGAAGTGATTGGCGTCGGTGGTGGCGGAAGTAATGCCATCAACCGCATGATTGCCTCCGAGCTCCATGGGGTGGGCTTCTGGGTTCTGAACACCGATGCCCAGGCCCTGCTGAACTCCGCTGCCAACCAGCGTGTGCAGCTCGGCATGAAGCTGACCCGCGGCCTTGGAGCAGGCGGTAACCCTGCCATCGGTCAGAAGGCAGCAGAGGAATCCCGAATCGATCTCCAGCAGGCCCTCGAAGGCACAGACCTGGTCTTCATCACCGCCGGCATGGGCGGCGGAACCGGCACCGGCGCTGCACCGATCGTGGCGGAGGTAGCCAAAGAGTCCGGCGCCCTGACGGTGGGCATCGTCACCAAGCCATTCACCTTTGAAGGGCGCAAGCGCATGCGTCAGGCAGAAGAGGGCATCTCCCGCCTGGCCGAGCATGTCGACACCCTGATCGTGATCCCCAACGATCGCCTGCGCGACGCCATCTCCGGTGCCCCACTGCAGGAAGCCTTCCGCACCGCCGATGAGGTGCTGCGCAGTGGCGTCAAAGGCATCAGCGACATCATTACCAAGCCAGGCCTGGTGAACGTTGACTTCGCCGATGTGCGCTCGGTGATGGCCTCAGCCGGTACCGCCCTCTTGGGCATCGGAGTGGGCTCGGGCCGCTCCCGCGCCAGCGAAGCAGCTATGGCCGCGATGAGCAGCCCATTGCTCGAGTCGGCCCGTATCGACGGAGCCAAGGGTTGTGTGATCAACATCAGTGGTGGCCGTGACATGACCCTTGAGGACATGACCACGGCTTCTGAGGCGATCTACGACGTGGTGGACCCTGAAGCCAACATCATTGTTGGAGCGGTGGTGGATGAAGCGCTGGAAGGCGAGATCCATGTGACCGTGATCGCCACCGGATTTGAGGGCGGCGGTCAATATGTGCCGCAGCGCACCATCAAGGCCGAGGTTCCCGGTAGCTCTGAGCCAGCAGACAACAACGAGGCTGATGAAAGCGGCGTCCGCATCCCTTCGTTCCTGCGCAACCGTCAGAACAACGACTAAATCAGAGTCTCTGTTCAGCTAACCAAGGCTGCTGGATTCAGACATTTAGATAGGGGTGACCCGGAGTCCACGCCTGCCTCGAGCATCCCGTGTGGCTGCTGCCTTCCGGATCTGACCAGGTTTAGGCGTCGGAGCCGCATGGGTCCGA
>NHBY01000052.1 GCA_002168155.1 Synechococcus sp. TMED19 | reverse complement strand
ATGATGCCGATGGAGCTGGTCCACAGGCCCATCACAGGCACGAACAGCATGAAGAAGTGCAGCCAGCGCTTGTTGGAGAAGGCGATACCAAAGATCTGACTCCAGAAGCGGTTGGCGGTGACCATTGAGTAGGTCTCCTCTTCCTGGGTGGGTTCGAACGCTTTGAAGGTATTGGAGCCTTCACCGTCTTCGAACAGGGTGTTCTCCACGGTGGCGCCGTGAATGGCACAAAGCAGTGCGCCGCCGAGGATGCCGGCCACGCCCATCATGTGGAAGGGGTTCAGGGTCCAGTTGTGGAAGCCCTGCAGGAAGAGCAAGAAGCGGAAGATCGCTGCCACGCCGAAGGAGGGAGCGAAGAACCAGCTGCTCTGCCCGAGGGGGTACATCAGGAAAACGCTGACGAACACCGCGATCGGGCCCGAGAAGGCGATGGCGTTGTAGGGACGGATGCCGACCAGACGAGCGATCTCGAACTGGCGCAGCATGAAGCCGATCAGACTGAAGGCACCGTGCAGGGCCACGAAGGCCCAGAGGCCGCCGAGCTGGCACCAGCGCACGAAGTCACCCTGAGCTTCCGGGCCCCAGAGCAGCAGCAGGCTGTGGCCCATGGAATCCGCCGGGGTGGAGACGGCGGCGGTGAGGAAGTTGCAGCCTTCCAAATAGCTGCTGGCAATCCCGTGGGTGTACCAGGAGGTGACAAAGGTGGTGCCGGTGAGCCATCCACCCAGGGCCAAATAGGCGCAAGGGAAGAGCAGAAGGCCAGACCAGCCCACAAAAACGAAACGGTCGCGCTTCAGCCAGTCATCGAGGACGTCGAACCATCCCCGGCCTGCCGGCGCCCGCCCTACAGCAATCGTCATCGATGTTGTGCGGAGAAAACCTCAATGTGAGGTCGGTTACCGGGCGATGGTAACAATGTTTCCCGGACCCTTGCGGGAATTCCTCACGGCCTGAAACGCTTTGTCCACAAAGGGATCTGCTGCAATTTCATATCCTCTTAGGTATTTATTCGTCATCCTCTGCGTACCGTCCGGCAGGATGCCCTTTGATCCGTTGCGCTCCCTATGGACGCTCCCATCGATCAGCCGGTGATCGGCTCACGCCGTGTCTCGAATCTGGTGGTGGCCATCTTGGTCTCTATCGGCGGCGTCGGTTTTTTGCTCACCAGTGCCTCTAGTTATCTGGGCACGGACTTGTTGCCAGTTGGGCACCCAGCTGATCTGCTCTGGGTTCCTCAGGGTCTGGTCATGGGGGCCTATGGCCTCGGGGCCATCTTGCTCTCCAGTTATCTCTGGACGGTTATTGCCATCGATGTCGGGGCAGGTCGCAATCTTTTTGATCGTCCCGCCGACACGATCACGATCGAGCGACGCGGCTTTCGCCAGCGCATCAGCTTCACCCTGCCCTGTAGTGACGTGCAGGCGGTGAAGGTGGAGGTGCGCGATGGCCTCAATCCTCGTCGGCGCCTAGCTCTGCGTCTGCGCGGTCGCCGCGATTTGCCTCTCACCCGTGTCGGGGAGCCAATGGCGCTTTCTGATCTTGAGCAGAGTGGCGCTGAATTGGCCCGTTATTTGGGAGTCCCTCTCGAGGGGGTTTGAGCGATGACACGACGCTTTTCTCTTTGTGTGCTGCCTCTGCTGCTGGGGTTGCTGCTGAGCCTTCAGGCCTGCACCACTGCCCCTTCAGCTATGCCCATGGGCTGTGGAAGCAGCAGTGTGGCTTGCCTCAACGGCACAGCAAAAGTGGCCCTGACGACTGAGCGAGGCCGGGTGGTGATTGAGCTCAATGGGTCGAATGCTCCGTTGAGCGCGGGCAATTTTCTAGATCTCACACAGCGCGGGGCTTACGACAACACCGTCTTTCATCGGGTCGTGCGTGAGCCCAGTCCATTTGTGGTGCAGGGCGGCGATCCACGTAGTAGTGACCCCAAGGTGCCCCCTGGGCAGTACGGCTCTGGCAACTTCATCGATCCCGATAGCAACGCCCCGCGTTTTATCCCTCTTGAGGTGAAGCTCAAAGGGGACTCTGAGCCCAGTTATGGAGCCCCCCTGACGGGTCCCCGCCTCAGCGAGAAGTTGGAGCTGCCCCATCTCCGAGGCGCCGTGGCCATGGCCAGGGCCCAGGATCCCAATTCCGCTAGCGCTCAGTTCTATATCGCTCTGAGCGATTTGCCTGAACTCGACGGCCGCTATGCCGTCTTTGGCCGGGTCGTTGAAGGCATGGATGTCGTTGATCAGATCCGCCAGGGCGACAAGNTGAATAAAGCGGAAGTGCTACAGCCCTGATCAGGGATCAGGCCGGGACATAGGTCTCAGANCNGCGCAGCTTGAGGGCTTCGGTGTTAACGCCTGAGGCCCGCTGCAGCGCCACCTTGCCCGTACGGGCGATTTCAAGGATGCCGAAAGGCTCTAGCAGCTGCTCAAGTGCCACGAGTTTTCCGGGGTCTCCGACCACTTCAAGGATCAAAGCTGAATCGCCCACGTCAACGACTTTGGCGCGGAACACCTTCACCAGATCAAAGATCTCGCCACGGCTGGTGGCATCAGCTTTCACCTTGACCAGCATCAACTCACGCTCCACCGAGGGAAGAGCGCTCAGATCAATCACTTCGAGCACATTGACCAGCTTTTGAAGCTGTTTGCTCATCTGTTCGAGAGCGCCGTCATCGCCGGCGACCACCATCGTTAGTCGCGANACGCCCNCCTGTTCGGTGGGGCCCACCGCCAAGCTTTCNATGTTGAAGCCGCGCCGGGCGAACAGGCCTGAGATCCGGCTCAATGCACCGGATTCGTCTTCCACCAACACCGACAGGGTGTGCTTCATCACAGCGCCCGGGGACCTGCCAAACCTACGTGGCAGGGGTGTACTGACTGAACCAGCACAACAGGGTGCGGTTGAACAGCTCGGGGGCCTCGTCGTGGGGGCAGTGCCCCAGATCTTCCAGCCATTCGAGTTGGCAGTAGCCCTCTGGTGCAAGGGCCTGCACCTTTGGAGCCAGTAGCGGTGGCACCAGCCGGTCCCGGCGCCCCCACAGCAGCAGCAGCGGCTGTTGCAATCTCGGCAGGAGCTGAGGTGCGGTTGCTGCCGCCGGGCGCAGAGCCATCCCACGCACCATGGCCGCCAAGGCTCGAGGTGCCCCCGAACGGCATGCTGGCCAGCGAATCAGCTGAATTAACTCGCTGTCGATTCGCTTTTGACAGGCATAGGCGCTCAGCAGCCCTAGGCGGATCAAGGGNCGTTGGCGCAGGAGTGCAAGGAGGGGGGCGANCGGTAGCAATCGGCTGACGAGCAGCACGAGCCGCCGTTGCCAGACCCGCCGCCAGCGCTTGCGGCGCCGTGGCATGGGTTGCAGCAGGGTGGGATCTGGTAGTGGTGCAGCTACCACCGCCAGCACCCAGTCGGGAGCGAACACGGCGGTGGTTAAGGCCACCAGTGCGCCAATGGAATTGCCCACCAGCAGTGCAGGTCGTCCCACGACCGAGCTCAGGAAACTCTGCAGCTGCCGGCTCCAGAGCCTGTTATCCAGGTATTTCAGGTTCTGATCGCTGGCCCCGAAGCCCAGCAGATCGATGGCGTAGACGCAGTACCCCTCTTCCGCTAACGCTGAGGCATTGCTCCGCCAGTGGCCGCTGCTGGCCCCGAAACCATGCAGCAAAACCACTGCTGTTCCCTCCGCAGGGCCCAGCTGGCGCCAGTGGCAGCGCCAGGTCTCAAACTGAAACCAACTCTGGTGGCCCCAGTCGCTGCCAGCCATCGGTAATGCCAACCGAACCGACTCACTATTGCGAAGGTCAGGCCCGACTTGAGCTGGGTACTGGTTTCTTCCGGCCCGAGTCACGTCCTTCGCGTGATTTCGGGGTGCTGCTGCTGCGCTGGATGCAGGCTCAGAACCCAGATCGTGTCGGCGTTGGCGTGCTGGATGGCATGGCCGGCTGCGGCATCCGGGCTCTGCGTTACGGACTTGAAGGTGGGGCCACAGAGGTCTTGGCCAATGATGCGGACCCTGAACGGCTCCCACTGCTGCAGGCCAACCTGGCTGCGCTGGGGTTGAAACCTCCGGCTGTGTAATGCAGCGCCCGCACCATCGAGAAGCTGCTTGCGGCCTGTCTGCTGCAGGAGCGCCGCTTTGATCTGGTGGACCTTGATGCTTTCGGAGCACCGACCGCATTCCTGCCTCTGGCCTTAGAGGCAGTGCGCTTCGGGGGAATCCTTTATCTCGCCAGCACCGATGGGCGCTCGTTCACCGGTCATGACCGCACGGCGGCCCTGAGGCGGCTTGGAGCCGCCGTGCGGGCGCAGCCTTGCAGCTGGGAGCTGGCCCTGCGCCTGCAGCTGGGCCTCATTGCCAGGGCTGCCTGGGGTTTGGGCCGTGGCATCAGACCACTGCTGAGTTTCAGTGAAGGCCGCACCTTCCGCTGCGCTGTCCAGGTGTTGCGTCATCCCGCGGTAGGGGAGGAGCACCTGCTGGGTATGCAGGCCTACTGCCATCACTGCGGCAGCCACCGCGGCATGGCGTTGCTGAAGATCCGGGATCTGGTCCATTGCGGTTGTGGTCAGCAGGCGGTGCTTAGCGGTCCGCTCTGGCGAGGTGCTTTGCAGGACGTCGAGGTGCTGCAGCAGCTCCAGGCTCTGGAGGCCGGTACAACTCGGCCCAGTGCGACGAGCGCATCGCTGCGGCTGTTGCAACGGCTCAGCGGTGATGACGGTTTGCCGCCCGAGGCTAGTGATGTGGCTGATCTTGCTCGCCAGCTGGGCGGTGGCCCTCCGCCGCTGGAGTCTTTGCTTGCGCGCCTGCGTCAGCAGGGTTGGTGCGCCCAGGCCAGTGGCATTGCCCTGGGGCAGTTTCGCAGTAATGCCCCCTGGGAAGAAGTCGTGCGAGAAGGGGCAAAGGCTCGATAAGCTGCCCCACACTTGTTGCGCTCCCCCCATGGCATCGGAGATCTTCGGCACTGCTGCTCTGTTCTGGGTGCTGATTCCCCTCGGCCTGCTGGGAGGCGCTCTGCTGCTGAAGCTGCAAGGCGAGTAAAAATCGACTGTTGTTGGTTACAACTCCCTAAGCTCGCTCCTCTCTGATCAGCGCGGATGCAGGTTCTTGTACTCGGTGGAACGGGAACCCTCGGACGCCAGATTGCTAAACAGGCTCTCGATGCAGGCCATGCTGTGCGCTGCATGGTCCGTTCCCCGCGCAAGGCAGCCTTCCTGCAGGAGTGGGGATGTGAGCTGACCCGAGGCAATCTGCTGGATTCCGACTCACTGGCCTATGCCATTGAAGGTCAAGATGCGGTGATCGATGCAGCAACGGCACGGCCCACCGACAGCGCGAGCATTTACAGCATCGACTGGGACGGCAAGCTCAATCTGTACAACCAATGCCGCATTCAAGGGGTGAACCGTGTGGTGTTCATCTCACTGCTGGAAGCCGAGCGCTTTCGCTCGGTGCCGCTGATGGATATCAAGTACTGCACCGAGCAGTTGCTGCAGGACGAAGGCTTTGATTTCACGATTTTGCGCTCCTGCGCCTTCATGCAGGGCGTGATCGGTCAGTTCGCCATCCCAGTGCTTGAAAACCAAACGGTCTGGATCAGCGGCAACTCCACTCCGATCGCATACATGAACACCCAGGATGTCGCCCGCTTTGCGGTGGCGGCCCTAAGCCGTGAGCAGACCGCCTGTGGCAGTTTCCCGGTGGTTGGCCCCAAGGCCTGGAACACCGGTGAGGTGGTGCAGCTCTGTGAGCGATTGGCGCGTAAGGAAGCTCGTGTGATCCGCGTTCCCTCCGCCTTGATGCAGTCCATGCAGGGCCTGGTGTCCTTCTTTGAACCTGGGGTGAACATTGCTGAGCGCCTTGCCTTTGCCGAGGTGACCGGTGGCGGCATGCGGCTCGATGCCGAGATGGAGGCCAGTTACGACGCTTTTGGTTTGGACCCTGAGGACACCACAGGACTGGAGGATTACCTGGAGGAGTACTACAGCAGCATCCTCAAGCGCCTGCGTGAGCTTGAGGCTGACCTTGATAAGAACGCCAAGAAAAAGCTTCCGTTCTGACCTATGGCAATTGCTCAGATCAAGAACCTTCAGCGCCGCTTGGCCAATCTGGAGGCGGAAGCCACGGAAGCCCTCGACCGTGCCTGCGGCAACAACCTCTGGGCCAGCGTCGGCCCCGATGTCATCGATGGGCTGGAGGATCCTGCAGCCCGGGCCCAGGCCAATTACTACTACGGCCAGTTGATGACCGTGCGCGAGCTTCAGGACGTGCTTGGTTAGCGGCCTAACTGTCTCAGTCGCTGAAGTTCTTCTGCACTCAAGGGCCGCCAGCACCCTGCTGCCAGACCTTCCAGATCTAGAGGTGCGGCGCCATCCATCAGATCGATTGCGCTGCGGATCAGCCGCAGGGTGGGAAAGCCAATGGCTGCCGTCATGCGGCGGACCTGTCGGTTGCGTCCCTCCTGCAGTTCAAGCTCCAACCAGGTTGTGGGGATGTTCCGGCGTTCACGGATTGGGGGCTGCCGCGGTGCAATCCCATCACGCTGCTGTGGCGGCAGCTGTTGCACTCGAGCTGGGCGGCTTAAACCATCCTTGAGTTGGATCCCCTGTCGCAACGGCTCGAGCGCAAGATCGCTGGGAATCCCCTCCACTTGGGCCCAGTAACGGCGCCAGTGGCCCCATCGCGGATCGGTGAGTCGATGCTGCAAACGACCATTGGAGGTGAGTAGCAGCAGCCCTTCACTGTCGGCATCAAGGCGGCCTGCGGCGTAAACCCCTGGTACTGGGACCAGTTCTGCCAGGCAGCCCCAGCGACTGCCTGGCTCCGGGGTGAACTGGCTCAGCACGCCATAGGGCTTGTGCAGGAGCACGGTGGAGGGGGTGTCAGTCAGGCCTTAGAGGTCGGAGGATTAAAATGCAACCACAGCTGAATTCCGAGTCCCCTCTGCATGATCGAAACCTCTGGTGTGATTGAGAAAGAGCAGGGGAACGGCTTCTACCTGGTCACTCTCGAGCAGCCGGCAGGTCACCAATGCCTGTGCAGGGCCGCCGGCAAGCTCACCAAGTTCCGTATCAAGCTGCTGGCCGGCGACAAGGTTCTCGTTGAGATCAGTCCCTACGACCTCAGCCGCGGTCGGATCACCTACCGCGAGCGCAATTCCGGTGGTCCGGGCCCACGCCGCCGCTGAAGCCTGGGATTTGCTCGATCAGATCAGTTTTTCTACAGCCCCTTTGATGGCGCTGCGCTGCTGAACGCCACGCCATTGCTGTTGGAGTGCCTTGTCTTTGAACAGCTGCAAGGTCGGTGTGCCTGTCACGCCGGCTTGGGAGGCGATGTCAGCGTCGTCCTCCAGATTGATCTCCACCATCTGGGCGGCGCCATCAAGTTCGTTGAGCACTCGTTTTAGCTGTGGCTTGAAGACGTGGCAGGGTCCGCAGCTTGGGGAGGTGTAGATCACCAAAAGCGGCTTGTTGCTCTCGTGATAGAGCCGTCGCAGGGCGTAGCTGCCCCCCTGCCATAAAGCCTCAGGATCGAAGTCCTGCTCGGTGGCGGTGGTGGTGGGCTGGGGCAGCTCAGCAGCCTCTGGTTCGACGTTCTCGCGCTCGATGGTGATCGCCAGATCGTGGTGGGTTAGCCAGCGTTCGGCAGCCAAAGCGGCTTGGCAGCCGCTGGCCGCTGCCGTGATTGCCTGGCGCCACTGCTGGTCGGCCACATCGCCGGCGGAGAACACTCCTTCAACGGCGGTGGCGGGTTGGCCTGGATCAGTGATCAGATATCCCTTGTCATCAAGAGGCAGCTGGCCCTTTACAAGGTCAGTGTTGGGGGTGTGCCCAATGGCATAGAAGAGCCCTCGCACAGGTAGCACTTCTGCAGCCTGCCCATCGGGATCGAGGAGCTGAATCGACTCCAGCCAGTCGCTGCCGTTGAAGCGGCCCACCTGGCGCTTCCAGTGCACCTCGATCAGGGGATTGGCCAGCACACGATCAGCCATGGCGCGACTGGCTCGCAGTCCGTCGCGGCGCACGATCAGATGGACCTTGCTGCCGTATTTGGTTAGGTATACAGCTTCTTCGCAGGCCGAATCTCCACCGCCAACGACGGCTAGCTCCTCATTGCGGAACTGGGGAGTGGCCCCGTCGCAGATGGCACAGGCACTGATGCCATGACTCCAGAAAGTGTCCTCCCCCTCAACATGGAGTCTGTTGGCGCTGGCGCCAGTGGCCAGGATCACGCTTTGGGCTTGGATCGTGCGGCCGTCGGCCTGCAACTTGAAGGGCTTCTGGGAGAGGTCAAGTTGCTCAACATCGGCCTCAACTAGGCGCGTGCCCCACCGCACAGCCTGGGACTTCATTCGGTCCATCAGGTCAGGGCCAAGAATGCCGTCTGGAAACCCTGGGAAGTTCTCGACGTGGGTGGTGGTCATCAGCTGACCCCCGGGAATACCACCGTTTTGAAAACCGGTAATCAGTAATGGATTGAGGTTGGCGCGGGCGGCATAGAGAGCAGCCGTATAGCCGGCAGGCCCTGAGCCGATGACCACGAGGTTTTCGACCGTCGCGGCTGTATTGACCATGGTGCTTATGCGGAATCGCTACGAGTTAAGGCTAGCGATCGCGGGAGGGACGATGAGGGGCTGGCTCAGGGCATCAGGGCAACCCATCAACCAGTCGGCATGTTCGGCGGTGAGGGCGTAGCTGGCCTCGAAATCACCAATGGAGTCGAGATAGGCCAGACGCGCCTCAAGCCACTGAACGGTGGCCGGCAAGCTCGGGTGCGGAGACGATCCAACGGTCATGGCAACCTCCGATTGGGAGCACATTGGTCGGAAAGAGACACTTCCTGACCTGGGTTTCGTGAAACGTCGCACTTTTCCCTTAAGGGGAGTGTTACCAATCGCACGAGATGGAGATCCGATGACGCAAGCCTGCTCAGCGAGTGATCACCTCCACGGTGTCGACATGCAAAGAACGGGGCAGGCGACGCTGCGGCACGATGCTCTGCCGCTTGCGGAAGCTTGGGGGCGGGGTCAGGGGCACGCCGATGTCCGTTCGCCCCTCGTTGTCTCCATCACGAGTGAGGCTGTCGCGGTCGTCGATGGGTCCGCCCTCATTAACGGTGTCTCCGCGGTAAGGCTCGACGCGAAGAGGGGACTGGGCCAAAGCGCTGGCCGGGATCAGGCTGATCAGGGTGCCGCCCAAGAGGGCGGGCAGCAGGGTGGTGGGGTGCGCCATGGGCCGAAGGGTACCTGGATCTGGGCCGGCTTAAAGGCAAAAAAAAACTCCACTGCCCGGCAGCGGAGTTCGTGGTGACGTGCTCGCGGCGGGCTCCGGGTGCCTGTTGTTTCCGCTAACCCATTAAGAACCCTGGACCCCACGGAACTGTGACTCGATCGCCTGGGCGCCTGACCAAATGTGACTGGGCAGAGATTGAGTGTTTCTACGCAGGGCTGAATTCGCCGCCGTCTCTAGTTTCCGGCCATCTGAAGGCATCCAGCCATTGCGGCCATGGCACGACGCGCTCAACCCCCTCCTCCCTCTTCGTCATCAGTCCCACCGGAGCTACGCCGGCGACTTGAGCGCTGTCTCCACAGCGAATGCGACATTGATCCTCTGATTTTGCGTCTGCGCCGTCTGCGCCGTTGGGGTGCTCGTCAGGCTGCCCGTAGTCTCGAGCAAGAACTCCTGCCCCTCTTTTGAAGCGTTGACTCCGGGCCCTGACGCACAGCCTTTCCGGCCCCGCTGGCCCTGGTGCAACGGCGACCTGCAAACCCTGCGCGACACCCTGCATCCGCCCAAGTTGCCCGTGGATCAGGGCGAGCCTCTGGTCATTGCGTTGCCCGATGGCGGTCAGCTGCTTGCGCTGCATGATCGGGTCGCCCAACCCCATGCCCTGGTGGTCCTCCTGCATGGTTTGGGCGGCAGCAGTGATCGGGAAGGATTGCGACGCATGGGCCTGGCGCTTCAGGCCGCTGGCTTCGCTGTTCTCCGGCTGAATCTGCGCGGGGCAGGTAAAGGCCGCCCATTGGCCCAAGGGACTTATGCCGCCTCCTGCAACAGCGATCTTGCACCTGTCTTCCAGCAGGCCCGCCACCTGGCGGGGGGACGGCCACTGCTGGGGGTAGGAATCTCACTGGGGGGATCGATTCTTCTCAATGCCTGTCTGGATCAGGAGCTCAATGGTTCTGCGGCGGTCCTCGATGGCTTGGTCTGCACCAGTAGTCCCCTGGATCTGGGTGACTGCTCCGCTTCGATCGAACGGCCGCGGAACCGCATCTATCAGCGCTGGCTCATGCGGCGTCTTGTGGCCCAGACCCTGGCTGATCCAGTCGGTGTGACAGCTGTGGAGCAGGAGCTNCTGGCCGCAGCGTCAAGCATCCGCGATTTCGACCAGGCCATCACGGCCCAGCGCTGGGGNTACGGCAGCGTCGAGCGTTATTACCAGCTGGCCAGTCCGCTGCATCGGCTGCAATCGCTGCAGGTGCCAACCCTGTTATTACAAGCGGATGATGATCCCTGGGTGCCGGTGGACGTTGCGCGATCCCAGCAGGGGTGCCATCGGCTTCTCGAGGTGGTGATCACACGCAACGGTGGTCACAACGGTTTTCACGGTGTGGGGGATCCGCCGTTGGCCTGCTGGGGGGACCGCCTTACTGCGGACTGGTTGCAAGCTTTGATCGGCGGCTGATCCAACGCTCTACCGGCNGATCGAGCAGCAGGTGCTCAGCCACGATCCGCTCAATCCGCTCTGGGGTCATGGCTGAGTACCAGATNCCATCAGGCCAGATCAGCATCACCGGTCCGTCCTCGCATTGCCGCAAGCAATCCACCTTGCTGCGTAGCACCACACCCTCCTCACGCTTTGGGTTCTCCAGGCCGCTTTGGCGCAAGCTGCGTTTGAGCTGATCCCAGCATTGGGCTCCTAGCGGGCCCTGGTGGCATTTGGCNTTACTGGGAGTGGCACAGAGCAGCAGATGCCGCTGGACCAGCGGCGCCTGACTCACAGTTGCACCAGTTGCTGATGCTCGATTTCCTCATCCATCGGGGCCAGGCTGGCGTGCAGGTCCTCGATTGAGGCCAGTAACCCCTCCAGCTCAGTAGGGGCTGGGGTGCCGCNGCGCATCTGATCAAGGCCATGCATGACGGCATCCACCTTGAGTGCGGCGTTCTCCAGTAGCTCCCGCTTNTCGCTGGCGAACTCCTCGCGGTGCTGCAGCAGGAACTCCAGCATGTTGTTGATGGAGCGCAGCTCCTGAAAAATTGGGTTCATGGCGCGATGGGGTGTCGTGANGGCTTCGTCGTTGTCAAGGCGCGGCTGGTTCCGGGCTTTTGCGATNGATTGTCCGTTTGGAAATCAAGCCGGATTACTGCAGTGGCAAGCTGCAAGTTGCATCAATGCATTGAGATAATNTGCGCGATAATCGTTTACATCTGGACTCTNAAGCAGCTGTATCTCTGTTTTGCTCTTGGCATCAGAAAAGCTTCTGAATGATCCCTCTCCAGCTTGGATTTGATGGCGACGAGGAATGACTAGTTTCAGGATNTTTTCGGNCAGCCTTGAGGAAATCTGTGATTGAAAGATGCTGCTGTGACGGCTTTCNGTGATCATCAGCAGTACGATCTGTTCAACAACCATCCGGGGCCAATGTTTGAGAACGACCGCAGGCCCCCCTGGCTGAACTGGCTGTTTCTGGCGATGTTTCTATGGTCCTCATGGACCCTCGCCGGCTACTGGTTTGAGCAGCTCAACCGATGAGNCCGAGGGGGGTGTGCCAATCGAGAGTTGGCCTCTTGAATCCTTCAGCGAAAATTAGGTAAGTTCTTGCCCTGTTTGAGCGCTGGGCCTTGNTGTCAATCATCGCAGCGCGCAGCTATCGGCTGCTTTTTTCGGCAGCCGGTGCCACGGCGATTGATTACGGGGGTTACTGGTTTGCTCTGGTGTTGCGCTGTGTTTCCCTCTGGCGNCACGCCTGACCCAGCAGCGTATTAGCGGATCGCTTCGCTGTGGTTCACCAAGAGGTGGTGCACTTCCTCAAGGCCTTCGCGGGCNTGTTGCCGGGCGTCCTCGAAGTCAGCCGCTTCGCTCATCAGCGCTTCTCCAACGCGATCGAGCATTTCATCGTGGTTTTCCTTCAGGAAGGCCAGTAGTTCCTGCTCGATNACCTGACGTACGGCTTTGGCACGGAGCCGGTTGTGGTCTGCTTCTGCGAACGTTCCCCCCACCAGCTCTTTGACGAACAGACGCTGGACCTCAGAGCTACGGAAGAAGCTTTCGACCGCGTTGATGGTCCCATCGGCCAGGGTGCGCTCNACCTCCATGGGGTCGTCGGCCAGCTTGAACTCCCAGTTCAGGTGGCGGCGCTGCCAGCCGTGCTGCTGCAGCATCGGCACCACGGTCTGGGAGAAGGTGTCCACCGAGATCTCATAGATCCGCTCGGCCAGACGCTCGCACCAGTCTTGGCCGTGCTCCTGCAGGTTGCTCTGTAGGTCTTGGCGCTCCACATGATGGCCACCATGGTGGCTGTGGCACACGTCACCGGGGCATTCGACGGCCGTAAGGGGCATGACCAACTGGCNGAAAGGCTNATTGANTTGGTAGAGCCGCNGCCAGACCCTGCTCNCCNGCGCTGCAGATTNTTTTCCNNTCAGGCNGCCAGNGGNAGNGNNGNTGCTTCATCAACNGCNNTGCGNGCCCANCGGTCCACCGCCAGCACATCNTCNAGGCTGGGGTTCGAGCACCAGTCGGTGCGATGGCGCTCGCAGGCGGCTTCGATCAGCTTCGGGATATCCAGGAAATGGATGCGCTCTTGAAGGAAGAGAGCGACCGCCTGTTCATTGGCAGCGTTGAGCACCGCAGGCATGGTGCCGCCGGCTCGTCCGGCGGCGTAGGCCAGATCCATGCAGGGATATTTAGCTGGGTCCGGCGCGCGGAAGGTGAGCTGGCCGAGCTCGGTCAGATCCAGGCGCCTCCAGGGGGTCTCGAGCCGTTCAGGCCAGCTGAGGCAGTAGAGGATCGGCAGCTTCATGTCCGGCCAGCCCAGCTGGGCCAGCACCGAGGAATCCGCCAGTTCCACCATCGAGTGGATGATCGACTGCGGGTGGATGACGATCTCAATGTGGTCGTAGTCAACCCCGTAGAGGTAATGGGCTTCGATCACTTCGAGGCCTTTGTTCATCAATGAGGCTGAATCCACCGTGATCTTGCGCCCCATGCTCCAGTTGGGGTGACTCGTTGCATCGGCAACGGTGGCTTTGACCAGATCGGCCGCCTCCCAGTCGCGGAAGGCACCGCCGGAGGCTGTGAGCTGGATGCGTCGCAGGCCTGGGGTGGGGATGCCGGTGGAGAGCCTTGCGGTGTCAGCCCAAGGGGTGCCCTGCAGGCATTGGAAGATGGCGGAGTGCTCGGAATCAGCTGGTAGCAGCCTGCTGCCGCTGCGTTCCAGCGCCGGCAGCACCACCGGTCCTGCGGCGATCAGGGTTTCCTTGTTGGCCAGGGCTAGGTCCTTGCCGGCCTCAATGGCAGCCAGGGTGGGCAGCAGACCAGCGCAACCCACGATGCCGGTCACCACTAGATCGGCAGTGGGCCAGGCAGCGGCTTGGCAGAGCCCTTCACTGCCGCCTACCAGTTCGGGGCTGCGCTGCAGGCTCAAGCTGCTGATGCGCTCGCGCAACTCAGGTAGTAAGGCCGGGTCGGCCAGGGCGACCACTTCTGGATTGAACTGGCGGATCTGTTGGACCAGTAGCTCGAGGTTTCGACCGGCGGTGAGAGCAACAACGCTGAAGCGTTGGGGGAACTCCGCGACAATTTCCAGGGTCTGGGTGCCGATCGAGCCGGTGGATCCCAGCACGCTGAGGGCTTTCACGGGCGGCACTTCAGAGCGGCACCAGTCTCCCACCAGATCCTCTTTTCACTGGCAAGCTTGCGCAGATGTGAGATGGAGTAGCAGGAGATGGCAGCGCGGGAGCAGTGGCGCTCAGGTGTGGGTTTTGTGCTGGCGGCTGCTGGCAGTGCCGTGGGTCTGGGCAACCTCTGGGGGTTTGCCTATCGGGCTTCCCAAGGCGGTGGTGCCGCCTTTGTGGTGCTGTATCTGCTGATCGTTCTGCTGATCTGCCTACCGGTGCTGGTGGCTGAGCTGGTGCTGGGGCGTAGCACTGGCAAAAGCCCCCTGCTGGCACCGCTCCAGGTTGGGGGGCGCAGCTGGGGTGCCCTGGGCTGGCTGTTCATGCTTGCCGCCTGCGGCATCCTGGCGTTCTATGCGGTGCTCATGGGCTGGACCCTGGTCACCCTGCTGCAGGTTGCCGTGGCGGGGCTGCCGGCAGATATGGCTCAGGCAGAAACGTTTTTCGGAACCCTCAGCGGCGGTCGCTCAGCCCTGATTGGCCAGCTTCTGAGCATGGTGCTCACCGCTGTGGTCGTGGGCGCTGGGGTGCAGGGAGGCATCGAGCGCCTCTCTCGCTGGGGGCTCCCCCTGCTGTTTCTGATGCTGATCGGTCTGGCGATCTGGGCGGGCAACCTTGATGGAGCCATGGATGGCTACCGGACCTTCCTGCTGCGCTGGGACAGCTCACAGCTGCTGGATCCCACCACGATCCGTAATGCCTTCACTCAGGCGTTCTTCTCGATCGGCACCGGCATTGGCACCTTGCTTGCCTATGCCGCCTACCTCGATCGCCGCGCCCATCTCCCCCGTGAAGCCGTGGCGGTGGTGGGAATGGATACAGCCGTTGGTCTGTTGGCCGGCATGGTCACCTTCCCGGTGGTCGTGAGTTTTGGCTTGGGTGAGGTGATCAGCGGCTCCACCCTGGGCACGATCTTCATCGCCCTTCCCACAGGTCTCTCCTCACTGGGCGAGACCGGTCGGGTGGTGGCGCTGCTCTTCTTTCTGCTGGCTTACCTGGCGGCGATCACCTCATCGGTGTCATTGCTGGAGGTACCGGTGGCCAGCCTGATGGATGCCCTGGGGTGGAGCCGCCGCCGTGCCGTTGTGCTCAGCGCGCTGGTGATCTTTCTGCTGGGCCTGCCTGCAGCCACTTCGCTTGGGGTGTTGGGCTGGATGGATTCAGTCTTTGGCGGTGTGCTGCTGATCCTGGGTGGTCTGTTGCTTGCGCTATTGCTGGGTTGGGTAACGCCGCAGCACTTCAACCGCGATTTGCTCAGCAGTGGGACGCCGGCATGGGTGCAGGGGATCTTGATGTTTCTGCTGCGCTGGCTGGCGCCGCCCGTGGTGGCACTGGGTCTGGTGGTAAGCCTGGTGGATCTGCTTGGCAGCTGGTTCGGGTAGAAGGGAGCCGCAACGGGCAAGGGCGATGGAGTGGCTGAAGCGCTGGAATTTCATCGAGCGGGCCCGGTTGGAACGTGAGCTGTTGGAAGCCTTTGAGCGCGGTGAGGACCTTGATGCCCTTGTGGCTGCATCTGAGCCCGGTTTCCAGCAGGAGATGAGGCAGGCGATGCTGCTTCGCATCCGCAAGATGGAGCGGATGATGGCCGATAAGAAGCCGCCAGAGTCCAACTGAAGCCAGGGCTGACTAGCGCCTCTCCGGTGTGGAATCAACTACACCCTGTTCCCTTGCCCCGCCTCGGAGCTTGAATAGAAGCAAGGGGTACAGCTCCTGCGTTCTCTTGTGGACGACTGTGATGAAGCTTCATCAGGGAGTCCGGCTCCGCCTGCCTGGCGACAGCCGTTCTTACCAGCTGCTCAACATCGATGAGTCACGCGGTCGTTGTTATCTACGCCAGCTTCCCCTCACGCGTGATGGCTCGCTGGTGCTTGATGTTGCTCTTGAAGCCCTCGCCGGTGCCCAGCCGGTTTAGGCCCGGATCCAGTCCGTCACCCCGCCAGCTTTGTCGATCAATTCAATGCCCGCCTGCTTGAGCTCATCACGGATGCGATCGGCTTCGCTGTAGTCCTTGGCCTGTTTGGCCGATCTTCTGGCATCGATCAGCTCGGCAATCGCCGCTTCATCGAGGGCCCCCTCGCTGGCTGCTTCGGTTGCCTCAGGTTTCAGGCCAAGCACCCCTGCCAGCTCATGGAGAAGCTGCCATTGGCTGTGGAGCTCACCCTCTGCGCTGCTGGGAGCATCACCGCGATCGAGTCGATTGGCCAATGCCCTCAGTGGACGCGCCAGCTCGAACAGCACTGCCAGGCCGCCGGAGCTGTTGAGGTCATCGTCCATGGCACTGACGAAGCGCAGACGCTGCTCCTCCAGCCAGGTGGAGCGGTCGCTGATCAGCGAATCGGCCCAGTCGAGCGTTACACCGTGGCGTTCCCCTAGCTGCAGAGCCGCGTTGAGCCCTTTCCATCCAGTGGCAGCGGCATCAAGGGCCTCAGCGGTGAAATCCAGTGGCTTGCGGTAGTGCGCCTGCAGAACGAATAAGCGCAGAGTCATCGGACTGACGCCACTGTCCAGCAGGCCGCGGATCGTGGTGAAGTTGCCAAGGGATTTGGACATTTTGGTCCCGCCCACGTTGACCATGCCGTTGTGCATCCAAAAGCGCGCCAGCGTTGCTTCGTTGGCGGTCTCGGACTGGGCGATCTCGTTTTCGTGGTGCGGAAAGACCAGATCACCACCGCCGAGGTGGATGTCGATGGTGAGTCCGAGCTCCTGGCGAACCATTGCCGAGCATTCGATATGCCAGCCCGGGCGACCAGGACCCCACGGCGATTCCCAGCTGGGCTCGCCGGGCTTGGCCCCTTTCCAGAGGGCGAAATCAAAGGGGTGGCGTTTGCGGCTCTCTTCTGCATCAGCGATTCGGCCACTGGCTCCCTGCTGCTGATCGTCAGGATCGCGGCCACTGAGTTGGCCGTAATTTTTGGCGCGGGAGATATCGAAATAAACATCTCCATCGGCGCTGTAGGCCGCCCCTTTGGCTTCAAGTTCGGCGATCAACTCCCTGATGCCATCTAGGCAGCAGGTGGCGCGGGGCATTCGATCGGCCGGTTTGATGTTGAGCCGGCCCATGTCGAGTTCGAAAGCCTCGATGTTGCGCTCGCTCACCTCTTCCATCGAGCTGCCTTCCTCGGCGGCGCGGTTGAGGATCTTGTCGTCGATGTCGGTGTAGTTCTGCACGAAGGTCACCGCATAACCACGCCACAGCAGGTAGCGCCGCAGCACGTCCCAGCCGATGTAACTGCGGGCATGCCCCAGATGGCAGAGGTCATAGACCGTTACGCCGCAGCAATAGATCGATGCTTTCCCGGGCTCAAGCGGCTCAAACGTTTCCAGCGAGCTGCTGAGTGTGTTGAAGAAACGCAGTGTCATTTCACTTGGCCTCCATCCAGTTGGGACCGCAGCCCACCTCAACTACCAGTGGTACGGCCAGGGTCACCGCCTGTTCCATCGTTTCGCGCACCGCTGTGATTACCGCTGCTTCTGAAGCAGGATCGCATTCGAGCACCAACTCATCGTGCACCTGTAGCAGCAGTTGAGCAGGCAGCTGCTCGCTATCCAGCCGCCGCTGCAGGTCGACCATTGCCTTTTTGATGATGTCGGCGCTGGAACCCTGGATCGGTGCATTGGCTGCCGCCCGCAACTGCTGGGCTTCCATCCCGCCCCGTCGGGCTACATCTAGATCGATCTCTCCTGGGTCCTTACCTTTGAGCCGCCCGAGGCCATGGGGGTCGAACTGGAAGGGGCGACGCCTTCCCATCAAGGTCTCCACGTAGCCCTGACTGAGTGCTAGTCGCTCCTGCCATTCCAGGAACAGGAACACCTTCGGATAGCGCTCCTTGTAGCGGCTGAGGAACTCCTTGGCTTCTGCCTGGGAGACGCCAGTAGCCCGTGCGAAGCGCTGGGCGCCCATGCCGTAGATCACACCAAAGTTGATCGTTTTGCCGAGGCGGCGCTCATCGGCGCTGACGTCCTCCTTGTCGAGCAGCAGCTTTGCTGTCAGGGCATGGACGTCATCACCGTTGTTGTAAGCCTCCACCAGGGTCTCCTCGCCGGAGAGGTGCGTGAGGATGCGCAGTTCAATTTGGCTGTAGTCCGCGCTCAGCAAGGTCCACTCGGGCTGGGGCAGAAAGGCCTTGCGGATCTGGCGGCTGAAGGCCGTGCGGATCGGGATGTTCTGCAGGTTGGGGTTGCTGCTCGACAGCCGGCCGGTGGCGGTTACGGCCTGGTTGAAGTCGGTGTGCACCCGGCCAGTCTCAGCCTCAACCAGCTGGGGCAGGGCATCGACATAAGTGCTCTTGAGCTTGCTCAAGGTGCGGTGCTCCAGCACCAGAGGTACCACTGGGTGGGCATCTTCCAGCCTCTCGAGCACGGTCGCATCAGTGCTCCAGCCGGTCTTGGTCTTGCGGGATTTTTTGCGATCCAACCCCAGCCTGTCGAAGAGCAGCTCACCTAGCTGTTTGGGAGAGGCCAGGTTGAAATCCACTCCGGCCGCCTTCTTGGCCTCCACTTCCAGCCGTTCGAGGTTTTGGCCCATCTCTTGAGAGAGGCTCGCGAGATAGGGGACATCAATGCGGATGCCGGTTGCCTCCATCCGCGCCAGGACCGGCTCCAGCGGTTGCTCCACTTGTCGCAGCAGGTCGGGCAATTGCGCTCCCATGGCCTGCAGCTGTTCCATCAGGTCGATGGCTAGGCGCCGGGTGAGATGCACATCCATGGCGCAGTACTGGGCGGCGGGCTCCAGTGCCACCTCGGCAAAGTTGGCAGCCTTGCCGTCCTTGGCCTTGCCCACTAGATCGCTGAACTGGGTGGCGGTAATGCCGTAGTCCCGCTGAGCCATCACATCGAGGCTGTGCTTGGCGGAGGCATCGCGCAGGTAGTCCGCCAGCAGGGTGTCCACCACAACGCCGTGCAACATGAGCCCGTGGCGCAGCAACACCAGCCGGTCGTACTTGGCGTTCTGCAGGGTCTTGGGGTGTTCGCTGCTGCTTAGCCAGGGGGCCAACTGGAGTAGGACTGCCTCCAGCGGTAGCTGGCGCAAGGGTGCAGCGTCTCCATCGAGGGGCAGCTCGCCTGAGGGGCAGTGCCCCACAGGGATGTAGGCCAAGGCGTCTGGTCCTTGGCCCCAGCACACCCCGATACCCACCAACTGGGCGCGGAAGGGGTTGAGGTCGGTGGTCTCGGTGTCGAGGGCCACTGGTGCCTCTGGGTCGCGGCAGCCCAGCAGGCGTTGCATCAGCGCCTGCAGTGATGCCTCGTCTTGAATCAGCTGGGGCTGAAGGGCAGGGCAGCTGACCTTGCTTTCGTCCGCAGGTTGATCGGCCTCGAGCACGTCAGGGTTGGCGATGGCATCACCAGTCGTCTGCGGGCTGATCTGCGGCGCCTGACCAGGGGCGGAGAACACCTCGGCAAAAAGTTCGCTCTGACGTCGCAGGCTGTTGAGCTCGAGCTCCGCGAGCCTGCCGGCAAAGGCCTCGATTTGGACAACACCCAGCGCCAACCTTGGTTCCTGAGGGAGGGGGATGTCCAACAGGATTTCGGCGAGCATCCGCGAGCGGTAGGCGCTCTCCTTGTCGTTAGTCAGCTTCTGCTTGAGCGCACCCTTAATGGCCCCGGCCGTGTCCTTGGGGCCTTCCAGTGCTTCCAGGGTGCGATACACCCCATCGAGATCACTGTTTTCCTTGAGCAGGGTGATGGCGGTCTTGGGGCCGACACCCCGCACGCCGGGGATGTTGTCGCTGCTGTCGCCGGTGAGGGCCTTGAGGTCCACCACCTCCGCTGGGGTGACGCCCAGCTTGGTTTTGACGCCCTCTTCTCTGATTTCCGTCGGTCCGCTGCTTTTGGAGTACGGCCCGCCTCCCATGTAGAGGACAGCGATGTCTCGGTGGTCATCAACAAGCTGGAAGAGGTCGCGGTCACCGGACAGAATGCGAACCCGCCAGCCCTCGTCGGCGCCGCGGTTGGCCAGGGTGCCGAGTACATCGTCAGCTTCGTAGCCCGGAGCTAGGCACAGAGGCAGATCCAGCTGGCTCTGGAGAATCTCTTGCAGGTTGTCCACGTCCTGGAAGAAATGGTCCGGAGCTACATCACGGTTGGCCTTGTAGGTCTTGTCGGCTTTGTGGCGGAAGGTGGGTTCAGCGGTGTCAAAGGCGATCACCACCCCGGCGGGCCTCAGCCCTTTGCATGTGTCCAGCAGGGATTTGAGAAAGCCGTAGGTGACGCTGGTGGGGATGCCGTCTTTGGTGCTCAGTCCTCCTTCTCCGCCTTTGGAGAAGGCATAAAAGCTGCGGAAGGCCAGGGAATGACCATCCACCAGCAGCAGCAGCGGTTTGGTGGCGGTGCCCATGACGCTCTAGATGGGGCCCACAGCCTGCCATCCGGCATTGTTGTTGCAGCCATGCCGTGACGATGGGGCGCCAACCCAGCCGCTACGCCGTTCACCTGTTGTTGGAAGGTGGGCACAGTCACGTTGTGCACTTCCCTAGTCTGGAGAGCTTTCAGTCCTGGTACGGCGAATCGCTGAATCAGCCGGATGCCCAGGCCTTTGTGAATGTGCCCATCAATGAACTCGACGGTGAGTATTTCGTGGTTCGGCCGCGGGCGGTGCTTGCTCTGCATGTTGAACCCCTGTTCACCGGTCTGGAATGAGCGCTGAGCGGCTCAGCCTGCTCTGGGGCATCACCATGGCCTCCGGTGCCACAGCACAGCTGCTGGCACGCCTCACCAGCCTCCCCGGGGTGGTGCTGCTTCTGGCCAGCGGTTTGGTGGTGGGCCGTGCCGGCTTCCACTGGGTGGAGCCCCTTGATCTGGGCAGTGGTCTGGGCACGGTTGTGGGCCTGTTGGTCAGCCTGGTGCTGTTTGATGGTGGCCTCAACCTGCGCTTGCCCGGCGGTGAGCTCAAGACAGCAGTGCTGCGGATCGTCGTGGTGCGTCTGCTGGTTGCTCTGGGCGGTGGTCTGTTGGCCTCCCATTTTCTTGCTGGCCTGAATTGGGCTCTCGCTGCGGTCTACAGCGCCATTGTTCTGGCCACCGGCCCCACGGTGGTGAACCCCTTGGTCAAGCAGATGCGTTTGCAGGCGCCGTTGGGTGATGTCCTGGAAGGTGAGGGCCTAGTGCTTGAACCGATCGGTGCGGTGCTGGCGCTGATGTTGCTCGAGCTGGTGCTCGGTGATCGGCAAGGCTGGCTCGGGGTCACGGAAGGATTACTGCTGCGACTGGGTTTCGGCCTGGTGATGGGCTTGCTCAGCGGACTGCTGCTCTCCGAGCTCCTGCGACGGCTGCCTGCGGATTCCGGTGTGCTGGGGCTGCGACTGCAGCTCAGCTTGGGAATTCTCTTTCTGATGTACACCGGCTGCGAAGCCCAGCTGCCGGAATCGGGTCTTCCGGCAGCTGTTGCTGCTGGCCTGGTGGTGGGCCGGCGACCTTCTTCTGAGCCTCAGCAGCTTGATGAACTAATCCGCCAGCTGGCCCAGCTGGCGATCACCTTGTTGTTCCCACTGCTGGCGGCCGATGTGTCCTGGCGGGAGTTGAGTCCCCTCGGCATCGGTGGGGTGGCCTGCGTGTTGGCGCTCATGTTTGTGGTGCGGCCGCTGGCGATCCTGGTAGCCACAACTGGGTTGCCTCTGCAGTGGGGGCAGCGGTTGATGCTCACCTGGCTGGCGCCGCGGGGCATCGTCACTGCTGCCGTGGCCAGCTTGTTTGCGATCCGTCTGGAGGCGGCCGGTGTCTCCGGTTCCGGCCGCCTGCAAGGCCTGGTGTTTTTGACCATCTTGATGACGGTGGGGCTGCAGGGTCTGACGGCTCCCTGGCTGGCAGGACGGCTGGGTTTGATCAAGCCAGAGACGGTTGAGGAGGCCGCTGCCTCAGCCGAGGCAGCGGCTGATGCGAGCGCTGTCCTCACCACTGGCGTGCAGTAGTAGCCAGCTTTCGATTAGATCAGGCCCTTGCAGTTGCCCCAGCAGGGCGCCTCGCAGCGACTTCATCAAAACCCCCTTCTTGACTCCAGCGGCTTCACAGGCCTGGGCCAGCAAGGGTTTGGCGGCTTCCGCAGTCAGGGGGCCCTCCGGCAGGATGTTGAGCAGGGCTGCCAGGGCATCTCGGGCACCACTGACCTCCAGCTGCTTCAAGGCATCGTCTTGAAGCTCGGGCCGAACAAAGAAGGGTTTGGCTTGACCAACTCCGTCAGCAAGCAAGGTGAGGGATGGGCCGATCAGTTCACAAAGCTGTCGGAACCAGTCTTCTGAGCATTCCGTAATCGCAAAGCCCGCTTCTTCCCAGAGGGGGGTCAGGCGGTTTTGCAGCTCCTCGCTGCCCAGTTCATGCAGCACCTGGCCGTTCAGCCAGTTGAGCTTGTCCCAGTCGAATCGGGCTCCAGCCTTGTTGACCCGCTCAAAGCTGAAGACCTCAGCAGCTTGCTGCAAGGTAAAGCGCTCTGCCATTCCCTCCGGTGGCGACCAGCCCAGCAGGGTCATGTAGTTCGCCAAGGCATCGGCGGTGTAGCCCATGTCACGGAAATCGCCCACTGAGGTGACACCATCGCGCTTGGAGAGCTTGCGCCCTTCCTGGTTGAGGATCAGCGGGGTGTGGGCGAACTCTGGTTGCTTTAGACCCAGCGCTTCATAGAGCAATAGCTGCTTGGCCGTATTCGCAATGTGGTCCTCTCCGCGGATCACGTGGGTGATGTCCATGGCGGCGTCATCGCAAACCACCACAAGGTTGTAGAGAGGGTCTCCGATTTGATCGGCCGGTGCACGCCGGGCGATCACCATGTCACCGCCAAGATCAGCTCCTGACCAGCGCATCTGACCTCGTACCAGGTCATTCCATTCGATGCTGCGTTGGTCATCGATGCGGAATCGCACGGTGGCCAGTCGCCCCTCGGCCTGGAATTCAGCCTGCTGCTCGCTGCTCAGGTCACGGTGGCGGTTGTCATAGCGGGGAGCTTGTTTCCCGGCCATTTGCGCTTCGCGCATGGCCGTGAGTTCGTCTTCGCTGGCGTAGCAGCGATAGGCCAGACCGGATTCAAGTAGCTGTTGGATCGCTTGGCGGTGCTGCTCTACCCGAGCGCTCTGCACCACAGGTTCTTCGTCCCAGTTGAGCCCCAGCCATTGGAGTCCTTCAAGGATGTTTTCGGTGAACTCAGGTTTGCTGCGCTCTTTGTCGGTGTCTTCGATGCGCAGGAGAAACTTGCCACCAGAGCACCTTGCGAACAGCCAGTTGAACACTGCTGTTCGAGCTGTTCCGATATGAAGGGTGCCCGTGGGACTGGGAGCCAGACGAACACGCACCATTGCGGCTTGAAGGTGGAAACGGGACCGACGGGATTCGAACCCGCAACTTCCGCCGTGACAGGGCGGTGCTCTAACCGGTTGAACTACGGTCCCATGGCCGGATTTCGATCTCCCTGAAGCCGACTTTCACACTGAAGTGTTAGTCGAAATCAGGCTCGCTCCGAGCGCATGTCCCCGATCGGGGGAATAACCAGTATCAGTGGAGAGGGCGCCCTCCGTCAACTGATTTCGATCAAGAAAGTCAGTCAAATCGTGGACCACTGAGGGCGACGATTCACTAAAAAGCCGAACCACGTCAAAAATGACGAAGGCCCGGCTTGATGCGATTTGGGTGAGAGGAATGCCCCCGATTTGCAAGGGTTCTCAGGACTTCTGAGACTCAGGGACGGAATCCGGCAGGTTCGATCAAACGAACTTGATTGCCGCGGGCAGTGAATTCACGTCCCTGGTCGCTTTGAACGACAACGCGACCACCTGATTTCACACGGATCACCCTGGCCCGCACCCAGCCGAGTGCTGCAGATTCGAGCACTTTCACAACATCACCAGGTTGAAGATCCAATTCCATGTTCCAGACCTCAGTTCTGACCTCAAAAGTGGACGAAGGGTGCATCGCACGCGCCGTGGAGGACTCGAACCCCCGACATCAGGTTTTGGAGACCTGCGTTCTACCAACTGAACTAACGGCGCAGGAGGCGATGCACC
>NHBY01000051.1 GCA_002168155.1 Synechococcus sp. TMED19 | reverse complement strand
CTGAAGACTCATCTGGCGGGCGGGCAACAGCGTCCCGTAGCAGAGGGGCCAGTCCGGACAGGCCAGACCGGCTTCCATGACACGGGTGGCCCCGCCGATACCAACCAGGGCGATCAGAGCCACCACCAGCTGACGGCATAACGCCGCCGCTGAAAGTGGAGAACGCGCCTTGAGGGAAACAACTCCCAAGCCCACAAAAAAACTCTCTGATGAGAGGAATAAACGCAAGCTAGCGATCGCATCCGCAGCAATCCTTAAGCAGCCGTTGTGATTAGCCGTGCGTCAGGCTTTCAGCACGGTCTTCTGAAATCTTCCGTTTCAGGCCCTTGAGGGCAGAGGCAAGAGCCATAGCGTGAGTTCAGCTTTTTGCTGAGTTTTGCCATGCGCATTCCCTCGGCAATTCTCACCCTCGTGGTTGGGATGGCCCTGGTTCTACTGGGGCAATGGGTTGCCAATGATGTCAACTTGCTGCCTGAAAGTGCCAGCGTGAACGCGCCGGTCTACGACGAACTATTCCGCGTTCTCGTCGCCATCGGCACCATGCTGCTGGTGGGCATAACCGGTGTTGTGATCTACAGCCTGGTGCGATTCCGCCGCCGCGACGGTGACACCCAGGACGGTCCTGCCATTGAAGGCAATCTTTCACTGGAACTGTTCTGGACGGCCATCCCCGCGGTAGTGGTCCTGTTTCTTGGCATCTACAGCTACGACATCTATGACCGGATGGGTGGCATGGCTGATCTCAACGGTCATGGCATGGATCATCACGCTGAACTTGCGTCGGTTCGCCACAGCGAGCCAGATGATGAAAACAGAATCTGGGGTGGCATCGCACCAGCCAAATCCAGTGGCGATGTGATTCCAGTCGAGGTCACAGCGCTTCAGTTTGCCTTCATCTTTCACTACCCAGAGCAGAACATCACTAGCGGTGAACTACACGTGCCTACCGGTCAAACAGTAGAGCTGCGCATGAAGGCCAATGACGTCATTCATGCCTTCTGGGTGCCTGAATTCCGCATCAAGCAAGACATCATTCCTGGTCAGCCCACGGTGCTCAGCTTCACCGCCCGCAAGACCGGTGACTATCCCATTGTCTGCGCCGAGCTCTGCGGCCCGTACCACGGCGGAATGCGATCCCATGTGGTGGTCGATGAGCCTGATGCCTTCTCCAACTGGCTGGAAGCCAATACGCCCGCGACGTTGTCATGACCATCGCAACACCCCCGAGCCAAACCCCTGAGGCCAGCCTCAGCCTGCAGCCCACTGGCTGGCTCAAGTACTTCAGCTTCAGCCTTGATCACAAAGTGATCGGCCTGCAGTACATCGTCTGCGGTTTCCTCTTTTATCTGATCGGTGGCGCCCTCGCTGGAGTCATCCGCACAGAACTGGCCACACCGGTCTCGGACTTCGTCAGCCGCGATACCTACAACCAGGTGCTGACCCTCCACGGCACGGTGATGATCTTTCTCTGGATTGTTCCAGTCATCAACGGGGGCTTCGGCAACTACCTCATCCCCTTTTATGTCGGAGCTCGGGACATGGCGTTCCCGCGCCTCAATGCGGTCGCCTTCTGGATGATCCCCCCATCCGGTCTGCTCCTGATCAGCAGCTACTTCATTGGTGGTGCCGCCCAGTCCGGCTGGACCGCCTACCCGCCGCTGAGCATCACCACCCCGGCCATGGGCCAAATCCTCTGGATCGTCAGCGTTCTGCTGCTGGGCGGCAGTTCGATCTTCGGTGGCATCAACTTCATTGCAACGATCCTCAAGTTCCGCCAGCCGGGGCTCAAGCTGATGCAGATGCCGATGTACTGCTGGGCCATGCTCGGCACCAGCATCCTTGTGGTGCTAGCTACACCGGTGCTGGCAGGGACCCTGATCCTGCTGAGCATGGACATCGTCGCCCACACCGGTTTCTTCAATCCAGCCAGTGGTGGCAACGTCGTTGTCTACCAGCATCTGTTCTGGTTTTATTCCCACCCAGCTGTCTACATCATGGTTCTGCCGGCCTTCGGGCTGGTCAGCGAGATCCTGCCGATTCACGCCCGTAAGCCCCTGTTCGGCTACGTGACGATGGTGTATTCGATCATGGCCATCGTCGTACTGGGCCTTGTGGTCTGGGCGCACCACATGTTCACAAGTGGTACGCCGCCATGGATGCGCCTGTTCTTCACGATCGCCACCGCGTTCATCGCCGTTCCCACTGGCATCAAGTTCTTCAACTGGATCGCCACCCTCTGGCAGGGCCGTTTAGCGCTGAACAGCGCCATGCTCTTCTCTTGTGCCTTCATCCTGCAATTCGTCTTTGGCGGCATCACCGGTGTGGCCTTGGCTCAGGTGCCATTCGATGTCCACGTGCACGACACCTATTTCGTGGTTGGGCATTTCCACTACATCGTCTACGGCGGCACGGTGTTCGTGATCTTTGCCTCGATCTATCACTGGTTCCCCAAATTCACCGGCCGGATGCTCGACGAGAAACTCGGGCGGCTGCACCTAGCCCTCACGTTCATCGGCTTCAACCTGTGCTTTGCGCCGCAACACTGGCTGGGCCTCAACGGCATGCCGCGCCGCGTGGCTGAATACGACCCCCAGTNCACCTTGATCAACCAGATCAGCAGCGTCGGTGCNCTNCTGATGGCGATCAGCACGCTGCCGTTCCTNCTCAACGTGGGCATCAGCATNGTGCGCGGCACTCCATCAGGCCCAAACCCCTGGCGTGCCCTAACGCCGGAGTGGTTNACCAGCTCTCCGCCNCCTGTGGAGAACTGGAAAGGACCTGCCCCACTGGTCCATGAGCCCTACGGCTATGGCGGCCCACCTGNNGTGGTNGANCTGAATCAGGCCAGCGGCCGTGATCTCTGGAGGAACGAACCATGACCACCATCACCCCGATCGACACCTCTAGCGCCACCGATGGTGAGGCCCACGGCGGCCATGGCGACCACGGTGAGCATCCCGACCTGCGCATGTTCGGCCTAGCCACNTTTCTGGTCGCCGATGCCATGACCTTTGCAGGCTTCTTTGCCGCTTACCTCACCTTCCGCGCCGTCAACCCACTGCCTGCCGGTGCNNTTTACGAGCTGGANATGGTGCTNCCGGTCATCAACACCTCAATTTTGATCGCCAGCAGCTTCACGTTCCATCGCGCCAGTAAGGAGCTGATGCGTGGAGCCATGGGAGCCTGCCGCGGTTGGCTGCTCCTTACCGCCTTNATGGGAATCGCTTTCCTNGGCGGTCAGATGAAGGAGTACTTCGAGCTGCCATTCGGCCTGACGGACAACTTATTTGCCAGCACGTTCTATGCCCTNACCGGCTTCCACGGGCTACANGTCTGNCTAGGGGCGCTGATGATCTTGATCGTCTGGGCCCANGCCGCTCAGCCCGGCAAGTTCACACCGCAAGCGCATTTCGGCATCGCTGCCGCTGAGCTCTACTGGCACTTCGTCGATGTGATCTGGGTAATTCTGTTCGCGCTGCTCTACCTCCTCTGAAGTCCACGCGGCACAATTTGGGGATCGATGGCCAGACGATGGAAGTCAGCACTCCCTTGGTAGATGAGGCCCTGCTCAAGCGGGCACGTGATCTAAGCAACAACGGTCCAGATCAGGTGGCCAAGGCCTGCGGCTACGTGGGAGCTAGTGGACGGGTACTGAAAAAAGCTTTTCTGCGGGCGCTGGTGGAGGCCAAGGGGTTCACCACACCAGCGGTGGATCGTTCCAATGGAGCACGTGGCCGTCAGGCGGAGTACCGCACCAGGGTCCACGGCAACGGCAACCTGCTGGTGGGCAACGCCTACACCAAACGCCTGGGACTGGTGCCCGGGCAGGAATGCCGCATCGAACTGCACAAAGAGACGGGCACGATTTGGCTGCGTCCCCTCGATGACGACAGCGAGGGGAACAGTGAATCAGGCAGCGAGGATCAGGCGGCGGAGGCCTGAGAACCATCGTTGTCATCAGGGCCGTGGAGGCTGCTGGCAAAAGCGATCAGGTCGATACCCGAGAAGATGAAGCTGATGCCGACCAGGATGCCGAGCACCGAAAGCAGACCAAAGGCCTTCATCGAGAGGATCAGCAGGCCAAGGATCAAGGTGACAATGCCGTTGGCCAGACCCCAGCGCCAACCATCCACGGACTGGTGGCTAAGCGAGGCAAAAATGGCAACGATGCCTTCGACGATGAAGACCACACCAACCGCAAGGCTGAGGGTGGCCACCTGAGCAACAGCATCAATGGTGCTGGTGGAGAACTGCTCAAGGATGGTGTAGCCGGCCACCAGGAAAAGGGTGGAAACCACCAGACGCCAGAACACAAGCCAGGCCTTCATGCGACGGCTGCGCGTCAGGCCGTTGATCCAGCCGATGATGCCGCCGACCAGGAACACCACGCCGAGAATGGCGGTGACAACAAAAGAAGCCTTAATCGGAGCGATTAGGGCAAGTACGCCGAGGACGATGAGCAAAATGCCCTCGGCGATGGTGAAGGACTTGAACATGGGGGGAGAGAACACCCCCGGAACCTAAGTAGTCCAGCCGTTCTCGGCCAGCCAGCTGTAACTCAGATCCTGGGACTTTGGAGGATCTCCATCGCCGCGTTGCAACAGCCCTTCGACGTATTTCGCCAGCAGATCGGCTTCAAGATTGACAACCTCACCGCAGCGCAGGTCCTGGAGGGTGGTCTGCTCCCATGTGTGGGGAATCACCGCCACAGAAAAGCTGGCTCCTGCAACCTGATGGCTAGCCACAGTGAGGCTGATGCCGTTAACCGCAATGCTGCCCTTCTCGCAGATGTAGCGGCCCATGGACGGGTTCTCCCAGGCCAACTTCAAATTCCAGGCACCGGCGACCGTCTCGATGGCCTGCACCCTGCCGAGACCATCGACATGGCCGGAGACCAGGTGACCGCCGAGGCGATCGGCCAGCCGCAGGGCAGGCTCAAGGTTGACCCGTCCCCCGAGCCGGGCGCGATCCCCCAGGGTGGAGCGCTGCAAAGTCTCAGGACTCACATCGGCCTCAAAACCTCCGGTACAAAAACGGCGCACCGTGAGGCAGACACCATCGACAGCCACGCTGTCCCCCAGCACAAGATCCGCCAGCGACAAACCGCTATGGCCAGCAGCAGGCTGAGGCCACAGCACCCGCAGAGATTGGGGCAGCGGTTCAAGCCGACCGATGGCCTGAACCAATCCGGTGAACATGGGAGCAGAACCGACGGGCCGATCTGGCCATAATCGTCGAAACAGCCGCGGCCACCATGGTGGAGATGAGCGTGGCCGGTATCGCACTCGATGCCGCCAACCGCAGTCCAATCGTGCTGCTGCGTGACCCCTCCGGCCGCCGTCAGGTCCCGATCTGGATTGATCAAGCCCAAGCCCAGAACATTTTGGCGGGACTGCACAGCCAGGAACCCCCGCGACCCCTCAGCCATGACCTGATGGCAAGCCTGCTGGCGGTGGGTGGACTGGAACTCGATCGCGTCATCATTCACGCCATTGAAGAGAACACTTTTCTGGCCCTGCTCAAACTCCGCAGTGACGGTGAGGAGGAGCACGAGCTCGACTGCCGCCCTAGTGATGCCATCGCCCTGGCCCTGCGGACCGGCAGCAGCCTCTGGATGCTGGAGGAAGTGGTGAGCAATGCCTCGATTCCCGTCGATGCAGAAGCTGATGCCGAGGAGGTGGAGGACTTCCACCGCTTTGTCGAAGGCATCAGCCCAGCCGATCTGATCNGGCAGCAGGGGCTCGCNCAGCCCGATCAANGCGATGACGATGAGCCAAGCGAAGTCTGAGGCCACCATGGTGCGGCGCGCCTTCGGGGACTGCGCGCCGGTGTCACTGTTCAGCCTCGGCACGATGCGGGCCTTNGAGAGCCCCGCNCANCTTCAAGCNGTACTNGACGCTGCCCTCGAGGCCGGCATCAACCACCTTGAGACGGCTCCGGCNTACGGGCCAAGCCAGCGCTACCTGGGCCGGGCCCTGCGCCAGCTGGNCATCGAGCCCGCNGAAATGCTGATCACCAGCAAACTGCTGCCTGGCTGCTCACTGCAACAGGGGCAGGAGCAGCTACAGCACACGCTCGAGCAACTGGGCCGTGCACGACTCGACAACCTGGCTGTGCACGGCATCAACACAGCGGAGCATCTGCAGTGGGCCCTCAGCGGCCCCGGCCGAGACCTGCTGCAGTGGGCTGAGGAGGAGCAGTTGGTGGGGCAGGTGGGCTTCAGCTCCCATGGCCCCAACGACTTGATCGATACCGCCATCAGAAGCAGCCGCTTCAAGTTCGCCAGCCTTCATCTACACCTGTTGGATCCGGTTCGGCTGCCCCTGGCTGCGCAGGCCCTGGAGTGCGGCATGGGGTTAATGGCCATCTCCCCAGCCGACAAGGGTGGACAGCTCTGGGATCCACCGCCATTGCTGCAGCAGGCCTGCGCACCGATCGCACCGCTGGAGCTGGCCTACCGCTTCTTGATCGCCCGCGGCATCAGCACCCTCACCCTGGGCGCCGCCAGCCCCGAACAGCTGCACTGGGCCCGAACGTTGGGCAACGCCGATGGCCCGCTCAACGAAAGCGAGCANCAGGCGCTCGAGCGGCTGCATCAACAACGCAANGACAACCTTGGTGAGAGCCTCTGCGGTCAGTGCCGCGCCTGTCTGCCCTGCCCCAGCGCCGTGCCGATCCCTGAACTGCTGCGGCTGCGCAACCTGGCCATCGGTCACGGCATGGAGCGCCATGCCCGCGAGCGCTACGCCATGGTCGGCCAGGCCGGCCACTGGTTTGAGCAGATCAATGCCGCCGCCTGCCAGAGCTGCAACCAATGCCTGCCGCGCTGCCCCCATGGGCTGCCGATTCCCGAGCTGCTGGCCGACACCCACCAGCGCCTGGCCTCACCCCCTCGTCGTCGCCTCTGGGGCTAAGGCAACAGCAGGGAGGTGCAACGCTGCAGCACTTGCTCTGGGGGCAGCAGCAGCTCAGGGCGAAGCTGGCGCTTGAGGGCCGGTTCCAGCAGCGAGCGCTGCAGCGGCGGCGTGAAACCACTACGCAGCATCTGATCCAGCAGCGGGGACGAGCGGGGTGCCAGGAGCCACTCCAAAGGCGGCGGCATACCCCCTTCGGGCTGCACCAGCAGGCTCCACCACAGCGGCGAGCCGCTCTCAGGCAGCAGCGCCTGCAGGCGCGTATCGCGGCGCAGCACCGGGACCACTGCTCGGCTGGGCAGTACCGCCGCTTCAGCATCGCCATTGAGCAGCAAGGTGAGGGCGTCGCGATCGCCAAAGCCCAGGGCCTGCTGGCGCAGCTGGGTCAGCACGTTCTGGGGCTCACCGATGCGGCGCGCAATCTCGAGCACCACCCTGGGGCTGGCCGGCAGCAGCAGCTGACCGCGCAGGCTTGGCTCCAGCAGCAATGACCAGCCCCGGGCTGCCCCATCACCCTTGAGCAGGTCAGCGCGATTGCGCAACACCAGCAGCCAGGGGCCAAAACCCAGAGGCAGGCCATAGCGCAGGAGGGGCTGAGCTATGGGCAACAAGCCTTCCGTAACAGGCCCTGCAGGCCAGGGGCGACGCTGCTCAGACGGCAGCGCCTGAGCCCAGCCATCACTGAGCACCAGGCTGTTGATCGACGGATTGATCGGCGGCAGGTCCTGGCGCAGATCCAGGCTGTCGATCGCCCAATCTTTTGGCAGCTTGCGCTGCCACAGGGCCGGCAGCATGCCCTTCTGCACCGCCAGACGACGGCGACTTGACGAACAGGCCGCCAGCAGGCCGCTGCCCGCTAGGGCTAGCCAGTAACGACGACGCAGTGGAGCCATGCAGCGACCCTAGGCAGCCAACAAGCGAGCGCAGGCGGCATCACAGGCAGCAGCAAGCTGCTCGGGAGTGTGGCCACTGAGCTCCCAGAGCCAGGCCATCGCCCCAGCACCCACCCCTTCTTTGACGTAACCCTGCTCGTAATCACGCAGGGCCTGCTGATCGCAACGATCAAACCGCAGCGCCGCATGAGCAAGCTGGGGAACAGCGCCCCAGCGCAGAGCGATACGTCGGGCCAGCTCGGCCAGGTTGCTGCCGCTCTCCCCCATCAACCAGCCCGTGGTGGCCACCACCACCTGCGCTGCTGCAACCGCTCGCTGCTCAGCCGGCAGCAGCGCCAGGTGTAGCGCTTGGAGCGCCAGCATCTGACTGCCACCAGCGAGCAGCACCTGCGGGTCCAGCCCTGGCTGAGAACTCTCAGGCGCCAGCACCCCTTGGAGCACCCCCAAACCGAGGGCCTGAAATGGATCGCCCAGCCCGGCCAACACCTGCAACGGCTCAAGCACTGGTCCATGACGAGCAGTCAGCGACTGCAAGCCCTGCTGCACCAACCCTTGCCTGAGGTCGTGAGGAGGGTGACGCAAGCTGCCACTCACCACACCACTGACCTCAAGGCCCAAACCGGTGAGGACGGCCTGGGCCGTACTGGTGCCCCCCGGGACGCATTCCGCCAGCACCAACAGCCCAGCCGGGTGGCGGCGGCGGAAACCAGCCCCCAACTGGCGGCCGATCTGCAAGCGGCGCTGAAGATCACCAGGTTTCATGGCAGCACCACTGCTGAGGCAGCGGGCCTGGGGCAACCCCAGCTGAATATGCGGCACCGCCGGCGGCACCGCAGCACCGGCATCAATCACCAACAGCGGCAGCTGCAATTGCTGCTGCGCGGCCCAACTAATCAGGGCTGGGGTCACCCCAGCCGGAAGGGGAGGCAGCTGGTGGGGCAAGTCATGACCAGGCCCCCGCCAAAGCAGCTCAGCATCGGCGGCTGCCGTGAAGCGACGACTTTCAGCAGTGGCACCAGCGGCTGAAATCCCAGGTACAGCAGCGGTGTCCGTGCCCCCAAGCAGCAACAACAACTGGGTGCTCCCAGCCGCCAGGGCCTGCCGGGAGCGCTGACACCAGGATTCAGGAGGATTCAAGGGCCAGCAGCGGGCGCAGCAAAGGCGGCGGATCGGGCATCGACTGGCGCAGGCGCGGAAAGACCCACCAGGCCACGGCATGCAGCGCCAGGACGTAAATGAGGTTCTGGGCCAGCACCAGCACCAGGGCCACCAGCTGCACCTGGGTCAAATCAGGCGAGAGCGGCAGCTGCAGGCGATCGGCGAGGCCATCGATGATGCCAGCGGCAGCACCGGTGATCACCACCCAGAGGTTTTCCCCCAGCAACACCGACACCAGCGCCACCCGCACCAAAAAACCGGCCGCCCCCAACAGCACCCCCACTGGCAGCGAGGCCCACCAGCTCCAGTGCCGCAGCCAGCAGTAGCCCAGCCAGAGCGAGAGCGTGCCATACGGGAACAGCATCAGCGGGCCGCGAACCGGCCCCATCAGCACGGTGAGCAACAGCACGGCCACGGCCACGCCTTCCACCGCGGTGCGGCCTCCCTGGCGCAACTGCAGCAGGGCCAGTGGCAAGGGGATCGCCAGGCGAAAGAGAGCATCACCAATCGGCAGGTAGTAGATCGCCACCCAAAGCAGCCCCGTGCTGGCAGCCATGTAGGCGGTTTCCGTCATTCGCCGCGCCTGGTTGCGGCTGAAATCAGCGCTCATCAGCTGGAGACTCCTGCACCCGCTCAATGGTCTCCACCTCAAAGGGCAGGCCTGCTGCCCGCAGGGCTTTGGTCACCGCCTCAGCCGGCGCCGACGGATCTGCCGCGGGCAACTTGAGCACCACTCGGTAAGGCAGGGGATCGCGGGGCCTGACTGGTTGGGGTGCAGAAGCGCGCTTCGCTGAAGCGTCAATGGCCGGTTCAGGGATGGAGTCGGCTGCAGGAGCTGAATCCAAGGACTGAACAGGCTCAGGCTCGACTGCTGGTTCTGGCTCAGCTGCAGCCACTGTTGAGACTTCAGGACGATCGTCTTGTGACTCAGGCTTCGTGGGCGGCTCGCTCTGAGCCTTGGCAGAAGCCGGGGTCTGGTCACCAAAGCTCTCGCCCAGCTGCTGACCCAGCGGAGTGCTGCTGCATCCAGCGAGCAGCACCAACAAAGCCATTGACGATGAACGCAGTGGGGCCCTGGACATCAGGTGTCGCCGGGTTTGATCACCCGAACGGCGCTGGCTCTTAAGCGCCCGCTCTTAGTGGTACGCGGTGCCGCAGGCTTTTTGGCAGCAGCTTTCTTCGCGGCCGCAGGCTTTTTGGCAGTGCTCTTACGGGCGCTCTTTTTCGTGTCTGCCTTGGCCTGCAGCAGATCCACAGCCTGCTCCAGGGTGATGGTGTCGGCGGTGGTGCCCTCCGGCAGGGAGGCATTCACCTTGCCCTGCTTGACATACAGGCCGTAAGGGCCATCAAAGAGCTGGATCTGCTCTTCGCTGCCATCTGGGGTGCCCAGCACCTTGAGGGCGGTGCGGCCGCCACGGCCGCGCTTGGGCATGGCCAGCAGCTCCATAGCCCGCTCAAAGGCCACGCTCAGCACATCGTCTTCTGCCTTAAGCGAGCGGTAATCCTTCTCTCCTTTGCCCTTGTCGTGCACCACATAGGCACCGAATCGACCCAGGCCTGCCTGCACCTTGCCGCCATCGGGATGTTCCCCGAGCAGCCGTGGTAGCTGCAGCAAGCCACAGGCGTCCTCCAAGGTGAGGTCCTCGGGTTTGGTGCCGCGCGGCAAGGAGGCCCGCTTTGGCTTGGGGGTCTCCTCGCTCGCCTGGCCCCTTTGGACATAGGGGCCGTACTGACCAAAGAGCAGGTAGACCGCTTCTCCTGTCGCAGGGTCCTCCCCAAGGCTCTCGGGGCCATCGGCCTTCTGCTTGAGCAGCAGCTCTGCATGATCCGCATCGAGATCAGCAGGAGTGAGGTCCTGGGGCAAGGTGGCCTTGATCAGTTCCTCTTCCCCGTCCTCGCCGGGGCGCTTGGCCTCGAGATAGGCACCAAAGCGACCGATCCGCACCACACAGGGCAGACCATCGAGCTCAATGGTGCGGGACGCGACAGGGTCGATATCCCCCTCACGCTTGGCCACCTGCTGCTCTAGGCCCTTCTCACCACGGAAAAAGGTGTCGAGGTAGGGCAACCACTCTGCGGAACCATTGGAGATTTCATCGAGGGTTCCCTCCATGCGCGCCGTGAAGCTGGGATCCACCAGATCCGGGAAGTGCTCCTCAAGCAACGCCGTCACAGCAAAGGCCGTGAAACTCGGCGTGAGGGAGTTGTTCTGCAAGGTGGCGTAACCGCGATCGCAGATGGTGCCGATGATTGAGGCGTAGGTGGAGGGCCGACCAATGCCTTCTTTCTCCAGCATCTTCACCAGGGCGGCTTCGCTGAAGCGAGCTGGTGGCTGGGTCTGGTGGCCGAGGGCATCGCAGCCCTTGCAGATGGGGTGATCGCCACTACGCAGCGTTGGCAGCAGGACCTCCTTTCCTTCCAATGCGGCATCGGGGTCATCGCTGCCCTCCACGTAGGCGCGGAAGAAACCAGCGAAATCAATCCGTTTGCCGGAGGCGCGGAAACGGGCCTCTTCCACATCGATCTGAGCGCTGACCATGGTCAGTCGCGCATCGGCCATTTGGCTGGCAACGGTGCGCTTCCAGATCAGCTCATAAAGGGAAAGATCCAGTCCCTTGAGACCGGTCTCTGCTGGGGTGCGGAAGCTGGCTCCAGCAGGACGAATGGCCTCGTGGGCCTCCTGGGCATTGCGGCTCTTGGTCGTGTACTGGCGCGGCTGCGGACTGAGGTGATCAGCGCCGTACTTCTCCTCCACACAGCTGCGCGACGCCGTGATCGCCTGCTCGCTGAGATGCACCGAGTCGGTACGCATGTAGGTGATGAAGCCCCGCTCATAGAGCCCCTGGGCGGTGCGCATCGCTTCACGGGCCGAGAGGCGCAATTTGCGGTTGGCCTCCTGTTGCAGGGTGCTGGTCGTGAAGGGCGGTGCTGGTTTTCGGGTGGTGGGCTTCTCCTCCACCTCGGCCACCGACCAGGTCTTGCCGTCAATGGACTGCAGCAATCCCTTGGCATCGGTCTCACTGAGCAGCCGAACCTTGGTCCCAACCTTGATGTCACCGGTGTTCTCATCGAAGTCCGCACCGGTGGCGATGCGCTCCCCCTTGAGCTGGCTGAGCTTGGCTTCAAAAGCGACACCAGCGTGCTCGAGTTGGGCTTTGAGGTCCCAGTAGCTGCCACTGCAGAAGGCCCGGCGGGCGCGCTCGCGCTGCACCAGCAAGCGCACAGCCACCGATTGGACCCGACCGGCCGAAAGGCCCCAGGCCACCTTTTTCCAAAGCAGCGGAGAGACCGTATAACCCACCAGGCGATCAAGGATGCGGCGGGTCTCCTGGGCGTGAACCAGCTCCATGTTGAGCTCGCGGGTATCGCTCAATGCCCGCTTGATGGCGTCCTCGGTGATCTCGTGGAACACCATCCGCTTGACCGGCACCTTGGGGTTGAGCAGCTGCAGCAGGTGCCAACTAATCGACTCGCCCTCGCGGTCTTCATCGGTCGCTAGCAGCAGCTCATCAGCACTCTTGAGGGCGTCCTTGAGCTCTTTGACGATTTTTTTCTTGTCCTTCGGCACCACGTAGAGGGGCTCGAAGTTGTTCTCCGTGTTGACCCCGGTCTTGGCCCACTTCTCGGTCTTATGACTTGCCGGGATTTCAGCAGCGTTGTTGGGCAGATCCCGCACATGCCCCATAGAGGCCTCCACCCGGAAGGTCCGCGGCAAGAAGCCACGAATCGTGCGGGCCTTCGTGGGGCTCTCAACAATGACGAGGGTATTGGACACAGGCGGCGGCAGCCGAATGCAGAGGGATCCAGTTCTGAAGGGTATATCCGAGTGGACAGGGGGAGACGGCTACCATCCGGCTTAGTACGAATCTGTGCTTCGCATCGATGGACAGCCTGGCCCAGTCGCTCAACGCCGGTGCCATCGCGCCAGAAGCCGCCATCCTGATTGCTCTGCTGGCCTGTCTTCTGGCCGATCTTGCAGGCGAGAAGGCAGCTTCTAGGTTCGTGCCTCCGTTCTGTTATTTGGGCCTCGGCATCAGCTTGGTGCTGTTGGCCCTGCAGTGGAACGAGCCGGTCGCAGGGGCATTCTTCTCCTCTTTTATTACCGACCGGCTCGGCATCGCTTTCCGCGCCGTGGTAGCCGCCTCGACGCTGCTTTCCCTGCTGATCAGCTGGCGCTACGTCGAACGCAGCGGCACACCGGTTGGTGAGTACGCCGCCATCCTCATGGCCGCCACGGTGGGGGCGATGCTCCTCTGCGGGGCCACTGATCTGGTCACCATCTTTGTGGCCTTAGAAACGCTTTCGGTGTCCAGCTACCTGTTGGCGGGCTACATGAAGCGCGATGCCCGCAGTTCAGAAGCGGCACTGAAATATCTGCTGGTGGGTTCTGCAGCTGCCGCCGTTTTTCTCTACGGCACATCGCTGCTGTATGGCGTCAGCGGCGGCTCCACCAACCTGGAAGCCATCACCGCCGCACTACAGACCGGCGCAGCCACTCCCTTGAGCGCCCTGGCCCTGGTGTTCGTGCTGGCCACGGTCGCCTTCAAGATTTCAGCGGTGCCATTCCACCAGTGGACGCCTGATGTCTATGAAGGCTCCCCCACCCCTGTGGTGGCCTTCCTTTCCGTTGGTTCGAAGGCCGCTGGTTTTGCTCTGGCCCTGCGCCTGCTGGTGGGCTGCTTCGAAAGTTTCCAGACCCAATGGCAGTTGCTCTTCACCGTGCTGGCGGTGCTGAGCATGGTGCTGGGGAACGTGGTGGCCCTGGCCCAGACCTCCATGAAGCGGATGCTGGCCTACAGCTCGATTGGACAGGCGGGCTTCGTGATGATCGGCCTGGTCTGCGGCACCGAGGAAGGTTTCGCCGCAATGGTGCTTTATATGGCGGCCTACCTGTTCATGAATCTGGGCGCCTTTGCCTGCGTGATCCTGTTCTCACTGAGAACTGGCAGTGACCGGATCTCGGATTATTCCGGCCTGTACCAAAAAGATCCCCTGATCACGTTGGGGCTGAGCCTCTGCCTGCTCTCACTGGGCGGCATCCCACCCATGCTCGGCTTCTTCGGCAAGATCTACCTTTTCTTCGCCGGTTGGCAGGACGGCCAGTACCTGCTGGTGGTGGTGGGTCTGGTGACCTCTGTGATCTCGATTTACTACTACATCTCAGTGATCAAGATGATGGTGGTTAAGGAGTCCCAAGAGGCCTCAGATGTCGTCAAGGCCTACCCGGAAGTGAGCTGGAATCTGTCCGGGCTTCAACCCCTGCGTCTAGCCCTGGTCTTCTGCCTGCTAGTAACCGCCATTGGCGGTGTGCTCTCCAACCCCCTGTTCACTTGGGCGAACGAAGCGGTCGAAGGCACACCACTGCTGCGTCAGGTGGTCGCAAGCAGCCCCCAGCTGCCCACCGGCTGAGATGGGGGCGCCGCCGGTGGCGCAGCTGCGCCATATCAACAAGATCTACGGCGCTGGTGACACCGAGGTGCGGGCAGTCAACGACCTCAGCCTCACCGTGGAAGCTGGCGATTACCTGGCGGTGATGGGGGCCTCAGGCTCAGGTAAGAGCACGGCGATGAACATCCTGGGCTGCCTGGATCGGCCCAGCAGCGGCAGCTATCTGCTCCAAGGCCAACCGGTGGAGGGACTGGGGGATGACGACCTGGCGGGCCTGCGCAACCGCTGTCTTGGTTTTGTGTTTCAGCAGTTCCACCTGCTGGGTCACCTCTCCGCCCTCGAGAACGTGGAGCTGCCAATGATCTATGCCAACGTCCCTGCAGAGGAACGCCGCCGCCGCGCCACCGAGGCTCTGCAACGGGTGGGACTCGGACAACGGCTCCGCAACCGCCCCAACCAACTCAGTGGTGGCCAGCAGCAGCGGGTGGCGATTGCCCGGGCGATCATCAACCGTCCGGCCCTGCTTTTGGCCGATGAACCCACCGGAGCACTGGATTCAGAGACCACCCGCGATGTGCTGGAGATCTTCGACCAGCTCAATGGAGATGGCATGACCGTGGTGCTTGTGACCCACGAGCACGACGTGGCCGAACGGGCCGGAAGGGTGCTGCTGTTCCGCGATGGACGCATCGCCACCTGAGCTTTGTCATCCGGTGCAGAAGGGGCACTACAGGGCTGAAATGTTTGCCTAGGCCTGGCTAGAGGCTCCGATCAAGGAGAGCAAAACCATGGACCTGGTCAGCGGGACGCAACTGGTGCTGCAACGCGCCGGCAGCGCTCCTAACAGCTGAATTCAAGGCTTCCGCTTCAGTCCTCGCAGTAGTTCTGCAATCAACACACCAACCGGATCCTGCTCAGTGGGTCCCCCCGCTGCGGTCGTGAGCTCACCAGGGTCGACCGCCACCCAGCCACGAGCCTCGGGCCGGCGCAGCTCGAAATGCAGATGGGGACCGGTGCTCAGGCCAGTGCTGCCCACTCGACCGATCACCTCCCCTTGGCGGACGGATTCACCCGGCTCAACAAAGAGCTCCGAGAGATGGCCGTAGAGGGTGCGCTGCCTTTGGGGCAGGGGATGCTCAAGCATTACGGCCAGCCCATAGCCACCGGCCAGTCCTGAGGTGATCACCTCACCATCGAGGGCCGCCACCACCGGAGTGCCTTCCGGGGCGGCCAGGTCACGGCCGGCATGAAGCATCAAGCTGCCGAGGATCGGGTGCAATCGCCAGCCAAACCCGCTGCTGGGAATGGCTGAACCAATCAAGGGGAAGAGCAGTGAACGGTTGCCGTTACCAGCCAGGGGCGCAGGCCTGGGTGTGATGCGGAGCACATCGCGCAGCGAAAAGCTGCCACTGGCGCCTGAAAGCAAGGCATTCACAGGCACGCTCAGCGGAGGGAGCGGCAGGCCTTCAGGGCTGTAGCGGAAACCGGGGCTGGAGCATTCGCGCTGATTAACTGCCCCATCGCCGCGCTGACAGAGCTTCACCAGAGCCGGAGACCTTGGGGCCTGCCGCCCTTCCAGCGACGGCAGACGGCCACGCTCGAGCTGCCGTCGCTCAGATGGCGTGATGATCTGATCTCGCTCAAGCGCATCGAGCGAGCGATCCAAAACACCACCGGGCAGCTGCCCCAGGGCAGTGATCCACAGCAGCAGCGGCAGAACAACCAGCGCATCACTCAGCAGTGGCGCTCAGTGTCTCAGCAGTCGGCCCTGCAGGCCAGCCGCTCCAAGGCCCGCAGCCCGATCAGAGCCAGTCGTGGCCAGGGGGGAGCGCGGCATCCCAGCCACTGCTCCATGGTGATACCAGGGGGGCGGATGGGATGGCGACCATTCAGGCCGATTCCCACTCGCAGCTGCTGCAAAGCCCCACCGCGCCACACCGCGGAGGTCAGCATGCCAGCCAGCTTGCGCTGGCCCACCATCAGGTCGTTAGGGGCCTTGATCCGCAACGGGGCAGCCCCAGAGACCTCAGCCAGAGGCGCCAACTCAGCAGCCAGGGCCGTGGCGACGAGTAAGGGCAACTGGCTTGGATCCTCAGTCGGGGCTGGGCCATCCCATGGCAGGGCGGCACTGAGCCAGAGGCCACCCACAGGCGCCTGCCAGTGGCGTCCGTACTGGCCGCGGCCATGACGCTGTTGGCGTGCCATCAAAGCCAGCGGTGGGGCTGCACCACTGTTCAACCAGCGGCTCAGCATCACCTCTGTACTGCTGCAGACCGGCACCACGCGCAGACGCCAGGGCAGCTGCAGGTCGCCCCCTGCAAGGGCAAGAAGGCGACCACCAGAACTCAAAGCAGCTTGATCACGTCAACGGGACGGCGCAGCACCACTGCCATGGAGCGGGCAGTGGCGATCGCCTTCTCGTGGGTGCTGAAGGTGAAGGCGTCACGGACGGAATCCACGATCTCGATGGAGTCGCCCTCACCGAGGGTGAAGTACTCACCCTCAGGGCCCGCAGCCAGGGCATAACGCTCAGGACTGACACCCCGCATGCTGTTGGAGGCAGGGTCCATCCAGGGGCTCCAGAGGTTCATGACGGGGAGAGCGGTGCACGCGCGACACGTGCGTCTTGCTTCAAGACTGCGCAAAGAGAGTCTCAACGTTTTCATTCCTAGACATAAATTTCAGAATTGCGCCTGCCCCAGCGCCTGCCCCAATCGCTCACTGGCCGTTTGCAACGTCTCAGCACCGCTGACCAAAGCCAGCCTCAGCCAACCCTCGCCAGCGGCGCCAAAGCCCACACCGGGCGTCAATGCCACCCCGCTGCGCTCCAGTAACCAACGAGCAGCTGCTTCGCTGCCAAAGGGTCTTAGCGGTTCAGGCAGGGGCAGCCACTGGTAGAGCGCCATGCTGCTGCTGGGCACCTCCCAGCCGACCGACTGCAGGCTGCGTTGCATCAGATCATGGCGTTGGCGGTACTGCTCCAGCAGACGGGCCGGCCAGTCCATAGCTTGCTCCAGGGCAGCGATTGCACCGGCCTGCAGCGCCAGGGACTGATTGAAATCCACCACCCCCTTGACCTTGGCCAAGGCTTCGATCAGGTGAGGAGCACCCACCGCGAAGGCCAGGCGAAATCCGGCCAGCCCCCAGCCTTTGGAAAGCGAGAAGAATTCGATCCCGTGGCTGCGCCAGCCAGGGCTTCGCAACAGCGCTGGCGCCTCTCCCTCCAGAACCAGATCGACGTAGGGATTGTCATGGGCCAGCACCGCACCGCAACGACGTGCCAAGGCGAGGGCTTCATCAACCCAGTCCTGGCAACCGGTGGTGGCGGTGGGGTTATGGGGATAGCCCAGCACCAGCAACCGCAACTGGCTCTGCTGTTCGGCGCTCAACTGCTCAAACACAGGCCGCCAGCCATCAGCTGCACGTAACGGGAGTGGCTGGGGCAAGGCCCCGGCCAGCAACACCCCGCCGGCATGGCTTGGATAGCAGGGATCAAGCACCAGCGCCCGTTCCCCGGGGTTCAGAACCGCCAGGGGCAGGTGAGCTGTCCCCTCCTGGGAGCCAACCAGCAGCAATACCTCCCGCTGCGGATCAACCGCGACACCAAAGCGACGTTGCACCCAACCGGCCACGGCCTCACGAAATGGTGCGGTTGCCGCATGAAGGCAGTAACTGCTGCTGGCGGGTCTCTGCAGCGCCGCGGCCATGGCCTCGAGGGCAACAGGTGGTGGCGGCAAATCCGGACTGCCTAGAGACAGATCGATCAGGGGCAGCTGGGTTGCTGACTCCGAGCGGCAGTAGTCGCGCTTGCTGTCATCAACTCGGGCAAAGACTCCAGAACCGAGCTGCTGCAGCCGCTCAGAGATGGGCATCCAGGAAGGCCTTGAGCTGGGGCTGGGCCATGGCGCCCTCATGGTGAGCCAGCTCCTTGCCATCGCGCATCAAGATCAGCGCCGGCAGGCCCTGCACCTTGAGACGATCACGCACCGCCGGATTGGGATCAGCCTCAAGTTTTCCCACCTTGAGAGCGTCGCCATAGGTATCAGCGGCCCAGGTCATCAGCGGTGCCATCAACCGGCAGGGGCCACACCAGCTAGCCCAGACATCCACCAGAACCAGGCCAGAGTGGGCCATCACCTCAGCCTCAAAATTGGCATCCGTCAGGGTGTGAACGGTCACGGCACAGGCAGATCTAAAAGGATCCTAGGAAGCAGAGGCACCTGATCAGAGCTTGTCGATAGAGCGCTTGAGCTGCTCCAGCTCCTGATCCACCTCAGCCTGTTCCGCTGGCTTGAGCTCAGGCTTGCGGGCCTCATCGGGCAGAGCCACCGGTGTGGGGTTGAGGCTGGCCTTAAGGGCCTCAAGTTCAGCATCGACATCATCTCCGGCCTCCAGCGCCTGGAAGCGGCTGTCGAGGTCAGCGCCGGCAATTTCCGCAGCGGCCTGACCACGGGCTTCCATCGCCTGCACTTTGTCCTCCATGCGCTCGAAAGCCGCCATCGAGGAATCGGTGCTCATGCCACCCACAGCGCCCTGAAGCTGCTCCTGGGCCTTGGCCGCCTGAGCCCGAGCCTTAAGCATGTCCTTCTTGGTTCGGGCCTCGGCGATCTTGCCCTCGAGGGCCAACAGGTTTTTCTTGAGCATCTCCACCTGGCCGGCCTGGGTGCTCAGCTGGGTGTTCAGCGCTGTGGCGGTCTCCTGATAAGTCTTGCGACGGCTGAGGGCCTCTTTGGCCAGGTCGTCCTCACCTTTCTTGAGGGCCAGCTCAGCCCTTTGGTACCAGGTCTGGGCCTGGGTTTGAGCCTGCTCAGCCTGGTTCTGGATGCGTTTCTGACTGGCGATGGCCGTAGCCACGGCCTGGCGCAGCTTGACCAGGTCGGACTGCATGTCCGCCACCGACTGCTCGAGGATCTTGGCGGGGTCCTCAGCACGGCTGACCAGATCGTTCAAATTGGCGCGGAACAGACGGCCAACGCGATCGAATAACCCCATGGCCCCAAGTCAAAAACACCGCAGTGACCCTAGCTAGCTTGTCGCGATGAGTCCTGTGCAGCGTCCCAAACCGCGGACACCAGCTCGCCCCCTGCAGCAGTGCCTCGGAGATCTCCAGGGCCAGTGGCAGCAACAGGGCAACCTTGGAGCCCTGTGGCAGGCGTGGCCGCAGCTCGCTGGACCCCAGCTGGCCCCCCACTGTCGCCCGCTGGAGTTACGCGGCCGCACGCTGGTCATCGGAGCCGCTCAGCCCCAGTGGCTGCAGGCCCTGCGCTACAGCCGTCACCAGCTACTGGCCGTGCTGCAGAGCCGCGGCTTTCCGGTGCAGAGCCTGCAATTCGTGCAGCAAGACCTGCCTGCTGCGGTGGAACCCTTCAGTCAGGAACTGGAGCGCAACTGGAAGCAGCACCCCAGCCGTCAGAGCGCTGGAATGGCCATCTGCCCCGCCTGCCTCGCACCGACACCGGTCGGTGAACTGGAGCGGTGGGCCCGCTGTGCCCTCTGCCTGAGACAGGACAGCAGCGTCTTTGCCCCACCTCCGGGGTGGAGCGCCGAGGAGAGCAACGAGAACGCTGAAGAGCGCTCTAAAGACCAAAGTGACGGCAAATCAACCAGGGCGTGACCAGCGTCAAGGCGATGGTGAGCGGCGCCCCATAACGGGTCATGTCATAGAAGCGGTATCGCCCTGGGCCCATCACCATCAAGTTGCACTGGTACCCGATGGGGGTGAGGAAGCTGAGGCTTGCCGCAAAGATGATCGCGTAGATGAAAGCCAGCGGCGGCAGCCCCAACCCCTTGGCCAGCTCGGTGGCAATCGGCATCAGCAGCACCACCGTGGCGCCATTGGTGAGTGTTTCAGTGAACAGCTGCGCCAGCAGAAAGACCGCCATCAATACCCCATAGGCCGGCCAGCCCTGCAGTGACTGCAGCAGATCAACCGCCATGCCCTTGGCCAGACCGGTGTTCTGCATCGCCACGCTGAAGCAGAAAATCGAGCCCAGCAGAAGGATCACATCCCAGCGGATGGCGCGCTGCACCTCCCCAGCCCGCAGGCAGCCGGTGATCACCATCAGCACCACTCCCAGCAGCACTGACGCCATCAGATCCAGCAGACCCAGCATCGGCAGCAGGATCACCAGCGCTGAGATCACCAGGGCCACCCCCTTACGGCTGGTGGTGGGTAGATCCTTCTCCAGCTCATCGAGCAGCACCAGGTCATTGCGGTTCTGCAAACCGCGGATGGTGTCGATCGGGGCCTGAATCAACAGGACATCCCCGGCGTGGAGCACGACTCGCCCGAGCAGATCGCGGATCACCTCGCGGCCTCGGCGGACCGCCACCAAAGTGGCGTTGTAACGCTGGCGAAAGCGCAGTTCCCGCACGCTGCTGCCGGCGATGCTCGAGCCGGCTGGCAGCAGCACCTCCACGAGCCGCATGGTGTGCCCACTAGGCATCTCACCGGGCTGTTCCCCCGGTTTGACCCACACCGGCGCCAGGGTGATGGTGTGCTCCTGCTGCAGCCGCAGCAGATCCTCCCGGCGGCACCGCAGCAGCATGCGATCACCGGCCTGCAGGGTCAGATCCGCCAGAGGTGCACTGAAACTCTGCGTTTCACGGTGCAGCTCAAGCACATCGACATCGAAACGGCGCTGCAGACGACTGTTGTGCAACGACTGGCCCACCAGCTCAGAGCCAGCCGGAATCAGCACATCGGTGAAATAACCCTGGCGGGTCATGCTGGCCATCAGGTTGTCGTCCTGTCCGCGATCGGGCAGCAGACGATCACCGACCAGCACCATGTAAAGGGCCCCCATCAGCCAGAGGGGCAGCCCAATCGGCGTGAAATCAAACAGGTTGATGGCGCCATAACCCAGCTGGCGGCTGACATCACTGGCCAGCAAATTGGTGGAAGTCCCCAACAGGGTGATGGTGCCGCCGATCACCACCGCAAACGACAGCGGCAGCATCACTTTGGAAGGGGAGACGCCACGGCGCTGGCACCAGTTCTCCACCACCGGCAACAGTGTGGCCACGATCGGTGTGTTGGGAATAAAGCCCGAGAGCGGCGAAACCACCGCCACCAACAGCATGATCATGCGCCTGGGGGTCCGGATCATCTCCGAACCCACCAGGGCGCGCAGCCGGTCCACCCCACCACTGCGAAACAAGCCAGCAGAGAGCGCAAACAGGCCCATCAGCGTGATCAGTGCCGGGGTGCCGAAGCCCTGAACCGCTTGCTGGGGCTCCAGCACCCCGAAGCTCACCAGCAAGGCAACCGCCAACAGACCAGTGATCTCAGGCGCCAGCCAGCCGCTGATGAAGAGCACCAGCGATAAAGCAAACACCGCCAGGGTGACGGCGCCGGCGAAAGTGGATGCCGCGGCCACAAATCCTGCGGACTCAGGCACGGAACGCAAGATGGGCGGGCATGGCACTGATCATGCCAGTCCGCTTCTGGGGCTTAAACCGTTTGATGCCTGGCGAAGGCGGTGGAGCGACCGTAGGCATCTTCAAAACGGACGATGTCGTCTTCCCCGAGGTAGGGGCCGCTCTGCACCTCGATCAGTTCGACCGGGATCTTGCCGGGATTGGTGAGGCGGTGCTGGGATCCCAGCGGGATGTAGGTGCTCTGGTTCTCCCCAACAAGCTCCTCGACGCCATCCTTCTCCACCAGCGCAGTACCGCTCACCACCACCCAGTGCTCAGCGCGGTGGTGATGCATCTGCAGCGAGAGGGCAGCACCGGCTTTAACCAACAGTCGTTTGACCTGCCAGCGGCGGCCTTCCACCACACCGTCGTAGTGACCCCAAGGGCGGTAGATGCGCCGGTGAGCACGACCCTCGGAGGCACCGGTGCTCTCGAGCTCCTGGACCACGGCCTTCACCTGCTGTGAGCGATCGCGATGGGCCACCAGGACAGCGTCATCGGTCTCGACCACGACCAGATTTTCGACACCGAGACCCACCAGTAGGCGGTGCTCACTGCGCAGGTAACAGTTACGAGAGCCCTGGCTGATCACCCGGCCGCGCAGCACATTGCCGTCACCATCACGTTCAGCCGACTCCCACAGGGCACCCCAGCTGCCCACATCACTCCAGCCCGCCTGCAGAGGCAACACGGCCCCCAGTGGCGTGCGTTCCATCACCGCCACATCGAGGGCCACCGAGGGGCATTTAGCGAAGGCTTCACGATCAAGGCGAAGGAACTGCAAGTCGGGGGTGTCGTGCTCGATAGCCGAGCGGCAGCAGCTCACCACCTCAGGGGAGAGGCGCTCAAGTTCAGCGAGCATGGCGCTTGCGCGAAACAGGAACATGCCGCTGTTCCAGGTGAAGCGACCGCTGGCCAGGAACTTCTCTGCATCGGCTCGATCAGGCTTCTCGACAAAACGGGCAATCGGCACGGGACTGTCAGCACGCAGTGGTTCGGCTGATTCGATGTAGCCGTACCCGGTCTCCGGGGCGGTGGGAACGATGCCAAAGGTGACCAGGCGCCCTGCGACCGCCGAGGGGATACCCGCAGCAATGGCCTGCCGGAAGACCTCGGGCTGACGGATCACGTGGTCAGCGGCCAGCACCAGCAGGAGCGGATCATCACCGCGGGCCGTGGCCCGCAGAGCCGCGACACAAACAGCAGGGGCCGTATTGCGGCCCATGGGCTCAAGCAGGATCGACTCGGGCTCCACCCCGATCTGACGCATCTGCTCAGCCACGACAAAGCGATGGTCCTCATTGCAGATCAGCAGCGGCGAGCCCAGTCCAGGCAACCCCTCCAGACGCCGATGGGTGAGCTGCAGCAGCGTTTCATCGCTGTTGTCCGCCAGCGCCCAGTACTGCTTGGGATAACTGGCACGTGACAGGGGCCAAAGACGAGTGCCGGTGCCGCCGCAGAGGATCACCGGCAGCAGAGCGGGGGAATCGGACATCAACCGGCCGGAAGGTCGCGGCTCAGTATCGCTCGGGGTTCGGGAGCTGCCAGGTGGAGCGCACACCAGCGGCGGAGAGGGCCGCGCCGCGCTGCTGGATGCCCTTCAGGGGCACCCGCCAGAGCAGGTAGATCCCCTCCGCATCAAGTTGGGTATGGGGCACACCGCGCCAATGCGGTTCAGCGGCCGTGGTGGCATCGATCACGACCAGAGCTGTGCCGGTGTGCGGCAGCTGTTCAGCAAGATCCAGAAGCCCGCTGGAGGGTCTGCCGGCATAGAGCACCACCTGACGGCTGTAGTAGTGAAGCGAGGGCTTGTTGATACCCACCATCGCCAGTGCCTCCCCCGGGCGCACCTGCTGACGCACCACTGCGGAGATTTCCCGCAGCGGCTCGGCTCGGAGCTGATCCACCAGCACGCTGATCGGGATCAGCGCCAGGACCTGCCAAGCCACCATGGGCAACTGCAAGCCAAGCAGCCAGCTCCCAGACCTTGAACTCCTTCGCCGCAGCAGCAGGCCCGCACCCAGGAGGGCAGCGAGCAAAAACAGCCAAGCACTGATGCGGACCGTGCCTGAAGCCTGAAGGGCCTCTGCCAACCCAGGAATCTCGGGATCCTGAATCAGAGGGACCCAACGGGAAGCAGCAAAAAAGATGGCCGACAGCAGCGCCGCAAGGGTCACACAGCACCAGCGGGCCCTTGCCAACCACGAAGCAGGAGCATCAGCCAGGGCCACCAACAGTCCCATCGCCGGCAACCCCGGCAACAAGTAACTAGCCAGCTTGGTCGCCGAGAGCGAGAAGAACAGCACCACCACCAGCAACCAAGCCAAGGCGAATCGGTTGAGGCTGGCCTCAGGCTGCAGGCTGCGGCGCGGCCAGCAGCGGCGCAGCTCCGTGCTGAATCCAAGCAAGAGCAGTGGGGTGAATGGCAGGCTGGCGATCACCACCACCGGTGCGTAGTACCACCAGGGCCCGGCGTGGTTGTTCACCACCGCGGTGTAGCGCTGCAGGTTGTGGTATCCAAAAAAGCTGTCCAGGAAAGGCTGCCCCTCCTTCCAGAGCTCCAGTGCAAACCAGGGGGCCGCCACCAGTAAGGCAAGAAGAACACCAGGTAGAGGCCGCAACGCCCGAATCAGTCCGGCCAGATCACGCTGCAACCAGCCGAATAGCAGCAGGGTGGGCAGGGCGATCACAAGCGCCACCGGTCCTTTCGTGAGTACCCCCAGCCCCAGCAGCACCCAGGGCAGCCAGGGAAAGCGTGAACGCGGCGAGGCGTAATTCCGCCAGAGCCCCAGCAGGCCAAGACCGACGCAGGCCGTGAGAAGCGGATCACTCACCGAGGCCCGCCCCCACAGCAGGATCAAGGGGGAAAGGCCAAAGGCCAGAGCTGCCTCGAGGGCTGTGGCGACACCGCTGCGCGGCAGCACCGTCAGCGCCAGAGCGAGCATCAGCGCAATCATGGCCAGAGCCGAGGGCAGGGTCGAAGCCCAACTGCCAAGGGGATCCCAGCTGGGTGGCAACAACACCGTGAAGCCGCCGATCAGCCAGTAGATCAGCACCGGTTTGTCAAAGCGTGGGTGGCCGTTAACGCGTGGTGTGAGCCAATCACCGGTCTCGGCCATGGCGCGACCGGCTGCGGCAAACAAGGCCGGCGTTTCATCGAGCTGGCCCAGCTCGCCGAGCCGCCAGATGAACAGTGCGCTGCCCAGCAGCACGATCACCGCCACCAAGCCGAGGCGGCGCAGGGCTGGGAGCACGGCCTGAGCTGCGAGTGCCCGCCAGACTATGCAGGGGCCTGCGGGAGCGTCATCAGGGCACAACCGACCGCCAAGACCGTTGAGGCCTTGCTGCAATAGCGGGCCTAGGGCCTGACCGATGGGAACAGAGCGCAGCACGCCTCAGCCCTCTGCAGATCACGGCTGANTTCACCNGTTGCCANCGCCANGAANCNNNCCAACAGCNNCTTGGNNTTAACGCTGTTGCAGCCAGNNCTCCAGCCTNGAGGCAAAGGCCTCCAGCCCGAAGCGCTGCTCTGCTCGAGTGCGACAGGCAGCCCGGTCCAGCGCAAAGGCCTTGGGCAACAGCTCCGTCAAGGACTGGGGCTGATCCACNGGAGCAAGCCAACCTGTCGTGCCCTCATCGATCAGCTCAGCNGGNCCCCCGCGGCGGTAAGCCACCACNGGCACACCGCANGCCATGGCCTCCACNACCACNTTGCCNAAGGCCTCGTTCCATTTGGGCGTATTGAGTAAAGCCGCGCAGTGACCGAGCTCCGCCTGCAACTGGTCTGTGGGGAGAAAACCACGCCACTCCANGGTGCCCTGGGGCACCGAGGCTTCCACCGATGCGGCATAGGCCTCGTCCTCCCGCAGGCCCCAGATCCGCAGCGGCCAGCCCAGGGCGGCAGCTGCTTGCGCCGCATCCTCCAGCCCTTTCTCCGGGGCAATGCGGCCCACCCAGCCCAGCTGCCGTTCCGGGCGAGCGCAGAAGGAGTACCGACTGAAATCAAANCCGTTGGCCAGCAGGATCGGCACGGCAGGCAAGNTGAAGTCCGCCGCTTGGGTGGCGGTATGAAAGGCCAAGCGNCTAGGGAANGCGGCGGCGGTGGCTTCAATCACCNCATCCATGGCATCGCTGACGCTGCCCATGCTCACCAGGTGGAACAGGGGCGTCTCAAAGCAGGCCGTTAGCCAGAAGGGAAGCCAGTCGTAGCCAAGGTTCAACACTGCATCAAAGCGGTGCTGAACCGCCAGGGCCCGCTGCCAGAAACGGGGCAGTAGTCCATCAGCAGGAATCTGNACTGGCGCCTGTCGCGGCTGGTGCTGCCAGCTGGGCTGGGGCACACCAGCCTCCAGCCACAGCTGCTCAAGCTCAGGCAGATCTAGTTGGCTGCCCTCAGCCGCCACCAGCGAAAGCTGATGNCCAGATTGGATCAGACCCCGCAAAACCGCTTCCAGTGTGAGCTCCACACCACCACCAAGACCCTGGCCAAGGGGCCCCATNGGCGTACTCACCACCAGCAGCCTCAGGCCCGCCACAGCTCACCCCGGCGATTGATCAGCAGGACTGAGCCAAGGGCCAGCACCACCCCCAGCCATTGCAGCAGGCGAAGCTCCTCACCCAGCATGACCAAACCGCTGGCCAGGGCAAAGACAGGGGTGAGAAAGGTCAAGGCGGTGAAGCCGGTGAGATCTCCGCGGCTGGCGAACCAAAAGAACAGTCCATAGGCCAGGGCCGTACCAAANAGGCTGGCGTAGGCCATGAGTCCCCATTGCTGAGCAGAGAGCTGCGGCAGCAGTCGCAGCGGATCGGACAGGGGGCCCACCAAGCTCAGCAGTAGAAGCGGAATGCTGCCCANCAGCAGGTGCCAAGCCGTCACCGCCACCGGATCNCTGTGGCGACAGGCCCAGCGTGANATCAAGGTGCCACTGGCCATGGCGGCAGCGGCGCCCAGCATTAACAAGGCCCCNGGATCAGGCAGCAGTCTGCCGAGCACGGGGGGACCCTCCAGCCAGAGGTGCTCAAAGGCACCCAACGGCAGCCCCAGGCAGAGGATGCCCGACAGTCCCAGCAGCAACCCCAACCAACCGATTGGATTGATCGCTTCCCCCAGNAGCCAGCGGGCCAGCAGGGCCACTAGCAGGGGCTGGGAGTCGATCAGCACCGACCCCAGCCCGGCACCTGTGCGCTNAAGCCCCTCTGAAAGCAGACCGTGAAAGAGGGTGCCGTCCACAAGGGCAAACAGCAGCAGCCAGCCCCANTCGCGGCGGTCNACCTGAAGCCGACGCCCNAGTAACGCCGTTGCGGGCAGCAGCACTAGGGCNGCNGGCAGNATTCGCAGCCAGGCCAGGGTCAGGGGTGAGATCTCCTGCAGCAGCGGCTTCATGGCCGCCATTGCCGTTCCCCACAACGCAAATGGGAGCAACATGGCCAGCCAGCGCAGGGAGACAGGCACGGCGATGGTCTCAAAGGGCATCGAGCCTAAGGAGCGCAATGATGAGATCTGCGGCCCCTGCATAGGATCCGCAGCAAAGCCCCCCCGTCATGGTCTGGCCCCTGAAGCGCCAACGCCGCAAACGCATCGCGCGCATCAGCCTGGAAGGGCCCATCGCCGGCTCCAGCCGCAGGCGAGTACTGAAGGCCTTGCGCCAAGTGGAGGAGCGCAAGTTCCCGGCGCTGCTCCTGCGCATCGACAGCCCAGGCGGCACGGTGGGGGACAGTCAAGAGATTCATCAGGCGCTGATGCGGCTGAGGAGCAGCGGCTGCCACGTGGTGGCCAGCTACGGCAACATCTCCGCCTCGGGGGGGGTGTACGTCGGCAGCGCCGCTGAGCGGGTGGTCGCCAATGCCGGCACGATCACCGGCTCGATCGGCGTGATTTTGCGCGGCAACAACCTTGAAAAGCTGCTGGAGCGAGTGGGCATCCGCTTTGAAACGGTCAAGAGCGGACCCTTCAAGGACATTCTTTCGCCAGACAAGCCGCTCGGTGATGCAGAACGAGCCATCCTGCAGGCACTGATTGACAGCAGCTACAGCCAGTTCGTCAGCGCTGTCGCTGAGGGCCGCGGCCTCACTGAAGACGTTGTGCGCAGCTTTGCCGACGGACGAGTGTTCAGCGGGGCCCAAGCCATGGAGCTGGGTCTGGTGGATCTTCTGGGGGATGAAGATACGGCTCGCCGCGAAGCAGCGCGACTGGCGGGACTCGAGGAGGACAGCCAGCCGCTAGAGCTGGGCAAGGAACGGCGCGGCGCACTGGCGCGTCTGCGCCAAGAACTGCAGCTGCAGTTTGGTTGCAGCGGCCAAGCGCTTTGGTGGTTCCGGCCATGAACCAGGCACCGCTCAAGCTGCGGGCCCTTCGTGGGGCTACCACGGCCTTTGCCAATACCGCCTCGGCCATGGCCGAGGCGGTGGAAGAGCTGCTCGACGCCCTGATTAACGACAACGCCCTAGAGGGAAGCCTTGTGCTGAGCGCCACCTTTTCGGTGACTGCTGATCTCAATGCAATCTTCCCGGCCTCTATCGCCCGGCGCCGACCAGGCTGGGATGGGGTGGCCTTACTGGACTGCCAGCAGATGCAGGTGGAGGGGGATTTGCCCCGTTGCATCCGTGTGATGGTGCAGGCCTGGATGCCCGAGAGCCAGCCCATCCATCAGCCCTACCTGCGGGCGGCCGCCCGGCTGCGTCCGGACCGATCCGGTCACAACTGACAGCTGCAGCGCCGGCCCATGCCCCCCCTGTGAAGCAGCAGAGGCTCTTGAGAATCACTTCATCTTTGATAGCGAAGCAATGCCGTTGCGCACCCGTTCCCTGATCGGTGTGGCCACCGCCGGCCTGCTGGCAACCGGTCTAGCTGGCGCAGGGCTTCTACAGCGGGCCAAGGCCCAGAGCTCAGCTGGTACGCCCGGCCTTGAGTTCCGCTGGAGCAACAACAAAGATTTCAAAAAGCTCTATTACTTCGTCTCCAACACCGAGCGGAACAGGTGGGCCAACTACTTCTTGATCCTCAAGGGCAAGGACCGCAAGGCCGCGATCATGAAGCTCGATGTGACAGTGCCTGATTACTTCAACACCGACATCGACCCCAAGAATGTGCGTCTCTCGTACTGCGACATCGGCGGTGCGCTCAAGCGCACTCGGTGCAAAGAGACCATCCCAGCTGAAATCAAGGTGACCGACGAGGGCAACACCATTGAGATCTTCCCCGAGAGCCCCGTTCCCCCTGACCGGGCCATTGGTGTGGTGATGTACGTCGCGAACCCCTTCAACAGCGGCATGTATCAGTTCAATGCCCTGGCTCAGGCCCCCGGCGATGTCCCGATGGCGGGCTACCTAGGCAGCTGGGTGGTGGAACTGACCGATTGAGCCCACTGGTAAAATTGAGAATCGGCCCAGAGTTAAGTGACGATCAATGAGTAAGCGCACCCTTGAAGGAACCAGCCGCAAGCGCAAGCGCGTCTCCGGCTTCCGGGTGCGAATGCGCTCCCACACCGGCCGCCGAGTGATCCGCACCCGTCGCAAGCGAGGCCGGGCCCGTCTGGCAGTCTGAACTGCTGCTGATTATCGGCTGTGGTTCTGCCGCAACGGCATCGACTGCGGGGCCGAGGGGTCTTTGACTACCTCTACAAGCGAGGACGCCGTATCCATCTTGGCGTTCTCCTGCTTCGGGTCGCGCCGGCAGCACCTGAACTGCTCAGGCCAAGCACCAGGGAACCTGAATCACTGCGTTTTGCGGTTGTTATCAGCAGCAAGGTCAGCAAGAGGGCCGTGGTGCGCAATCGGCTGCGGCGGCGGCTGCACGACAACTTTGTTCAAAACTGTCATCCAAAGACCGGTCGAATTCGGGCTGATCTCACCCCAAGTTGGCTGCTACTGAGCCTCAAACCTGATGCTGCAGCCCTCGGTGATGACGGATTACTGAGAGAATGGAACGGATTACTTCAGCAGGCAGGACTCATCGATGACGGGAACCCCCACCACCCGCAATGAAGAGGTGTATTACGAGGGGGGCCCGGCCCGCGGTGACCTGATCCTGAATCTGATCTTCGGACTGACCCTGATCGGCATCCCCTTTGCCATCGGGGGCATCGTCCGAGCCCTCTGGCTCCGCTTTAAGGTCACCAGCCGGCGCGTCTCGGTGAGTGGCGGCTGGTTGGGTCGTGACCGCAGCCAGGTGATCTATGCGCAGATCAAAGAGGTCCGCTCGGTGGCCCGCGGTTTTGGCTTCTGGGGGGACATGGTGCTGGTGCTCAGTGATGGGGCCCGCCTGGAGATGCGCGCAGTCCCGCGCTATCGCGAGATGAAGGCTTATATCGAAGAGCGCATGGGNGGCAGCGAGANAGCCAAGANCACCTCCGCTGGTTTCGCCAGCAGCACCAANAGCTNACCNCGNTCAGGCACACTCACTCACATCAAGGGNNANCGCCGTGATCGGCTACATCTCCGACAACATCCTGCTGCCCATCCTGGATTTCTTCTATGGATTGGTGCCCAGTTACGGGCTGGCGATCATTGCCTTGACGGTGGTCATCCGTCTGGCNCTNTTCCCGCTNAGTGCAGGCTCGATCCGCAACGCCCGCCGCATGCGCATCGCCCAGCCGGTGATGCAGCAGCGCCAGGCCGAGATTCGCAGCAAATACGGCAGCAACCCGGCCAAGCAGCAGGAGGAGATGGGCAAGCTGATGAAGGAGTTCGGCAGCCCTCTGGCGGGCTGTCTGCCCCTGCTNGTGCAGATGCCGATCCTCTTTGCNCTGTTTGCGACGCTGCGCGGTTCACCCTTCGCGGATGTGCCNTACAACATCAATCTCAAGGTGGTTCCTGTTGATGAGGTTGCAGCTGTCGAGATCAAGCCGTTCAACAGCGCCAGCCACTCGATCTTCTTCACCGAGCAAGATCACGTNCCTCTGATTGCATCNCTGCCTGGAGGCAACCGCCTNGGCGTGGGAGAGACCACCNAGGTTCAACTGGCATCCAAGAGCGGNGAGAGCCTCGATGCAATCGAGAAACGCATCAATCCCAGCTTTGACCTGACTCCGAAGTGGACNGTCACCAANGGAGACGGGGTGGTGAGCGTCGCAGCTGATGGCTCCGTCAANGCCTTAGCCCCTGGTGATGCCACTGTCGAACTGAANATCCCCGGACTGGCAGCCCGCAGTGGCTTCCTGTTCATACGGGCCCTNGGTCAGGTGGGCTTCATGACAGAAGGCACCGTGAACTGGGACATCGCCATCNTGGTGGGAGGCTTCGGTCTGACNCTCTTCCTCTCCCAGATCCTCTCGGGCTGGGGCATGCCAGCNAACCCCCAGCAAGCGACAGCCAACCGCATCACACCCGTGATGATCACCGGCATGTTCCTCTTCTTCCCTCTGCCTGCTGGTGTGCTGCTCTACATGGTGATCGCCAACATCTTCCAGGCTGGCCAGACCTTCCTGCTGATTCGGGAACCGCTGCCCGACAACCTGCAGACNATCCTTGATCAACAGCTGTCCAAACAGACCGTGACGGCCAATGCCACAGCGGTAGCCAGCGAACGGCTGCCGTTTGAGCCCAAAGGCAAACGGTGATGCNCCCGATCGCTCTGCAGGAGCTGCGGCAGCTGGGAGATGGCAAGCACTGGGACGTAAACCAATCCTTGGCTGAACTCAACAGCCTCGAGCCAGTGCGGGGCTGGGTTGAGGCCACCCACCGCGAGGATGACCTCTGGGTCTGCGCCGAGGCCGNCACCATTGTGGAATTGACCTGCGACCGCTGCCTCAAGCCCTTCCCCCATCANCTCAGCGCTGCAGTGGAGGAATCCATTGCCCTNAGGAGCAACNGCGATCCCCTCGACATTGAACTGAAGAGCGCCAGCTGTGATGGCCAAGAAGCGATGGAGAGCATCGANCCCTCCGGTCGCTTTGACCCGGAGCACTGGCTGTTCGAGCAGCTCAACCTTCAGCTGCCCCTGAAGCGACTCTGCTGNGANGACTGCCCTGGCCTGATTGAGCCGGAGGAGCCCTGCNCTGAAGCCGCTGGCGCTGGNATCGATCCNCGCTGGGCCTCGCTGCTNCAGCTACGCCAGGACCAGCAGGAGCTGTAATGCAGAGCTGGGTCGATCAACTGGATCTNCTGATCCGCAGCCGCACATCGATCCTCTGGGTNCACCAGCAGGAGGAGGAGCGACTGATCCGGCTGCTCGGCTCTGTGGCNCAGCGACTGAATCAGCGTCCTCTGCTGCGTTGGGATTTCGTCAGTGGTCTTCAGGGTCTGCCCAATCACACAGGAGCCGCTGCNCGTCAGCCGCTNGTCGCCCTCGACAGCCTGCAGCTNTTGCCTCAGGACCAGCCGGCCATCCTGCTGCTGCTGGATTTCCATCGCTATGCNGAAGACCCGGCCATCTGCCGGCGGCTGCGCAACCTGGCCAGCGAACTACGCCAGCNACCTCACACCCTGGTGATCTCCGCCCCCGATCCGACTCTGCCGCGGGAACTGGAGAGCTCNGTNGCGGTTCTAGCCCTNCCGCTGCCTGCAGAGGAAGAGATCCGCGAGCTNTTGGCCGGCATTGCCATGGCTGCAGGCAGTCCCTTGAGCGGCGAACCGCTTGAGCTGCTGGTCACCAGCTGCCGCGGCCTNAGCGAACAGCGNATCCGCCAGCTGGCCGCAAGGGCCCTGGCCCGCCATGGCCGCCTTGATGCGGCTGATCTCGATGACGTNCTGGAGGAAAAACGGTTGGCCCTTGGTCGCAGTGACCTGCTCGAGTACTGCCCNACCGCCGCNGATCCCAGTGAGATCGGCGGAATGAATCAGCTCAAAAGCTGGTTGGACCGTCGCAGGCTGGCCTTCAGCGCNGAAGCCCATGCCTACGGGCTGCCTCACCCACGTGGTGTTCTGCTCGTCGGCCCCCAGGGNACCGGCAAATCCCTCACCGCTANAGCCATCGCCCACAGCTGGGGCATGCCGCTGTTGCGGCTGGATCTGGGACGCCTCTTCGCGGGGCTGGTGGGAGCCAGTGAAGCGCGCACCCGGGACATGATCGGCACCGCCGAGGCCATGGCACCGTGCATCCTCTGGATTGATGAGATCGATAAGGGCTTCAGCCTTGATGGCCGCAGCGATGGGGGGACTGGNCAGCGGGTCCTGGCCACCCTGCTGACCTGGATGGCGGAAAAGGACAGCCCGGTGTTTGTNATGGCCACCGCCAATGCGATCGATCAGCTGCCGCCGGAGCTGCTNCGNAAAGGCCGCTTTGACGAAATCTTCGTGCTCGATCTGCCCGATGCCAACGAGCGNCGCGAGATCCTTCAGCTGCACCTGCGCAAACGCAGGCCCAGCAACCAATTACCGCTCGACACTTTGGTNGATCGCACCGCAGGCTTCTCCGGCGCTGAGCTCGAGCAGGTGGTACTGGAAGCGATGCTGCANGCCTTCAGTGAAGGACGTGAATTCTCCGAGCCGGATCTCATNGGTGCCGCAGCTGATTTGGTGCCGCTCAGCCGCACCGCCCGCGAGCAACTGGAGGCATTGCANAAGTGGGCNAGCGAGGGCCGAGCCCGCCCNGCGCGCTGAGCCCAAGAGATTGCGCTACGTAAAGAAATTCCCTGCGGCGTAACAAACTCAGCCTTCTGTTCANTCCGGGCCAAGCCCCCTTCCTACGTTCAGCGCAGCCTTTGNGAGCATTGTGCAGCTGCCCCCGACCCGCACCGAGGAACTGACTCAGCAGCTGGCTGTCGCCGCTATCGGCGCTGGGGTGATTACCAGTGTGGCCGTGGCCCAAGGCCAAAACCCCCTGACGGCTCTTGGCATCACCGTTTTCTCTGCTGTTGCCGCCGTGATGCTGGGTCAGTTGCTCTGANGGCGNCTGAGGANCAACANCAANCCANCGACGATTGCCNNNTTTTTNANGAAGCGCAATGNGCTCAGNCATCNGGCTCAGATCCAGATGAAAGNTCANNGTGGTCGNNATCAGAAACACCAAAAGANAAATTGCTGCCAGCTGAAGATTGCGCCCCAGCAACAGCTGCAGTGAACCAAGCGCCATTAAGGCGATAGCAGCCCCGAGCAGCCATGGCGCCTCGGGCAGCCCCTTAGCCGTGATCGCAGCTGCTGTGGCTTCAAAGCCGCTGATCATGCCTGGAATCGACTGGACAAAGACCATCGCCAGACAAAGACGGGCCAAAAAATCCAGGGGGCGCCCCATCCGTAGGCATCAACAGGACTCCGATGCTGGCGGCAGCCGCCAGCGGCGCTAGAACGGCGCGTCCACTGCAGCAGGCGCCATCACCTCGCTCTCCTATGACCTGCCCGGGATGCCCGCCGTCTCGCCGATCCGTCCACGGCAGTGGCAGCAACAGCTAATTCAATTGCTGCGCCGCCGACTGGAGCGGAACCTCGAGCATGAGCGCGATCTTCTGGTGTTTGCAGGTCCTGGGGCCGGTAAGACCCTGGGAGCCCTGTTGGCCTTCCGAGCGATGCAGCAGGAAGGTCGACTGGAGCGTTTTCTGGTCTTCTGCCATCGCACCTCAATCCAAGAGCAATGGCAGAAAGCAGCGAAGCGCCTGGAGCTGCGCCTGCATGAATGGCCCTGCAGCAGCCAGCAGGTTGAGGAGGCCCAAGGACTCCTGGTCACCTACCAAGGTGCCGGGCGACAGCTAGAGCTGCTGCTGAGCAATCTTGAACGCTGGCAACCCATGGGTTGCCTGGCCATCGCTGATGAGGCTCATCACCTCGGGGTCGATCCCGAGGCACCGGAGAGCACGGCCTGGGGGCAGACCTTTCTGGATCTCACCGGCCGCTGCCAGCTACGCATGGGCCTGACCGGCACCCCCTTTCGCGCCGACAATCTGGCTTTCTGCGCCGCAAGGCGCCTGCGCGTGCGCCAAGAAGGCGGGGCGGTGGTGGAGCAGATCTGTCCCGATCTCACCGTCGAGCCCCGCGATCTGATCGCGGAAGGAGATGTGCGGCCGCTGGAATTCCGCTTTCAGGACGGCTGGGTGGAGCACAGCCGCGAGGGCATCCCCGATCGTGATGTCTCACCCCTATCGGCGGAAACCCGCGAAAGCTGGCGAGCCCGCAACCTACGCCGCGCCATCCAGCTCAACGACAGCAGCAGCATCAGCCAACAGCTGCTGCTGCGAGCCCAGCGCCAGCTGAAGAAGGTGCGGCTACAGCACCCGCAGGCGGCTGGGCTGGTGATTGCCCGTGACATCGACCACGCCCAGGCCATCACGCAACTGCTGCAAGAGGATGGCAACCGTGTGGATCTGGTGCACTCCCAGGACCCGGCGGCAGCGTCTCGTCTCAATGGTTTCCAGAGCGGCGATGCCGACTGGCTGGTGAGCATCGATATGTGCGCTGAGGGCTTTGATGCACCGCGGCTGCGGGTAGTGGCCTATCTCACCACCGTGGTGACCCGCAGCCGTTTTCTGCAGGGCATCACGCGTGCGGTTCGCATGACCCCCGAACTAGCCAGCAATGAGCCCGTGCCAAGGCGCGCCTCGTTTGTGTTTGCCCCAGCTGATCCGTTGTTGATGGGCTACGCCCGCAGCTGGTCACTGGCTGAGCCCTATGTGATCCAGCCGCGCGAGGAGGAAATCCCAGCAGAAGACAGCGGCGGCAGCTGGAGGGGCCCGAATCTTCCNCTNGAGGCCGTAGAAGATGGGGCTGGTCAAATGATCCGGCTACGTACGCCTCAGTTACCCGGCTTCCTGAAGCGCGCCTGATTCGGCCTTGAGGGCGAGGCCTGAGAGGGTGTCAATCGCCAGCATCGCGGCATTGCGATACACCTCGTGCAAGGTGACGGCGGGGAAGGCCTTGTACTGCAGATCAAACACACTGTTGCCGTTGGCCACTAGCGATGAGCCCAGATGGATCAACTCAGATGCGCCTTCTCCATAGACATGCACACCAAGAATGCGACCGTCCTGGCGCAGACAGACGAGCTTGAGGAAAAACGACTCAGGCAGTGATTTCAGGCGTCCTCGAATCGTTTCGGCAAAGCGAGCCTGCACTGAGAACACTTCAGCGGCACTCAGGCTCTCGGTGGCCTCGGACTCCGACTGACCGACGAAAGCCAATTCGGGAATAGCCCAGATGATGGATGGGCTGACTGCATGGCCAGCCGCAGGCGTGGTGGAGCGGGGGCTCTGGGGCTTCAAAAACAGAGACGGCAGCACATGATCCACCAAGCCCTGAGCCTGCATCACGGCCTTGCAAGCCAGACCCGTTCCAGAGACATCACCAATGGCATAAATCGATCCCTTGGCGGTATCGAGCTGCTGATTCTCCAGCATCGGCAGCTTGTTGAGTTTGGCGCCATCGTCCTCACTGAGCAGGCGTTCCATTCCCAAGTTCTTCGTGGTGGGCTCCCTGCCAACAGCTGACAACACAGCACCAAAGGAGCGATCGACGGCAACACCTGACATCTCCAATTGCACGGTGGGACCCGCGTCGCTGCTGTTCCAGCCAGTGACCTTGGTCTCGTAGAGGATCTCAACGCCGTTGGCCTCCAGATCACTAATCAATGCCTCGCGCAGAGAGACATCCAGCATCGGCAGCAGATCTGCCCGCGCACCGCGGGCAGCAACACAAACTCGAACGCCCATCGCCGCAAAGATGGTGGCGTACTCCAACGCAATGATTCCGGTTCCCTGCACAAAGAGGCTCGTCGGTTTCTGGAGCAACGAGCCGATCGAGTCGGAGTCATAAAACCCTGGCTGATCAAAAGGGATCCCAGGCAGTCGGCGGGCCTTAGAACCAGTGGAGAGCACCACGGTCTTGGCCTTCAGCTCCGCAACATGGTTGTCGCCATAGCGGACCATCACCGTGGTCTGACCAGCCGCGTTCTCCCCCTTGATTTCACCGGAACCCTGAAAGTGCCGCACGCCGTAGCGCTGCAACTGTTTGGACACCCGCTGAGCATCCTTAGCCGCGATTAAATCGCGAATCTTGACCACCTCCGACCACTGGATGTATGAGCCGTGGTCCATCGCCACCTCACGCAGAACCTTGCTGCTGACCCCCGTGGGCGAACCGAAACTCTGTTTTGGCTCCACCAGCGCCACCTGCAAACCCTGAAAGGAGAGCCGGCAGGCAGCGGTGAGGCCAGCGGGGCCACCACCCATCACCACAGCATCAAATTCCTCCTCAGCGGCTCCATTGGCAGCCACAGAGGATGCGGAGATGCGATTGGCCTGTTGCAGCAACTGGAAATTGGCAGGCCTACGCAACAGGGCCCGTTCTTCCAAATACTCAGCCGCCTGTGCAGCCAGGTTTTCAAGGATCTCTATCTCACGCACACCAAAGTCCGGCCTCAGTACCACATCCACAACACAGAAAGTGCCGACGTGCATTCCTTGAGAGGTTCGAATCGTTGCCCCGGCATAAAAGAGTGCCGGCTTCAATGTGATGCCACCATCACCATCAGGCCAAGGAATGGGATAACCACCAACTTGTTTGGCCTGCTGCAAAAACTCTTCCGGATAACTGGCACCATCACCATGTTCCAAAAACGCCGGGAGATCTGGAATCACAAGATGGTCAGATTCCATGATGGTGTATTGACAAATGGAGCAGACCCTTGGGGTGAGCATTTCTTTGAAATCCATCGGCGCCAAACCTTCATCAGCGCGAGGGACAATGGACACCGTCAACAAGCGTTGCGTTTCATCTTCAATAAATCCGATGAAAGCGACTGGCATCTGCAGCAACGATCGCGCGGCATTCCTCAAGGCCACCAGTTCAGGCTGATGTTCAGCGTTGGCCTGATTCAGCCCGGTAACCGAATCAAGTCGAGCCGACTCATTTAATGGCTTTGGAGCAGCTCCTCGATCACCCAGCGGAAGGTTAAGGCTGCGAGGCTGATATTTTGACTCCCCTAGTAGCCGCCGATTAGACAACGTCTGAGCGATCGAGCTTGCTTTGCGAAAGATCCTGGCAAGCAACTGATTCACGCCCGTAGATACCTGATCAATTTGCAATATTCTGCATGAAGGAAACGATATTGCCAAGCATTCTCAGCACCCCAACTACCTTGACAATTCAGCTCATTTTGCCTCCCTCTGAGCGATGGCGACATCAACACCAGACAGCAACGCCTAAAGCTTCAGACAGCAAGCCCAGAGCCGGCCTTAAAGACACAGACAGACAAGAACGGTGAAGCACCCCTTGATTTTCCTGTCCGCAGGTTTAGACCAAATTCAATGTCAAGGAAGAGGTGGCGACGATGCCGCCAGATCACCCCGTACGGCCCACTCAGGACAGCCCATCGATCGTGGAGATAGCCAATGACGGCAATTCACTGCCACTACCGCGGAGATTTGCACTGCACCGCAGAACATCTCACCTCCGGAGTGCAGATCACCACCGACGCACCTCTAGACCATGAGGGACGAGGCGAAAGCTTTGCCCCCACCGACCTACTGGCAACAGCCATCGGCACCTGTCTACTCACNGTGATGGGCATCCACGCCCAGCAGCGTGGNTGGGANNTCANCGGTGCCCAAGCGGATGTGGAAAAAAGCATGNGGACAGACGGACCACGNCAGATCAAGAGGCTGCGCATCGCGATTCATNTACCGGAAACGCTGCAACCAGCGCAGTTGCAGGCCCTNAAANTCATCGCCCAAGACTGCCCCGTNCTAAGGAGTCTTCATCCAGAACTGCAGATCCAACTGGACTGGCCCTCGTGAGCTTCAGCTGATCTGAATCACCTCAACCAAGNAGAGAGCTCATGCGACTTCACTTCATTCCGATTCACATTTTCCGAGAAACACCATCGGTGACGTTCTTTGATGCCGGCGTCCCCAACAGCAATGGCACCGATGTCGTTGCCCACAACGGCGCTGCCATCTCACCACCAGANGCCGCAGGAGAAGAGCAGTACTACGTGCATCGTCACCAGGCAGACCACAACCTNGTGTTGACAGGTGATCGCAGCTTCACGCTGCTCAACCCCGATTGGGATCAGCCCCACCATGTGATCCACCTNGTCCGAGCGATGGGGGCCCTNGAAATTCCTGTGGGCACCTANCACCGCTCAGTNTCAGGTCCACAGGGCAGCCTCGTGCTGAACCAATCGATCCGGGATTCAGACTTTGACTACAGCACCGAGTTCATCCCGGTCGGCCTGCATGAGCGAGCTGAGCTGCAGGCCGCCCGAGCCGTNGCCCCCTGGGTCTGGACCTGGCGTGATGGTCACATCTGCCGAGAGCACAANCANGCNCCAGCCCTGGCAGTCTGATCAGACTTTTATGGACCGCTGTTGATGGACCTGCGTGCTGTCATGCCGGCCCTAAGCGGCAAGCACTACTTCAACTACGGCGGGCAGGGACCGCTACCGACCCCCTCGCTGGAAGCGATGGTGGCCTGCTGGGGTGAGCTGCAACGGCTNGGCCCCTTCTCCCGAGATGTCTGGCCGTTTCTGGAAGCAGAAGTCGGCGCCCTGAGACGGCGTCTAGCGGCCCTCTGCTCGGTGCCACCTCATCGCCTGGCACTAACGGAGAACGTGACCANCGGCTGCGTCTTGCCCCTCTGGGGCCTGCCTTTTGACAGTGGTGACCGGCTTCTGCTGAGCGACGCCGAGCACCCAGGGGTGGTGGCTGCCTGCCAAGAGCTGGCCCGCCGTCAGCAGCTGGAGATCGACTGGTTCGATGCCCGCGATTGCCGCTGTGATCACTCTGTGATTGAGGGCCTTGAGCAGCAGCTGCAGCCACGCACCCGTCTGGTGGTGCTCTCGCACCTGCTCTGGAACAGCGGCCTGCCGATGCCGATCAAAGCCGTCGCCCAACGTCTGGCAGAGCATCCCCGCCACCCCTGGCTGCTGGTGGATGCCGCCCAGTCCGCCGGCAGCCTGGAGCTCGGCGATGTGCCAGCCGCCGCTGACATCTATGCGTTCACAGGGCACAAATGGTGTTGCGGTCCCGAAGGCCTGGGGGGCGTAGCGCTCTCAGAACGGGTGCTCGAACAGGGCCAACCCACCGTCATCGGCTGGCGCAGCCTCAGCAACGAAAGCAGGGCCGGCAGCAGCTGGCACCGTGATGGACGCCGCTTTGAGATTGCCACCAGCTGCGTACCCCTCGGGGCAGGGCTACGGCGCTCACTGGAGCTGCTCGATGGCACGGGCACCGCCGCAAAGCGGGAAGCGCGTATCAAGGAGCTGAGTCACCGCCTCTGGAGTGGGTTGCAGCAGATCAAGGGAGTGCAGCCGCTGCTGCAGGACGCTCCGCCCCCCAGCGGTTTGGTGAGCTTTACGGCAGCAGGACACGACCCTGATGCATTGGTCGATTCCCTGGCGAATCGTGGATTTCAGCTGCGCAGCCTTGAAGATCCGCACTGCGTGCGGGCCTGCACTCATATCTGCAGCACAGAGGTAGAAATTGATGCGCTGCTTAACGCACTGGAGAACCTCTGCGCAAGCGCATGACGACGTAGTGTTGCGCTCCCTCTGGGCACACCATGCTCAACGAAGCGCGAGCGAGTTTCATGCATCCGCTTGCTCTAGCGGAAGCCGGCGAGGATCCAGGAGTTCTTTTATTCAATGCCTTTGCTCTGGCAGAGGACATGGTGGTGGCGGCCCTGAGCCACGAGCATCCAGAAGAGAACTGGCGCGTGGTGCGCATCCTTCATGAAACTGGCCTGCCGGTCGTCCATATCAATGAACTGTTCCGCGAGATCCGCATGGGCAACCGTCAGGCGCTGCTGCGGCTGATCGAATACGTCGCCGATGCCTTGGTGGATGAAGCCGATGAGCTCAGCGGCGATCGACCGGAAGCAGAAGCCAGCTGATCACTCAATCAGCGGCTCTGGGAGAGGGCCTGTGCAGCCTGCTCGCGATCATCAAAATGGACCTTGGCTGTGCCGAGGATCTGGTAATCCTCGTGGCCCTTGCCGGCCAGCAGAACCAGATCACCGGGCTTGCCAACGGTGATGGCCGCGTTGATCGCCGCTGCTCGATCAGCGATCACCTCCAGATCAGTACCGACGGGAATACCCGCCACCACATCGTCAAGGATTTGCTGGGGATCCTCGGTGCGGGGGTTATCAGAGGTCAGCACCAGCTGATCAGCCAGCCGCGCTGCGATGGCTCCCATCTGCGGTCGCTTACTGCGGTCGCGATCACCTCCGCAACCAAACAGGCAGATCAGGCGGCCCTCGGCAAAGGGCCGGCAAGCCGCAAGCGCATTCTCAAGCCCATCGGGAGTATGGGCGTAATCCACCAGCACGGCCGGCTGGGCAGGTCCGGACGGCACCCGCTCCATGCGGCCCGGTACACCATGGAAGCTGTCGAGGCCTGCCAGTAACGGTTCCAGCAGCAGGCCCTGCTGCTGAAGCACACCGACGGCCTGCAGCAGGTTCATCAAATTAAAGCGACCCACCAGCGGTGAATGGAACGACTGGCAGCCACTCGGGGTGTGCAGCCTGCCGTCCACCCCATCGGCACTAAAGCTGAGGCCATCCATGAACAGCTCCGCGCCGGGATCCTCTAGCGAACTGCGCCAGCAGCGCCCCTCGAGGCGCCGGGCCAAGCGGCGGCCGTACGGGTCATCGACATTGATTACCGCCTGACCACTCAGCATGGCGGGATCAAATAGCTGCGCCTTGGCTTCGAAATAGGCCTCCAGCGAGGGGTGGTAATCGAGATGGTCCTGGCTGAGGTTGGTGAACACCGCCGCCTGAAAACGGCAGCCAGCAACGCGGTGCTGGTCGAGAGCATGGGAGCTCACCTCCATGGCCCCAAGGCGACAACCCGCAGCGAGCGCTGCACAAAGGTCTGCCTGCAACTCATCAGCAAATGGGGTGGTATGAACCGCAGTGCGGCTGTGGCCCGGCCAGCGGTTGGCCAGCGTGCCGAACAGCGCTGTGGGCCAGCCGCAAGCATTGGCCAGATGCTCGATCAGATGGGTAGTGGTGGTCTTGCCATTGGTGCCGGTCACCCCGACCAGTCCCAGCTGATCGCTGGGCTGACCCCAGAACGCCGCGGCAAGACGGCCGGCAACCGCCGAGACAGGGTCAGCCACCACCAGCACCGGATCACCGGGAGCAGGGGTGTCGATCGAGGCGGCCGCCGGACCAATCACCGCTGCAGTCGCTCCCTCCTGCAGGGCCAAACGCCAGAAGCTGCCGCCATCCACCCGACCGCCGGGCAGACCGATGAACAGCGTGCCGGGGCGCAGGCGCCTGGAATCACAACTGATGTCGGTGACCACCGGGTCGGGCAGACCGCGCGGAACGCTGAGGGCTGCATCACGCAGCAGATCGTGCAGTCGTGCCACGGCCGTGGACTCGGAGGCAGGGGATCCCATACCGCAGGGCAACCAGCAGACGTGATCGTTTTTTAGACGGAATTCAGGCCGTTGAGCTGACGTCGCAACCATTCGGCCAGTCGGTCCTGCTGCAACCGCGGCGGCACACGCGGCAGCAGCTGACCATCGGCGCTGGCCAGTAGTGGCACCTCCAAACCAAAGCGGGCCTGCAGCTCAGGATCGCTGTCCACATCGACCAGGGTCAGCAACGGCGCCGGCACCAAGGCCTGCAGCCGCTCCTGCAGACCTTCACAGAGGCAGCAGCCAGCTCGGGTGTAAAGCCGCAGAGGCGGCAAAGGGGGGGAAACGGGCTCCACGGGATTCAATCCGGCACGGGGTCATACCCCCCTTCTGAGAAGGGGTGACAACGCAGCAACCGCCGCAGGGTGAGCCAGCTCCCCAGCAGAGCACCGTGGCGCTGGACCGCTTCCACCGCATAGCCGCTGCAGGTGGGGACAAAGCGGCAGCTGGGTCCCATCAACGGCGAGATCAAACGCCGATAGATCGACAGCAGCAGCAGCAACAGCTGAGCGACCGGTCCAGGAGCTTTGGGCGGGTCAACGGTTAAATTGTCAGATTGGTCCGGCTTTGCCTTGCACACCGAGGTGAAGCAGCGATCAATGTCCATCCTTACGTCTGATTGATTTATGTCTCGCTACCGCGGTGCTCGATTGAGGGTGACGCGGCGCTTGGGAGACCTTCCTGGTCTCACCCGTAAGGCCGCCAAACGG
>NHBY01000050.1 GCA_002168155.1 Synechococcus sp. TMED19 | reverse complement strand
AAGCACTACAGGCCAGAAGCGACCTTCTGCCGCCTGCTCACGGGCCAAGCGGCGCTCATCTCGGCTGGACCGGCGCGGTACTGGNGCTGGAGCCGGAGCAGGAACCTCCTCGGGCTCAGGAGCTAACTCNACTGGAAGCTTCNNCGGCAGCACTNGCTCCACTACCGNTGCAGTGGGTACCAGNACTTCAGTGCGGTCACTGCGGCTNACAGGNCCGGTGCTGTCAGGCATGGGAAGACGCGCNAGGTCTTCAGCCGCCGCCGCCGCAGTGTTGAAGCGTTCAGAGGGATCACGACTAATCAACTGCCTGATCAGATCCTTNAAGGCTGGATCCAGCTGAAGCCCTGCAGGCCAGCGCCAGTCGAGGGTCTGGGGATCCATGAGCTCGCTAGGTTCCTGGCCGCTCAGCAGCACTAGGGCCATCACCCCAAGGCTGTANAGGTCCATCCAGGGTGCCGGAGACTCAAGACGTTGCTCCGGCGGNGCAAAGCCAGCGGTAGCAGCCGGCAACGGGTCGTCTCCAAAGGCCGACGGAACNCCGAAATCAATCAGGACCGGAAGACCGTCGCTGTCGCGGCGCACCAGATTGGCCGGAGTGAGATCACCGTGTATNAGCTCCTGGCCATGGAGGGTGGCCAGGGCAGGTAGCAACTGGCGGAGTAGCAACAGCACCTCACCAGCACCAAAGACCANCTGACGCTCCCTCCGCACCTGCAAAAGCTCGGCGTAGGTCCTGCCGCTGACCCATTCGCGCACCTGCCATAGAACGCCAGGGGCTTCGATCAAGGCCCCCAGCCTGGGCACCTGAGGGTGCAGCACACCCTGGAGGCGCTCGAGACGCGCACGCAACTGCATGCGCTGCTGCTCCTGCAGCCCCCACCAGCCGCGGATCGCCACTGGCAGGTCCGACGCCAACGTGTCAAATGCACGCCAGAGGCGCATGCCAGAGGCTTCACTGAGCCTCTGCNCAAGGCGGTACCGCCCCTGCAAGAGATCTCCAATGGCGGCGTCAGCTGGCTTGAGCACAGGCCAGTGGTGTCCCGATTCTCAGAGGACGCTACCGACGCTGAGCCGCTCTGGCTGCCTCAGTCCGCGGCTTTGCAACCACTCCCCGCTCCAAATGCGGGAGCGGTAACGATCTCCCCCATCACAGAGAACGGTGACAATGCGATGCCCAGGGCCCATGCGGCGCGCCAGTTCAAGGGCAGCAGCCACNTTGATGCCCACTGATCCCCCCATAAAAAGACCTTCTCTCCAAAGCANCTCGTANAGCACGTCAATGGCCGTCTGATCATCAATGCGAACGGCCTCATCCACNGGCGCCCCATCGAGGTTNGCGGTGATGCGGCTATTGCCGATGCCTTCAGTGATCGAGTTGCCTTCTGAGCTCAGCTCACCGGTACTGACCCAGCTATGGAGCGCGCTGCCATGGGGATCAGCCAGCACGCACCGGACGGCNGGAGACTGCTCCTTGAGGAAAAGAGACACGCCGGCNTAGGTACCGCCAGTTCCTGTAGCCGCCACCCAGGCATCGAGCTCACCGTCACACTGCTTCCAAATCTCCGGTCCGGTGTGGTCGTAATGGGCCTGACGATTAGCGCGATTGTCAAATTGATTAGCCCAGACCGCACCGGGGATTTCCTCGGCAATGCGTCCTGAGAGCTTCACGTAATTGTTGGGATCGCGGTATGGCACCGCAGGAACGGTTCTGACTTCTGCCCCAAGACTGCGCAAGAGCTCAATTTTTTCGACCGACTGCGTTTCAGGAATGACGATTACGCAGCGGTAGCCGCGGGCATTGCANAGGTGCGCTAGNCCGATGCCGGTATTCCCAGCGGTGCCCTCCACCACGGTGCCACCAGGCTTGAGGTCTCCACTNGCTTCAGCGCTCTGCAGGATCCCCAGCGCCGCGCGGTCTTTAACCGAGCCCCCTGGGTTCATGAATTCAGCTTTGCCAAGGATCTCGCAGCCGCTGAGCTCACTGAGNTGCTCCAAGCGGATCAGTGGGGTTTGGCCCACCGCTCCGACAAAACCGCGGGTGATCCCCATCGTGCTGCCGACTGCGTTTGCGCAGGCTAGGGTCCCGCCACCTGATCTCCTGGCGGATGATCCGACACACCCCAGCTCGGGTGGCCGCCAGCCTCNGCCAGCGTCTGGCCGCGGTGCGTCAACGCAGTATTGAGCTGATCAGCCCGCTTGAGCCAGAGGATCTGGTGTTGCAAGGGATGGCCGATGCCAGCCCACCGAAATGGCATCTGGGGCACACCACCTGGTTCTTCGAAACCTTTGTGCTGGCNCCTCACAGGTCCGGATGGCAACCAATGCCNGAGCCCTGGCCGACGCTCTTCAATTCCTATTACGAAGCTGCGGGGCCACGGCATCCGCGGCCACAGCGAGGTCTGCTGAGCCGNCCGACNATNAATGAAGTGCTGAGCTGGCGTCAGAGGGTTGATGTTGAGCTGCAGCGATGGCTCAACGACGAACCNCCAGACGATGAGCTCCTGAAGCTGATCGAGCTGGGCCTGCAACACGAACAGCAACACCAGGAGCTGCTGCTGATGGACCTGCTGGACGGATTCCATCGCAATCCCATCGCCCCGACCTACAGCCTTGAAGCATCGGAGCCCCCANGCNTCGGGGGGGAGCAGCAATGGCTTGAGATGGATGGGGGCCTGGTCGTCATCGGCCACGACGACCAGCAGGGCGGATTCCATTTCGATAACGAAAGCCCCCAGCAGCGTTTCTGGCTTGAGCCCTACGCCATGGCCACGGATCTGGTCACCAACGCCCAGATGGAAGCCTTCATCGCTGATGGGGGCTACCGCAACGCAAGCCTCTGGATGGCGGAAGGCTGGNGCCTGGTGCAAGAGCACGGCTGGGANGCACCTTGTTACTGGCATCCGGAGGGCCTGGAATTCACCTTGCGGGGGATGCAANCGCGACGGCCTCTGGCCCCNGTGCGTCACCTCAGCTGGTTTGAAGCCGATGCACTTGCCCGCTGGCTGGAGGCAAGGCTCCCTAGCGAAGCGGAATGGGAATGTGCCGCAATGGCACATCCAGAACAGCACCANTGGTTCGGCTCCCTCTGGCAATGGACCTCCAGCGCCTATGGCCCGTATCGCGGCTTCCGCCCTGCCNCTGGCGCAGTTGGTGAATACAACGGCAAGTTCATGAGCTCACAGATGGTCTTGCGCGGCAGCAGCTTCCTGACACCCCAGGGACACGAACGGCTGAGTTATCGCAACTTCTATGGGCCGCACTGCCGCTGGCAACCTNCCGGACTGCGCCTAGCGCTCGATCTGTGAAGAACAGCAGCTGCACCANCAGCTTTGAGCTCATCGACTTACATCCAGCTCAGGCGGATGTGGTGGCTGCTGTGCACCAGGGGCTGGAGCGGCGACCGCGTCAATTGCCGGCCTGGCTGCTCTACGACCAAAAGGGNTCCGAACTCTTTGATGCCATCACCAGACAGCCTGAATACAGCCTGACCCGCACGGAACAGGCATTGCTGACCAGCAAGGGCTCAGAAATGGCCACCAGNCTGCCGGCAGGTTGTTTGCTAGTCGAGTTCGGCGCAGGCAGCGCGGAAAAGGTGTCCCCATTACTGGACGCCATGGAAAATCCNGCCTACTTGGCCATCGACATCAGCGCCGCGCACTTGGTTAGTGCTGGCGAGCGGCTGCAGCAACGCCACCCATCCATCCCGATGCTGGGNCTATNTGCGGACTACAGCCAACCACTGGAGCTACCGCTTCCGTCCCAGATGCTCAGAAGACCCNGAGTTGGATTTTTCCCAGGCAGCTCACTGGGGAATTTCTGCCCNAACCAAGCCNTCACCTTTTTGATCCGCCTACGGCAATTGCTCGGACCTGAGGGGATGCTGCTCATTGGCATCGATCAACCCCGCGAACCAGCCCTACTGGAGGCGGCCTACGACGATGCGGCAGGNATCTCCGCGGCCTTTGCCCTCAACCTGTTGAGGCGCCTCCAGCGCGATCTGGGGGCAAAACTGAACGTGGATGGCTTTTCTTACCAAGCCCGCTGGGATGAAGCGAACAGCCGTATTGCCATGGCCTTAGTGGCCAAGGGAGAACAACAGCTGATCGTGGCCGGGCTGGAGAGCTGCTTCGCTCCAGGTGAAGAACTGATCACGGAGTACAGCTATAAGTTCAGCCCCAAGGCATTTCTGACATTGGCNGCCCGTGCGGGCTGGCAGAAGCGAGATCGCTGGAGCGATAACCGTGAGCACTTCAGCGTCCACCTACTCGAACCCTGCGATGGTGAGCAGACTGCTGAGGATTAGTCGCGTTGAAGCATGGGACGGGAGGAACAACGAGCTCTAGTGCGCCGGGTGCGCGAGTCACTGATCGATGAGCTGGAGGGGATCTACCGGCGAGCCTTTGATGCCATCGGCAGCGAGGACATGGGNGAGGGAGCCGTAGCCCGCCTGACGCANCTGCTNTTGCGCTCACGAGAAGGNGCGATCAGCCCTCTGCAGGAGGAAATTGAGGCCCCTCTGATCACCCGCGCCCCTGAAGCTCCGGCTGAGTAAATCGATGCAAAGCAACTGGTGGCAAGAGCTCGAAAGAGAGCTGGAGCAACAGTTCGACAGCTTTCTCAAGGACCACCCCGGACAGCGAGAGCTACTGGAGCAAGAGGAACAGCGCGCACANCAGCAGCGGCGCCAATTACGCCTGCANGAAGTCGAGGCGAAAGCCCAGGCCCTCCGCTCTGAACTACTNGTGCTCAGTGAGGACATCCGTGGCTGGCGTGCACGGGTGGAGCGAGCCCAGCGAGCCGGCGCCATAGACCTAGCCAGCCGGGCAGAGGCGCATCTGGGCAGCCTGATGGGCCAAGGACGAGAGCAGTGGCAATCTCTGACGGTGCTCGGAGAGGAGAACCGCCANCTCAAGGAGGCCATTGCCAAAGCGGAGCAGGAGAGCTCAAAACCGCCCAAATCCCGTCCAGAGGAAGGCCAGGCAGATCTGGAGGAGGCCTGGCAACGCTTTGAAGCGCAGCAGGAACTGGAACGCTTACGTCGAGAGCAGGCTTGATGGGGTTCTGGCTCAGCAAGCTGCTGCCGCAGTTGCTTTACCCACTCGGCCTCAGTCTTCTGCTGCAAGGGATTGCACTGNTCAACCACCAGCGCCGCTGGGCCCGAGGTCTGTCAGTCAGTGGCCTGTTGCTNCTGACCATTCCNTCACTGCCATTGGTNAGTGATGCACTGCTCAGACCACTNGANCAGGAAGCCGCTTCGCTGACTCCCCAAGCCATCCCTTCTGCTGATGCCGTACTGGTGCTGGGGGGCGGCATCCGACCGGCTGGCCCCCATGGACTAGGCGTGGAAGTCGGGGATGCCGGTGACCGCTTGCTCACCGGAGTACGGCTGCTGCGTCAGAACAAAGCCAGACAGCTAATCACCAGCGGNGGCCAGGTGAGCTTCAAACGNGATGACACAACACCTGCTGANGCNCATCTAGCAAGNGAACTAGCNCTAGAGCTTGGTNTACCNAGCCAAGCGATCATCATTAATTCAGCCTCCCAAACCACGGCACAAGAAGCTTCAGCGATCAAGATGCTGGCNCTGGAGCGAGGCTGGGAGCGGTTACTCCTNGTCACAAGCGCCTTTCATATGCCGCGGGCATTCGCCAGCTTCCGCCATCTCAGCGGCATCACCGTGATTCCAGTCGCCAGTGACTACCGCCTCAAGCCAGGTGGCAAAGCAACCATCAGCAGCATTGTGCTGGGCCTAGTTCCCAGCGCGCAGGCGCTNNAGCAAAGCACCATGGTGATCAAAGAACACCTTGGAATGATGGTTTATCGCTTTCGNAACCAGGCTTAAGCCTTNGGAGCNGGGGGNACCANATTNACGCCCTCCGGTGGTGGGGTTGGATCTGGGTCCGCGATCAGCATGTGCTGCAACACNATTTCTGGACGCTCGCTGTCACGCCAGCGGATGCGNTATGCAGGCATCTTGGTGCCACGGCTGGTGGTCTGCTCCACCGCTTCCATGACCCAGCCTCGACGGGACCGGCCCTGGGGGTTGCGCTTCACCACCGCATCAGCATGGGTGAAACGAAATCCGACGCGCTCTCCGCTCATGCGCTAGGAAATCTGCTCAGTGGAACCATTATCCACTGTTGCGGTCCAATATCAGCTTTCCGGCTTCAGGAGTGGGAAAGCAATCACATCACGGATCGAGGGGCTATCGGTCAAAAGCATGACCAGCCGGTCGATGCCGATGCCAAGACCGCCGGTGGGAGGCATGCCCACCTCAAGGGCCATGAGGAAATCCTCATCCACCCTCTGAGCCTCAAGATCGCCGGCAGCCCGACGTGCCTGTTGGGACTCAAGGCGCTGGCGCTGCTCAACCGGGTCGGTTAGCTCACTGAAGGCGTTGCCATGCTCGCGGCCAACGATGAACAACTCAAAGCGCTCCACCAACCCAGGCTTACTGCGATGCGGCCTGGCCAAGGGAGAAATCTCCACCGGGTAGTCAGTGACAAANGTTGGCTGGATCAAGGTCGTCTCCACCGCCTGCTCAAAGGCTTCATTCAGCAGGCGGCCGACCGAATCAGCTAGCGCTGGCGCCTGTAGACCTTGNGCATGCATGGCCTCGGCTGCCTCCTCACGGGTTGCAAAACCGTTGAAATCAAGGCCGGTGGCTTCCTGAACCAGCTCGTGCATGGTGGCTCGTCGCCAGCCGGGGGAAAGATCGATAGCTGTGCCTTGATAACTGATCTGGGTGCCACCGCAGACTTGCTCACAGGCTGAACTGATGAGCTGCTCAGTCAGATCCATCATGTCGGTGTAATCGCCATAGGCCTGATAGATCTCCACCGAGGTGAACTCAGGGTTGTGGCGNGTACTAACGCCCTCGTTACGGAAAATCCGGCCCAGTTCGTAAACACGCTCAAAACCACCCACGACTAATCGCTTGAGATGCAGCTCAGTGGCGATNCGCAGGGTCAGCGGTAGGTCGAGAGCGTTGTGATGGGTCTCAAAGGGTCGGGCGTCAGCCCCTCCGGGCTCGCTCTGCAGCACCGGGGTCTCAATTTCAAGNAAATCACGCTCATCNAGCCAGCGTCTGATAGCACTCACCAACCGGGCACGGCGGCGAAAGGTCTCCCGCGTATCNGGGGAAACGATCAGATCGAGGTAGCGCTGGCGGTAGCGCTTCTCCACATCAGCCAAGCCATGCCATTTATCGGGCAATGGCTGCAGGCTTTTGCTGAGCATGGTCCAGGCCGAAACCTTCACTGACAACTCACCGCGATCGGTGCGACGCAGGGTGCCCTCAACGCCAATCAGATCGCCGGAATCGACAAGGCCAGTGATATGCGCAAAGGCATCAGGATCCTTTGCACTGACTGCATTGAGGAAGGCCTTCTCGATGAAGAGCTGGATAGGGCCGGTCTCATCCGCCAGCGTGAAGAACGCGAGCTTGCCCATCACGCGCCGGGTCATGACACGACCGGCGACCCTCACCGGCAAATCTCGTTCTTCACCTTTGGGCAGATCAGCGTGGTCAAGCTGCAGCTGGGCCGTTCGGTGACTTGGCTCATAGCTGAGGGCATAGGGAACCCGGCCAAGAGCCTGCAGCGCCTGGGCTTTATCCAGGCGGGTGTCGCGCAATTCGCTCAAGGTTCAGGCTCCGACCGGGATGCTGAGCTCGCCGAGCCGTTGGGAGGCATAACCCGTACCTCGCACAGTGAGGATCAACTCCGGGTTGCGGGGATCGGGTTCCAGCTTGCCCCGCAGCCGCGCCACATACACATCAACCACGCGCAGATCAGCCGTGCGCCTGGGAGGGTAGCCCCAGAGCTGCTCGAGAATCTCAGCCCGCGGCACGACGCGACCAGGCTCGCGGAAGAGCAGTTCCAGCAGGCTGAACTCGGTGTAGGTCAAAGCAATGCGCTCGCCGGCGCGAGTCACTTGGCGCCGGTTGGTGTCCACCACAAGATCCCCCAGGCGGATCACACCCAAACCGGTCACCGGTTCGCGTGGATCCTGTGAAGCGGTTCCACGGCCGACACGCCTCAAGATGCGACTGATGCGCGCCTCTAACTCCTTGGGGCTGAAAGGCTTGGAGAGATAGTCATCAGCTCCAAGATCAAGTCCTGCCACCTTCTCTGCGATCGCATCAAGCGAGGAGAGGAAGATGATCGGAACAGCAGATTCAGCACGCAGCCTGCGGCAGACAGAAAACCCATCGAGTTTGGGCATCATCACGTCGAGCACCACCAGATCAGGCTGCTCAGCTAGGAATTTCTCTAGGGCTTCTTCACCGTCTTCAGCACAGACCACCCGATAACCAGCCAGTTGCAGGCGCATCGAGAGAACCCGTCGCACCGCCGGCTCGTCGTCCACCACTAGAAGGGTGGACTGCGGAGTGGGAGTGGATTCTCCCGATTCCATCAGCGGCGAGATAGTTAACGAGTTGCAACCCTACCTGTACACATCTCCCCAAATAGCGGTTATGCAGAGATAGGAAGAAATATGAGGTTTCTCTTAAGGATTCGACGGCCACCGGGCTTCGGCATAGGCGTTCCAATGCTTTTCTGCCTCAACCAAAGCCTCATCGCTGCTGAGTTGGCCAAGCATGGCCCGTTGCAGCTGGCCATAGACAATCGCCTGCAGGCGCTTGATGCCGGGATCGGCTGGGACCAGAACGCGAGCCCGCTGCAGGGTTTCAGCGCTGAGCAAGCGCGCCTCACCCACAAGGCTTGGGCCGTTCGCATCGCTCATCGCGTCTTTTAGCTCAAGCTCCAATTCATTGAGTGCAGGCGAACTGGATGGCAACACTCGCGCTGCTCGCGCAAACCGAAGCTGATTAGTGGGATTGGTGATGAAACTGGCCAGATCTACGGCCAGCTTTGGACGCCGGCTCTGACGACTGACCGCCAGGTTCATCACAGCAACATTGGCCGCACCATCAGCGCCAGTCAGCGGGGGATAGGGCGCAGTGAGCGCAGCCACCTTGGGCGCATTGGTTTCAATCGTCCCCAGGAACTCCGCACCGCTGGCCAACTGGGCCAACTCCCCGCTCTGATACAGCTCTATGGCGCGGCGGAATCCCTGGCTGACCACCTCTCGAGGCAAGAGGCCATCGCGATACAGATCGGTCCAGAACGCAAAGGCTCGTCGCCCTTCGGGGCTGTTGAAGCGAGCCCGATGTTGGGCGTCCAGCAACTGCACGCCCATCTGCACCATCGATTCCAGCAACTCAGCTGAGCCATCTGGCACCACAGTCACGAACAGGGCGTAGCGGCCTGTTCGTTGCTTCATCGCCTTTGCATACGCCGGCACTTCTTCCCAGTGCTGCGGTGGACGGGTGTAACCCGCCTGTTTCAAAAGGTGCTCGTTTGCCAGGGTGATGCGAGCCGTCAGATACCAGGGCAGGGCGTAGAGCTCGCCGTCCTGCTCGGCGGCCTTCAAGAGCCGCGGCAGATAACTGGAACGCACTTTGGGAGTAAGGCGTTGCTGCAGAGGCAGTAGCCCACCCTTGCTGGCCAGATTGGCCGAGAAGAGTGGGTTCAGGTTCACCACATCCGGAGCCCTACGTGCAAAAACCGCGGCCAGCAACTTGCGTTCCACCGAACCAAAGGGCAGGTCGGTCCAACGCACGCTGATCCCCGGATGGCGCTGCTCCCACTCCTTGAGCATCGAGCGGATCAAGGGATCAAACTTCGGTGAAAGCTGAATCGTCCAGAACTGAAGTTCATTGGGGTCCGGACCACGGCTGCAGCCCCCAAGGGCTGCAAGCAAGAGCCCCAACACTGGTAGGACCAGCCGAAAACGCGCACGCAGGATTTCAGCGGCCATAGCGAGTAGCAAGACGACGCCAGAACAAAAGTTGCAGCGAGCAGAGCATGGGAGCGAGCAGGCCTGTCAGCAGGGCCTGCGCAGCGGTGAACTGCCAGGCGAGCACCATCACCTCCCCGCGCCAGAAGAGTTGCAACATCAGGCTGCCGTTGAGCAGCAACGTTCCCAGCAGGGCCTGCAGACCCAAGGTGGTGCTGCGCTCCAGCGGACGNCGAGCATCACGGAATTGCCCCCACCAGAGGCCCAGAAGCGCCAGAGCGGGCAGGGTCGTTATCCCATCACCATGCAATGCATCGGTTGCCAGACCAAGAACCAGACCTGCCATCAANCCCGACCANGGACCCTCCACCACTGCCCAGGGCAAAAGCCAAAGCACAGTCCAGGTCGGGGGCATGCCATCCAGCCGCAGCCAACCCGGCGTCGCCATGAACAGTAAGAGCAGTGCTGCAGCACTCAGCAACAGAGCCTGCAGACGAGTGAGGGGCTGGCGCAGCATCAGCGCACCCGCACCCAGTCAATCGACTCCACCGGTGCTGAGAGCTGAACCAACCCCTCAGGCGCTGGGCCTGCCTGGGTGTTAACCGACTGGACGACGCCGATGATCAGGTTTGCTGGGAACAGAGAACTGGCCTTAGAGGTCACAACCACATCACCAGGCTGGACCGTGACGTCGTTGTTGAGAAATTTCAGGCGAGGGCGACTGATGCCCTCTCCAAGCAGCAGGCCATGACCGCGATTGCCTTGCAGTTCAACCCCCACACGACTTGAGGGATCGGTCAACAAAGTGACCCGAGCCGTGGTGGGGGTAATGCTTGAAACCCGTCCAAGCACTCCACCGGGACCAGTTACTACAGCACCTGGCTTGATACCAGCCAGTCCGCCTGAGCCCAGTTCCAGTTGTTGCCACCAGCCTTCAATGCGACGGCTGATGACCGGCGCCGTGATCCAGGGACCGGTCTGCTCACGTTGGGCCCGGTCATCCTGCAAACGGGCAAGTTCACCTTCCAGCAGGGCAATGCGCTGCTGACTCTCTAGCTGGGTGGCCTGCTGCAGCCATTCAGATTGTGCAGTTCCCGGCCAAAAGGGACGAGAAAGCTGGGCATAAAGATCAGCAAGCGGAGCTCCCTTGGAGAAGCGGATGCCAAGGAACACCGCCAAAAGGACCAGCCACGGACCAGTGCTCAATACCAGTGAGCGATCCAGCAGGCGATTGAGCCGTCGACCCAGCGCCATCAGACTCAGTTGGCCAGACGGCTGAACTCAGAGGCATCCAGCACCCGGCCAAGGCGTTTGAAGTCCTCTAGAACGCGGCCGCAGCCGTTCACGACACACAAAAGAGGCTCTTCTGCCACGTGGGTGAGGATGCCTGTCTCGTTACTGATCAGATCGCTGATACCACGAACAAGTGCGCCGCCACCGGCGAGCATGATGCCGCGATCAACGATGTCAGCGGCCAACTCAGGAGGAGTGCGCTCAAGGGTGCGCTTGACGGCTTCAACAATCACGTTGAGCGGCTCGACCATGGCCTCGCGCACATCGCCAGCGCGCACGCTGATCGTGCGTGGCAAACCAGAGAGCAAGTGCAGACCGCGCACATCCATCGAGGTCTGATCGAACTCATCGTCAGGGAACGCCGAACCCACGCGAATCTTGATTTCTTCGGCAGTGCGCTCACCAACAACAAGGTTGTGGACCTTCTTGAGGTAACTACTGATGGCATCACTCAGCTCATCACCTGCCACGCGAACAGATTCGGAAATGACTGTGCCCTGCAGACTCAGAACCGCCACCTCTGTGGTGCCGCCGCCGATGTCGACGATCATTGAGCCAACAGGCTCCGTCACAGGCAAGCCGGCGCCGATCGCTGCGGCTACAGGCTCATCAATGAGGTGAACCTCCCGGGCACCACCAAGACCAGCCTCACGAACAGCTCGGCGCTCTACACCGGTGACACCGCTCGGGATACCGATCACCAGACGNGGGGCGACCATGCCGCGACCTTCATTCCCCTTCTGAATGAAGTACTTGATCATCTGCTCTGCAGCGTCAAAGTCGGCAATGACGCCATCACGCAACGGACGCACTGCACGGATATTGCCGGGAGTGCGGCCCAGCATCAGCTTGGCCTCTTCTCCCACAGCAAGGGGAACACCTTTATCGAGATCAATCGCGACCACTGAGGGCTCGCGGAGCACAATGCCTTTCCCTGTGGCGTAGATCAGGGTGTTGGCGGTGCCCAGATCAATCCCGATGTCACGGGAAAGCTGAAAACGTCGCCAAATCATCTGAACTCTGGACCAATCAGCCGGCGAATCATAGAGGTGATTTGCAGGCCTGCCGCAGCAACCGGACGCATCGGTGGAACCACTGGGGATGGGCGTCGCCGGCAGGTGGCGCATCATTAACCCATCAACCAAGGAGAGCCCCNAATGGGCGTTAATTCCGTCACCCTGGTCGGCCGCGCCGGCCGTGACCCTGAGGTGCGTTATTTCGAATCCGGGAGCGTCGTGGCCAACCTCACCATGGCCGTCAACCGCCGCAGCCGGGACGACGAACCGGACTGGTTCAACCTCGAGATCTGGGGCAAGCAAGCCCAGGTTGCNGCTGACTACGTGAAGAAAGGATCCCTTTTGGGGATCATCGGCTCCCTCAAACTGGACCGGTGGACCGATCGCTCCAGCGGTGAAGAGCGCTCAAAGCCCGTNGTGCGCGTTGACCGGTTGGAACTGCTTGGCTCCAAACGTGACAGCGAGCAGAATTCCAACTTCGGCGGCGGTNCCAATGATGAGGATGTCCCCTTCTNAGCGCTGAGTTCAGTCGCTGGTGTGGCGGCGNCGCCANATGCGCAGGCCAAGCCACACCAGCACAGCCAAAGCAGCAATCACCAGGCCAACCTTGATGANCTTGGAGACGGGCTCGATCCAGACCTCCACATTGCTGTAGCTCTCGCCAAGGCCAAATCCAGCAAGAGTCAGNAACAGGGTCCAGATCAGACTGCCCAAGGTTGTCCAGACCAAAAAAGGAACGAAGGGCATCAACTCGATGCCTGCTGGTACCGAAATCAAGGTGCGGATCCCTGGAAGTAACCGACCCCAAAAGACCAGCAACGTNCCATAACGGCTNAACCACCGGCGACTNCGNGANAGATCAGCCGCACTGATGCCAATCCAACGTCCATGGCGCTCAAGCCATTGCTCNATGCGTTCCTCATTGATCAAGCGGCCNATGCCATACCANGGAAGGGTNCCAAGCACCGTGCCGATCAAACCGGCCAGCACCACTGGCATAAAGCTGAGCTGGCCCTGCTGCACATAAAAGCCCCCCAGAGGCATGATCAGCTCTGAGGGGATCGGGGGAAACAGGTTTTCCAAAAACATCGCCGCTCCGATGGCGATGTAACCCAGAAACTGGTTGGCTTCCACGGCCTGCCCGATCAGCTCGGGTAGTTGTGTGACCAGTTCGGTCAACCCCATGGGGTTTGCGCAATGTCGCGCAAGTCTTCCATGGGGCCAATCTTCTGAGGGCTGAGCTGAATCAGTAGCGGTAGTGGTCGACCTTGTACGGGCCTTCCACCTTCACATTGATGTAATCAGCCTGCTCCTGTGAAAGCTCAGTGAGCTGGGCGCCAATCTTGTCGAGGTGAAGTCGAGCCACCATCTCGTCGAGATGCTTGGGCAACACGTAAACCTTGTCCTCGTACTGATCTTGCTTAGTGAAAAGTTCGATCTGAGCGAGAGTCTGGTTGGTGAAGGAGTTGCTCATCACGAAGCTGGGGTGACCCGTGGCACAGCCCAGGTTCACCAGGCGGCCTTCAGCCAAGAGGATGATCTTGTTGCCGCTGGGCAGAGTGATGTGATCCACCTGGGGCTTGATGTTGTCCCACTCGTACTTCTTGAGGGAAGCCACATCGATTTCATTATCGAAATGACCGATATTGCAAACGATGGCCTCATCCTTCATGCGGATCAGGTGCTCGTTGCGGATCACCTGGAAGTTGCCGGTGGCCGTCACGAAGATATCCATCTGATCCACGACGTCCTCAAGGCGCACCACGCGGAAGCCTTCCATCGCAGCCTGCAGAGCGCAGATCGGATCGATTTCTGCAATCGCCACGGTGGCACCGAGACCGCGAAGGGATTGGGCAGAACCCTTGCCCACATCGCCGTAACCAATCACCAGCGCCTGCTTACCAGCCACCATCACGTCGGTAGCCCGCTTGATGCTGTCCACCAGCGACTCACGGCAGCCATAGAGGTTGTCGAACTTGCTCTTGGTGACCGAGTCATTGACGTTGATGGCCGGGAAGGGAAGCTCGCCGGTTTCCACCATCTGGTACAGGCGGGCCACACCAGTAGTGGTCTCTTCGGTCACGCCGATGATGTTGGCCTTGATGCGTGAGTAGAAGTTGGGGTCGACCGCTAGACGAGCTTTGATGCTCTTGTAAAGCGCCTCTTCCTCTTCATTGGTGGGGTTGTCCAGTACCGAGGAATCCTTTTCGGCCTTGGAGCCCAACATGATCAGACCGGTGGCATCACCACCGTCATCAAGGATCATGTTGGGCGTGCCACCGTCATCCCACTCCATAATGCGGTGGGTGAATGACCAGTACTCATCAAGGCTTTCGCCCTTGTAAGCAAACACCGGGATGCCGCGATCAGCGATCGCGGCAGCAGCGTGATCTTGAGTCGAGAAGATATTGCAGGAGGCCCAACGCACGTCGGCGCCAAGAGCCACCAGGGTCTCGATCAGAACGGCCGTCTGAATCGTCATGTGCAGGCTGCCGCAGATGCGGGCGCCCTTGAGGGGCTGCTGAGCGCCGTACTTGTTGCGCAGTTCCACCAGACCGGGCATTTCGGTCTCGGCGATGGCGATCTCCTTACGACCGAACGCAGCCTGGGCGATGTCGGCGATCACGTAGGAGTCAGTTACCTGCAGGCCAGCAAGCGAGAGGGACTCAGGGGCAGCCACCATGGCGAAAAATGCTTCCTCTGGAAGCGGCGATTGGGTTGAAATATCTGCAGAGACTCCGAGGCTTCGGGCTCGCGCGTCGCAAATCTACAGGTATGGACTGCTACCTACACGATCCACAAGCCACTCACGCGCTTGGAACGCAGCTGGCGCAAGACCTGCCGGCCGGCAGCATTCTGTTGCTGAGCGGACCTCTGGGCGCAGGCAAGACCGCCTTAGTGCAAGGCCTCGCAGCTGGTCTGGGCATCCAAGAAGCCGTCACCAGCCCCACCTTCGCCCTTGCCCAGCACTACAACCTCTCAGGGCAAAGCGGTTTACCGGTTTTGGTACACCTCGATCTCTATCGACTTGAACTGGCCGATGCGGCTGATGAGCTATTTGCTCAGGAAGAGGATCTAGCCATCGGCTGCAACGCCCTTTTGGCAGTGGAATGGCCCGAGCGCCTTAGCCAGCTGCCCAAAGGAGCCTGGCATCTACACCTTGCGCACTCAGGTGAGGGGCGCCGAGCACAACTCACCCCACCTAATGGTTATCCATGAAATTCAACACCGCTGCTTCTTCAGGCTGCGGATCAATAGCCCCAGCCCCCTGGCAAACCAAGGCGCCGCAGGCACTGGCAAAAGCAAATGCTTGGTGAACCCGCTGATCAGACGCACCTGCGAGGAGATCAGGTTCTTTTGACAGCCTGTGCAGCAAACCGGCCAGGAAGGCATCCCCTGCACCAGTGGTATCCACCACAGCAACTTGATAAGAGGGCATGGACCCGCTGACAGAACCCAAAGACCAACTGACGCCATTACCTCCATCCGTTATGACCACTGAAGGCCTCTGAGGGAGCGCTGCAGAAACCACCTGAGGATCCCGACTACTGAAGAGCGCTTCAGCTTCTTCAGCCGCAAATTTGATCAGCTGGGCCTGTCTCAATACCTCCAGAAATTGCTGCTTAATAGCGTCTGTCGGTTCTGCATCAAAAGCCAGGCCCCAAAAGGTCGGGCGCCAGTTCACGTCCACCACCACGTTGCCGCCGGCAGCGCGCTGGCGGGCCATGGCCTGATGCAAGGCCTCTGCTGATTGGGGCGTAGCCAGCGGGATGGTTCCAACAGCCAACCAGTCACCTGAAGTACCCAATGCAGAAGGCAGGGTCGTGGCATCCAACGCAGCATCAGCAAATCCAGCGCCTCGATCACCCTCAAAACCACCAAAACAGCGATCACCGCTGGCATCACGCTCCACGAGCACGATGCGGCTTGGCCGTTGCTCATCCCACTGCAAACTGTCGGTGTCGACACCCCGCTTAGCAAAGAGCTCATCAAACTGAGCCCCAATGGCATCACGCCCTAAGCGGCCGATGTAAGCCACGGGAGTACCTAGCCGGGCCAAGGCACAAGCCCCATTAGCAGGAGCGCCGCCCAGGCAGTCACGTCCAGGGTCGGAGCCCCATGGGAGCAGGCGATCAATCAGTGCCTCCCCCAAACAGAACACTCGAGCCATCAGGCCATGTCGCTGCTCCGTTCAGCTTGGCCAAGGTGAGCTCGCAAGGCAGCAATGATCTTGGTGTTCGCGGCAGGGAACGGGAACTGATCCAAGTCTTTGGGGGGCACCCATCGCACCTGCTGACTGGCCAAGGGCTGAGGGTCTCCGGAGAGCCACTGGCAGAGGTGAACCTCAAAACGCAGTTTCTTGTGGCTGTAAGCGTGATCCACACAAATCAAACATTCGCCCACAGACACCTCAATGCCCAGCTCCTCCTGGAGTTCCCGCGCCACCGTGGCTTCAATCGCCTCCCCGGGCTCCTGCTTACCCCCAGGGAATTCCCAAAGTCCTCCCAACAGTCCCTCGTTCAGGCGCTGATCGATCAAAACCTCACCAGAGCTATTGAGCACGACGCCGACACCGATGACCTGAAACGGAATGGCTTTAGGGGGTTCCTTCACAGGGAAGCGGCTGGGGTCGCCAGCAGCGTAAGCAGCACAGTGGGATTGCCAGGGACAATCTGCGCAATGGGGATTGCGCGGCGTGCAAACCGTCGCACCCAGATCCATTAAGGCCTGATTGAAATCGCGGGGACGTTGGGGATCCAACAACAACTCGCTGAGCTGCCAGAAATGAGCCTGATCACGCCTTGGCGGCAGCTCAGACGCCGTCAACCGCGCCAGCACCCGCTTCACATTGCCGTCGAGAATGGCAAAGGGAAGATTGAAAGCTGAGCTGAGGATGCTGCCAGCTGTGCTCCGACCAATCCCCGGCAGTGCAGTCCAGCCCTCCAGGGTCCTCGGCCAGGGCTGGCCTTCCAAAAGCCGAGCCGCCTGATGCACCCAACGGGCCCTGGAGTAATAACCCAGGCCTTGCCACAGCAATAAGACTTCTTGCTCGGAAGCGGCAACGAGCGATTCCAACTGCGGAAAGCGCTTCATCCAATGATGCCAATACGGCAAAGCCAACTGCAGCTGGGTCTGCTGCAGCATCACCTCAGCAATCCAGATGGGGTAGGGATTCAAGTCATCATCCAAGCCTGGCCAGCTCAAGCCAGAACAATGCATCCATGGTTTCTGAGCTGGAAGGCGGCGGCCGCACTTCTCCCACCACTTCAACAGCATCAGCACCAGAGCTCCATCAACTTGCTCGTCAGGTGGCTTCAGAGAAGTGCCCATGGAAGGATGATCCATCTCTAAGCAATAATCACCCACCCCTGGAAAGCCACGGAGCAGAACAAATGGCAGCCATCACTCGCGTCACTGCTGGACTGATTCGACGCATAGGAGCAGCCGTTGACGTATTAATCGGGCGAGCAATTGCGTACGACAAGCTAAAGGTGGCTCATCACAACTTAATGTTTTCACAAGAAGGTGAGGATGGAATTCTTCGCCGCC
>NHBY01000049.1 GCA_002168155.1 Synechococcus sp. TMED19 | reverse complement strand
CCTTTCAACGCTGGTGGGATGCACGCACCCATTGGGCCTGCATGGTTAGTGCCAGCCGTGAATGGCGCGATGGACTACTCGCCTTGCAGAGTCAGCCCGGGCAGGACCCTTTGTGGGAGCTGCTGAACAGACGGCATGTGCTGATCAGCTGGAACCTCAATAGCGATCTGCGCGGTTGGATCAGCCCCAGCTGCAAGCAAGCCACAGCCCAGCTGGAGAAGGAACTGAGCATCGAACCTGGCAGGGGGCGACAACGGCTGCTGCAGGATCAGGCCCGCGGCATGGCCCAACTGGTCAAGCAGGGTCTGATCAACGACGGACCAAGCCGAGTGCTGCTGTTCAACGCCCACAGCCGCATCCTTAGGGCCATGGGGGGACTGGAGCAGATCCAGCAGCAACCCATGCCCCCCTCCTATTCACTGTTCATTCGATTGATCGTCTGGTTTTTCGGGCTGCTGCTGTTCCTTCGGATGGACGAAATCAGCCACCCGCACTGGTCAGTGGTGGGCTTCATCAGCCTGATCGGCTTTGTCCTGGCCGAGCGGCTCGGTGCCCTGCTGGAAGACCCCTTCACCAGCGCCAGGTTCGGACTGCCGATGGATCACATCTGCGCTGAAATCAGCGCAGATCTGCTCGGTCAAGGCCATCCCTCCGCTGCACCGGCGCAAGGGCCAAAGGCCCAACTGTGGACCTGACGCCTGAGGCTGTCAGCATGGAGTCAGAACGGAGTGGCCATGGGCACTGAGCGCCAGGGGCAGGTGCACCGACAGACCGGTGAGACCGATGTGCGAGTGGTCATCCACCTCGATGGCTGCGGACAGTGCCAAGTGAGCACCGGAGTGCCGTTTCTCGATCACATGCTCCACCAGCTGGCCAGCCATGGCCTCTTTGACCTGGAGATCAGCGCCAGCGGTGATACCCACATCGATGACCACCACACCAATGAGGATGTAGGTATCGCGTTGGGTCAGGCCCTCAGCCAGGCTCTGGGTGATCGCAAGGGCATCCACCGGTTCGGCCATTTTCTGGCGCCCCTCGACGAAGCCCTCGTGCAGGTTGCCCTGGACTGCTCCGGCCGGCCCCACATCAGCTACAGCCTCAACATCCCGACCCAAAAGATCGGCAGCTACGACACGGAACTGGTCAAAGAGTTCTTCGTGGCAGTGGCCAACAACGCAGGGCTGACACTGCACATCCGCCAGCTCGATGGGGTGAATTCACACCACATCGTGGAAGCCTGCTTTAAGGCCTTCGCCCGCGCCTTGCGCATGGCCACAGAGATCGACCCTCGCCGCGCCGGACAGGTGCCCAGCAGCAAGGGGGTGCTGGAGCAAGCCGGCGCCAAGGCCTAAGGCTGTGCCCTGGTTCGTCAAACGGGAGACCCTGCGCTGCCCAGGATCACAAATGCGCCAGACCATTGCTGAGCACCACAGCTGGGTCAAACGCCTGCGCTCCGAGGGGGTAGCGATCAGCAGCGGCTATCTGGTGGATGGCGAGGGGACCCCGGGGGGCGGCGGCCTGCTGCTGCTCCAGGCAGCCGATTACAGCAGCGCGGAAGCGCTGATCCTGAAAGACCCGATGGTGCGCAGCGGCCAGGTGGACTGGCAGCTGCACCAGTGGGTGGAGGCCGTGGGCCATCTGAACGCCACTTAACAGTCCTTTACGGGATGATGGATGTCGCTTCTGCCCAGCCATGACCGCCGCCCCCACTAAGGCCCCGGCCTATGACCGGAGCGACTGGGCCAGCGCCTTCCGCAATGTTGGCCAGGAGCTTGAGGCGGTGAATCTCCCCGTCAGCCGCGGCAGCCTGCCCGAGGAACTAAAGGGCGTCCTCTACCGCAACGGTCCTGGCAGGCTGGAGAGAGGCGGCCAGTGGGTACACCACCCCTTTGATGGGGACGGAATGATCACGGCCCTGCGGCTGCAAGGAGGCACCGCACAGCTGAGCAACCGCTTTGTGCGCACTGAGGGCTGGCTGGCGGAGGAGCAGGCCGGCAAGGTGCTCTACCGCGGCGTCTTCGGCAGCCAGAAGCCTGGTGGAGTGCTGGCTAACGCCTTCGATCTGCGGCTTAAGAACATCGCCAACACCGGGGTGGTGCGCCTCGGCGATGACCTCCTGGCCCTCTGGGAGGCCGCCGAGCCCCATGCACTGGATCCAGACAGTCTCGAAACCCGCGGCCTATCCCGCCTCGATGGCGTGCTCCAGCCCGGCGATGCCTTCAGTGCCCACCCCCGCTTTGACCCGGGCCATCACGGCAGCAAACGGATGGTGACCTTCGGCGTCAAGACCGGGCCCCGCAGCACGCTGCGGTTGATGGAATTCGCTGTCGATGACGAGCCTGAAACCGGCATCAAGGCCGGCCAGCTGCTGAGCGAGCGACGCGACAGCTTCAATGGCTTCGCCTTTCTCCACGACTTCGCCATCACACCCAACTGGGCTGTGTTTTTGCAGAACGCCATCAGCTTCAACCCCCTGCCCTTTGTGATGGGCCGCAAGGGTGCCGCCCAGTGCCTGGAATCCAAGGCCGGCGGGCAGGCCAAGTTCTGGCTGATCCCACGCGAAAGCGGCACTTTCGCTGGCCAGCCACCCAAGATCATTGACGCTCCGAAAGGATTTGTCTTCCATCACCTCAACGCCTGGGAGGAAGGCGATGACGTGGTCATCGACAGCATTTACTACGCCGATTTCCCCTCCATTGGGCCCGATGTCGACTTCCGCCAGGTGGATTTCGAGCTCATCCCCGAGGGACTGTTAGAGCGCTGTCGCATCAATCCGACCAAAGGCACGATGCAGAGCCAGCGCCTGAGCGAGCGATGCTGCGAATTTGCCATGGTCAATCCAGCGCAAGTGGGACTGGAAGCCCGCTACGCATGGATGGCCGTAGCCGAACGGGAACAGGGAAATGACCCGCTGCAGGCGATCAAGAAGCTCGACCTCAAGAGCGGAGAGCGGCGCATCTGGAGCGCTGCCCCGCGCGGTTTCGTCAGCGAACCGCTGATGGTGGCTCGGCCCGGTGCTACCGGCGAGGACGATGGCTGGGTGTTGTGCCTGGTATGGAACGGAGCCCGCTGCGCCAGTGATCTGGTGATCCTCAACGCTGCCGACCTAAGCGAACAGGCGGTGCTGGAGCTACCGCTGGCCGTCCCGCACGGCCTGCACGGCAGCTGGGTCAGCACCATCTGAATCAAAAGAGGCTCAGGCTCAAGCCTGCTGCCGCTGCCACTCTCGCCAGGCCAACCGCGGTGCCGTCCACAGGGTGGTGAGCACCAGGGGCGTCACCGGCACTGCCGCGATCACGATGAAGGCCTGCAGAGCGTTGATGCTGGTGCTGTCCCCCAGGCTGGTGCCGATGCGCAAGAGCACAAGGGTGAGGCTGCCGATCATCAGGGCCCAGAAGAGGCGCAAGACCGCCGGCGGCGTGCTCTGACCGCTCACCACCATGGCGGCGGCGTAGCTCATCGAATCGGCACTGGTGGCCATGAACAGCACCACCAGCAACAGGCCGACGGGAATCAGCAGCCATGCGAGCGGTAACTGGGTAAGGATGGCCAGCAGAGCTGCAGCAGCTCCGTTTTCCGCAAGAGGACCGGTAATCGATCCCTGCTGAGACAGCTCCAGAAACAAACCACTCCCTCCCAGCAAGGTGAACCAGATGTTGGTCACCAGCGGACAGAGGATCGCCACGGCCAGCACCAGTTCGCGCACGCTGCGTCCGCGGCTGACTCCAGCGGTGAACAGTCCCATAAGAGGCGCATAGCCCAGGAACCAGCCCCAGTAGAAAACGGTCCAGCCATTGACCCAGTTGCCTGGAGCGATGTTCTGGGCCAGGGCCATCTGGGGCAGACGGCTTAGGTACAGGACAAATGAACTGAAGAAGTGCTGGGTGAGCCAGAGGCCGGGTCCCAGCAGCAGAAACGCCACCGCCAGGGCAATGGTGAGCCAGACATTGAGCTCAGAGAGCCACTTGATGCCCTTCTGAATTCCACTGACGGTGGACGTGGCGAACACCGCCGTCAGCAGAACCACCACCAGCGACTGAAGGCCAGCGCTGTCACTGATGCCAGGCAGCTGGCCGGCGGCGTTGCTGAGCTGCAGAGAGAGAAAACCGAGAGGGCCAACGGTGCCGGCGATGGCTGCGACCACCGAGAGACCATCGCTGAGATGACCGAGTGGACCATCCACCCAACCGCGAGGCACCAAGGGCACCAGAAGGCTGCGGGGCCGCAGGGGCTCGCCACGTCGCTCAAGCACCGAGAAGGTGATCGTCACTGTGGTGGCCACCAGGGCCCAGGCAAGAAATCCCCAGTGCAGAAAACTGACGGCCAGGGCTGGATCCACAGCCGCTTCGGTGCCGCCTTCAACACCTGGGAAGTAGGGGGCTGGTGCCTGGAAGTGAAACAGCGGCTCGGCTGCGGACCAGAACACACCACCTCCAGCCAGCAGGGTGCAGATCAGCACCGCACACCAGTCGAAGAGCTTCAGGCTGGGTTTGGCCTCAGCGCCCCCCAGCTTCAGCTTCCCCACAGGGCTGATGGCCAAGCCGATGGCAATCAGGAACAACAGCACCACCATTAACTGCCAGGTGCTCCCCAGCCAGTCGCTGATGATCGCCTTGCCGCCCTGGGTGAAGGCGGTGGCCAACTTGAGGTCCACAGCGGCCATCACCAGGAACACCAGCAACGGACCAGCACCAACCCAGAGTGGGGGTTGCTTCAGCCAAGAACGTTCAGATTCGGACGGCATCGCGATCGCGGCTCCAGCAAGAAAGGTCGACGGTGGGGGTGGCGCCGATGGCAAGGCGGGCCAGGGAACTACCGATCAATGGTGCAAATTTGAAAGCCTGACCGGATCCCCCACTGAAGAGGCTCAGGCGAGGGCCCATGCGATCGAGCACGAAATTCACATCAGACGCCATGGAATAGGGGCTGATCACGGTCTCAACGCGCTGCTGCACTCCACTGACGTTGTTGAACAGGAAGTGATCCAGCAGTTCCACCAGACGGGCCGGCGGTTCCTTGGCCATGGCATTGGGAGCATCCACCCGCAGATCCTTGGGTGCCCAGTCGATGCCAGCTTTGATCTTGGGTCGGCCGTCCTCGGTGCGACTCAGCACGGGGAAGCCGTAGTACAGCCCACCGTCATCGCCTCGCTCCTGCTGGAAGCAGAACCACTGGGGGTAGCGATCGGCCTGATCGGGATCGACGGTGTAGTGCGCCCAGAGCATCGGCCAAACCTCAAGCTTGGGGGCCAGGCCATGGGGAGCTAGCAGAAGCTGGCTCCAGATTCCGCAGGCGACCACCACCTGGGCAGCTTCGATCGTCTCGCCGCTCTCAAGGGTGACGCTGCCGGCGCGGGGATCCACCGCCTTAACCGGGCAATGCTCGATCAGCTGATGACCTGCGGCGCGGGCCGTACGGGTCCAGTGGGCGATGACCCGGTCGCTGCGCACCGCCCCAGCTGTGGGCTCAAACAGACCGGTGAAATCAGCACGGGGTCGGAGCGGAAAACGCTCGGCGATCTGCCTTGAATCCAGTGCTTCATAGGGAATGCCCTGGTCATCCATCACCCGGCGTGCGCCAGGGATGGAGCCCTCGATCGTCTCTTCATCCCAGCTCTCGCCATAGAAGAGCAGACCGTGGGTCTGCCGCAGGGTTTCACCGCTGCGCTGCTCCTCAATCCGCCAGAGGCGGTTGGCCTCCTGGGCCAGGCGGCACAGCACAGGATCGGAATACATCTCCCGGAACATGCGGGATTCACCGAAGCTGCTGGCACCGGCGTGGGCCAGGGTCTTGGCCTCGAGCAACACCACATCGGTGACCCCCTGCTGGGCAAGGGAGGACGCACAACTGAGTCCAGCCATGCCGCCACCGACGATCACGACCGCTGCGCTACTGGGAAAAGAGACGTTGCTCATGCCGAAAGAACGAAGCTCATGCCGATGGGGTCATGGCTGGCTCCGGCAGCTACCTCCATAAGGGCTTCACCGACGCTCAGGCCCTGATCGCGCTGGTTCAGGAAATCACAGGCCCGATCACGCACAGCGTTACGCACAAAGGCATAAACCTGCTCAGGGCTGGCCTGCTTCCAGGCCTCGGGGGAGAAGCGCTCGATCGAGTCGGCGATCACGGCCCCGGCATTGACCAGAGGGTCAGGCAGCACCCGCACTCCTCGCCGGCGTAGAGACTCCGCCAAGGCGGGTTCAGCGAAGGGGGCGTTGGCGGCAGGGACCACCGCCTTCACCTGCAACGCCTCCGTGATCTCAGCCGTCAGCAGACCCGAAATCGAGCAGGGCAACAGCAGATCCAGCTCGCGGTTCCACCAGTCGCTGTGGGGATCCAACGCGGTGGCACCGGGAATGCTGGCCCGCACCGGGTCCATATCAACGGTGAAGACCGTCCAGCCATTGGCGATCAGGGCCTTGGCCACTGGACCACCGACGGCACCACAGCCGTGCACTAGCGCGGTGCCAGGAGTCGCCTGCTCGAGGGATGACTTAAGGACAGCTTCCACTGCCCCAATGGTGCCGAAAGCGGTGGCGCTGCTGGCATCGACAGGACTGCCTACAGCTGCGAGCACATGGGGGGTCAAGGCGGTCAGCCGCTCCATGTCCGCCAGGCTGGTGTTGAGATCACAGCCCGTGATCATGGCGCCGTCGAGGGATTCGAGCAGACCGGCCGTGATATTGATCAACTCGTCTTTGACCGCAGCTGGATCAGCGGCACGGGCGACCACCTTGCCGCCAGCGAAGCCAGTGCCGTAGAGGTCGTGTTTATTGGTCATGAGGCTGGCAAGCCGGTGACCATCGGCCTTGCAGGTGGCGTCATCGTCGTAGGAGAGCAGACGCAGCCCCCCATTGGCGGGCCGCTCGGCGCAGGTGCTCTCTGCCACCACGAAGACTGAAAGATGCTCGGAGACGTGCTCAGCGAGCACGGTCACCGCAGGGCTACTGGATAAGGGACTACTCATGCTGCAACCTTCTCCATGATCTGGTGGTGTTCGACGTAATCGAGGCTCCATTCCTCAGGCGCTGCAGCAATGCGCTGCTCCAGGCGGCTATACACCTCATCAGCGATGGCGTCACCAGCGACTGAGGCAAAGCTGTGGCGGCTCCAACTACGGATGGTGGCCATCAAGCCAGCGGCAAAGGCAGCCGTGTCCTTGTCCTCATTCCAACGGCGTCGGTAGGGGCACTCGACATAGACGGTGCGCTGATCCACCAGACGCAGACCGTTGCGGTAGGCGGGGGAATTGGTGTCCTTCAGGGGAGCCATGAACTCCTCAGGGGACTTGTAGAAGTTATTGACCGTGGCGCTGCGGTAAAGCTCCTCGCTGACCTTGCCCTCATCGGTCATCTCACGCCAGATCTGATGCAGCTGATCGTGGACATTGCGCGTGCGACCACCGTTGTTACCCAGATAGCGGCCCTCTTCATCACGGGAGAGGTTGACGGTGAGCAGCAAGCCACCAACCTGCATCTCAGAACTGCGCAGATCGAGCTGGAAGTTCCAGTCGGCCATGGCCTGCGCGGTGAAGCGCTGTAGGGCCTCGGCATCACCGGAGGCCTGGACATGGGTATGGGTGTTGAGCGGGCCAGGGGAGGCGCTCAACCAGTGCATAGCGGTGGCGGAGAAGCCGAAGCTGACCGAACCGGGTGCCATCAGGCGCTCGTAAAAGCTGCGGCAGCTCACCAACACAGTGGGCTGGGGATCACGAGGCAACTGAAGGGCCAGGTTCTCGGCCAGGGCCACGTTGTCGTTGCTGGGCAAATCGTTGCCCACCAGGGTCAGATGCGCCTCAGGGAAGCGGGCGTGCATCCGGTCAAGCACCTGGTTCCAGAGGCCGACAGCGGTTCCGCCATCTGCGGCGCCGTAGTCGATCAGCGTATAGCTGCTCTGGGCAGCGAGTTTGTCAACACAAGTCAGGGCCCAGTCCGAAGCGGCATTGATGCAGAGCAGAGCTCCTTCGGTCTGCGCGCTGTAACCCGTGGTCATGGCAATGGCCAAGGACCCGTCAGCGGCAGGCGCCACCATACGCATGGGACCCGGCTGTCAATGCCTGAGACAACGAAAAAGGATCAGAATTGCTAAAGAAGTAAAAGTTTTTGCAATTCAGGCTCCAGTAACGCAAAAGCGCGGCCTCGATGACCCTCACGGCGCTTCTGCTCGAGTCCCATCTCCGCAAAAGTCAGCCCACTTTCGCCCACCTCAAAAACAGGGTCGTAGCCAAAGCCACTATCACCGCGAGGAGCTGCAGTAATCCAGCCGTTGCAGCGGCCCTCCACCTCGAGCAGCAGCTCACCATCAGGGGCTGCCACACACAGAGCTGCGCAGAACTGAGCACTGCGATCGCTGGCGTCACCAAGCTCTCCTAGCAGGCGCGCAATGCGCTCGGGATCTGTAGCGGCATAGCGAGCTGAATGCACTCCAGGGGCACCACCGAGGGAGCTGACACTGAGGCCGGAGTCATCAGCCAAAGCCCACTGCCCGCTGCGGCGGGCCACTTCCAAAGCCTTGATCCGTGCATTGGCCGCAAAGGTGGTGCCGGTCTCCGCCACCTCCAACCCCTCCGGCTGGGACTGCAGTTCCAGGGGTAAATGGGCCAACAGATTGCGAAACTCGCGCACCTTCCCGGCATTGCCGCTGGCGATCACCAGCAGTCGCCGACACCCATCAGAGCTGCTCATGAGGACTCGGCCAGCTCCCGTGCCCAGGCCAGCACCACTGCAACCCGCTCACGATCAGGAGCCTCGCAGTAGATCCGCAGGAGCGGTTCGGTTCCGGAGAATCGCAACATCAGCCAATGGCTAGGCCCAAGCCGCATCTTGACTCCATCGGTGCCAATGACTTCCAGCACAGGAGCTCCGGCCACCGCCTGTGGCGGGTCCTGAGCCAGACGGCGCTCCAGCCGGGCACGGCTATCCATATCAGCCAGGCGCAGATCTAGCCGGTCGTAGTGACTGCCACCTCCGCAGCGAGCCTGCAAAGCCTCCAGACGAGCACCCAAAGGCTGGCCACCTTCCACAAGCGCCTCGAGCAACAACAGGGCAGCAAAGGGGGCATCACGCTCAGGCAGATGCATCCCAAAGCCGACGCCGCCGGACTCTTCACCTCCCACCAGCACCTCACCAGCGAGCATCTCGCTGGCGATGTACTTGAAACCGACAGGCTTCTCAATCACCTCGCGGCCGAGATCTTCGGCGACCCGCCGCATTAGATCCGACCCGCTCACGGTCTTAATCACCTTGCCCGGCAGCTGACGGGCCCGCGCCAGGTGATCGATTAGCAGAGGCATCAGCAGCTGGGTACTGCAGTAACGGCCCTGCTCATCGATCGCTGCGATGCGGTCACCATCCCCGTCAAAGACGATGCCGACCGCAGGACTCCCCGCCGCCGCCTCTGCCTTGACGCTCTCGATCAGCTGCCCCAGATAAGGCGCTAGCGGTTCGGGGGGATTGCCTCCAAAGAGCGGATCACGATTGGAGCGAATCTCACTGACCGCATCACCGAGCAGGGCTGGCAAGCCACCGGCTGCCGAGCCGTGCATCGGATCGACAATCACCTTCAGTCCGCTCTGCTGCAGCCCATGGCGCAGGGCACCAGTGTCAATCGCTCCACGCAAGCCGCTGAGATACTCCGCCCAACCGTCAAAACACTCCACCTCACCCGGTTCGGGAATCGTGATCCCACCAGCTTCCAGGCGACGCTCCACCCGCTTGGTGAAGTCCCCCTCAACCGACCCACCAAAGTGGCCTTTGACCTTGAGACCGAGCCACTCGGGAGGGTTATGGCTGGCAGTGATNACCAGCGCCCCGAGAGCCTGACGCTCCACCACGACCCAGCTACAGGCTGGGGTCGGCAAGGGCTCTTGCGCCAGCAAGGGTTCTAGCCCCACACCGCGGACCGCAGCCGCCAGAGCTGCAGCCAGTTCGGGGGCGAGAAAACGTCGGTCATAGCCGATCACAACCGTGCGGCTTTCCAGCTCCGCCGGAGCCGAGTGGGCCAATTCCGCCGCTGCGGCTGCAGCCACCGGCAGCAACCGCTCGATCGTGATATCCACCCCGAGGATGCCGCGCCAGCCATCGGTGCCAAAAGCGATCGGCGCCGGCTCCAGAGGCAGAGGTGCAGAAGACATCAGACAGCGCTGAGCTTGTAGCAGTGTCCTGGATCAGGATCGATGAAGCGGGTGCTCGGGTGCCGGCCGCTCAGCTGAGCCTCCAACGCTGCAATGGATCCCTTGGCCTGCAGAATCCGCTCCAGCAAGCCGCTGTAGCGAATATTCCCCCCGGCGGTGCTGGCCAGCAGGTATTGCGGCTGAAAACGCTCCAGCAGCTGGGGAACAACGGACTGGCCTTTGACAAACGCGCCTGCCAGCGGCAGCGCCAGATCCAGCACCGGGGTAATCACCGCCGTCAGCGATTCAGCCGGCAGATCGGCATCGAGGAATCCATGAGGCTCGAGATACAGGCTCTCGCCTCTGCCTCGCAACAGATANCCGTTCTCCACATTGGGCACCGGCGCTCCAGCGCTGGCCTGAATTAGCAGGGCACCGCAGCTGAGCTGCTCCCCAGGNCTGAGAGCGCTGCAATCTCGAAAACCCAGGCGCTGACACTGCTGAACTGCCGCCTTGGAACCCACCACCGGCAAGTTCTTGGGCAGTAGCTGCAACGTCTCGGGGTGGGCGTGATCGGGCAGGCCCTGGGTGAGCAGCAGCAGATCAAGCCGTTCAGGNACTGGCCAGTTCTGGGGCAACGAGCCCTCAAAAAACCAACCCGCTCCGCCGAAACGCAGAGATCCCACGAGCCAGGGATCCAGTAGCACCCGCAATCCAGCCAGCTCCAGCAGCCAGCCATTGGCGCCGTAATACGTGAGCTGCACCCAATCACCAGCAAAACGGCCACCCTTCTAGCTTGATTCGATGGCGCAGCAACGGCCGAGCTCCGAGCCACCGCTCAGCGACCGGCTTCTGCGCAGCTGGCTGCGCTGCCGGCGCAAGGGCTGGCTGGACCGNCACGGCAATTCCGCGGACCGGCAATGGAATCCACATCGCGCACTGCAACTGGCCGATCGGGAGNTACGCCTGCAGGCACTGGTGAGCCTGCCGCTGGAGAAGGCCACGGGGATGGAAGCTCTGCAAGCAGGTGCCCCGGAGGTGCGATTGCTGCTGCTGAGGCGCGGTTCTCTGCGGGGGCGGCCAACCCTGCTGCTGCGCACCAGTGAGTCCAGCCTCCTCGGGGGCTTCAGCTATCAGCCAGCCCTACTGCAACCAGGCCGCCACGGAACCCGCGAGCATCGACTCACCCTGAGCTACTGGTCCCTGCTGCTGGAACCCCTACTGGGGGAATGTCCGAGCCAAGGCCTGCTGATCAATCCCCGCGGCCAACGGGAGCGAGTGCGCCTGGGAGGCAACCTGCCACGCCAGCGCGATCAGGCCCTGACGCGGCTGCAGCAGGACCTGCGNCGGCGAGAGCCACCGCCGCTCACCCAAGACCGGCGCAAATGCGCGCTCTGCAGCTGGCGCGCCGGTTGTGACGCTGTGGCAGAAGACCAGGGGGANCTGAGCCAGGTGAGCGGAATCGGCGCCAAACGCCAGGAGATGCTCCAAGAGCTCGGCATCGCCGACCGAGCGGCGCTGGCCGCCAGCGCACCGGCCTGGCTGGTGCAACAGCTGGAGGAGCAGGGGGAACAGCGGCCGGAGCTGGCGCTCGAGCTGATCGCTCAAGCTCGCGTGCAGGAAAGCGGCATGGCAGAAGCGCTGACCGATGAGCCTGCCGATCCACTGCCAGAACTGCAGCGGGCCCAAGGCGTTCTGCTCTACGACATCGAATCGGACCCCGATGCAAGGGACGATTTTCTGCACGGTTTTGTGCCGCTGCGACGGTGCAGCGATGGTCGATTTGAGCCAGCGGAAAGCGCCCGTTACCTACCCCTGCTGGCCCTGAAGGACCACGGAGAAGCCCGCCTCTGGCAGCGGCTGCAGCGGCTGCTGGCNGCGCACCCCGGTTGGCCNGTGNTGCACTACGGCGAGACCGAAGTCATCGCGCTGCGCCGCCTGGCCGAGCGACAGGGAGACGAACCACCGCAAGGCCTAATCGACCTGCACCGGCGTGTGCGTCAGCACTGGCGACTGCCTGTGAGCAGCTATGGCCTTAAGGCCGTCGCAAGCTGGCGCGGATTTCACTGGAGCCAACCTGCCGCAGAAGGGGCACGCTGTGTGCTCTGGTGGCGACAGTGGCGGGCTCAGCGGCAGCGCCATCTGCTGCAAGAGATCTTTCGCTACAACCGCGATGACTGCCTGGCCACATGGGCCGTGGCTCAATGGTTGTCAAACAGCGCAGCATCCGGCAGCGAGAGCTCCAGTCCGGCGATGGATGTGTGATCCAAGCAGCGGCGGCGCAGCAGCAGTAATCCCGCCTGTCCCTGCACAGAGGTCACCAAGGCAGCCCTCTCACCAGAGGCATCGCACAACGTCTCTCCCGCCTTGGGGGCCTCCAGCCCTTTGGGCACCCAGAAACGACGCAACTGCTGCTTGACCCCATCACGGGAATTGAGCTTGGCCAGGGTTTCCTGGCCCAGGTAGCAGCCCTTGTCAAAGCTGACCCGCTGCCTGAGGCCTAGCTCAAGGGGGTTGAACGCATCACTCAGCTCGGCTCCAGCAGCAGGGATTCCCTGACGCAGCCGCAGCCACTCCTGCTGATCAGCCTTCAACGGTTCCAGCGCAGTCAACGGTTCCGGCAACGGTTGCTGGGGATCCAGCAGCCAATGGCGGCCTGGCAACCCCCAACCGGCAGCAGCCTGGGTCCCGCCGCTCTGCACCAGGCCATGCCAATGCAGCAGCTGTGGCATGCCCAGGCGTACCTGATCAGCAGGGAACAGAACGCGCTCCAGCGCCTGGTGCACCGCTTGGGCATCACCAGCTGTGACGATCAGATCGGCGCCATCAGCGCGTACCTGCACCGTGGCCAGCGCCACCATGCGGGCGGTGGCGGTAACGCAACAGGTATCGAGCGCCTCACCAACGCTGGCGCTCTGCAGATCCTGGGTGGTCTGGCCGTGCAGCACACGCAACGCATCAGGACCATCCAGTGGAAGCAGACAGAACGGCAGCACAAGATGCAACGGCTGCTGCGGCAGGACCCAGGGTTCAATGGCAGACATCAAGACTGGGCTCCTTCAGTGGCGTCATGCAGGGCTGCAACCTGACTGAGGCGGTAGAGGGACTGCAGCTCCAGTCCTTGCTGCTGCAGGGCAGCCGCCCCACCTTCCTCGCGATCAACGATGGCCACCACCCGCTGCAGCTCGTAACCGGCCTGACGCAACTGATGGACGGCCTTGAGGGCTGATCCACCACTAGTCACCACATCCTCCAGCAGGGTGATGCGGGCACCAGCAGCGGGTAGCGGCCCCTCCAGCCAGGCACCGGTGCCATGACCCTTGGCCTCCTTNCGCACGATCAGGGCATCGAGATCCCGTCCAGCGAGCGCTGCGGCGTGGGCCACCCAACTCACCATCGGATCCGCGCCAAGAGTGAGCCCGGCCACCGCTACGGCCTCAGGCTCCACCCGTTGCAGCAGCAGCGGGGCAAGCAGCAAAGCTCCACGACCACTGAGGGTGACGGGCTTGCAATTGACGTAATGCTCACTACTGCGCCCTGAGGCCAGGGTGAACTGGCCGCGGCGGTAGGCCCCCCTGACGAGAAGCTCGAGCAGGGGATCGGGGCCGGACATGGGCTCTGGCGCGAGGGCTTCATCGTTTTTACCGTGCGCTGGGACTCTGCAACCGCTCCATGGGCCGCCTCGCTGCCGCCACCACAGTCGCGCTGCTGCTGGGCATGCCTGCCCTCGCTGGCCCGGTGGTGTGCAGTACCACCTATGAAGCACCCCTCAGCAGCAGCGATGACAACGAGCTGCAGCCGGTGGAAGTAACCCGCTGCGGGCCCGTGCAGACCACAGCAGAGCTTCTTGATCAGCGGGTGTTCTCCTACACAGCCCCCTTTGCGCGCGGCATCGACATCACGCACCAGNTCACTGACCTGCTGGGGATCTCCATGGGCGGAGGCAATGGCACCAAGGTGATGGGTTTCGGCTTCCCCGATCAGACGATCGTCTGGGATGGCACAGCGATCGAAAACACCTATCGCTCGCTGCTGGATGAACAGAGCAGCCCACTGCCGCGCCGGGTGGCAGACCTGGAAAGCCCCTACAGCAGAAGCATCCGCAACAGCATGCCTCTGCCCGATGCTCCTGCTGTGCGCGGCCTGTGGTGACAGCTGCGTCAGAATGNAAGAGCTGGTCGGGGGTCTAGCAATCTGGTGAATGCAGCGAACTCATAATTCGCCTTAGCCGGGTTCGATCCCCGGGACCCCCATTCATGGTTCCGATGACGCTCACCCTCTACGGCGGTGCCCGCACCAGGGCCTCCATGCCGCGCTGGTATCTGGAGGAAAAAGAGATCAGCTACGAATGGCAGATGCTGGATATGCGTGCCGGAGAGCACAGCCGCGAGCCATATCTGAGCATCAATCCCTTTGGAAAGCTGCCTGCGCTGGTGCATGAGGACCCAACATGTCCCGGAGGCAGGCTGCAGCTGTTCGAAAGCGGCGCAATCCTGCTCTACCTGGCTGAGCTCAGCGGCGAGTGCAGCACCCAAGCCAGTCGCAGCCTGGCGGCCCAGTGGGTGCTCTTTGCCAACGCGACGCTGGCCACAGCGCTGTTCGTGCCCAGCAACNGGGAGAAGGAATTCCCGAGGTTGATGGCGGTACTCAATGAACTCCTAAGTCCCGGCCAGCCGCTGATGGGGAATGGATGGGGAGTCGCTGATTGTGCGGTCAATGCCTATCTGGCCTACCTGCCGATGTTCTTCCCCGATCTGGACCTCTCGCCCTACCCGGGTGTGCAGTCCACCATTGCCGCCACCCAGGCCCGACCGGCCTACCGCAAGGTGATGGGCCTGACGTGACACCCGAGCCTGACGATTTTCCGGCGAGGGAAGAAAAATTAAGAGTTGCATAATGTTTGTTTCGGCCAGCCCCGGTTGTCCAAGCCTGCCCCGGATCAACGCCTGCAGCAGCTTTGGCGACGAATGAAGGCAGGCGAGCGGATTCGACGGCGCTGGCCCGACCCAGCAAACGCCGCAGCTGATTCAGCCATGGCTGATCCACTGGCCCCACTGCTGCAGCACCTGCATCGCAGCTGGCAGGAGAGTCCAGCCGACCCATAATTCGGTTTCGCTCAACGGCTCGCTCAGCAGAACATCTATGGGTCTGGCCCTGCGCTTGCTCGCCCTGCTGCTACTGCTGGCCCTGCTGGCCTTCTTTACAGCCTGCGAATTCGCCCTGATCCGGCTGCGAGCCACCAGGGTCGAGGAACTTGCCGAGCAAGGGAACGCCGATGCCCAGGCAGTGGCGCGGCTGCAGCAGCGCCTGCGGCGCACCCTGCTGGCAACGCAACTAGGCCTCAGCCTGGCCCTCCTCGCCCTTGGCTGGGGCTGCCACAACCTGCTGCTGTTGCTCAGTGGTGGGACCTCCCCCGCCTGGCTGGAGCTGGTGGTTTTCCTATTGCTCACCCTCACGACCAGCTTGCTCGGGGGGCTGTTGCCCAAGGCCTGGGTCCTGGCTGATCCGGAGGTGGCAGCCCTAAGACTGGGCCCGGTTCTAGAAGCGATGAACCGAGCGCTCGATCCACTGCTGGCAGTGCTTGGACGCCTCACCGATGCCGTGCTCAGAGCCGCCGGGCTGCCCCGCCGCTGGGGGCGACTAGTGCCGGCCCTATCCGCCGGTGAATTGGAGAACCTGATCGAGAACGATGCGGTCACAGGGCTGGAACCCGATGAGCGCAACATCCTTGAGGGGGTGTTCTCGCTGCGCGACACGCTGGTAAGGGAAGTGATGGTGCCCCGCTCTGGCATGGTCACGCTGCCTCTGGCCGTGCTTTATGGGGAGCTGATGCAGGCGGTCGTGAGCACCAAACACGCCCGCTTCCCGGTTATCGGCGATTCCCTCGACGATGTGCGCGGTCTACTGGACCTGCGCCTGCTGGCTGAGCCCATGGCCCGCGGGGAGCTGCAGCTGGACACCGCCCTAGCCCCCTATATCCGCAGCGTGGCGCGGATCTCCGAAAGCGCTTCCCTAGCCGATCTCCTGCCCCGCATCCGCAGCGGCGAACCGCTTCTAGTGGTCGTCGATGAGCACGGCGGCACGGAGGGGTTGGTAACCATTGCTGATCTCACCGGCGAGATCGTCGGCGATGAAATCGAAGAAAGTGGGGGCCCACCGGATGTTCAGCCCATGGAGGGGGACTGTTGGCTGGTGGCTGCTGATCTGGAGATCTTCGAGCTCAACCGCCGCCTTGGCCTAAAGCTGCCCGAAGCCGATGGTCATCACACCCTGGCAGGCTTTCTGCTGGAGCGGCTGCAGCACATCCCCTCCGCCGGAGAGGCCCTGCGCTGGGGCGGTCACCGCTTTGAAGTACTGACCATGGATGGCCCCAGGATCGAGGACGTGAAGATCTGCCTTGGCGATCGTGCCGATGCGTTGATAATGACCCCCCAGCAGGACTGATCCGTTGCACCTACCGCTCTGCCGTCCAGCCCGATGAAACCAGTCAAGGTGGGCGTGATCGGCATCGGCAACATGGGCTGGAATCACGCCCGTGTGCTGAGCC
>NHBY01000048.1 GCA_002168155.1 Synechococcus sp. TMED19 | reverse complement strand
CCTATATCCAGCTACTTACAACCTGCTAGAAATTCCAGGAGTCTTCAAACCTCAGGTTAGGCTTTACGCCACAGGTATTATCCGGATCAGCCGTCATCCACAGGCTGTAGGCCAGATCCTCTGGTGTGCCACGCACCTGCTCTGGATCGGTAGCAGCTTCATGGTCGTCACTTGTGTAGGCCTAATTGGACATCACGTCTTTGCTATCTGGAACGGTGACCGGCGATTGCGCAATCGCTTCGGGGAAGCCTTTGAAGAACTGAGGTCCAGCACATCCGTCATTCCCTTCATGGCTGTGATCCAGGGGCGCCAGCAATTGTTATGGCAAGAGTTTCTTAGGCCGGCTCAACTGGGCATCGGCATCGCTGTGGGGCTGTTCTGGTGGTCTCACCGCTGGATCGGTGCCGGAGCAGTGAGCTTTGCCAGGTCTGGAATCGGTCACTGGCTCGATGGTCCCGCCTGGCCACTGGGCTGACCCTTCCTACACTCCGGAAATCGAAGAGTTTTCCATGCCTTCAGCAGCTGAGGTTGCCTGGCTCATCCCCCTGCTGCCCTTGGTGGGTGCATCGCTGGTGGGATTGGGCCTGATCAGCTTCAACCGCACGGTGAACCGCCTGCGCACACCGGTGGCCCTGCTGCTGATCAGTTGTGTTGGAGGCTCAGCCGCCCTCAGCTACGCAGCACTCATTGAGCAGCTGCAAGGCGCAGGGCCATACACCTCGCTGTTCAACTGGGCCAGCGCTGGGACGTTCAATCTGGAGATGGGGTTCCAGGTCGATCCCCTCGGGGCAGTGATGCTGGCCTTGGTGACCACCATCGCCCTGCTGGTGATGGTTTATTCCCACGGCTACATGGCCCATGACAAGGGCTATGTGCGCTTCTTCACCTACCTCGCCCTGTTCAGCAGCTCAATGCTGGGCCTGGTAATCAGCCCAAACCTGCTGGAGATCTACGTCTTCTGGGAACTGGTGGGCATGTGTTCCTACCTGCTCGTGGGCTTCTGGTACGACCGAGATGGAGCCGCCCACGCCGCCCAGAAGGCCTTTGTGGTGAACCGCGTGGGCGACTTCGGCCTGCTGCTAGGCATCCTCGGCCTCTTCTGGGCAACAGGGACCTTTGATTTCGAAGGCATTGCCAGCGGTCTATCCGCTGCCATGGCCAACGGTCAGGTGGCTGGCTGGGCAGCAGTTGCCCTTTGCCTGTTTGTGTTCATGGGGCCGATGGCCAAATCGGCTCAGTTCCCTCTTCACGTCTGGCTGCCCGATGCCATGGAGGGCCCGACACCGATCTCAGCCCTGATCCACGCCGCAACGATTGTGGCTGCAGGCGTNTTCCTGGTCGCCAGGCTTGANCCTCTCTACAACCTTTTCCCGCAGGTCCTNATGGTNATTGCCNTCATCGGCACGATCACCTGCTTCCTGGGAGCCTCCATCGCCCTGACCCAGATGGATCTCAAGAAGGGGCTGGCTTACAGCACGGTGTCTCAACTGGGCTACATGATGCTGGCCATGGGTTGCGGCGCTCCGGTGGCCGGCATGTTCCACCTCGTCACCCACGCCTTCTTCAAGGCGATGCTCTTCCTGGATTCCGGCTCGGTCATCCACGCCATGGAAGAGGTGGTNGGCCATGAACCGGTGCTNGCTCAGGACATGCGCCTGATGGGGGGGTTGCGTAAACACATGCCAATCACCGCGATCACCTTCTTCATTGGTTGCGTCGCCATCAGTGGAATCCCCCCCCTGGCGGGTTTCTGGAGCAAGGACGAGATCCTCGGCCAGGCCTTCGGGAGCTTCCCGCTGCTTTGGGCGGTTGGCTTCTTCACTGCTGGCATGACGGCNTTTTACATGTTCCGGCTCTACTTCCTCACCTTTGAGGGCAGCTTCCGCGGCACCGACTCCACGATGCAAAAGCAACTGCTAGCCNCNGCCGGCAAGGTTGCTTCTGATGACGAGCATGNGCATCAGCACGCCAGTACGCCGCATGAGTCCGCCTGGCCGATGACCCTGCCTTTGGTGGTGCTTGCCGTCCCCTCTGTCCTGATCGGCCTGCTGGGAACGCCCTGGAACAGCCGCTTCGCAGGTCTGCTTAATCCAGAAGAGGCTGCCGAGATGGCAGCCCAATTCAGCTGGAGCGAGTTCTTGCCTCTAGCTGGAGCCTCAGTGGCTATTTCTCTGGCNGGCATCACCGTNGCCGTTCTGGCCTACAGCCTCCACAANNTGGATCTGGCCACTGCCGTNGCCGCCCGCTTCCCTGCCATCAATGCCTTCCTAGCCAACAAGTGGTATCTCGATGCCATCAACGAGAAGCTGTTTGTGCAGGGCAGCCGCAGGCTGGCCCGTCAGGTNCTTCAGGTGGACTCCAAGGTGGTTGATGGAGTGGTCAACCTCACCGGACTGGTGACCCTCGGCAGCGGCGAAGGCCTCAAATACTTCGAGACNGGACGCGTGCAGTTCTATGCCCTGATCGTTTTCGGCGGTGTGATCGGATTGGTGGTGATCTTCGGCGTACTCGGTTGAACGCCTCTTGGCCACTTGTGTGTTTCAAACCAGACCGTCACCTGGCAGGTCTGNACTGAATTTCTACACTCCAGCCAGATGCCATCAAGGATCTGGAATCCTTTCCCTGGCTGACGACGGCCATTCTGCTGCCGATCGCTGCTTCGCTGTTCATCCCCCTGATCCCGGATGCGGGTAACGGCAAGACGGTGCGTTGGTACGCCCTTGGCGTAGCCCTAGTCACCTTCCTGATCACGGTGGGGGCCTACGTCAGCGGCTATGACCCATCGGAGGCAGGCCTACAGCTGCGCCAAACCATTCCCTGGCTGCCTGAGCTTGGCCTGGGCTGGTCCGTGGGGGCCGATGGCTTGTCGATGCCGCTGATCCTGCTGACCAGCTTCATCACCACCCTGGCCTGCCTGGCCGCCTGGCCGGTGACNTTNAAGCCTCGGTTGTTCTATTTCCTCCTGCTGGCCATGGATGGCGGCCAGATCGCGGTGTTTGCCGTNCAGGACATGTTGCTGTTCTTCCTGGCCTGGGAACTCGAACTGATTCCCGTCTATCTGCTCCTGGCGATCTGGGGCGGCAAGAAACGCCAGTACGCCGCGACCAAATTCATTCTCTACACNGCCGGAAGCTCCCTTTTCATCCTGCTGGTTGCGCTGGGAATGGCCTTCTACGGGGGAGGCACGCCGACCTTTGAGTACACCGAGCTGGCTGCTAAGCACCTCGGTGAGGGCTTCCAGGTGCTCTGTTACGCGGGACTTTTGATCGCCTTCGGTGTGAAACTGCCAATCGTGCCTTTGCACACTTGGCTGCCAGATGCCCACGGGGAAGCCACCGCCCCAGTGCACATGCTGNTAGCTGGGATCCTTTTAAAAATGGGCGGCTACGCCCTGTTCCGCTTCAACGCGTCGATGTTCCCCGACGCCCATGTGCAATTCGCACCGCTGCTAGTGGTACTGGGCGTGGTGAACATCATCTACGCCGCTCTGACCTCCTTTGCTCAGCGCAACCTCAAACGCAAAATCGCCTACAGCTCCATCAGCCACATGGGCTTTGTGCTGATCGGCATCGGCAGCTTCTCGCCACTGGCAGCCAGCGGGGCCATGTTGCAGATGATTAGCCACGGCCTGATCGGTGCCAGCTTGTTCTTCCTGGTTGGGGCGACCTACGACCGCACTCACACGCTGCAGCTCGATGAAATGGGCGGTGTGGGGCAAAAGATGCGCAAGATGTTCGCGCTCTGGACCACCTGCTCGCTGGCTTCTTTAGCTCTGCCAGGGATGAGCGGCTTTGTATCGGAACTGATGGTGTTTGTCGGTTTTGCCACCGACGATGCCTACAGCCTTGCTTTCCGGATCGTGATTGACGGCTTGGCCGCTATTGGGGTGGTGCTGACGCCGATCTACCTGCTCTCGATGCTGCGGGAAATCTTCTTTGGCAAGGAGAACCCACAGCTTGCCGACACGGAACTGGTGGATGCAGAACCCCGCGAGATCTACATCATTTCCTGCCTGCTGGTGCCAATCATCGGCATTGGCCTGTATCCCCGCCTGGTGACCGACACCTANAGGGCCACGATCGAGCAAATGGTCGCCAGAGATGAGTCTTCAATGAAGGCCATGACCTCACCGCCGNTGCCTTTGCGTTCTGCACCAAAGCTGAGCTGAGCATGCCGGGATCGGCTTAATGTCGCCCGGTTCTGCACCAACCNATCAGAGCCATGCCCCAGATCAATTTCGTGCTGATCTTCGTGTTCGGCCTGGCGATGGTGATGTTTACCCTCGAGAACACCGCCGCCACCACTGTGAAGTTCCTTCCTGGTGTCGCCACAACCCTGCCTTTGGCGGTGCTGCTACTCATCGTGGGTGGCATCGGCGCCACAGCCGCTTGGGTGTTCGCGGTCTGGACGGGTGTCACCCGCCAGATTGCTGCTTCTGATCAGACCCAGGCTCAGCAGGTTCGCATCGAAGAGCTNCAGCAGGATGTGGAGCGCTACCGCACCGCCATGGATGCCCAGATGAGCCTGCTCCCAGCTGCAGGCGAAAGCTCCTCTGGGGTGGCCGAGGCCAGCTGAGGCCGTTACCTTCAGCCAAGCTCGCTTCGAGACCCCTGTGACCCAGGCAAGGGACAACGGGGCCCGAGTAGCCATCCGGCTGCTTCAAGACGCCGCTGAACGGGGAGANATCGATCCCTGGGACGTTGATGTGATTGCGGTTGTTGACGGTTTTCTCGATCAACTGCGTCAGCACATGAACCTGCCGAGGCTGGTAGCCACCAGCGGCGGCAGCTACGAACAGGATCTTTCTGAGAGCAGCGAAGCCTTCCTGGCTGCTTCAGTACTGGTGTCNNTGAANGCCAAACACCTNGAGTCCNGCACCTTCCAGNCCAGNGCTGATCAGGACGAGGACCTGGAGCTNCTGCAGGATTTTGATNCCGANGANAGTGAATGGCCNGCCCTGNGAGCTCTGCCGTCGCGGCCGGAGAAACTGCTGCAACGGCGCACTGTGGCACCGCCACCCCTACAGCGACCGGTGACCCTTGGCGAGCTGATCCGTCAGCTTGAGGACATCGGTGAGCGGCTGGAAGAACAGGGCAACCGAGCGCCCCGTCAGCGCCGCAAGCGCTACAGCGACCGTGAAGCGATCGCCCAGGTTGCGGCACTGGCCCACCGCGAAAAGCTGCCGGAAACCACAGCCGCGTTGAGTGTTTTTCTAGGCGAGTGGGATGAGGCCCTGGACTGGCAAGGTTTTGATGCGCTCGTTGCTGCCTGGGCCCTGGCGGCACCAGCTGATCTTGACAGCGACCGTGTGGGGGTGTTCTGGGCCCTGTTGTTCCTCTGCAGCCAGGGGAAGGTGGATCTCCAGCAACAGGAGGGGGAGCTGTTCGGCCCCCTGCAGCTGCGCTACCGGCCTGATGGACGCGAGCGCACACGTCAAGGAGTGCTGGAACTTGCCCCCACTGGGTCAGCTACCCCTCCGGCCCGGGTGCTGGAGGCGGCCTGAATCAGCCTTGATACGCTGCGCCAACTGAGGAGAAACCGCCATGAAGGCAATGATCCTGGCGGCTGGCAAGGGAACCCGAGTGCGGCCAATCACGCACACGATTCCCAAACCGATGATTCCGATCCTGCAGAAACCCGTGATGGAGTTTCTGCTGGAGCTACTGCGCCAGCACGGTTTCACCGANGTAATGGTGAATGTCTCGCACCTGGCCGAAGAAATCGAGAATTACTTCCGTGATGGCCAGCGCTTCGGGGTGGAGATCGCTTACAGCTTCGAGGGCCGCATTGAAGACGGCGAGCTGATCGGGGATGCCCTTGGCTCTGCTGGTGGCCTCAAGAAGATTCAGAACTTCCAGACCTTCTTTGATGACACCTTTGTGGTGCTCTGCGGCGACGCGCTGATCGACCTCAACCTGAGCGAGGCGGTGCGCCGTCACCGTCAAAAAGGAGCCCTCGCCACGTTGATCACCAAACGGGTTCCGCGAGAAAAAGTCAGCAGCTACGGCGTGGTCGTCACCGATGACGATGGACGCGTCAAAGCATTCCAGGAGAAACCTGCTGTTGAGGATGCCCTCAGCGATGAGATCAACTCCGGTATCTACCTGTTTGAGCCGGAGATCTTTGAGCACATCCCCGATGGCGTCCCCTTTGACATTGGCTCTCAGCTCTTCCCCAAGCTCGTGGCAGAAGGCCTGCCGTTCTATGCCCTGCCCATGGATTTCGAGTGGGTGGATATCGGCAAGGTGCCCGATTACTGGCACGCCATTCGCTCAGTGCTNCAAGGAGAAGTGCGTCAGGTCACCATCCCCGGCAAGCAGGTACGGCCCGGCATCTANACCGGCCTNAACGTGGCCGCCAACTGGGACAAGATCAAAGTGGAAGGTCCTGTCTATGTCGGCGGGATGACCAAGATCGAGGANGGGGTTTCAATCGTGGGNCCGGCAATGATNGGTCCCAGCTGCCACATCTGCGCCGGCGCCACGATTGATAACTCAATCATTTTTGATTACTCCCGCATCGGCGCAGGNGTGAAGCTGACCGAGAAGCTGGTCTTCGGCCGTTACTGCGTAGACAAGACCGGGGATCACATCGATGTGCAGGAGGCCGCTCTCGACTGGCTGATCACCGATGCCCGCCGCCTCGATCTTGTGGAACCATCGCCTGAACAGAAAGCACTTGCTGAGCTGCTTGGCTCAGACCTGGGCAATAACCTTGGGGAGGCCAGCTAGGTCGAGCACCTGAACCAGGCTCTCCTCTGCTTTGACGGCCATCAGGTGTACNCCTGAGGCAATCGAGCTATAGGCCTGCACCTGCTCAGCAGCGATCCGGATNCCCTCCTGGCGGGGATCATCTGCTGCCGCCAGNCGGTCGATCAGGCCTTGGGGGATGTGCACGCCGGGGACAACGCGGTTGATGAAGCTGGCATTTTTGGCGGACTTGAGCAGAAACACACCAGCCAGCACCGGAAGTCCAAGGGGTTCNGCAATTTCACCGCAGAAGCGCCGCAGCGCCTCGGTATCCATCACCATCTGAGTCTGAAAGAAGCGAGCACCGGCCTGAGCCTTGCGGCGGGTGCGACTTTTCAGCCCGCTCCANCTGCCGCTCTGGGGATCAGCCGCTGCGCCAGCGAACAGCGATGGGGCGCCATCGGCCAAAGGCTTGCCAGTGGGATCCATGCCGTCATTNAGGGTCTGCACCTCTTGCAGCAACCGCACGGACTCGAGGTCAAACACACTCCTGGCCTCTGGCTGCGTGCCAGCCCGCACCGGATCACCAGTAAGGCAAAGAACATTACGAATTCCCAGCGCGTGGGCACCGAGCAAATCACNTTGGAGAGCAATGCGATTGCGGTCACGGCAGCCCAGCTGCAGCACTGGTTCNAGACCACGCTCCTGCAGCAAGCGGCACAAGGCCAGGCTGCTCATGCGCATCACAGCTCGGCTGCCATCGGTGACATTGAAGGCCTGGACTCGATCCCGCAGGCTTTCGGCTGCTGCGAGCGCCCGGCTTGGATCACCACCAAGCGGAGGCGTGATCTCCACCGTGGTCACCAACTGACCGCTGGCCAGTGCCTGCTCTAAGGATCGACCCATGCCCATCTGTGTTCGGGCCATCTTCCCAGGTTGCCTAANGTGAGNGGAAGAACACACGTCAGAGGTCGCCATGGTCCTTCCGGGCCCTCGGGACAGCGGAAGGTATCAGGCTGGAATCCACCTTTCTGAGCGCGAGGTGGAAATCATCGAGCTGGTGGCTGCTGAACTCACCAACCAGGANATCGCACTGCGCCTGTCGATCAGTAAACGCACCGTCGATAANCACGTCAGCAANATTTTCACCAAGACCGGCTCCCGNAATCGGGTGGCTCTGGTCAACTGGGCTCTTGCAAACGGAAAGATCTGCCACGACGGCTTCAACTGCTGCAACCTGCCCGAGTCCTGAAGCCAAGCTTCAGCGTCCAGNCCTAGGCAGTGCGGCATAGAGCGCCTTGAAGCGTGCCTGCTGTTGCTTGTGATTGACGATCGGCTCGGGGTAGCCCCGGCGCTCNAGNGCGNNGATATCGCCACTGATCAGATCGTTGCTGTTGACGTGTGCCAGTTCTGGCAGCCAACGACGGATGTAGCTGGCCTCAGGGTCAAANTTGCCCGCCTGGGTGAAGGGATTGAAGATCCGCAGCGGCTTGGGATCCATGCCGCTGCTGGCGCTCCACTGCCAGCCGCCNTTATTGGCCGCCAGATCCCCATCGACCTCATGAGCCATGAAGAAGGNCTCACCNTGTCGCCAGTCACAAATCAGATCCTTGACCAGAAACGAGGCGACGATCATGCGGCAGCGGTTGTGCATGAAACCGCTCTGCACGAGCTGACGCATCGCAGCATCCACAATCGGCACGCCGGTGAGTCCCTGCTGCCAGGCCTCAAGACGCTCAGGCTGATCTTCCCAGGGGAAATGACGCCACTGGGGCCGATAGGGACCATCGGCCAGCTCTGGGAAATGGAAGAGGGCCTGCTGATAGAACTCACGCCAGGCCAACTCCTGCTGCCAAACAGTGACTGANTGCCGCTGCTCATCACTGCGGCATTGCTCGAGGACCTCCAGGCTNNCCGCCCAGGCAGTGCGTGGGCTGAGCGTGCCGGCCCGCAAGGCTGCGCTTAGGAANGAGGTGCCCTCCTCGCCTGGCAGATTGCGGCCCTCTTCGTAGCGCTCTAAGGCCTGCGCACTGAACTGACGGAGCTGCTCCACAGCGGCTGTTTCCCCTGGCCTGCAGGGACAGAGGGTGGCTCCATCCCAACCCTCCCGAGGAACCTNATCCCCAAGTGGAAGGGGTTGATCAGACCCACTAAGAGCTTTCAGCACAGCAGGAGTGACATCCTGCAGGCCAGTTGGGGCAGCGACGGTTGCTGCCTTNGGGTGACGGGCCCAGCTGCGCCAATAGGGGCCGTAGACCCGATAGGGGTCTCCACCGCCGGTGCGCAGTTGTTCGGGAGGCACCAGNAGCTGATCCCAGTCCACTGCCACACGCAAGCCCTGCGNTTGCAGAGCCTGAGCCAGCTCCCGGTCGCGCTGGCGCACAAGCGGCTCCACATCACGGTTCCAAGCCACACCGGTGGCCCCGAGACGCATAGCAAGCCTTGGCAGCAACTGGAGTGGGTTCCCTTGCAGGAGCAGCAAGCGGCTGCCGACCTCGCGCCAGCGTTGCTGCAGCTCCCTAAGGCTCTCGAGCAGAAACCAACGCCGAGCCGGAGCCATCGATGGGTGCTGCAGTTCAGCGGGATCAAGCACAAACACCCCTGTCACCGCTGGCGTCATTGCGGCCACAGCTGCCAGGCCGAGGTTGTCAGCCAAACGCAGATCACGTCGATGCCAAAACAGCCAGCGGTTCTCAGCGCTGCTCATTGACCAGAAAGCAGCTGACGGGCTCTGTAC
>NHBY01000047.1 GCA_002168155.1 Synechococcus sp. TMED19 | reverse complement strand
CTAACTCGTATTCACTAATCAAATCTTTTCTAGGAGACAGGCAATGACTACTCAAACTCTTGAACTGCAAGCCGTGACTGATGAAGAGCTGATGGCTGCAGCTGGTGGTGGACCCCACTTCACAAGCAAGAAGTCTTTCAATGCAGATTTGCAGGCTCTTGAAGCTCGCGATCATGGTCTTCAGTCCCTACTGATGCCGCGTTCCCGCACCGTGGCCACCATGGGCTGAGCGCTCTACATCAGGAGCAATGGAGCCCCGCTTAGACGGGGCTTTTTAGTGTTCAGCCTGATTTGCATGCTTTTGTCGCCATAAACCCCGCACTTGAGTGAGGCTGACTTGATGACTGAACAGATCGCCAAAGCTCAATACGAGGGGCAGTGGAACCCGCCAGAAGATGACTACCTGGCTTGGGATGACTGCTCGATCCCGCCAGAGAAGACTGATAGCCCCGAGCATGTCGCCTCCTATTTGCGTTCGGTGGGCGACTCTCTGATCGCGTGCTGAGGCAGTTCATCTGGCAAGGGCAGTGCTACGACCTCATGGGGCGGCCTGAATCCCCCGACTAGGGGAGGCAGTTCCGGATCGATCCGGGACATCCTGAAAATATGAATTGACCGAACAGATGAGCGCTGCAGTCCTTGATCAGATCACCTGCGAAAGGCCAGCCCGCCTAGCACCAAAGCACCTAACCCTGGCCTCAGCACCAGAGCGGGCCATGCCCTTTGATGCCGGCCTCAGCTACCGACTGCCGCTGTAGCTGCGGTACCCACCAGCTGCACACACTGTGCCACTTATCTCGACTGGCACAACAGAAACACCCCTCCACCCCAACACATAAGTAGAAGCCGTATTGACCATGATGCTTATGCGGAATCGCTACGGGTTAAGGCTAGCGATCGCTGGAGGGACGATGAGGGGCTGGCTCAGGGCATCAGGGCAACCCATCAACCAGTCGGCATGTTCGGCGGTGAGGGCATAGCTGGCCTCGAAATCACCAATGGAGTCGAGATAGGCCAGACGCGCCTCAAGCCACTGAACGGTGGCCGGCAAGCTCGGGTGCGGAGACGATCCAACAGTCATGGCAACCTCCGATTGGGAGCAAACTCTGAAGGGNTTGGAGTGGAGTCGTTGCTCAGTCCACCGAAGCACCAGAAGAAGTGAAAGGACCATCGGAGTAGTCCTCAAAGGTGACGGTCATCAGGTCTTCTGTGATCAGCTGGCCGTTTTCATCGAGAAGCTCGGGGTGGATGGTTGTGCGGCCGGTGCGATCTTGTGCAACTCGTCTTGTCTCCGGTGCTTGAGCCTTCGAGCTCCAGCCCTGNCNGATCTGCATGAAGGCGCAGCTCAGCAAAAAGACAAAAGCNATCCCATAGAGAAGAGCGAACATCAGCTTCACATCACAACTGCCCCCATGCTGTTGGGGCAGATCTGGCGTTGTTGTTCGGTTTACCCCTACAAGCTTTGCCGGACGCTGCTTGAGCTGCTGATCCTGCGGCTGGCCCCGCTAGCCGAAACACGCGACCAAGTCGATCAGCTCGTCGCCGCCTGGGGCGCTGATCATCGCCGCCTCGCATAGACCAGCAAAGGCAAAACGAGTGTGGACACTGTCAACAGTCGTTGCGGCAGCCGCCCGGCTGCGCACAAATGTNTGGCGCGGCCAGACATTTACAAGGCGCCAGCCCCCCNNTTTTTTAATTCCAGGGCAAGGGATCTCAAGGACTGCCCAAGATCTAAGTTTCGAGGCTCCAGGCATCCCCTCAGACATCCCGAAAGCAGAGCCAGCTCGCGCTCCAAAAGAGCCAGCCCCATCCATGGCAGCGATGCCTTCCCCGGGGTCGTATTCAGNGATGGCTTNTCAGCAGCNTGCGATATCCATTTGATCCGCCCAGTTGATCTGCAAGTTGGCCAAGGCTCTGGCCTCAAGTCAGGCTGCAGCGGTCCCCTTGCGTAAGGATCTGTTCACTGCTCAGCAAGCAGCAGCAGGCTTTGCATTGAAAGCTGGCTGGCCTGCAGCCGAGAAAGATCCCGGTGCCAGCCATCAAGGCTGGGATCNTGCCGCTGAGGGTTCCCATGCTTAATGAGTCGCGGGAGTCGCATTGGGTCAATTAAATCCGCTATCTTCCAAGGCCTGGTTGAAACCCTGTGTTCATAGGCCTTTTTAGTTTTCTGTTTGCAGTCCTGACTTTTGTGCAGGTCCCTCAGTGGGACGTGAACTGGAAAGAGTGCTCGGTGAGCATCCCTGACAGCGCATGCCACTGGTACGTGGCAAATCCNGACAACACTTTCGGAAAGGGATTCAGCTGGATTACGGCACCAAGCTTTGACGCCGAAGGCGTTCGAGATATTGCTCTCCAGCACGACCAAACGATCAAAGAGGGCTACAGGACAACCGTGGCTTGGATGGATTCAGGCTCAAGCGTTCCCTACGGAGACGACTACTGAAGCGCTGATCGAGCGATGGCCAATGAAAGGCAGCGTTTGAATGCCACCTGCTGAATTTTTTATCTCCCCCAAGTTGACGGTACCCGGCTGAGGAATACCGCGATCATCAAGCAAGCCCCCAAGTCAAATCCAATTCTGAGCTGCGGCTGAAACCGTCCTTTCGGCGTCGCAACGCCAAAACCAGCTACTGCAGTGCTTTTGGGCCAAGAGGCTTGGGGCGGGTTCGCAGAACCGAACCTGATGGGTCGGTTTCAGGTATCCAGCAAAGCCAGCCCCTGGGCATAGACCAGAGGAGTCGAAGGGGGATGCCCCCAGAGACACCACCCAAATCCTTTACAGGAGCTGGAGCAATGACAACTCAAACTCTTGAACTGAAAGCAGTCACTGATGAAGAGCTGCAAGTTGCAGCTGGCGGCGCCTTGGGGTTGATCGCTAAGGGGGCCATGAAAGCAGCCACCAAAGCGATGCCAGGGGTGACCTTGGGTGGAGCGGCAACATTTGGAGCTCAGCAAGGACTACACACAGGCATTGAGGTTGCCAAAGAGGTCGCTGGCGTCGACTGAAGGATTGAGGCCCTGATCAAATCTTTTCTAGGAGACAGGAAATGACTACTCAAGCTTTTGAACTACAAGCAGTCACTGATGAAGAGCTGTTCGGTGTCACTGGTGGACACGCCAGCCCCTTCACCCATAAGCCCTTCATTGGGGCTTTGCAAAACCTGCAGGTGAATGATCAAGCTGGCAGGGATGGGTCCACCAAGCTTCAGTCCCTCCACTCCGTGGCCACCATGGGCTGAGCGCTCTACATCAGGAGCAACGGAGCCCCGCTACGGCGGGGCTTTTTCATGCTGAGCCTGATTTGCATGCTTTCGTCGCTATACCCTCCTCGCCTGAGTGAGGCTGAAGCGATTACAGAGCAGATCGCAAAAGCTCAATATCGATAATTCCATCAGCAAGAACTCTGACTTCTACGGGCAAACTGATGCCTGATGGCAGGTAGCGGCAAAGATTGATGCCCTAAGGCCAGATAACTGAATCAGTCAAAAGCTGTCTTAGCAGGCATCACTAGGGGTTACTCCTAACCCTGAGGTCCGCTGCACTGCAGTTGTTTTGATCGACGCCCCCTGATGGATTCGAACCATCGACCGACTGCTTAGAAGGCAGTTGCTCTATCCAGCTGAGCTAAGGGAGCAGACGGACCAGTGCACTGGTCTGTAGCGCTCATCCTGCCAGCAGCAGCACTTAGATTGGAGGGCTCACGTGCTTCTGCCATGGCCGCCGGCCGCCTCTCGGATAGCCAGAAGCAAGAGCTGGTGCAGCAGTACCGCGCCGGTATGACGTCTGCTGCTCTGGCCGAGGCCTTTGGCTGCAGTCCCAACACGGTTAGTCGCACCGTCAAGTCACTGTTGAGCCCTGAGGAGTACGAACGCCTTAAAAAGCAGCGCACCCGTGGTGGCAGCGCAGCAGCAGCAGCTGCTGCTGAGCCCATTGCCGCGGTGGCGTCAGTAGAGCCTGCTGCAGCCCCAGCCTCCTCAGAGCCAACGCCTGAGGAGGTCATCGATGAGCCTTCACCTGCAGCAGCTCCTGTGGCGGTAGTGAGCAGCGTGGATGAAACCGTAGAAGCCATCGAAGAGGGCAGCTCCCTGGCCCTCGATGATGCCGATGACTTCAGCCCAGAAGACCCCGAGGACGACGAACTCAACAGCCTCGACGAGGACGATGCCGAGGCCGATGTCTTTGTCGCCATCGCTCCTGTCAGTGGCATTGGCGAGATCGGCAGTAGTGGCCCCTGCGTCAGTAAGCCCCTGGTGATCAGTGACCTGCCTTCCAGCCTCTACCTGCTTGTTGATCGGGAAGTTGAACTCAAAGGCATTCCGGTCAAGGAGTTCAGTGAGTTGGGTGCAGTTGCTGCAGAAGAGGAGGAGCACAAGGCGATTGCCCTGTTCGCTAACCCGCGCCAGGCCAAGCGTCAGTGCGGCCGCAGTCAGCGGGTGATCAAGGTGCCTGATTCTGGTCTGCTGGAGCGTACAGCTCCTTTCATCCTGGCCCAGGGCATCAGCCGTGTTGTGCTCGACAGCACCCTCTATGCACTGCCTGGTAGCTGATTGATCAGCGCTGCTCCGGCAGCAGTAGTGCTGCAGCGCTGCCACCGCTTAAGACCCCGCAGATCAAAGCGATACCCACCACAAAGCCGGTTGGAAGTGGGGCGCTGCGGCCGACGCCCAGGTTGAGCTCTTCCCGTTGCTCGAGGTTCTGGCTGCCTAGGCAGAGCATCACCAGCAGCAGCACCGAGCCGATCACGGTGCCAGTGAGCAGGCGCAGGCGCAGCAGCATCAGTTCCATGCCTCTTGCATCAGTCTGACTCCATTTCCCCGTGCAGAAGGCCATACAGCTGGCGGCGGGGGTGACCGCTGCTCTGGGCCAGGGTGCGGGCGGCTTCCGATGCGCTCAGTCCCGAGGCCTGCAGTGCCATCAGCTCTTGGCGTAGGGCTGGAGCGTCCCAGGGTTGCGGCTCTGCAGCTGGTGCTCCGCCAAGCACCACCGTGAACTCTCCCTGGGGCTTGTGCTGTTCGAAATGGGCCAGGGCTTGAGCAATGGTTGCGCCCACCTGCTGCTCGTGGCGCTTGGTGATCTCGCGGGCCACCTGCACCGGCCGCTCGCTCCCGCAGTGTTCGGCGAGATCGCGCAGCAGTTGCAGCAGTCGGTGCGGCGCCTCATAGAGCAGGGAGGTGCGGGGTTCATTGGCTAGTAGCTGCAACCGCTGCTGACGTTCCTTGCCTTTGAGCGGCAGAAAGCCCTCAAAGCAGAAACGCCCACTGGGTAGACCGCTGCTCACCAGAGCAGTGGTGGCGGCGCAAGGACCAGGGACGCACACCACCCCATGACCGGCAGCCCGTGCGGCAGCCACCAGCTCTTCACCTGGATCACTGATCCCCGGCAGGCCCGCATCACTGACCAGTGCCAGTGATTCTCCGGCCGCTAAGGCCTCAAGCAGTTCGGGGATGCGGCGCTGCTGGTTGTGCTTGTGAAAGCTCAGCAGCCGGGCATCGATGCCAAAACCATGCAGCAGCAGGCCGCTGTGGCGAGTGTCTTCGCAGGCGATGCGATCAACCCCGGCCAGGACCTGCTGCGCGCGGGGGGAGAGATCACCGCGGTGGCCGATCGGTGTGCCCACCAGATACAGCACGCCGGCTGCGGGCTCAGGGCTGGAACCGGGGTCCTTCACAATGGCTCGACCCTGCTGGATCCATGATGCCCACCACCGCTGCCCTGCCCGCATCGGTGGAGCCAGACGTGCTGCTTGGTCTGCTGCGGCAGCTGGTGTGGGAGTCATGCGACATCCTGCGGGCTTATGCCCGCGGCGAGCAGCCTCCCTTTGGCTACCCCGCTGCCCTCAGTGTTGATAACGGCGGCGAAGGTCCGGTGAGTGCCGCGGATCTTGCCGTTAACCAGCACCTGCTTGATGGGTTGCGTCGCGGTTTTCCTGACGCCCCTTGGACCTTGCTCAGTGAAGAGACCGCCGCTGAGCAGATGGCCAGCGGTGAGCCTTTACCTGGCGAATGGATTTGGATCCTTGATCCGCTGGATGGCACCAAGGATTTTTTGCAGGGCACCGGGGAGTACGCCGTGCACCTGGCCTTGGTTCGCCATCAGCGCCCGGTGCTGGGAGTGGTGCTGCAGCCCGAGCGAGAGGAGGTGTGGTTCGGACTGGTGGATGGCAGCGGGAGCAGTGGGGAGGCGTGGTGCGAAACCCGCAGCGGTGAACGCAGCCCGGCAAGGCTCAGTCAGCGCTCCGCGCGTAGCGAGCTGGTGCTGGTGGCCAGTCGCAATCACCGCGACACACGCCTGGAGAAGCTGCTGGAGCATCTGGCGCTGGGCGACACCAAAGCCATCGGCAGCGTTGGCGGCAAAGTCGCGACGATCCTGCGTGGTGAGGCTGATGTCTACATCTCCCTTTCCGGCCGCAGTGCCCCCAAGGACTGGGACATGGCCGCCCCCGAGGCGGTGTTGATTGCGGCTGGCGGTGCCTTCAGTCACGCCGATGGTGCGCCGCTGCTCTACAACCGTGGCGACGTGAGGCAGGCCGGGTGCCTGATCGCCAGTAACAGCAAAGCCCAGGTCGAGCTCTGCGAGCTGACCCGGGCCTGCTTGGCTGAGATTGATCCTGGCTTTGTCCTTTAAGCCCTGAAGCTCAGACTTCGCCGATGGGCAAGATCACGGTTGGCTCAGGATCAGAGCCGTCCTGGGGCACACCACGCAGGGTGAGGTTGATGCGGCCACGGTTGTCGATCTCGCGCACGCGGACGCGCACCTGATCGCCGACATTGACTACATCCTCGACCTTCTCGACGCGCTGTTCGGACAGCTGGGAGATGTGGATCATCCCCTCCTTGCCCGGCAGGATCTCGACAAAGGCGCCGATGGGAATCACCCGGGTGACAGCGCCTTCAAAGAGCTCACCCTCGCTGACGCGGCGGGTGAGGCCTTCGATGATCTTTTGAGCTTCATCGGCCGCGGCGCCATCGTGGCTGGCGATCGTGACGATGCCGGTGTCCTCGATGTCGATCTTGGTGTTGGTGCGCTCGGTGATGCCCTTGATCGTGCGGCCGCCGGGGCCGATCACGGTGCCGATCAGTTCAGGGTCGATGCGGAAGCTCAGCAGGCGCGGCGCATGGGGTGACATGGTGTCGCGCGGCTTGTCGATCGCCTCGAGCATCTTCTCAAGGATGTGGAGGCGGGCCGGTCGTGCCTGATTGATGGCATCTCCGATGGTGCTCATCGCCAGGCCGGTGACCTTCATGTCCATCTGCAGGGCGGTGATGCCCTTCTCGGTGCCAGCCACCTTGAAATCCATGTCACCGAGGAAGTCCTCGATGCCCTGGATGTCGGTCAGCACGCGCACCTCCTTGCCTTCTTTGATCAGGCCCATGGCAGCTCCGCCCACCGGTGCCGCCAGGGGCACGCCGGCATCCATCAGCGCCAGGGTGCTGCCGCAGACCGATCCCATGGAGGTGGAGCCGTTGGAGCTGAGCACCTCGGAGACCACACGCAGCACATAGGGGAAGGATTCCTTGTTGGGCAGCACGGGCAACAGGGCCCGTTCGGCTAGGGCACCGTGGCCGATCTCGCGACGACCGGGGGAGCGCATCGGCCGGGTTTCACCCACCGAGTAGGGGGGGAAGTTGTAGTGATGCAGGTAGTGCTTCTCGGTGGACGGGTTGAGGTCGTCCATCTCCTGGGCATCGGAGGGGGTTCCCAGGGTGGCGGTGGAGAGCACCTGGGTTAGGCCGCGCTGGAATAGGCCGGAGCCATGCACACGCTTGGGCAGCACGCTGACTGCGGCGCTGATGCTNCGCACTTCATCGAGGTNGCGCCCATCGACCCGTTTGCCCTGCTCAAGGATTTGAGCGCGCATCATCTTCTTGGTGAGCGCCTTGAAGCTGTTGCCCAGCAGCTTGCCGCTGCTGCTGACGGCTGTACGCACCGCATCGCTTTCGGAGAGGGCGNTAATGGTTTCTGCGGCCTTGCTCTTGATCTCGTCGAGCTGAGTGTCCCTCTCTTTCTTGCTGAGAGTGAACTGGGCCAGTACGCCACCAATGTCCTTGGAGCACTGCTTGGCCAGGTAGTCGGGGACGGTGGTGTCGTCGGCCGGTGCCTCCGGGATCACCTGCTCGATACCGAGGGCTTCGAGGGTTTCTTTCTGGTGACGGATCAGCTCACCGACAGCCTCATAGCCAAAGTCGATGGCCTCGATCATGTCCTGCTCGGGCAGTTGCTGGGCGCCCGCTTCCACCATCACCACCCCGTCGGGGGTGCCGGCCACGACTAGGTCCAGCTCCGAGCGCTCGATTTCGCGGTAGCTCGGGTTGAGGATGAAGTCATCGCCGAGCAGGCCGACGCGCACGGCCGCCATCGGCCCGTANAAGGGGATCTTGGCCAGCAGTGTTGCCAAGGAGGCTCCGGTCACTGCAAGGACATCGGGTGGCATGCGCTCATCAACGGAGAGCACGGTGGCCACCACCTGCAGGTCATCGCGCATCCAACTGGGGAAGAGCGGCCGGATCGGACGGTCGATCAAACGGCAGGCCAGGGTGGCGCGCTCGGGGGGGCGGCTCTCACGTCGCATGAAGCTGCCAGGGATGCGACCGGCGGCGTAAAGGCGTTCTTCGTAGTCGCAGGTCAGGGGCAGGAAGTCGATGCCCTCGCGGGCTGTGGAGCGGGTTGAGGTGACCAGCACCGAGGTATCGCCGCATTCGATCAGAACACTTCCACCGGCTTGAGGGGCATAGCGGCCCGTCGTCAGCCTGATCTCCCGGCCATCAAAGGAGATGGTCCGTGTTTCACCTTGCACTGGCGCTTATGTCCTGTTGCTTGTCAAACATCATCTTGACATCCAGGCACAGCTGTGGATGGTGTAGCGGTTTAGTCGTAGTTCAGCCGGGTGACTNACGGCCTGTTGCAGCTGCTCGCTGTAGTCCNCGTCGCTGATGCAAAAGCATCCGAAGCGCTCCAGATGCGGGTTGCTGAGCTGCACATCAAAGAGCTCAAACCCCCCTTCAGCGAGGGCTTGTTGCAGAGACACCAGCACCACATTGGAGGCATGGGGGCGGCGGTGATACATCGATTCACCGATCCAGCAGCGGCCGATGGCTAGGCCCAGCTGACCGCCGGCCAGCCCCTGCTCGTCCCAGGCTTCGATGCTGTGGGCCCAGCCCAGCTCGTGCAGGGCGCGGTAGATGGCCTTGAGCTCTGGACNGATCCAGGTGCTGGGGCGATCGCTGCAGCCCTCCACCACTGACTCAAAAGCCGTGTCGATGCGGAGGCTGAAACGATCGGTGTGCAGTTGGCGTCGCAGCGAGCGCGGCACATGAAAACGCCCATCAAGGGGCATCAAGGCACGCTCGCGGGCACGAAAAAGGCCGAGGGATCCATCTGGACCCTCGGCCATGGGAAACCAACCGGCGGCATAGGCCGCCAGCAGTTCATTCACCAGCTGGACTTGACCACGCCGGGCAGCAGGCCCTTGTGGGCGCGCTCACGCAGTTGGTTGCGGCACAGACCGAAATCGCGGTAGACGCCGCGGGGCTTGCCGGTGGCCCAGCAGCGGTTGCGCATGCGGTTGCGTGCGCTGTTACGGGGCAGGTTCTGGATCTTGCGGTGGATCTCCAGACGCTCCATCGGATCTGCAGCCGACTCAAAGGCGTCCATCAGGGCCGACCGCTTGGCAGAGAAGCGCTCCACGATTTTCTTGCGCTTCACGTCCCGCGCGATCATCGACTTTTTCGCCATGCGGCAGCCCGGATTGGATCAATAATCCGCCATCTTAAATGATCAGGGTTCAGTTCCCCATCAGCTGACGAACCAAGCTGAGCTGGCTGGTGTCCTTGACGATGAGCACGGCGCTCAGCCCCAGCAGCAGCACCAGGCCGGATTGCATGAATGCCATCTGCAGCCGCTCGGGTAGCGGCCGTCCCCGTAGACCTTCCAGCAGTAGAAGCATGAACTGACCGCCATCGAGCAGGGGGAGCGGCAGTGCATTGAGCACCGCGAGATTGATCGAGATCAACGCGGCGAACAGAAACAGGCTGGCGCCACCTTGATCGGCCAGCTGGGCGCCCATCTCGATGATCTTGACCGGTCCTGAAACCTGGGAGGCCGTCTCACTAAATCGAGTGGCCAGTGCCGTAAATCCCTCGATCGTGCGCGACCAGATCGCCGAAAAGTCCTTGTTGGCCTGCTTGATGATTTGCAGCGGGTTGCTCGGGCGGCTGAAGTGCTCGACTCCAGCGGGTTGGAGCTGGGCGCCGATGCGGCCGTTGCCGCCGAGATCCGCTGGGACCATGCCCAGGCTCAGGGACTGCTCATGTCGCTGCAGCTCTACCTGCAGCTCCTGGCTGGGGGAGGACTTCACCGCTTCCACCAACTTCTTCACGGCGCTGGTGCCGCCGCCGAGCGATTCACCGTTGAGGGCTAAAAGCTTGTCGCCGGGCTCGAGACCGGCGCGGGCGGCAGCGTTGTCGGGCTGAACAGCGGTCACCAACACACCGCCTGTGGCATCAAAGCCATCAGGGATGCCGACGATCACCCCCTGTCCCACCAACACGACCCAGGCAAAGAGCAGATTGGCCAGCACGCCGGCGGCGATCACCAGAGCCCGCTGACGCAGGGGGCGGTTTTTGAGCAGATCGGGATCCTCGGGATCGATCGTGCTGTCGGGATCGTCATCGGGGAAGGCCACATAGCCCCCTAAAGGAATCAGGCGCAGGGCGTAGAGCACTGCGCCACGCTGGCGTTTGAGCAGCGCCGGGCCAAAACCCACGTTGAAACTGCTTACACGGATGCCCTGGCTGGTTGCGGCGAGGAAATGGCCTGCCTCGTGCACCACGACCAGCAGCGCCAGGATCAACAGCGCTGTCAGTACACCCACAAGCTCACCTCTTGATGAGATTCATTGTGCCGCGATTGTGTCGCTGCCGACGTACGGGGCCAAGGCCGCAGGCAGTTTCACGCTGCCATCGACCTGCTGACCGTTCTCAAGTAGCGCCGCCATGGTGCGGCCGATGGCCAGGCCGCTGCCGTTGAGGGTGTGCAGCAACTGGGTGCTTTTGCCCTCTTTGAAGCGGATGGCTGAACGACGGGCTTGGAAATCGCCGCAGGTGCTGCAGCTGGAGATCTCTCGGAATGACCCTGCCCCGGGCAGCCACACCTCCAGGTCGTAGGTGCGAGCAGCGGAGAAACCGATGTCGCCGGTGCAGAGCTCAAGGCGGCGGTAAGGCAGCTCGAGGGCCTCCAGCACAGCTTCGGCATCAACGGTGAGCTGCTCGTGAGCCGCAGCAGATTGATCGGGGTGGCAGAACCAGTAGAGCTCCACCTTGTTGAACTGGTGCAGACGGATCAGGCCGCGGGTGTCTCGCCCGTAGCTGCCGGCCTCGCGGCGGAAGCAGGGGGTGTAGGAGACGTAGCGCAGCGGCAGCTGATCGGCGGGGATGACCTCATCGCGATGCAGCGAGGTGATCGGGACCTCAGCGGTGGGGGTGAGCCAGAGGTCATCCTCAGCGCAGCGAAAGCTTTCCTCGGCAAATTTGGGTAGTTGCCCTGAGCCGGTGAGGCTGGCGGTGTTCACCAGGATCGGCGGCATCACCTCGCGGTAGCCCTTGCCGGTGTGCAGATCGAGCATGAAGTTGATCAGGGCCCGCTCCAGCCGAGCCCCCTGCCCCATCAGCGTGATGAAGCGGCTCTGGGCGATGCGCACCGAGCGCTCGGTTTCAAACAGGCCCAGGCGTTCGGCGATCTGCCAGTGCTCCTCCAGCTCGCCTTCCGTGCGGGGCTCGCCCCAGCGCTTGACCTCGACGTTGTCAGCTTCCGTTTTGCCTTCGGGGGTTTCCGCTAGCGGCAGGTTTGGAAAGGTCATCAGCTGTTCGCGCAGCTTGACCTGAAGGTTCTTCTCCTCTTCTTCAAGAACCGCCACCTGCTGCTTGATGCGGTTGCCCTTCTCGCGCAGTTCCATCACTTCAGGGCTGCCGGGAGCGGCCCCGCCTTTGATCAAGGCGCCGACTTCCTTACCGATGCGGTTGCCCTCGGCCTGCAGGTTGCTGCGCTGTTCTTCGAGATCGCGCTCCTGCTTGGCGATCAGCTGCAGGCCGGTGAGGTCCACCGACATGCCACGGCGTCCAAGCTGCTCAGTGATCAGCTCGGGGTTCTCGCGCAGCAGGCGCTGATCCAGCACGGGAGCAATCTTCGATTGGCGGGAGCTTAAGGCGTGCGGCTCAGAGCACCTGCACCACTTCGCTCACCTCGGGGATGGCCTCACGCAGCTTGCGCTCGATGCCCATTTTCAGGGTCATGGTGCTGCTGGGGCAGGAGCCGCAGGCCCCCTGCAGACGGACTTTGACCACCGGGCCGTCGATCTCCACGACCTCAACGTTGCCGCCGTCGGTCATCAGGAAAGGCCGCAATTCATCGAGGGCGCGCTCCACGTTCTCCAGGGTCAGGGCCTGGGGATCAGCGGCGCCGGTGGCAGTTTCGGTGGTCATGGCGGGGGCCGATTGATACTCCAAGAGTAAGGAAGTGGACCAATATCCTGAAGAGGCATTTAATCGGGCCGCTTTGGAGCGCTTCGATGCCGTGCTGGTGGGCGGCGGAATCATGGGCGCCACCCTGGCGGTGTTGCTGCACGAGCTGGTGGACCCGGAGTTGCGGTTGCTGCTGCTCGAGCGCCTCGATCAGCCGGCGCTAGAGAGCAGCGCTGCGGTCAACAACGCCGGCACTGGCCATGCGGCCAACTGCGAGTTGAATTACACCCCCCAGCAGGCCGATGGCACGGTCGCCACCGCCAAGGCCTTGCGGATCAACACCAGCTTTGAGCGCAGCCTCGAGTTCTGGGCTTCCTTGAGCGAGCAGGGACGGCTGGACCCAACCGGCTTTCTGCATCAGGTGCCCCACATCAGTTGGGTGCAAGGTGCAGCTGATGTGGCCTTCCTGCGCCAGCGTCAGCAGCAGCTGAGCGCATTGCCGGCCTTTGCTGGCATGGAATGGAGTGAGGATCCAGCCCAACTGGCGCAGTGGATGCCCCTGGTGATGCAGGGCCGCTCCACCGATCAGCCCATGGCAGCCACCCGCATCGGCCGCGGCACCGATGTCGATTTCGGCAGCCTCACTCGTGCCTATCTCGAGCCGCTCGAGCGCAGTGGTGCGCTTGAGGTGCGCCGTGGCTGCGACGTGATGGATCTGGAGCGGCTGCCTGATGGGGCGGGCTGGCTGCTGCAGATGCAGGGCCCAGCGGGCAGCAGTGAACTGATCTGCCCGTTTGTCTTTCTCGGTGCTGGCGGTGGAGCGCTGCCGTTGCTGCAGCGCTCTGGAATCAAAGAAGGGCGCATTTATGGCGGCTTCCCTGTCAGTGGCCAGTGGCTGGTATGCCGCGATCAAGCCCTGGCGGAGCATCACTTCGCCAAGGTCTATGGCAAGGCCAAGGTGGGGGCACCGCCGATGTCGGTGCCTCACCTGGATACGCGCTGGATCGATGGTCAGCGGTCACTGCTGTTCGGTCCCTACGCAGGCTTCAGCAGCAAGTTCCTCAAGCAGGGCTCACTGCTGGATCTACCCCTATCGGTGCGGCGCACCAACCTGCTGCCGATGCTGCAGGTTGGCCTCAACAACCTTTCGCTGGTGCAGTACCTGATCAACCAGCTGCGCCAGAGCCCCCAGCAGCGGCTGGACGCCCTGCGGGAGTTTGTGCCCGAGGCCGATGCGGCCGACTGGGAGCTTTCGGTGGCTGGTCAGCGGGTGCAGATCATCAAGGCCACCGCTTCAGGCGGTCAGCTGCAGCTGGGCACCGAAGTGGTCGCTGCTGCTGATGGTTCGCTGGCGGCACTGTTGGGGGCTTCTCCGGGGGCCAGCACGGCGGTGACGATCATGCTGGAAGTGCTGCAGCGCTGCTTTGGCGAGCGCCTGGCCAGCGAGAGCTGGCAGCAGCGTCTTCGGCAGCTGCTGCCCAGCTGGGGCCGTGATCCGATTGCTGAGCCGGCAACACTGGAGGCCATGCGCCAGCGCAGCGATGCCCTGCTGGGGCTTCAGGCGTAGGCGCGCCCCTGCTGATCGGCGGCTTTCAGGGCTCGCGCTACCGCTGCGGCTGTGACTTCAAAAGGTTCGTTATGGCTGGTTTCGCCCGGGATTACAGCCCGCTCGGCGATGGCCTTGATCTCTTCGTCATCGCCGGCATTGATGCCCACCTGGGCCAGGGTGGTGGGTAGTCCCACCTGCTGGCAGTAGCGGAAGATTTGCTCGATTTCGCTCTGGGGGCGGCCTTCGAGCACCAGTTGGGTGTGTAGGCCAATCACCACTTTTTCGCCATGCAGGTTGTGGTGGCTCCCTGGAATCGTGCTGATGCCGTTGTGCACCGCATGGGCCACCGCCAGACCCCCGATCTCAAAACCGAGACCGGAGAGCAGGATGTTGGCTTCGACAATGCGCTCGAGGGCCGCGGTCGGCACCCCGGCATCGATGGCGGAGCAGGCGGCTGGGCCATCGGCCAGCAGGATGTCGTGGCAGAGCTTGGCCAGGGTCATGGCGCTGATGAGGGGTTTGCCCCCCACCACGTTGTTGCGGTGGCTCTCGTAGGTGGTGCGCGCTTCAAACCAGGTGGCTAGGCCATCGCCCAAACCAGCCACCAGTTGCCGTTTGGGGGCTTTGGCGATCACCTCGGTATCGACGAGCAGTAGCTCTGGATGGCGGTTGTAGAACCGACAACCGGTGACACTGCCTTCGTCGGTGTAGATCACCGACAGGGCGCTGCAGGGGGAATCGGTGCTGGCCAGGGTGGGGGTGATCACCACCGGCAGCTCCAGTTCATCGGCCACCGCACGCGCGGTATCAGAGGCCTTGCCGCCACCGGCACCGACCACAGCACAGAAGCGGTGGTCGGCGGCCACGTTCCGTAGGCGTTTGATCTCTGCTTCGCTGCACTCCCCCCCGAAGGCCGCCACTACCGGTTGCAGCCCCACAGGCGGCAATAGTTCATGCCAGATCGGTGCGAGCGTGCGTCGGGCTGTGCCGCCGGCGATGAACAGAATTGGCCCCTGCAGCCCCAGCCGTTGCAGTTCGCGGCCCAGCTCCAAGGTGGCCCCAGGGCCCTGCACGTATCGGCCTGGTGCGGCGAACACCGCCAGGGGGCGCTGGTGGATGCAGCCGAAATCGGTGCGGTAAGCCATCAGGGGGCGGCGAACTCCCCTGACTACACAGATCCGGTTAACCCTGCAGCTGACCGTTGAGATTGACGGTGATTACCCCGGCTGTGATCAGGGCCATACCCATCAGCTGGCCGGGGCTGGGCACTTGCCGGTAGGCCAGCAGGCCCACCAACACGATCGCCACGATGCCTACGCCGCTCCACAGGGCGTAAGTGATGCCCAGGGGAATGGTCTGGACCACCCGCGAGAGCAGCAGCATTGACGTGCTGTAGGCCGCCACCACCAGCAATGAGGGCAGTGGCCGGCTGAAGCCGGCCGAGAGCTTCAGCAGTGAGGTGCCAAGCACCTCCGCAGCAATGGCCATCAGCAGCAGGATCCAGGCAGGCATGGAAAAAACCTCAGGGGCGTGTCATGAACGTGCGCAGTAACGCGTTGAAGCGCTGCGGGTTCTCCAGGAAAGCGAAGTGATGTCCGCCTTTGGCCGCAGGGAAGATCTCCAGCTGGGAGTCCGGCAGCTGGGCGTGGATCCAGCGTTGACTTGCTGGTCTCAAACCAATGACGAGTGGGTTCCATGAGCTCGGCTCGGCGGCTGGCCAGGGGCTGCTCCCTAAGATCCAGCCATGACTGACGCCCCTGTATCCAGGCTCCGCAATTTCTGCATCATTGCCCACATCGACCATGGCAAATCGACCCTGGCCGATCGCTTGCTGCAGGACACCGGCACCGTTGCCGCGCGAGACATGCAGGAGCAGTTCCTTGACAACATGGAATTGGAGCGTGAGCGGGGCATCACGATCAAGCTGCAGGCCGCGCGCATGCAGTTCAAAGCTTCCGACGGTGAGATCTATACCCTCAACTTGATCGATACCCCCGGTCACGTCGACTTCTCTTATGAGGTGAGCCGCAGCCTGCAAGCCTGTGAAGGTGCGCTGTTGGTGGTGGATGCCAGCCAGGGGGTGGAAGCCCAGACCTTGGCCAATGTCTACCTGGCCCTTGGCAATGATCTCGAGATCATTCCAGTCCTCAACAAAATTGATTTACCGGGTGCGGATGCTGATCGCATCAGTCAGGAAATCGAAGACATCATTGGCCTTGATACCTCCAATGCCATCCACGCTTCGGCCAAGACAGGACTGGGTATTCCCGACATCCTGCAGGCCATTGTCGATCGGGTGCCGCCGCCTGATGACACCACAAAAGAACCTCTCAAGGCGCTGATCTTTGACTCCTACTACGACCCCTATCGGGGCGTGATTGTCTACTTCCGGGTGGTCAGTGGCCGTTTGACCAACAAGGACAAAGTGCTGTTGATGGCCAGCAAGAAGACCTATGAACTCGATGAGATCGGAGTGATGTCTCCCGATCAAAAGCCGGTAGATGAATTGCATGCCGGTGAGGTGGGCTATCTGGCGGCCTCCATCAAGGCGGTGGCTGATGCCCGCGTCGGTGACACGATCACCCTGGCCAGTAATCCTGCTGATGCGCCGCTGCCCGGTTACACCGAGGCCAAGCCGATGGTGTTCTGCGGCTTGTTCCCGACTGATGCCGATCAGTACCCCGATCTGCGTGATGCCCTCGACAAACTCAAGCTTTCCGATGCTGCGTTGCAATACGAGCCGGAGACCAGCAGCGCCATGGGTTTTGGCTTCCGCTGCGGCTTCCTTGGCTTGCTGCACATGGAAATCGTGCAGGAACGGCTCGAGCGTGAGTACAACCTTGATCTGATCGTTACCGCACCGTCGGTGATCTACAAGGTGAACATGGTTGATGGCACCACCGTGATGGTGGATAACCCCGCCACGCTGCCCGATCCCCAGGCGCGTGAATCGATCGAAGAGCCTTACGTGAAGATGGAGATCTATTCGCCCAATAGCTTCAACGGCACCTTGATGGAGCTGTGCCAGGAGCGACGCGGCACCTTTATTGATATGAAGTACATCACCACCGATCGGGTGACGTTGCAGTACGAGTTGCCCCTGGCGGAAGTGGTGACCGACTTCTTTGATCAGATGAAGAGCCGCACCAAGGGTTACGCCTCGATGGAATACAGCCTGATCGGCTATCGGCAAAATATTTTGGTGCGCCTTGATGTGCTGATCAATGGCGAAAAGGCTGACCCACTCACCACAATCGTGCACCGCGACAAGGCCTATGCCGTCGGCAAGGGGCTGGTGGAGAAGCTCAAGGAATTGATCCCGCGCCAGCAATTCAAGATTCCGCTACAAGCTTCAATCGGCAGCCGCATCATCGCCAGCGAAAGCATCAGCGCCATGCGCAAAGATGTGCTGGCCAAGTGCTACGGCGGTGATATTTCCCGCAAGAAGAAATTGCTGCAGAAGCAGGCCAAGGGCAAGAAGCGCATGAAGGCCATGGGCAAGGTGGATGTGCCCCAGGAAGCCTTCATGGCCGTACTCAAACTGAACCAGTAACAGCAGACACTTTTTTTAATTAACTATCATTAAGCCGATGGGTTGATCTTTGTATTGGTCGCAGGATATTGGCCCCAACGGCCCCTCTGGCCATGACCCGCGACCAACTTCATAACGCCCTGGCGCTGCTCGCCTCCGCCCACTACAACGTTCAGCCTCCGATGCCGCGAACGCCATTGCCCAGGCAGCGGCGCAGGCCCGAGCCGCAACTGCTGATTGATCAGATGCCGCAACTCACCCCCAGCGAGCGTTGCTTTTACATCTGAAGCCCCAGTACCTGATCGCGGGTTTATTGCTGCCTGCACTACTGGCCCCAGCCAGGGCTGACGAGTCGGTGCGCTTTCTGCCTGATGAGGCCCTGATCGCCTGTCGGGCAATCATGCCGGCGTGCTTCACCAAGGCAGGCTGGGCCGAGCTCTGTGAGGCCAACCCCGAGGTGCGCCTGGCCCACCCGGTTGCCTGTCGCCTCGCTGGTGAGGAGCCATAAGCCAGGCAACGGCAGAGTGGGTGTGAGAAGAGAAAAGAGCGGAGCTGCAGGCACCGCTCGGCAAAGGGACCTTGGGCGAGTCCCTGTAATCAGCATTCCGCGTTTGGCTTTTGAGCAACTCCCCCAGTTGGGGGAACTGCGGCGCCATGTTTTGGCCATGACTGCCTCCAACTGAGTAACCGTCACCTGTAGGGCAACAGGCAAGGCATTGCAGCTTCACCTTGGTTGGGAAGCCCCGCTTTGGACCTTGGGCGGACGGTGCGGGGCCGAGGCCGGGAGCGGGGAATCCTGACCTGAGCTGATGAGTTTGGGTGAATGCGTTTGATCAGGCGCTGCGCTGCCGTCCAGCAGGGTTTTGTGCTGCCTCTGGTGATGGCCACGGGCCTGCTACTGCTGCTCAGTGGTCTCTCCCTGCAGGCCATGGCACTGCAGTCACTGGCGCAGCTGCGCTTGCAGTGGCAAGAGGCTCAGCAGCGCGATGCCGCCATCACTGCCGCCATGACAGCGGCTACGGCAGTACAGCGGGCTTTGGATTGAGTGAGGTGCTGATCAGCGCTGTGATTCTTGGTCTCTTCATTGCAGCAAGCCTGCGCTGCTGGGGCGAGTTGACCGCCATCGAATGGCAGCGTCGTCAGCAGCAGCAGTTGTTGGCCTGGATGGAGCTGCAACTCCAGCGTGATCAGGGGCTGTTGCATCAGCAGGCCCGCGGTTTGGCGCTCAATTGCGCCGATCTGGCGCAATTGCAGCAGGGCTTGCAGACATTGCAGGCTGCATGGCACAAAAGCGCGCCGTTGCCGCCGCCGACTGGGGCATCAGCCGATGCAAGCCTTGAGCCTGCAGGCGATGGTTTGCTGGTGCTGCAGCTGGTTAGCGGCGAGCATCAGCGCATGCGGCACTACAGCCTGCAGGGATTGGGGGCCTGCCGCGATGAGTCTGCCTGAACTGCTCATCACCCTCGCCATTGCAGGCATCCTCGCCTCGCTGGGCATCAGTCATGGTGGCCAGTCCTTGGCTCGCCAGCGACTGCTCCATGCCAGCCGGCAGTTGCAGCTGGCGCTTGAGCGCGCCCGTGATCAAGCTCAGGCCAGCGAGTTCCCCTGTGCCTTGGAGCTGGGAGGCCAAGGCTGGCAGGAGCCAGGCAGTGGCGATGTGCCCGTCTGTACATCAGCCATCGGCCCATTGCTGTCTGGCTGGGGCGGCGCCCAGCTGCGGCTCGATCACAACCTGCGGCAGCTGACCTTCACGAGCAATGGCCTGGTGCTGGGGGGTGGCACCATCTGGTTGCATCTCCACGGCACTGAGCAGGTGCGCTGTGTGGTGATCAGCCTGCCGCTGGGAATCACCCGCCATGGCATTAAGCAGAGCGGCCGCTGCCTTCCCGCTTAGTGCTCCTTCTGAAAGATGCGCTCCAGCGAGCGGCGGAACTCTTTCTTATCCAGGGGTTTTGCCAGATCTCGTTTACGCAGGGTGCTGCCGATCCACCACAGCTGCAGCCCTCCAAAGGCCAGGGCCAGCAGCCCCAGCTGCAGGTAGCCCCACTGCGCGACATCCATGGATTAGGTCCGCGCCTCAAAGGCTTCTTCCCGCATCATGAAACCGACGCCGCGCACGGTGTGGATCAGCTTGGGCTGTTCCTCAGTTTCAATCTTCTGGCGTAGATAGCGGATGTAGACATCCAGCAGGTTGTCGTCGCCGTAGAAGCTCTCGCCCCAGACCCCATGCAGGATGTCCATGCGGGTCTGCACTTTGTTGGGGGCGCGCATCATGAACACCAGCAGCTGGTATTCCTTATTGGAAAGAGCGATGGAGCGCCCGCTGCGGCTGACGTCGTGATTGGCCAGGTTGACCTCCAAATCGCTAATGCTGAGCACATCCGATTCCTGCTCCTGGGGCTGCATGGCCAGAGCCCGACGTTGTAGTGCCCGCAGCCGCGCCAACAGTTCTTCAATGGAAAATGGTTTGACCAGATAGTCGTCGACGCCTGCGTCGAGGGCTTCCACCTTGTCTTTGACCTCGTTGTGGCCGGTAAGCATCAGCACAGGCACTTTCATGCCCGTGGCGCGGATGCGGCGACAGATGTCCAGGCCAGTGAAGTCAGGCAGGTTCCAGTCCAGCAAGACCAGATCAGGCGTGGGATCTGAACGCATGGCGATCAGACCGCTGGCGCCGTCGTGGGCGACCGCCACGCTGTAGCCCTCCACCTCCAGCTCCATGCGCAGGAAGTCTGTGAGCTTGGGCTCATCGTCAATCACCAGCAGCTGCAGCTGCTCTGCGTCAGGGGCCATCCCCTTCTCTCAGGCCTTACTCACTTTAAGTAACAGCGGCAAGGCGCTTCTACGCTGAAACCAGCAGATTGCTCCGCACGATGGCCTCCCAGTGGACTCCTGGTGCCGTCGCTGCCCTCCGGCAAAAAGAGGATCTTCCGTTTGTGCGCGCTGATGCCAGCGGCGACATCGTTGAAACCAATCCTCGTTTTGATGAGGTGTATGGCTGGCAGCCAGGCGCCTTGATCGGTCAGTCCCTGGCTGCGATTCTGCCGTCCAGTTTCCGTGAGTTTCACCACGCTGGCTTTGCCCGCTTTCAGCTCACGGAAAGCTCCAAGGTGGTCAATCACCCGTTGACCCTGGCGACGGTATGTAGGGATGGCAGCGAGCTGCAGAGCGAGCATTACATCGTTGCCGAGAAATACGCCGACGGCAGTTGGAGCTTTGCGGCCACCTTGCGACCGCTGGAGGGCCCCCACGCCTCCAGCGGCGCGGCTTCACCATGAGCGCCGCCCCCGGCCAGGGGGAACTGCTGGCTCAGCTGCGCCAGTCCCTGGGTCTGCTGCAAGTGGCCTTTGATGCCGCCACAGAAGCCATGCTGATCGTTGATCCCAGCGGTGAAGTGCGTTGGGCCAACCAGGCCGCTGCGGATTTGTGGAGCGATGGACTGGCGATTCTTTTAGTGGGTCGACGCCTGGAGCAATTGCTGGATCCGATCGCGAATCGCGGTGGTCACCCCCTTGCCCTGGATGCCCCAGGCCATCCCCTGCATCAACTCAAAGCAGGTGATGGCGGCGGCGTGTTTGAGCTGCGCGGCAAAGTGCTGCGGCTGGAGTGGCGTGTGATCCCGGAACCGGGTGAGGGCTATCAGCTGCTGTTGGCCCGGGACCTTGAGCCCCAAGAGCAGGCGCTGCAGTTGCAGCGCCACTTCCTCAACCAACTGGCCCATGAATTGCACACGCCGCTGGCGATCGTCAGCGGCAGCCTCAGTCGTCTGCAAGCCAAGGCCACGGAGCTGGGCCAGAAATCACGCCTATGGCTGGGGCAGGCCCGTGAAGAAACCAGCCGCCTGGGCCGCTTGATCACCAGCTTGATGGCCCTGACCGACCTCGACACCGGCCGCCGTGTCCTTTGCCTGGAGCCCAGGCTGCTGGCCCCTTGGCTGCGGCAATGGCACAGCCAGCAGGTGGTGCCGGAGGCAGCTGAGCTCGAGCTGAGCATTGATCCAGCAGCTGAAGCAGCTTGCATCGCCAGTGATGTGCAGGCCTTGGAGGAAGTGCTGGCCCAACTGCTCGATAACAGCCTGCGCTATGGCGACGGCCCGGCGCAGATCAAGTTGATATTGCGCCTTCGTGGCGATCAGTTGCAGCTCAGTTGGTTCGATCGAGGCTGGGGCATCACAACCGAGCCGCGCGCGCAGGTGTTTGAGCGTTTTGTCCGTTTGCAAGAGCACCGTCGTCCCCAGCAGGTGGATGGGGCTGGTCTGGGGCTGGCACTGGCCAGTGAGCTGATCAGTGCCATGGGGGGCAGCCTGCAGCTCGCCCCTCAAGTTGCTGACCAGGCCGGCGTGGAGTTTGTGCTGTTCTGGCCGCGGTTGGCGGATTAAGCCTGCAGGTGCTGTTGCAGTAGTTCCGGCAGCTGGTCAAACAGGGCTGATTTGAGTACCCAGCCCCTGGCACCAGCGGCGATGGCCTGGGCGCGCAGCTCAGGATCATCGAGGCCGCTGAACATCAACACCGGACCTTGGTAGGCATTCTCAGCAAGACGCTGCAGACATTCGAGACCATCGCCATCGGGCATCTGCAGATCAAGAAAGATCAGCTTGATCTGCCGTAGCTCCAAAGCGGCTAGTAGCTCCTGGATGCCGTTGCATTCGATGCACTCGTGCCCTAGATCTTCCAGCTCATCGCGCAGCAGGGCGCGGATGCGGGGATCGTCATCGACGATTGCAATCTCGCCCCCCGTCACGGACCCTTCA
>NHBY01000046.1 GCA_002168155.1 Synechococcus sp. TMED19 | reverse complement strand
TGGATTGGGAGTACAGCCGGGATGACTGGCTTCTATTCGGTTGTGAAACCCGAGGGCTACCGGAACATGTGCGTGACATCTGCGATGTGTTGCTGCAAATTCCAATGCCTTGCGAAGCAGTGCGCAGCTTGAATCTCTCCGTCGCTGCGGGGGTCGTTCTGTTTGAAGCCAGACGTCAACTGCAAACCTGAGATAACCCGTGCTTTTCCAGTGGCCAGAGGATTGATCGACAGCTCAGCCCTTGTGGGTTTACCTACCACGAGGTAAATTTTGCGCGACCCCTGGATATCGGCTTCTCCGGTGGGGTTGTTCTCTGGATTGTCTGTCTATGAAGCCCACGACGCTTTTCCTTCTTGGTACCTGTTCCTTTCCGCTTGCCCTGTTGGCAGCAGCAGGTCTCCCAAGCTGGAGCCAAATGGGTTCTTTTGCAGATCTTCCTCCTATCCCCACACCCCTGATCCCTCCCCCAGGCATCGATGAGGAGGTTTCCAACGACTTTGATTTCGATCTGAACGCCATTGATTCAGATCTGATCGTCGGCACTCATGAAGTAGCCGATGAAGAATCAGAACAGCAGCCTGCCAAGAGCGACGCTGAATTCCCTTCAACGCTCTGGATTCGTACTCAGCAAGATGTTGAAGTGGCTGATCTTGCTGAAGAGTTGGACCTCTCTACCGAACGTCTGGCTCAGTTAAACGGTGTTGCTGCAGACCACTCTTTCGCTTCCAACACCTGGGTTTCTATTCCCAGCACCAGTGAAGGGAACCTTTTTATGGTCGCTTCTCTTGATGACAGCACCCTTCAGAAAGAGCGTCCGAATGATCTGACTCGTCAGCCTCTCTTGGCAAAAGTTTCAGCCTTGCGTTCGACTATGGCGAACGCCGCTATGGGTGCAGCTCATGCCCGTCGTGGAAGCTTGGCCATCATCCCAACCTCAAGTGGTGGCCTGAGTTGGCCCCAATTACCTGATTTTGGCAATCTCCGCCGTCCCGAACTCTCTGGATTCATCTGGCCAGCCAAAGGTTCATTGACATCCGGTTATGGGTGGCGCTGGGGCCGCATGCATAAAGGTATTGATGTCGCCAACAGCGTCGGCACTCCGATCGTTGCCGCCGCTGATGGCCGTGTTGTCTTCTCTGGATGGAGTTCAGGNGGTTACGGCTATCTCGTAGAACTCGCCCACATCGATGGCAGCAAGACCCGCTACGCCCACAACAGCCGTCTTCTAGTNCGNAANGGNATGCAAGTCAGGCAAGGAACTCCCATTGCACGAATGGGCAGNACAGGGCGAAGCACCGGTCCACACCTGCATTTTGAAATCCACCGTCCCGGCCGAGGGGCNGTCAATCCAATNCGNGTCTTGGCGTCTCGGGGTTGATCATCCCTTAAACTCAANNCCTGCCANGGCTCGGTAGCTCAGCTGGTCAGAGCACAGGATTCATAACCCTGGGGTCGGGAGTTCAAGTCTCCCCCGAGCCATTTCATTGNAAATCNNNTCANCGCATTTCGATNGCATTCAGTCGCTCTCNAAAGCTGCTGGCCGTGCTCGCTGNTTCGGNNGTGGGACTNCGACGAGCCGTNCGGTTCTGATANACGGGATGCTGNGGGCGAACTTCAACTGTTCGGTTATTCCGATTGATCTCGCTNGCTTCAGGNGATTTCGGNCGAACGATGGGGTTTTTCTTGAGCTCATTCCGCAACTGGTTGAGCAGCCGAAAATGACCCGTGTTGTTGTATTTGCGCATCAAAGCCTGATCCCAAGCCAATCGCCTTTCTCATGTCGNGGATCACATCAGGCTACGTCGCAACGAAGGGGGTCCGTGTTAATTTTTNATTGCCCTTAGGCGAACTCAGTCCGCATAAGCTGAGTCGNCTGATTCCNCGCATCATCCATGAGCAACGGCGTCTTCCGCGTTGGCCTGCAGGCCCCCGACTTCACCGCCACCGCAGTGGTCGACCAGGAATTTCAGGACATCAGCCTGACCCAGTACCGCGGCAAGTACGTGGTGCTCTTCTTCTATCCCCTTGANTTCACCTTCGTCTGCCCNACTGAGATCACNGCGTTCTCTGACCGTTACGACGCCTTCAAGGCTTTGAACACNGAGGTNCTCGGGGTNTCNGTCGACAGCCAGTTCAGCCACCTCGCCTGGGTCCAAACCGANCGCAAGCAAGGCGGNCTTGGTGACATCAACTACCCACTNGTCGCCGACCTCAAGAAAGACATCGCGCGTGCTTACAACGTGCTCGACGAAGAAGAGGGTGTNGCTCTGCGCGGTCTGTTCATCATCAATCCCGANGGTGTGGTCCAGCACGCCACCATCAACAACCTCCCNGTNGGNCGCAACGTTGAGGAGACCCTGCGCGTGTTGCAGGCCTTCCAGCACGTTGAGTCGAACCCTGATGAAGTTTGCCCCGCCAACTGGACACCTGGCGACCGCACCATGAACCCTGATCCCGTTGGCAGCAAAGACTTCTTTGCCGCTGTTAACTGATCAGAGCAGCGTCAGCTGACCACTGTCCNCNTCGAGCCGGGCCCTGCGACCCATCGGCAGGGCCTTGTTTGGNCGTCCATGGCCAACGGGCAGGTCGCTGATCACCGGCACACCCAGATCACCGAAACGGTCCATCAGAACCTCATCGAGGCTNAGATCGCCGGGGAACACATCACCAGGGTCTGGGCGCCAGCTGAAGCGNCCNATNCCNACCCCAGNNAGGTTCTGCANCAGTCCNGCTGNACNCCAGTGNGTCAGCATTCGATCCACTCGGTANGGTGCCTCTCCGGTGTCCTCCAGCACCAGCAGAGCTCCATCGAGACTTGGCATCCAGGGCGTTCCGATCAGGTGGGTTGCCACCGTGAGATTGNTCACCACCAGCGGGCCTTCCGCCACCCCACTGCGGCGTCCTCTCCCCTGCAAGGGAGCAACAGGTTCACCCATCAACAACNGACGGACGCGCTCGTCCTTCCAACCGTGAATGCCGCCGAGCGAACCAGCGCTGAGCTGTGCCAGCAGCAANGCACAGTTGTCTGAAAAACCGACACACCAACGCGGTTGGGAAGTGGGCAAAAATCCGGCNTCNAGGCAGCGCGCTGCCCCCCAGCCACCGGAAATGCAGACCACACCGGCTGCAGCTGGATCATTCCAGGCCTGTCGCACTGCAGCAGCTCGATCAGAATCNGTGCCCGAGAAATANGCCCACTGGCTCAGGGCCACCGAGGGGATGATCAGCTCAAGCCCCCAGCTGCTGTANAGAGATTTCCAGCCTCGCTCCCCANTGAGGGTNTCCNGATCAACCCATGTTCCCGGCGAAACGGCNATCAAGTTGTCGCCANGCCTGACCGGATCAGGCTGCTGNGANNAAGCACGTANTGGGCGTTTCCAGGCCAGTGTTCCGNTGANCAGCGAGAGGCCAAGCAGCAACTCACGCCGATTCAGTTTCATGCCAGCAGTGCCTTCAGCAGGGACTGACCGTCATCTCCACCAAGTAACGGGTCGCAGGCCCGCTCCGGATGAGGCATCAATCCGAGAACATTGCCTTGCGCATTGCAGACTCCTGCCACATCAAGAACTGAGCCGTTGGGATTGCTGCAATAGCGCAGGACAAGTTGACCATTTTGCTCAAGTTCCACCAGTGTTTCGGGTGGACACTGGTAGCAGCCTTCGCCATGGGCGATTGGGAATGTCACCTTGGCGTCCTCCCCGTAGTCCTGTAAAAGACGACAGCTGCCAGGCCTCACGGTTAGCTCGCACGGCTCACAGATGAAATGCAGGCCGCGGTTGCGCGTCAGCGCGCCTGGCAGCAATCCCATTTCAGTGAGAATTTGGAATCCGTTGCAGATGCCAAGAACCGGGCCACCATCAGCGGCAAAAGCATGCACCGCATGCAACAACGGTGCATGGCCAGCAAGGGCTCCACAGCGCAGGTAATCGCCGTAACTGAAGCCTCCGGGCAAAACCACAGCGTCAATATCTTCAAGTCCGGTGTCCTCATGCCAGAGGAAGCGCGTGGGCATACTGAGGACGCCCTCGAGTGCCCAGGCCATATCCCGATCGCAGTTGGAGCCTGGAAAGACAACGATACCGACGCTCACGCCTTCTGCTCCTCCAGGCTCATGGTCCAGTTCTCGGTGACAGGGTTGGCTAGCAGGCGGGCACACAGCAACTGAACCTGCTCACGGGCAAGGTCCTCACTATCGGCATCGAGACTCAGCTCGACGGCCTTACCGATGCGCAGGGTCTGTAGACCTTCGACCCCAAGCCCGGCGGCCGCAGCGCGGGTGGCCTCCCCGGCAGGATCCAGAACCGACGGACGCAGCTGTACCTGCACCCGGGCATGAAAACGGGCCAAGAAGAGATGGCGGATGCCTCGATCTTGCCAGCCGGTGCTGCCATTAGGGATTTTTTTGTGCATGGTGAAAAAAGATCGGCTGCTGTGGTGCCCCGACCTTTGTTTCACGTGCTGCTGCTCTCATGGCTGGTGGCCTTCAGCGGTGTCCGGGCCGCCGAATGCAACAGAGACACGGAGAGCTGGAAACCATGCCAGCTACACATGGAAGAGCCAGGCAGCCGCTGGAGGATCACCATGCAGGGTGATCAATGGCAATTCAGCCATGACGGTAGTGGTGTGATCCAGATGCGTTCAAAGGACGAACCGTGGCAGGCGGTGAGAGCTCGCTGGAGTGAATCAGGCGCTCTCTGCTGGGGGGATCTCTGTACCCGGGGCGAGATTCCCCTCGATTGAATCAACCCAACATCAGCTCTTGAAGTTGGACCTGAAACGAAGCGCCATCGGGTTGATCACCAATAAGGACCAGCTGCAACTGATCTGGTGAACCCCCGTCGTTCTCATACCAACACTCAAGCCGCTGACCAACGGCCTGAACCTGAAGGGGCAGCGACTTCCCTGCGATCGGCACCCGTCCTTTCATGCGGATCAGGCCCATGGGTCTGATCGTCTTGCGGATCAGGGATTCCAGCGGTTCACGTTCCCAACTGCCCTGAAGTTCAACGCAAGTGGCAAGCAAGTCGGGATGACTGTGGTCGTGGTGATGGTGCTCACCATCGTCATCAGCTCCAACGGGAGCAGCTCGATCAAGTCCCAACACCAGGGCGGGATCAATAACCCCACGCTGTATCGACAGATGGGGAGGATTGTTCTCGATCGGCAACTGCTCAAGCTGAGTCTGCAACTGGGCCCTGGCTTGCTCAAGTTCTGAGGCACTGAGCAGATCAGCGCGGCTGATTAGCACCAGGTCTGCGACTTCCAGTTGTTCAAGGAAAAGATCCTCGATGGCGTCCTCATGATCGAGACTGGGGTCGTTTGCCCGTTGCTGTTCCAGTGCATCTGCATCAAAAACGACGCGCTGTTGGGCTAGCGCCTGTCCATCAACGACGGAGACGACACCACTAACACGAGTGCGATGGCGGATCTCGGGCCAGTTGAAGGCCTGCAATAGAGGTTCGGGCAGGGCCAGTCCACTCGTTTCGATGACGATTCCATCGAGTTGATCAGCGCGCTCAAGCACCGTCTGCATCGTTGGCAGAAAGTCGTCCTGCACAGTGCAGCAGAGGCAGCCATTCGCCAGTTCCACAACTGCTGTTTCTTCCTCACAGATGCCGCACGAACGCAGCAATGCTCCATCGATTCCCACTTCACCAAACTCATTGACGAGCACCGCGAGGCGTCGACCCGAGTTCTGCAGAAGGTGACGGAGAAGAGTTGTCTTGCCTGACCCGAGGAAACCGGTGATCACCGTGACCGGGAGGCGGGTAGATCCAGTTGCCTGCATCAGGCGATCACCATCGACCAGGCAAAGGCTGCTCCAATTCCGATCCAGATCCCGGCGAGCAGACGACGTCCTGAATCACCAAGCCAGGACTGAAGAGGAACAGCGACTTGCCGCACCAGCAGCAACAGGGCGCCCTGTGCCAGGAACAATCCCAGGAAATATCCAATGAGTGGCGTGGGTTCGGCACCGATGATTGCGCCTCCAAGGAGCCAACCATGCAGCGCAAATGCTGGAAAGAGCAGTGCTCGGGGCAGGGTGCCGAGAACGACCAGACCTTCGAGCACGAGCGTCAATGAAACCAGCGCTTCTGCCGATAGTTCAAAGGCCTCGGGGATTGGCACAACCAAGGCAGTTGCCGAACCAAGCAGACCGATGGCGAGCAGTGCAGGGAGCCAGCGTCGCGGCTGTTGCCAACTCACAAGGCTGAGGGCAATCAGGAACAACAGATGGTCAGGTCCAAGAAGGGGATGACCGATTCCGCTTAGCAGTCCCTGAATCGGGGTCAATGCGCCATCACCCATTCCGAAGGGGTGATGAGCCAGGACGAAGGGGAGCAACCCCACAACGGCGTTAATCATGCAAATCCGGTCCTCGCCGGGAAGATGGGTCAAGCGGCGGGCGTTCTGACTTACCTCAAAGAAGAGGGTTCACAGCTGCGGGACAGCGCCGGATTCAAACCGGACTTTCCCCGTTACCTCCTCGGGCTGACACCCCGAGGAACCGGATTTTGACCTTATCACCGCTAAAGATCAGCCACAGCGAAGGCTGTCTGATGTACTGACTCCGGTGACGGAATTAACACCGGTAGCCCGTTCGCAAAGCGCTTTGAGTTCGGGCTGATCCAGTACAGCATCAGTGAAATCAGCTCCATCAATGCGAGCTTCACCAAAACGGCTGCGCAGGAGCATGCCGTTGTCAAACCGGGTCTGACTGAGGTCGGCACCATCAAAACGACTAGCGAAAGCAACCACATCACGCAGATCAGCGCCGGAGAGATCGGCCTCCTGAAGCTGGGTGGCGTTGAACACCACAAAGCGCATATCGGCTCCTGAAAAGTTGTAGCCCTTGAGATTCATTTTGAGGAATTCCTTCTCCTTGAGGTTGCGACCATGCATGTCCTGACTCAGATCCTGCATGGATTTGGCGCCCCGCAGTTCCGGCGCTGTAATCGCCAACGCAGTTGGAGGAAGACCAAGAAGCAGCAAAAGTCCACTGCTGAGCAGGCAGATAAGAAGACGGCGCATGGATCCCCGTAGGCTTGCTGCCACAAGGTATGGCAGCAGGGTTGCCTGTTGCGCTGCGATGGCGTCGTCTTTGCGGGTGGTGGTGCCACCCCACCCCCTGGTGGCTCACTGGCTCACCCTGCTCAGGGATCGGCAGACGCCATCTCCCCTGTTCGCCACGGCCATGAAGGAACTCGGCCGCTGGCTGACCTACGAAGCAATCCGTGACTGGCTCCCGACCCAGGCCATTGAGGTGGAGACACCGCTGCAGGTCACCCAAGGTCAGGTGATTGACCCAACTGCGCCTTTATTGGCCGTTCCCTTGCTCAGGGCCGGCCTTGGGCTGTGGGCCGGTGGACAGGAGGTCCTTCCGCACGCACGTGTTGCCCACATGGGCCTGGTGCGAGATGAACAGAGCGCTGAAGCCAGCAACTACCTAGACCGACTGCCCAGTCGCATCGGCGAGAGGGTCGGCGTGGTGGTCTTCGATCCGATGCTGGCAACCGGGGGAAGCCTGGCAGTCGTTTTGAGGCGCCTTCAGCAACTGGGCGTGACAGGTCAACGACTGCGCGTCATCACCGCCCTGGCAGCAGCACCCGGTCTCAAGGCAATAGCAGAGGAATTTGACGATCTCAGTCTCTACACCGCCTGCATCGACCCAGAACTGGACGATCGCGCGTTCATCGTTCCAGGACTTGGAGATGCCGGTGATCGTCTCTACGGCACCGAATCGGAGGAGTTCCTAACCTGAGTGCAGACCAGCCCAGACCATGACTGACGAGAACGGCGGTTCAGGTTCACTACTGATCAGTGCTTTGACTGGTGCTGCCATAGGAGCAGCAGGCTTGAGTTGGTGGCTTCTGGCTCGGGCAGAACGGCGTCAAACCCTTAGTCAGCGGATCCGTCAGCTCGGCTCAATTGCTAGTGCAGAGCCCGGGAGCTCGACTTCTCTGCAGGGCCAGAACGGATCAGAGAGTCTCGAGGAACGCGTCCACAAGCTCAATCTGGCGATTGAGGATGTCCGCCGCCAACTGGAAGACTTCTCTCCCCAAGTCAACGGCTGACACCCGGCTGAGAGGATCGAAACAGATCCAGCCATGCCATGGCCGAACTTCGCTCCAGTGCCGTCACCCAGGGTGTGCAGCGCAGTCCCAATCGCGCCATGCTTCGGGCCGTCGGCTTCGGGGATGGTGATTTCAGTAAGCCGATTATCGGCATTGCCAACGGCTACAGCACAATCACCCCCTGCAACGTCGGGCTGAACGATCTGGCCCGTCGCGCGGAGCATGCCGCCCATGCATCTGGTGGCATGCCGCAGATGTTCGGAACCATCACCGTGTCCGATGGCATCTCCATGGGAACTGAGGGCATGAAGTACTCCCTGGTGAGCCGAGAGGTAATTGCCGATGCAATCGAGACCGCCTGCAACGGCCAAAGCATGGATGGAGTCCTAGCGATCGGAGGCTGCGACAAAAACATGCCCGCCGCCATGCTGGCCATGGCACGGATGAATATCCCTGGTGTGTTCGTCTACGGCGGCACGATCAAACCCGGAAAACTGGGCGGCTGTGATTTGACGGTAGTCAGTGCCTTTGAAGCCGTTGGTCAACTCAGCAGCGGCAACATCGACGAAGAGCAACTCACAGCGGTTGAAAAAAATGCGTGCCCTGGCGCCGGCAGCTGTGGCGGCATGTTCACCGCCAACACCATGAGCGCAGCCATTGAAACCATGGGGCTGAGCCTGCCCTACAGCTCGACGATGGCGGCCGAAGATCCTGAGAAGGCCGACAGCGCGGCACGGTCAGCGGAAGTTCTCCTCGATGCCGTCAAGGCCAACGTCCGACCGTTGGACCTACTGACGCGAAAAGCCTTCGAAAACGCCATCAGCGTGATCATGGCGGTCGGCGGCTCCACCAATGCAGTACTCCACCTTCTGGCCATTGCCCGTACGGCAGGGGTGGAGCTGAATATTGATGATTTTGAGCTGATCCGCGAGCGGGTTCCCGTGATCTGTGATCTCAAACCCAGTGGTCGCTACGTGACTGTGGACCTCCATAAAGCAGGTGGCATCCCTCAGGTGATGAAACTCCTGCTCGATGCCGGTCTGCTGCATGGGGAATGTCGGACNGTGGAAGGCAAGACGCTTAACNAGCTACTGGCGGATGTGCCCTCAGCGCCNCCGGCGGAACAGGATGTAATTCGCCCCCTGAGCAATCCCCTCTACGCCAAGGGGCATCTGGCGATCCTGAAGGGAAACCTGGCCACGGAAGGAGCAGTTGCCAAGATCAGTGGTGTCAAGACACCTGCCCTCACAGGGCCCGCTCGGGTCTTTGAAAGTGAAGAGGACTGCCTCAAAGCNATCCTCAACAACACCATCAAGGCGGGTGATGTGGTGGTCGTCCGTTATGAAGGCCCCGTCGGAGGGCCCGGAATGAGGGAGATGCTNGCTCCGACTGCAGCGATCGTTGGCCAGGGGTTGGGTGACAAGGTGGCACTGATTACCGATGGTCGCTTCAGCGGGGGCACCTACGGCCTCGTGGTGGGACACGTCGCACCGGAGGCGGCAGTNGGTGGTGTCATCGGCCTGGTGCAGGAGGGGGACAGCATCAGCGTCGATGCGAATCAGAACCTCTTACAGCTCAATGTGAGCGAGGAGGAATTGCTACGCCGCAAAGGGATCTGGAAAGTTCGCACACCTCGCTACCGCACTGGAGTGCTGGGTAAATACGCNANGTTGGTGAGTAGCAGCAGCCAAGGAGCTGTGACCGATCAGGGTTGAATTAGGGCTCGCTCTCGATCAGCTCAGCCCGCAGCCTCCGAGCCAAGGTCTCCAGGGCGAGCCCATCGTCAGGACGGGAGCAGCTCAAACCACTGGTGCCATCCATCCAGACCGGATGGCGGCCTTGCCACAACATCGGCAGGGTCTCATCACTGGCCCAGGCCAGCTGNAGTGAGGGATCAGCGGCACTGCCGTAAATCTCCAGTTCCAGATCCTGAGACGAGCATCGACGGCCCTCGAGATCTCGAGCCTCCAACCGCAGGATCCAACTGTCAGCTGATTGCTCCTGAGGTACCACTGCATGCTGGAGCGGTGTTCGGCTCAGATCGGCGGCCCTNCANATGCAACGCGTCAGCAGCTCAAGCCCTTCGGGNTCGTCAGCCACGGTTGGCAGCCAGGCCTGGGGCATCACTCCACAGCCTCNATCCGCTGAATCTCAAGTCTTAGCGGACCTGCTCGGAAGCCAGGGTTCTGGCCCCCATCATCAGCGAAACGTGAATGCAGGATCTGTAGTCGATTGACTTGAGCTGGATCAAAACGNAATGGCAGTGAAACGGGTTTGGCCCGCAGGACCGGCCTCAGGTCCCGGAAGGGGATCACCACACGGGTGNTGCCNGAATCTTCNGTACTGAAGTCACTCACCCAGCGCAAACCACCTGGGATCATCTCGCCCAGCTGACCNGCCAGNTCAGCCACTGCAACCGCGAGCTTGTATCGCCTGCCATCGCCTTCGAGCTCAAGNACAAAAGCTGAGGCNGCAGAGAGATCAAGTGGTGGNTGCCAGCGAGGNGAGCGGCAACTGATGAAACCACCGCCTTCGGCGACGACATTGGCCTCCATCAGCAACCCNGAGGAACTCACCGTGCAACTTCCCTGGCTGCGGCCACCCATGACCGTGTCGTTCAGGCTCTGCCAACCGCTGAAACCATCAGCGACCGCAATGATGGTCGCCACCAGCTCAGCGGAGACCAGCGCAAGCGGCTGCATCGGCAAGAATCACGATCTCGGAGCNGGGCTGGACGAGCTTGGCTGGCGTACGAGCTGGATCCTCCTCNGGATCGAGAAGNCGCCCGAGGGCCTGTTGNTTGCCCTCGCCGGCAACCAGGAACACCACCTGACGAGCNGCTGAAAGCACCGGAGCAGTNAGGGTGATTCGAGGAATCCCCTTTCCCTCTCCTGTCGTAACCCANCGGTCACGAACTTCGGTGGCGGCTGTCCCAGGAAAAAGNGAGGCTGTGTGACCGTCATCNCCNAGGCCCAGCAGCACAAGATCGAGNACTGGTGGGCTGCTGCCACAGAGACGCTCGAGGGTGTTCGCAAAGGCGATCACCCCTTCTTCGACGCTGGGCAAATCCGTTGGGACTGGATGGAAACAGGCCGACGAACCGGGCCCCTCANCCATCAGGCTGCCGCGCACCATGCGGGCATTGCTCAGCTCATCATCAACGGGGACCCAGCGCTCATCGCCCATCAGCAGATCAACGCGATCCCAAGCCAGGTGTTCACGGCCGAGCTGGTGATANGTGGCCTCAGGAGTGGAGCCACCAGACAGGGCAATCTGGGCGCGATCGCGCTCAGCCAAGCTCAAATCAATCACTTGAGCAATGGTGTCGGACGCTCGCTGCGCAAGCGCAGCGCGATCAGCAAGCTGGACCAGTTGATATGTACTCACTGCAGCCACTCCGTGTGGAAAGCTCCGTCTTTGTCAGTGCGCTGGTAGGTATGTGATCCGAAGCAGTCGCGCATCGCCTGAACCAGATTTTGAGGCAGGCGAGCCGTGCGATAGCTATTGATGTAATCNAGCGTGCTGCTGAAACAGGGGACGGGAATACCAACTGAAGCGGCACCTGATACCACCTTGGCTAGGCCAGGAAGACGTTGGTTCACCTGCTCGGCAAACCAAGGGTCGAGCATCAGGTTGGAGAGCTGCGGGTCGGCATTAAAAGCGTCCTGAATCCGCTTGAGCAACTTGGCCCGGATGATGCAACCCCCTTTCCAGATCTGGGCGATCGANGGCATNTGCAAGTTGTANTCGAGGTCGCTCGAGGCGATNCGCAAGAGCTCCATGCCCTGGGCATAGCTGGCGATGCAAGAGAGCACGACGGCATCCATCAGAGGCGACATNGAATCAGCAGGGCTACCNAGGTCGATGTCACTGATGGCCGGGCCTTTAAGAACCTCCTCGGCCTTGACGCGCTGCGCCTTCATCGAGCTCATCACACGGCCGTTGAGNGANGCATAGATGGTGGGCACAGANGCNCCCATCTCCAACGCNGTCACCACAGTCCAGAGGCCTGTGCCCTTCTGACCGGCCTGATCCATGATTTTCTCCACNAGATCAGACCCGTCCTCAGGATCTTTAGTCCGCAGGCAGACCTCGGTGATCTCCACCAAATAGGAATTGAGCTCCTCGGTGGCGTTCCAGGCACCGAGCACATCTGCCATCTGCTCACCGTTCATGCCCTTGACCCGCTTCATCAGGTCGTAGGCCTCAGCCAGGATCTGTTCGATGCCGTACTCAATTCCGTTGTGCACGGTCTTGACGAAATGGCCAGAACCACCTGGACCGATGTAGGTGACGCAGGGACCGTCTTCCACCTGTGCAGCCATCTTGGTCACCAGGCTTTCAATGGCGTCATAGGAAGCCTTGGTGCCGCCCGGCATCATGCTGGGCCCCTCTAGGGCACCCTTGGCGCCACCAGAGACACCCATGCCAATGAAGCCAAAGCTCTGACTCTCGAGCTTGGTGACTCGCCGCTCAGTGTCCTTGTATTCGGAATTGCCCCCGTCAATCAGCAGATCACCTTCTTCCAGATATGGGGAGATCTGATCGATGACCGCATCAACTGCTGGACCCGCCTTGACCATCATCAAGATGCGTCGGGGACGTTCCAGCTTGTCAACAAATTCCTGCAGGGAATAAGCGGCTTGGATCTGCTTACCGGCGCCCCGCCCGGCCATGAAATCATCTGTCTTCTCACGCGTGCGGTTGTAGACGACGCTTGAGAAGCCATTGCTCTCAGCATTGAGGACGAGGTTCTCCCCCATCACTCCAAGACCGATTAAACCGAAGTGTCCTTTGGACATTTTGCGCCGTGATACTGCCAGACCTCAGCAGTGTGGCCACGGCGCGCTTAAGCGGCTGCTAAGAGATGCTGTGATCAAGACAAGGGATCAGATCACCATCCCGTCTGGAATGCAGGCATTCTTGTTAACCACCACGATTCCTCCTCTGATATAGAAGCCCTGATCAGAGCGGTCTGCTTCTTCAACGTGGTCCTTGTTGACGATCGTGACGTTGCTGCCGATGCGGACGTTCTTATCAAGAATCGCCCGACGAACAGTCGTCCCAGTACCAACACCCATCGGGATGCCGCCGCGCTCCCGGACGATGGCCCTCTCTTCTGCTGATTCATAGAAATCAGCACCCATCACCAGGCTGTCCTGAAGCACGACCTCATTTTCAATGCGGCTCCGCACACCCAGCACGCAGTGGTGAACGCTGCAGGCTTTGAGGATGGACCCCTCACCGATAATCGATTCAGTGATTTGAGCGTCCTGCAGCTTGGACGGGGGCAGGTAACGGTGACGCGTGTAGATCGGGAATTGCTTGTCGTAGAAGGAGAACGGAGGACGGGGTTGGGTAGTGAGAGCCAAGTTGGCCTCGTAGAAGGCTCGGATGGTTCCGATGTCCTCCCAGTAGTCATCAAACAGGTATGAGCGGAGCTTGAGGCCGTCATTAAGGGCCTTGGGGATGATCTCCTTGCCGAAGTCAGTGGCCGTGGGGTTTTGGGCCAAAAGGTTGAAGAGCACATCACGCTTGAACACGTAGATGCCCATCGAGGCCAAATAGGGGCGGCGGGCAGCCTCTTCAGGACTGAGGCCCATTGCGCCAGTATCAACCTTCATTTCCTGCAGCGCCTCACCCTTGGGCTTCTCGCGGAACTTGCTGATCCAGCCACCTTCATTGGTGTGCATCAACCCAAAGCTCTGAGCCTGCTCCTCGTCCACAGGAAGGGCTGAAACGGTGAGGTCAGCACCGCTGCTGCGGTGCTCGGCCACAAACAGTCCGTAATCCATCCGGTAGAGCTGATCGCCGGAGAGGATCAGGACTTCATCAATGTCCCATTCCTGGAACAGCCATTCGTACTTGCGCACGGCATCAGCAGTGCCCTCGAACCAGCTAGGGCTCTCGGGGGTCTGCTGGGCAGCCAAAACCTCCACAAAACCCTGATCAAAACCTGAGGAGAGGTTGAAGGTCTGGGAAATGTGGCGGTTCAGAGAAGCGCTGTTGAACTGCGTCAGCACGTAGATCTTGTTGATCCCGCTGTTGATGCAGTTGCTGACTGGGATATCGATCAGACGGTATTTGCCCGCCAGAGGGACAGCCGGCTTGGCACGCATCTTGGTGAGGGGATAGAGGCGCGTTCCTGCGCCACCTCCGAGAATGATCCCGAGAACCCGCTTCATCCAATCCCCTGTAGCGCGGCCACTTTGGGGGATCGCCAGCGAATCCGGCAAGCAAAAGGAGCAAATCGGGCAGAACTTTGTGAGTCCCGCGCGTCCAGCCCCCTACTCAGAGGGGTTTCCGAGGTCGAACAGACGTTCCAGCGACTGCATGGTGGTCAGACGCTGAGAACGTGGCTGCGGAGCACGCAAAGCGGTCGTGGGGCCGTGCAGAATCTTGTTGACCAGTCCTTTGGTCAGTGCCTCGACCACCTTGCGCTCGCGATCAGAGAAGTCCGAGCCCATGCGGCTAAGAGCCTTAAGCAGTTCCTGCTCACGGATCTCCTCCATGTGGCGTCGAAGTCGGTTGATGGTGGGAACGGCCTCAAGCCCATCCCACCAGTCGATGAATGCCTGACGGTCCTCATCAAGCAAGACCTCCGCTTGCCGAGCAAGCTCCTGCCGCGCAGCAACATTGCGCTCCACCACCTCCTTGAGATCATCAACGTCGAAGCACTGCACAGCGGACGCCTCAGCGGCGTCGGCGCTGATGTTGCGAGGCACGCCGATATCAATGAGCATCAGCCGTTGAGAACGACTTGCGGCTTCGAGGCGGACACGGTCAATGATCGGTTCGTCAGCGCCTGTACTGGTGAACAGGAGCGATGACACCTTCAGCTGATCATCAAGGGCCTCAAGCCCACAACAGCTGATGCCAAGATCTGGAAAGTCCGCTGCCAGGGATTCAGCTCTGGAGACCGTCCGGTTGACCAGGGTGACCCGCTTGGCACCCTTGGCCTGAAGGTGCTGGATTAGCAGCCGGCCCATCCGGCCGGCACCCACCACTGCAACGGTTTCATCCGCCAGGGAGACCAGATCGTCAATGCCTTTCTCCTGGCCAACCTTGAGCTGGGCGAGTTCAACTGCAGCTGAACTGATCGAGACCGCACCGGAACCCAGGTTGGTTTCGCTGCGGACACGTTTGCCGGTACTGACAGCCTGATTAAGCAGGCGGTTGAGGATCGGCCCAATGGACTTGTGGTCCTGGCCGAGCCGATACATCTTCTTGACCTGGCTGAGGATCTGACCTTCCCCGAGCACAAGGCTGTCGAGACCAGCACTCACCCTCAGCAGGTGCTGAATTGCCTCTTCATGGTGAAGCGCGAAGAGGTGGGGATGTAGATCATCCCCAGCCAAGCCGCTGTGGCTGGCCAAGAAATGTCGTATAGCGGCAACACCCTCATCGGGGTGACGCAGCAGGCTGTAGATCTCAAGCCTGTTGCAGGTACTAAGAATTGAGGTCTCCAGCACCTGCTCGTTGGAGCGAAGTGTTTGGAGGGAGCTCTCCAAGGAGTGCTCTGGGATGCTCAGTCGTTCGCGGATCTCAACGGGAGCCGTGCGATGGCTGAGCCCTACGACGGCTAAATGCATGCGTCAGATCAAAAGGGCCGGAAAGCAAGGCTGAGCCTGAGCCCAGCCTTGACTATGCCAGAGCTCAGCGCAGGGCAATGCTCTGCGCGCCAGGCTTGATATGGACCGTATCGGTGAAGCGTGCGGAATCATCCAGGGTGCTGATCACGAGGCTGCTGGTGCGCACGCAATCACGTTCGAACTTGACCCCGTTGAACAGCAGACCATCGGTGATACCGCTGCCGGCGAAGACGACGTTCTCACCGGAGGCCAGCTCGTTAGCCTCATAAACCTTGTCGGGATCGGCGATTCCCATTTCAGCCAGGCGGGCGAGATTGCCTTCACGGGTAAGGCCTTCCCATTCCTTGGTCATTGCGACAGCCGGGTCATAGACCAATTGGCCCTGGAAGTGACCGCCCAGTGCCCGCAGAGCGGCGGCAGAGATCACACCTTCCGGCGCAGCACCGATGCCCATTAGGCAGTGGGTGCCAGTGCCGGCGAAACCACAGGCGATAGCAGCCTGCACATCGCCATCTGAGATGGGCTGGACACGAGCGCCGGTAGTACGAATCTCAGCGATCAGATCCTTGTGGCGGCTGCGGTCCATGACCACGATCACCAGATCAGAGACTGCAATGCCGAGGCACTCGCTGAGGATATTGATGTTCTCAGTGGCGCTCTTGCGGATGTCAACCTTGCCTTTAGCGGCCGGGGGCGCTGCCAGCTTCTTCATGTAGAAGTCGGGAGCGTTGAACAGACCACCGGTCTCGGAGGCAGCAAGCACAGCCATCGAGCCGCGTTGGCTGTTGGCACAGAGATTGGTTCCCTCACAGGGATCAACAGCGAAATCAACTCCGGGGCCGGTACCACTGCCAACTTCCTCACCGATGTAGAGCATCGGAGCTTCGTCCCGCTCACCTTCACCGATCACGATGCGGCCTTGCATATTGATCTGGCCCATGCGCTTGCGCATGGCCTCGACGGCAGCGGCGTCTGCTTCATTCTTGAGACCTTTACCGGTGAGCTCAGCGGATGCGATGGCGGCCTGCTCGACGACCTCGAGTATTTCTTGAATGAGCGTGCGATCCACAGTGGCTGGGGCAAGGAACTGTTAAGCCAGGCTGGCCTGCGGCGAGCCAAAGCGGCCGTGACTGTATCAGTGTTGGATCTGCGGCGTCTCTACGTACAATCAGCGCGCTTCACGGGCCGCTTCATGACCCAGAAATCCTTAGTCATTTCACCCTCGATTCTTTCTGCCGACTTCTCCCGGCTGGGTGAAGACGTCAAGGCAGTGGATCAGGCAGGCGCTGACTGGATCCACGTGGATGTGATGGATGGCCGCTTCGTGCCCAACATCACGATCGGACCGATGATCGTGGAAGCCCTACGCCCGGTCACCACCAAACCTCTTGACGTTCACTTGATGATCGTCGAGCCAGATAAATACGTGGAGGACTTCGCCAAAGCCGGGGCTGACATCATCAGTGTCCAGGTCGAGGCCTGCACCCACTTGCACCGCAACCTTGCCCAGATCAAGGATCTTGGAAAAATGGCCGGTGCAGTGCTCAACCCGGGCACTCCGATCGAGACCCTCGAGTACTGCCTTGAGCTTTGCGATCTGGTGTTGATCATGAGCGTGAACCCCGGATTCGGTGGCCAGAGCTTCATCGAGAACCAGGTCTCCAAGATCCGTGACCTGCGGCGCATGTGCGACGACAAGGGTGTTGATCCCTGGATCGAGGTCGATGGCGGCATCAAAGCCGGTAACGCCTGGAAGGTGATCGAAGCCGGAGCAAATGCGATCGTCAGCGGTTCAGGCATTTTTAAGCAGGCGGACTATGCCGCTGCCATCGAAGGCATCCGCAACAGCCGTCGGCCTGAGCTAGCCGCCGCCTGAATTCAGGCCTGGATCTAAAACTCCGTTCAAGGGGCCTATTGGCCCCTTTTTTCATGTCAGTTGCACCTGACGCTTGGTCAGCAATCAGCTATCGAAGAACCAGCCATAACTGTGGAGACCGATGCCCAGCAGATTTACGCCGATGTAACAGACACTGATCACAAAGAGTCCACCAACAGCGACCCAAGCGGGCCGACGCCCTTGCCAGCCACGGCTGAGTCGACTGTGNANATACGCGGCGTAGACAAGCCAGCAAATTAGGGCCCAAGTCTCCTTGGGATCCCAGCTCCACCAAGTGCCCCAAGCCTCATTGGCCCAGACGGCTCCGCTGATAATCCCAACGGTCAGCAACAGAAAACCAACCGTGATCGTGCGGTAACTGAGATTGTCGAGCCGCTCGCTCAGAGCGATCGGTGCAGCCTCCAGCACGATGCTGCCGCTATCACTTTGCAGACCAGCCCGTTGAAAGCTGCCGGCGCCAATGGAACTGCTGCGCAGTTCCATTGCCTGACCGGGCTGAGTTAGGAGGACTGCCACCGATAGAAGTGATCCGACCAGCAATGCCGCATAACTCATCATGATCACGCTGACGTGCATNACCAGCCAACTGGAACGNANTGCTGGTACGAGTGGAGCCGCGCTCTGAAGCGTNTCNGGCAGGGCAAANCTNGCGAAAGCCACACANACCAAAGCCATTGGNGTCGTNGCNGCAGGNACCAATGGTGACGGCCAGCTGCGNTCNACAAGAAGCTGNGTGAGGGTGCAGCCCCAGGCCAGAAAGCAGAGCGACTCGTAGAGATTGCTAATCGGGAAATGACCAGAATCCAGCCAGCGCAACAGCAACTGACTGGTGAGTAACAGGTTGGCTCCCACCACCAGCAGCTGAACAGCACGGCTGGTGGGGTCCCCGTAACGGCCGCTAAGCCCCCAGAAAGACAAGGGCAGGGCAATCAATAAAAAGGCAAAGGCCGCGAGGCCCAGTAGCAGAACCGGGTCGTTCAAGTCGCAGAAACCACACCAAACAGGTTTAAACCATTCTGGGCTAACTCAGCGGCTTGCCTGACGGAGTAGCAACACTCCGCCGCCAAGACCGATGAGGACCGGACTCCAGGCAGAGAGCAATGGGGTCAGTGTGCCCTTAACACCAAGGGAGCTGAACACAAACGCCAGAAGGTAATAGACAAAGATCAGCAACACGCTGATGCCGAATCCCTGGCTGCGACTGGTACGACTATTAGGACGTGCACCAAGACTGGCTCCGATCAGACCAAAGACCAAGCAGATGGCAGGGAAAGAGAACTTCTCCTGAATTCGGACACGCATCTTGCGCGCCGCCTTGGTGTCACCAGCTTCCTCAAGCAAGGCGAGAGCAGCCACAGATTCCTTAACCGTCATGTTGTTGGCATCGCTAGGCAGCTCAGCCAAATCCAGCGGAGCATTTCCCATCGGGTAGGAATACGTGGTGAAGCGGGCTGTGGTGGTTTTCGGCTTGGCGACGCCCTCGATGGTGACGATGGAACCATCCCGAAATTCCCACATGCCACGGTCTTCGTCGTAGACAGCTGACTTGGCATTGAGAACCTGCTTCTGACCGAAACGACTCATGTCGAGCAGAGTGACGTCCTGCATCTCACCCTCTAAAAACTCCTTGGCATAAAAAAGTTGGGTGAGTCGCTCTTGCTTCTGTGGTGGCCCGTGGGTGATGAAGCCGTAGCGGGGATAAATGATGTTCGACCCGCGTTCTGAATCAATGCTGCGGCCGATCGAACGATGAAGCGTGATGTGAGCAGCGCGATTGGAAGGCGGCACGATCACGTCATTAAAAACAAATGTCAGACCACTCATCAGGCCAGCCATAACAAGGGCTGGGAGCACAAAGCGATAGGTAGCTACACCAATGCTGCGTAAAGCAGTGAGTTCACTACCACTGGAAAGGCGGCTGAACGCCAGCAGTGTGGCCATCAAGGTGGCCATTGGGAAAGAGAGAACCAGGAAACCCGGCAATCTCAGAACCAGCACCTTGATAGCAATAGCCAAGGGCAGGCCGGCCTCTGCCACCTTGCGGACCAGTTCGAAAAGAACTCCGACCGAAAGGGTCACTGCTGTGAAGGCGGCGATGCCAAAAAGCAACGGTCCGATGAGTTCACCAAGCAACCAACGATCCATCAAGGGGATGCGATGCCAGAGGCGGAGCAAACGGCTCTGGCCGCGGCGCATCAGTTCAGCGGAGACCTGCACCAAATCAGAAGGGGCGGTGGTCAAAGCCTGAAATCCTCCCCCAGGTAATGACGTTTGACATTGACGTCACTGGCCAGCTCATCAGCAGTGCCTGAGGCGAGGATGCTGCCGTCGGTGAGGATATAAGCCTGATCAGTGATGGAAAGCGTCTCACGCACGTTGTGATCAGTGATCAGCATCCCAACCCCGCGCTCACGCAAGCTGCGAATCAGCTGCTGGAGATCATTAACAGCCAACGGATCAACACCCGCAAAAGGTTCATCCAGCAGGAGGTAACGGGGACCATTGGCACCAACAGCTAGGGCTCTGGCGACTTCCGTGCGGCGGCGCTCACCACCAGAGAGCTGGAATCCCTTGCGGTGCAAAAAGCGCTCAAGCTGGAAATCCTGAACCAGCTCCTCTAAACGCGAACGGCGCAAGTGAGACGGGTAACCGCTCTCTTGCATCGCGAGGAGGAGATTGTCTTGCACGGTCAGATTGCGAAAGACGCTGGCCTCCTGTGGCAGATAGCCAATACCCATACGGGCCCGATCGGGCATCGCCAATGGGCTGATTGACTCGCCATCTAGGAGGACGTCACCTCTGTCGGGACGAAGCATGCCAGTCACCAAATTGAAGGTGGTGGTCTTGCCGGCGCCGTTGGGGCCTAGCAAACCCACGACTTCTCCAGAATTGAGCTGCAAGGTGACACCACGCACTACTGGACGCCCACCAAAGGCCAACTCAACCTGATGAAGACGGAGAGTCACGGAGTTGGCTCCGCCGCTGGTCTGGGTTGAAGCTTNAACCAGCTNCGCACCTGATCNCCACTGGCTGGATCAGCNANNAGNCGATCCTCNANAACCAGATANGTNACNCGCTCNGCNATCAGACGGTTNCCGCCNTCTTGCNAAACNTCNACATCNCCNTCGAGNACAATNCGTTCTTCCTTCGTGAAGTACNTGGCCTCTCGAGCGGTTGCAACNAGCTCACGCTGGGGGTANATCACGCGGACATTTCCGCTNGCNGTGACCACACCAGTGACATTATCGGCCTGCTGCAGATCCGATTCCACGGTGACNAGNCCCATTGGNNCAGCNGNNTCAGNNCTNNAATCNNCNTCCGGNGCAGGCAACTCAGGGNNGCTCAAGANCAGGCGAGAGCTGCTCACTNANAGGCTGAGCAAGCAGAGGGCGTGNCTGAAAGCAAACAGNCCNAGCNGTCAGTAGACGGAGGCNTAGGNNGGGCATCGCTCCGCAGCAAGGTCTGAANNGGCAGTTTANGGANATCACNCTGGNNAATCAAAAACCAGTGTTGGAACAANAGTTGNCANNNCGNATTCTTGGCTCTGACCCTGNAGCTGCAGNAGCTGCNGACGGCATGGNGTAATGAGCGTCTCGGNACGCCAGCGCTNNGGTACGGNCTGTGAGCNGCTCAGCCGACCAATGCCCTCACCNAGGAGGATCGCAGCGCCGTTGGTGTTGCCACGACCNAGATGAACCATGGCNACAGCGATCTGNACCACTCCTTGAANCCAGCGACGTTCAGGCTCAGCNGTGTCATGCCAAAGCTCCTCGAANACATCGTGNGCTTCATACCAATGAGCGGAATTGAAAAGCTCGACCCCCTGAGCAAAGCGGGGGTCGTCAAACGGATCCACTGATTAGCGCTTAGCTGCCTTCTTCGCGGGCAGTTTGCGCAGTCGGATGGACTCAGGAGTCACCTCGAGCATTTCATCAGGGCCAATGTATTCAAGTGCACGTTCCAATGTCATCTGAATTGGGGACTGGAGGGTGTCGAGCTCTTCAGCACCTGCAGAACGCATGTTAGTAAGTTGCTTTGTCTTGCATACATTGATCTCAAGGTCTTGAGGACGATTGTTCTCGCCAACAATCATACCCTTGTAAACCTTAACTCCAGGCTTAATAAAGAACTGCCCACGATCCTCGGCATTTTTCAAGGCGTAGAAAGTGGCTACACCCTCCTCAAAAGAGATTAGAACTCCATTACGTCGGGTATCAAAGTCACCCTGCATCTTTCGATACTCCAGGAAGGAGTGACTCATAATCCCCTCACCGCGTGTAGCGCGGATGAAGTCTCCGCGGAAGCCAATTAGCCCCCTCGAAGGAACAACAAATTCCAGCTGAGTTCTGCCGTCATCTCCGGTTTCCATGTTCTGCATCTCACCCTTGCGGATACCAAGGCGTTCAATGCAGCTACCAACAGCCTCCTCTGGAACATCAAGAACGAGAGTCTCAAACGGTTCACAAGGGGTGCCATCAACCGTACGGAAAATGACCTGTGGCTGAGACACCTGGAANTCATAGCCTTCACGTCGCATGGTCTCGATGAGGATGCCAAGGTGCAACTCACCACGGCCACTGACCGAAAAGCGATCAGGGGAATCGGTGTCCTCTACGCGCAGAGCCACATTGGTGAGAAGCTCCTTCTGCAGACGGTCGCGCAACTGTCGGCTAGTAACGAACTTGCCCTCTTTACCTGCAAATGGTGAATCATTCACCACAAATGTCATTTGCAGGGTGGGTTCATCCACCTTGATCAGAGGTAATGCCTCTGGATTCTCAGGGCAGGCAATCGTCTCACCGATGTTGACTTCATCAAAGCCAGAGATGGCAACGAGGTCACCAGCAAAGGCTTCTTCGATCTCGATGCGGCGTAACCCCTGGAAACCNAAGAGTTTGCTAATNCGTCCTCGCTTGATGCTGCCGTCATCNCGGATCAGAGCCGCAGACTGCCCACCCTTGATGGAACCGTTGTGGATCTTGCCGATCATGATCCGACCGAGGAAGTCGGAATAATCAAGTGTGGTCACCTGCAACTGCAGGGGNTTGTCCACATCACCGACCGGGGGTGGAACATGGCGCAGGATCGCNTCGAACAGCGGACGCATGTCGTCGCTGTCAGTGGCCATATCGGGTTTGGCGAACCCACCAAGCCCGCTGCCGAAGAGATAGGGGAAGTCGCACTGATCGTCATCAGCGCCAAGCTCGATGAACAGATCAAGCACCTTGCTGACGGCCACTTCAGGATCAGCCCGCGGACGGTCGATCTTGTTAACGAACACAATCGGGCGCAGCCCCTTCTCCAGCGCTTTTTTCAGCACGAAGCGCGTCTGAGGCATGGGTCCCTCATTGGCGTCAACGATTAGTAGGCAGCCGTCGACCATGCCGAGGACGCGCTCCACCTCACCACCAAAATCAGCGTGACCGGGCGTATCAACGATGTTGATACGGGTCCCCTGGAAGTCGACCGCAGTGTTTTTGGAGAGGATGGTGATCCCCCGCTCGCGTTCCAGATCGTTGGAATCAAGCACGCAGGTGGGCACGGCCTCACCGTCGCGGAAAATGCCTGATTGCTGCAGCAGGGCATCCACAAGAGTGGTTTTGCCGTGGTCAACGTGAGCGATGATCGCAATGTTGCGAATCGCGGCGCGCGAGGTCGTGGCGCTCATTGGGTTAAGAATCCTGGAGACGACCGCCCTGCCCCACTCTGAGACTGGGTCTGGACGCCGAGACTCTATCCCCTCGCGGACCGAAACTGGTCTCAGTTGAGACGACCAGCATGAAGNCTCTGTGCAGCCTGGAACTGCTCTAGNGCCTGGGCCGAACCTTCAAAACGCCAATGCCAGGGCTCATAACTAAGTCCCTGGAGGTTCTGGCGGGGAAATGAAAGACGGAAGTGATAGCGATGAGCATTGTTCTGCAGCCAATAAAAGCCAGGGGTGCTTTCAAAGCTCTCCACGAGGTCGGTCTGAGGTCTGCTGCGGTCGCCAAAATCGACTGCAAAGCCAGTGCTGTGCTCGGAATATCCAGGAGGTGCGCTGACCTTGGCACGTTCCTCAGCGCTCTGGTTCCGGAGAGCCTTGACATCAAAGAAGACACTGCGCTGGGTATCGCGTGAACGGAAACCGCTGATGAGACTGAGCCTGACTCCATCGGAGTGGGCTGCTGCCAGAAGTGCCTGCAAGGCCTCAGCAGCTTGACGCTGGAGTTGAACACCAGGCCTCACCTCCACCAAGCTGTCTGGCTCAGCCTCCGGGTAAGGGAAGTGGCCCAACAGGCGGCCATAGCGATCCGGCCTGGCATCGATGCCTTGAACCACTGGCGGCAAGGGCACTGACCAACGGGTCAACAGTTGCTCTTGAAGCAGAAATAAGGCGGCAAGACCTCCCCCTAGAGCGACGCTCACACTGATCACCACGGGGGCGATGGGCAGCTGCCGTTGGGGGGTAGAAGGCTTATACCGGCGCGCGACCGGGACGTCCTCTCGGGTGCGGAGCATCCGGGCGGGGCGATTTCGTTTGTCAGATCCTAGTCCCAGGCTTGGATTTCGCCAGCATCTGTGACAGAAGCAGTGTTAGCTTGAAATCTCCGTGCAAATCCAAGACGGGGTCTCAGGAATGTTGCGTGTTGCCGTTGTCGGCGGGGGACCCAGCGGGTCTTGCGCTGCTGAGGTGTTGGCCAAGGCTGGCATCGAGACCTGGATTTTCGAGCGAAAGCTGGATAACGCCAAACCTTGTGGTGGCGCGATCCCCCTGTGCATGGTCGAGGAGTTCGACTTGCCCGAGGAGATCATCGATCGCAAAGTTCGGAACATGCGCATGATCTCGCCCTCCAATCGCGAGGTGGAGATCAATCTCGATCGCGACGACGAATACATCGGGATGTGCCGCAGGGAGGTGATGGATTCATTCCTGCGCAACCGTGCAGCTGATCTGGGCGCCACATTGATCAATGGCCTAGTGACCAAGATCGACACTGGCGCTGACCGCAAGGGCCCATACACGCTCCATTACTCCGACTACAGCGCCGGAGAACGCACCGGTGAAGCCAAAACTCTTGAGGTGGACCTCATCATCGGTGCCGACGGTGCCAACAGTCGTGTGGCCAAGGCCATGGATGCCGGTGATTACAACGTTGCTATCGCCTTCCAGGAGCGCATCAAGCTGCCTAGTGAGGANATGGCNTACTACGAAAGTCTTGCTGAGATGTACGTGGGCACGGACGTGTCCCCTGACTTCTATGCCTGGGTGTTTCCAAAATACGACCATGTGGCCGTGGGCACCGGCACCATGCAGGAAAACCAGAGCCTGATCAAAGGCTTGCAGGTGGGGATCCGTGAGCGCGCCAAGAACCGTCTATTAAAAGGCGAAGTGATCAAGGTGGAAGCCCATCCGATTCCCGAACACCCACGCCCGCGCCGTGTCGTCGGTGGCATGGCCCTGGTGGGCGACGCCGCTGGATATGTGACCAAAAGCTCGGGGGAGGGAATTTATTTCGCTGCTAAGAGCGGTCGAATGTGCGCTGAAGAGATCGTGGCCACGAGCAACGGAGGCAAGACGATCCCCAGCGAGCGTGATCTCAAGGGATACCTACGCAAGTGGGACCGCAAATACGGCGCGACTTACAAGGTGCTTGAAATCCTTCAGAACATCTTTTATCGAAACGACGCAGCAAGAGAAGCCTTTGTCGAAATGTGCGATGACAAGGACGTGCAAAGACTGACTTTTGACAGTTACCTCTACAAACGCGTGGTGATGATGAATCCCTGGCAGCAGCTCAAACTGACCGCCCTGACTGTTGGTGCTGTGCTGCGTGGNAATGCCTTGGCCCCAGGTGTTTACAAAGCAGTACCGAGNGCCGTTCGCTCTGAGGAGGAAGCCCAGCAGATTCTTGCTGAAGGAGGAATCCGCGGNGGCCTCAAAGCCGGCCGCGAAGCAGCTGCTGCTTCAGAAGAAGAGAGCCGCCAAGCAGTGATCAGCCGCTGATTAGCGAGAAATCTGCCAGCACTGCTGCTTGATTGCGCAGGACAGAAAGGAGGTTGAGTCGGTTGCGACGAACTGACTCATCCTTCGCCATGACCATCACACTGCTTTCGCCATCAAAAAATTCGGAGAGCGTGGCCGCACTGCCAGCAAGGGCTTCACACAGCTCGGAATAACGATCACGCCCTGGCTTCATCACAATGATTGTGAGTTGATCAAGCACCTTGAGCATTGCAGCCTCGCTGGGCTGCTCAAAGAGTGCCGGATCAACAACCTCTGCAGAACTGAGCACACCGCGCTCTAGGTCACCCTTCTCGGCTAAGCGAGCGGCACGCTGCACAACAGCCTGCACAGGGCCCAGGCGTCCTTCCTGGCGCAGCTTGGCCAGCAATTGCAGCCGGTCGAGGGCGTCGAGCGGATCTTGGAGCAGCCGCTGTGATCCACCTACCTCTGCAGTCACAGCCTGCACCAGATCGATCCATTCGCCCTGCTCTTCAAGCTGCGAGACCAACCTCTGGCGCAGGAAGTCCCCTAGTTCTGCCGCCAGAGCCTGTGGGTCAATCTCAAAGGCAGGCAGCAATTCGGCCCAATGGCGAGATGCCTGATTGAAAACCGCCAGGAGGTCCAGACGCCAAACACGATCCCAAAGGATCTGCAGGATTCCATTACCGGCTCGGCGAAGCGCATAGGGATCGGAGGAACCAGTCGGTCGCTCACCTTTGGCAAAGATGCTCAACAGCAATTCAAACCGTTCTGCCAACGCCACAACGGCGCCCGCGTCGGAGGAAGGAGTTGCATCATCGGCACCTTTTGGCGAGTAGTGCTCCTGCACTGCTTGTGCAACAGCACGAGGCTCCCCTTCTGCCAGCAAATATTTACCGCCCATCAGTCCCTGCAGTTCTGGGAATTCACCCACCATTTGACTGACCAGATCGTGCTTGCAGAAGTGGGCAGCACGGCTGGCATTACCGGTGGTTTCGGTATCAAGANTCAGACACTGAGAAAGCAGTGTGGTGAGCCATTCCAACCGANTGCAACGGTCNAGAAGGCTGCCGAGNCCCTCCGCGAAGGTGACACGTTCCAATTGATTGCGGCGTTGACTGCTGGAAACAGACCGGTCGGCATTGATGAAGAAAGCGGCATCAGCCAGGCGGGCTTTGAGGACTCGCTCATTTCCCCGGCGGATGCTCGGAGCTGCGGCATCCAGGCCATTAGCGATGCAAAGAAACTGCGGTCTCAAGGTTCCCTTCGCCGTAAGAGCCAGGGGATCAACATCAGCACTGCCTTCATAGAGAGGCACATAACGCTGGTGAGAGCGCATCACCGTGCTGAGTACCTCAGCAGGAAGATCCAGGGACTCCTCTTCGATGGATCCATCAATCAAGCTTGGGCGCTCTACCAAATCGGTCAGTTCCTCAAGCAGTTCACTAGGCATGTCAGGACGGGCATCAAGACGCTGAGCGGCAGCGCTGACAACGGTCTGGATGGTCTTTCTTCGTTGCAGGCGGTCCACCTCGACACCTGCTGCAGAAAGAGACTGGCGGTATGCGGTTGCCTCCGGGATCTCGACAGCAGCACNGACAAGCCGGTGACCGGAACTGAACTTGCCGGCTGACACCACCGGATCGCTTCCCTCCAAAGTCACCGGGACAACGACCTGATCGAGCAAAGCAACCAGCCAACGGATAGGGCGTGAAAAACGTCGTTCCCCTGTACCCCAACGCATGAAGCGGCGACCTTGCAGTGCCCCAAGCCAGGAGGGAATCAACTCAGCCAGCAGTTCCAGCGTCGGCCTACCGCGCTCAAGAACGTCGGCAAAGACAAAAGGTCCCTTGGGGGTCTCCCGAATCTGGAGTGAGGTGGGTTCCAGACCGCAGCGCTGAGCAAAGCCAATCGCGGCCTTGGTGGGCTGACCATCTTTGAAGGCCTGACCGGCGGGGGGGCCCTTGCGCTCCTCCTGCAGATCGTCAGCTGACTGCGGCAACCCCTCGACGATCAGAGCAATTCGCCGCGGTGTACTGGTGCAGGTGAGCGCCTTGTGGCTCAGCCGCCGCTCACTCAGATCACGAACCACCATCGGCTCGAGCTGATCAAGCACCTGCCTCGCGAAATCGGCGGGTAGTTCCTCGGTGCCGATTTCCAGCAGAAAGGTGGCCACGGGATGGACTCCAGCAGCTGCTGACTTTATGAAACGCCAACTGCGGCGATTGTTTAGGGTCAAAAGAGCATTCGGCGCCAACCCTCTCTGCCCGTGACGNTTGCGCCCGACCGTTCAGCCTCCACCGAGCAAAGCAAATTCGAGCTGTTGAAGGCCGGCAGCGAGCACCTACGCGAACCACTGGCAACGGAACTGGAGAACGAGCTTCCGTTCTTCACCGACCAGGCTGTGCAAATCCTCAAGTTTCACGGCAGCTACCAGCAGGACAACCGCGACCACCGACAGAAAGGCCAGGAGAAGGACTGGGGAATGATGCTGCGTCTGCGCAGCCCCGGCGGACGTATTCCGGCCCAGCTCTATCTGGCACTCGACAGCCTTGCTGACACCTACGGCAACGGCTCGATGCGGGCCACCACCCGTCAGGCCTTTCAGCTCCATGGCATCCCTAAGCATGAGCTGCGAACGGTTGTGGGAACGATCGTGCGGAACATGGGCTCCACCCTTGCTGCCTGCGGGGATATCAACCGCAATGTGATGGCTCCTCCAGCGCCATACACCAAGTCCGGATATCCAGTGGCACGTCGGTTGGCTGACGACATTGCGGACCTGCTGGCACCCCATGCGGCAGCAGGGGCCTACCTGGAGTTGTGGGTGGACGGTGAGAAGCGCTACAAGATCAGGCCATCCGTCAAAGCCAGCAAGGTGCGCAAGCAGCAGCACCTTGAACANCTCAGCAGCGGTGATAAGGAGGAGCCCCTGTACGGGTCCACGTACCTGCCCCGCAAGTTCAAAGTGGCGGTCACCGTGCCAGGGGACAACTCCGTCGATCTGCTGACCCAGGATGTGGGTCTGGTGGTCTTCACGGATCTGGCTGGTCGCCTGCGCGGGTGCAACGTCTATGTCGGTGGTGGCATGGGTCGCACTCACAACAAGGAAGAGACCTTCGCGCGGACCGCCGACTGCCTTGGTTACATCAAGGGATCCCAGGTGCTCGATCTTGTCCAGGCAATCGTGGCNCTGCAGCGCGATCACGGAGATCGCGCTGTCCGCCGTCATGCACGGATGAAATACCTAATCCATGATCGCGGGATTGCGTGGTTCCGTGAGGAGATCGGCCGTTACTTCGACGGTCCCATCGCACCACCTCGGAAGGAATCAACGCCTGAACTTCTCGACTATCTGGGTTGGCAACCACAAGGAGACGGCCTCTGGTTTGTCGGACTGCCCCTGCTCTCGGGACGGCTAGAAGGAGATCGCAAACGTGGTCTAAAGGCACTCGTTGAGCGCTACCAACCTGAGGTGCGCTTGACGGCGAACCAAGACCTACTGCTCTGCAACATCGGCAAGGACCAACGAGAAGAAATCAGTGTTCTCCTGACTGATCTCGGCTGGGAGGATCCGACCCAAACCAGCCTCCTGAGCCGCCACGCCATCGCCTGCCCGGCCCTACCCACATGCGGCCTGGCGATCACCGAATCCGAGAGAATTCTGCCGCAGGTGCTGAGCCGTCTTGAGATCATGCTGGAACAAGAGGGCATCGAACAGCCGATCCTGGTTCGAATGACGGGATGCCCCAACGGCTGTGCCCGCCCCTACATGGCTGAGCTGGCCCTTGTGGGCAGCGGCGTTGAGCAATACCAGCTTTGGCTATGCGGCAGCCCCGGGCTGACCCGTCTGGCCCGACCGGTAATGCAGCGCCTGCCTCTGGCAGAGCTGGAGAGCACCTTGCGGCCTTTATTGCAGCAATGGCAGAGCCGCTCACCCAAACTCAGCTTTGGGGATTTCTGCCATGGCCTTGGTGAGGAGCTGGAAACCCTGCTTCAGGTCTGAGCCGATCGCCCGTAGAAGGCCTCAGATTTAGAGCACTGCCAGGCCCAGAGTTGGTCACCCCAACTGAAGTGCCACCACTCACCCGGGTGGCGCGCAAAACCTGCTGAAGCCATAACCTCCTCCAACAGAGAACGCCTCTGATGGAACAGAGCCTCACGACTGCCAATGGGAGCAGAGGCGAAATACTCGGGCTTAGCGATGGGACCTACAGCATCGATGTCGCCTCCGAGATCAAGCGGCTGCCCATGCTGATCAGCAAGAGTTAGATCAACAGCAGCCCCTGTGCTGTGCGGGGGAGGGGTTGCTGGATCCTCACTGGGGTCCGCCCAGAGGGCCAGCACCTCCTCTTCACTGACGCCAGGCAGCGAGCGAGTGTGTTCCACCATGAACCGCTGTACGGCAAGCGGGCGCCAGGCATCGAAGATCAGCAGTTTGATCCTGCCTGAACTGGCTTGAAGCCTTTCCTGAGCGATCAACAGCCGCTCCGCTACCGAGCTGCGCAAACGAAACGGATCACTGGTTGCCGGATAAGGAGCACCAAGGGCGACGTAAGGATGCGGATCCCAGCGCAGAAGAGCTGGAGGCAACGGCACCAATGCTTCCCCATTCTCTGCGATGGTGATGCCATGCCATGGGCGTTTCATCTCAGTTGAGCCTTGCAGCAGCGGCATGAGAGCGTCGCTGGGCTTCGAGCTTTTCAGCCAACAGCTGATGCCGTGCCAGGGATGGGTCCTCATCAAGGATCGCCTGAGCCACGCTACGGGCCTCCTCTAAGACCGCGCCATCATCGCTAAGGCTCGCCAGAGCAAGGTCCGGCAACCCGGACTGGCGAGTGCCCAGCACCTCACCGGGGCCGCGCAGGCGCAGGTCCACTTCAGCGATCTCAAAGCCATCGTTGCTTCTGGCCATCACCTCGAGGCGTTGCCGGGCGACCGCGGACTGACTGTCATTAATCAAGAGGCAATGAGAGGCGGCAGCTCCGCGGCCCACGCGGCCACGTAGTTGGTGCAACTGAGCCAACCCAAAGCGCTCAGCATGATCAATCAGCATCACGGTGGCGTTCGGGACATCGACGCCCACTTCCACAACAGTGGTGGACACGAGCACATCAACCGCACCGGAGCTGAAAGCCTCAATGGAGGCCTGCTTATCAGCACTGGATAGACGGCCATGCAAAAGACCGAGGCGGAGTTCAGGGAATACGGCCTCCTGCAATCGGCGGTGTTCCTCAATGGCGGATCGCAATTCGAGCTTGTCGGATTCATCCACCAGTGGGAGAACGACGTAGGCCTGACGACCCTGGGCGATCTGCTCACGGATCAGCTGCTCCGCCTTGGGTTTCTGGGCAGCCGAGAGCACCTGCGTCTGGATTGGCTTTCGGCCAGGCGGCAGCGAATCGATCTGACTGACATCAAGATCGCCATGCACGCTCAGGGCAAGGGTGCGAGGAATCGGAGTGGCCGTCATGGTCAGCAAGTGAGGCTGAATTCCCTTACTGAGAAGGCGATTGCGCTGGGCTACTCCGAAGCGGTGCTGCTCATCGACGACGACAAGGCCGAGCTGAGAGAAATCCACCGGATCCTCCAGCAATGCATGCGTACCCACCAGCAAATGAAGCTGACCGTTGGCTAGATCTTGGAGAAGGCTGCGTCGCCTGGGGGCCGGGGTTGAACCGGTCAACAAACCAACATTGACGTGCAGGAGGGGCATCCACTCGCACAACTTGGCGTAGTGCTGCTGAGCCAATACTTCTGTGGGTGCCATCAACGCCCCCTGCAGACCTGAATCGATGGCCACGAGCAGTGCCGAGATCGCCACAACCGTCTTGCCACTGCCCACATCCCCCTGTACCAGCCGGGCCATGGGTTTGGGCTCGGCCATATCGGCGCAGAGCTCCTTGAGCACGCGCTCTTGGGCATCGGTAAATCGAAACGGCAGCAGCTCTCGAAAGGCGGTCAGACGTGCGCCATCGAGGCTGGCACTCAGTGCCGGGGCCTGCCTTTGGCGGTGCATCAGACGGCGCTGAGCGAGGGTGAGCTGCAGTAACAGAAACTCATCAAACACCAAGCGATGGCGGGCACCGTCGAGGGCTTCGCGGCTGGTGGGCTGATGAATCAACTGCAGTGCATCGACAAGCCCCGGCAGGGAAAGCTCAGTGCGCCAGCGCTGAGGCAAAGGATCGCGGCAGCGACGCAAACGGGGCAGCACACGGCCGATGGCCTGGCGCAATCGTTCAGAGGTGAGACCTTCAGTGAGGGCATAAATCGGCACAAGACGTCCGATCTCACCGGAGCGAACAGTGCTGCTCGGGCCGTCGAGCACCTCCAGCAACGGATCTTGGAGGCTGACCCCGAAGCGGTTTTCCTTGACCAGACCGCTGGCGGCAATGGTGGCTCCTGCTGGATAGAGCCGTTGTTGCTGATGCAACCAACCTGCGGAGGTGAAACGGCGGCCAGCCATGAACTTGCTGATGCGCAGACGGCCTGTGCTGTCCTGCAGCTGGAGCTCCAGGATCGCCAGGTTTGGATTGCGAGGGCTTGCAAACGCGTGACAGCGTCGAACAGAGGCCACCACGGTGGCGGTTTCACCAGGTTCCAGATCTTGGATCCGCACCAAGCGCGAATAGTCGACGTAATCCCGCGGGTAGTGACGGATCAGATCATCCAGGGTGAGCAGGCCAAGTTGCGCCAGACGGGTAGCAAGTTTTGGGCCCACACCTTGCACCTCAGCCAACGGCAGCTGGGGTTCATAACCACTGGAATCACGGCTTGCTGAGCTGTCTGCAACAGATGAGTCAGCCAGGCGCAGACGCGGAGTAGCAGGCGGTGCCGGCGGGTCGAGACGCTGCCTCAACTGATGCAAGTGCTGGCGTAACTGAGTCACCAAGCGCCTGCGCTGATCGGTGTTCAGCGATCCGTATCCATTGAGAGCCTTGGCAAATCGCTGCAAGGGAGGCAACTCAGTCGCCGGCAACGATGGTTCCCCCTTGGCACAGCACTGCTCAGCAAAGACACAGAAGCTGCTGGTGCGGCCCTGGAGATTCCCAAATCCGTGGTCGGCTTCAACCGAGAGACTGCGCTGCAGGCGTTTGAGCCAAGCATCGAGCTGTGGCGTCAGAGCCGAGGGGATGGGTTGTCGCTGCTGTCCTCCAACCACAATGACTGAGCCTGCAGTACCGCCAGCCGCTGATGCCAATGCTGCATGCGGCGCTCCATTCTGAGCAGTGTCGCTTCAAGCTGGTGAAGCTGGCGGCGATGATTCCGCAGCTCGGGCCTCAGATGTTCGTATTCAGCCACCCGCAGCAGAACCCCGTTAAGCCGGAGCTCCTCTGAAGTGACCGGATCCAGCAAAGGCATTTGGACACTGAGCACATTCGGAGGCGCAGCCTGCAGGTCCGTCTGACCCTCAAGAGCTGCATCCAGCAGTGTCAGTGGAATCAGGGACCGACAAAGACCACTGCGCATCAGCTCGAGGTTGACCGCGTGACTGAGGTTGCGAAGGCGGCGCTGCAAAGCACGGTCCCAGCTATGAAACCAACGCCGCAGACCGGCTGGATCACGCGGTAGCGGAAAGGCTTGCGGTGGCTGATTGCTCTGACGCGAGGGGATCGTGATTACCGCACCGTGAACCATCTGCCGCAGTAGATCAATCGCTTCTGCTGCCTCGTTGGCATCGATTTCGTCACCTGGCTCATCGTCTTCAGACGAGGGCGGGGAAGGAGACGGGCAGAAACTGCTGGGATCAAAATCTCCAAGGAAACGGGGCGGATCAAGGCTGAGTTCGATGGCAGCGGGATCTGTCGATGGAATCGGCAGATCGATATCGACGTCATCGCCTGGATCAGGCTCGTCCGGCTCTTCGGTCTCGTCGTCCTGATCAGCGCTATCGAGGCGCAAAGCGAGCTGGGCCAGCTGTTCCACAGTCAGAAGGCAACTGCAGCGCTGACAGAGATCGTGGATGCGTTCGCGCAGCTCGCGACGATGCTCCTCCGACATGGCATTAAACGCCTGAGGCAACTGGCGCGTGCAGAGCTGGAAAACCGCCTGCAACAACAGGGGCTCAAGGTGCAGGCGAAGATCTGCGGCATAGGCGGCAACAAGCTGATAGAGCTTGCATGCCGCCTTATCGCTCAGTTGCTCAAGGCTCTGAAGTTCTCGGCGGGCCACAGCGGTGGCTCCGCCATCGGTGGGGTTCAAACAGACACGGCGGCCACTTCAGCCGCAAAGTCCTTCTCTTCCACCGCAATGCCCTCACCAAGGGTGTAACGGGTGAACCGTCGCACCTTGATGTTCTCGCCGATCTTGCCGGCCAGTTGCTTGACCATCTCCGCGACGGTCATGGAGGAGTCTTTGATGAAGGGTTGCTCGAGGAGTGAGATTTCCTTGAGGCGCTTCGCCACCCGACCCTCAACAATCTTGGCCTTCATGGCCTCAGGCTTGCTGCCCAGATCATCACGGCCCATCTCGATAGCTGCTTCACGCTCAGACACCTCAGCGGGGATGTCGTCGGTGGTGACGAATTCCACGTTGGGGCAGGCGGCGATCTGCATGGCGATGTTGCGCACCAGCTCCTGGAACTGCTCACCTCGAGCGACGAAGTCGGTCTCGCAGTTCACCTCAACCAAAACACCCACACGCGCACCGGTGTGGATATAGCTGCCAACAGAACCTTCGGCGGCCGTACGCCCGGCCTTCTTCTCTGCCGACGCGATTCCCTTCTGACGAAGCCACTCGCTGGCCTTGGTCAGATCACCGTCGGACTCCTTGAGCGCCTTCTTGCAGTCCATCATCCCCGCGCCTGTCTGGTCGCGGAGCTCCTTGACGAGCTTGGCTGAAACGTCGGCCATGTCGGGGTCGTGAGGCGGGTGGTAAGCGGGGCGGATTGTAAGCAGCAAAGGGGAGGGCCTTAGCCCTCGTCCTCACGATCAGAACCATGGTCGTTGCTGCTGTGACGACCCTCGTTGATGGCATCAGCCAAGCGGCCAATGATCAGCTGCACCGAGCGCACTGCGTCGTCGTTGCAGGGGATGGGCACATCGCAGAGGTCAGGATCACAGTTGGTATCGAGCATCGAGACCAACGGGATGTCGAGCTTGCGGCACTCGAGCACAGCATTGGATTCCCGCTTCTGATCAATCAGTACGACCACGTCGGGTAGGCGGCGCATGTTCTTAAGACCGCCCAAGTACTTCTGCAAACGGTCGAGCTCACGCCGCAGAACAGCCCCCTCTTTCTTGGGGCGCATGGCGATGGCTCCGGAGCTTTCCATGCGCTCCAAGTCCTTGAGACGATCGATGCGGGCACGCATCGTCGACCAGTTGGTCAGCATGCCGCCGAGCCAGCGCTGATTCACGTAGCTGGCACCACAACGAGTGGCTTCATGGGCGACCACCTCAGCGGCCTGTTTCTTGGTGCCCACAAAAAGGAAGCGCTTGCCTGAGCGGGCGGCACCACGAGTCCACTTGTAGGCATTGTTCATGCAGACCGCTGTCTGCACCAAATCAATGATGTGAACCCCGTTACGGGCGCAATAGATGTACCGCTGCATCTTGGGATTCCAGCGGCGTGTTTGGTGCCCGAAGTGGGCACCGGCCTCCATCATTTCGGAGAGCGTGACAACTGCCATGTTGGGTGGGTTTCGGGTTGGCCACCACCCGCCAGGGAGAACGGCCGCAAACGGCTTACGTTCTCACCCGAAACGTGCGGGTGTGCGGTGTTGAAGGTGAATTTCCAATCTATCAGCGGGTGTGTCAGCGCACGCCCGCCAAGCGTGCTTCCTCAAATAGTGCACGCACACTGATGCGATTAAGGGGAAGGCGCAGCAGCTCCATAGCCGTCCCGGGATAGCCATGTCGGATCAGCCAAGCCAGTAAGGGCCTCAAGCTGCGCTCATTTAACAGACCGCAGAGTGTCAAAAGTTCCCACAGGACACGATGCAACGGTGTGAACTGAATGATGAAACGCACCCGACGTGTGGGGTGCTTGCGGTAAAAGATGAGCCCCATCTTGGCCCGTTCACGTTCCTTGCGGATCAAATCCGGAACCTGATCAAGAGACAGGGGCGGATGCCAGTGATAGCCGGCAGCTGGAGCGCAGCGCACCAGCTGCACACCCATGCGACGCAGACGCTCGCCCAATTCCAGATCTTCCCAGCCATAAAGACGGAAGGAAGGATCAAATACACCTGACTCGAGCAGGACTTGCCGATCGATGGCCACATTGCCAGTGGCGAAATAGGCCCAGGACAGATCGCTGAGCTTGTGGGGTTCACTCTGAGGAGAATCGAAGTTGTGAGTGTTGATCACCGCCCCGTAGGTGAAACAAAGGCGATTACCGAGCCTTCTCCATGCGCTGCGCAGGGACTTGAGGTGCTCACTGAGAAAGGTGGGGACTACCACCAGGTCACTGTCGATGAAGACGATTAGCTCACCACGCGCCTGATCAACTCCAAGATTCCGTCCCAGGGCAGGGCCGCCGTGCTCCTGCTGCAGCAACCTCACGTGAGGAAAGGCTCTGACGTGATCACCGATCCAGGCAACAGTGCCGTCTGTTGAGCCGTCATCAACCAGTACCACCTCGAAGTCATCACCATCGAGGAGGTCCACCTGGGCCTCAAGGGCTCTCAAGCACTGCTGCAGGATCGGCAGACGGTTGTAGGTGGGGATGACAACGCTGACGAGCACAGGCTGAGAATTGATGGTTCCATGATCGCTGATGTCCTCAGGGGCATGAGGTGCCAACCAGAGCGAATTGGCCTCGTTCTGATGGAGGCTCAGCTCACCAGCAGGGACCTGAGGGGCAGCGGACTCATTGAATGGATCAAATTCCAGCGTCGATCAACGGCTGGTGACGCCGACGAACCGAGGCAACTCTCGACGATTGAGCCAGTCGCACCAATCAATGCGCTGGATGCTCTGAACGTCATCCCAGAGTTTCTGCTGCAAAAGAAGTGTTTTTTCCTAGAGGACGCCAGGAAAAATAAAAACCCACTCGGATCGAAATCCGAGTGGGTCGCCGATCTAGATCCAAAAAACGAAGCTCAGTCAGCTGCGCCGCCGTTGTTTGCCGTACCGGTGACTCCGTTGCCGGCACCCTCACCACGGCCGTCATTGCGCATCTTGCGCTTCTTGAACTTGCGGGCGTAGGCGCGGTTGCGTTCCTGCTTTTCGCGCTTGAGGTTGCGGCGCTTTGCCATCGATCGTTTTAGGGGGTTTGTCTTCTGCCATCACCTTAACCGGCCGTCTTCTGGAATAAAGACACTTCCTGCATCAGTCCATCTTCCATTTCAAGAAGGCGATCAGCCACATCGAGGATTCGAGGGTCATGGGTCACCATGAGCACACCACAGCCCTGCTCCCGAGCCAACCGGCGCAAGAGCTCAACGACCTCTCGACCAGTACGACCATCCAACGCTGCTGTCGGTTCATCGGCAAGCAGAAGTTCCGGCTGGGCCGCCAGAGCCCTAGCGATGGCTACACGCTGTTTCTGACCACCTGACAGGTCATGGGGCAGTTTCTGCAAATGATCGCCAAGACCAACTGCTCGTAACCATTCACGGGCAACGCCCCGACGGGCGTCATAGCTGCGACCAGACAGGAGATCTGCGCCCATCTGTACGTTCTGCTCAGCGGTCAGACAACGCAGCAGGTTGTGACCCTGAAAAATCATGCCGATGCGCTCGCGCACGCGCCGTCGCTCGCCGGCAGTGGCACCGCGCAACGGCACACCCAACACGTCCAACTCACCCTCTTGGACACTTCGCAGAGCGCCGATGAGGGTGAGAAGGGTCGTCTTGCCGCAGCCAGACGGTCCAGTGAGCAGGACCACTTCGCCTGGCTGAACGTCAACGGTGATGCCCTGCAGGACTCTGCGACGCATGGCACCCCGGCCGTAGCTGTGGCAGAGGGACGAAGCGTGAATTACCGCGGACTTCGCAGAGATGCTGCTCATCAGAAGATGTCCGCCGGATCCGCTTCGGCCAGCTTGCGCATGGCAAACATGGCGGAGCCGAGGCACATCACCAAAACCATGCTGAACACCAAGAGAGCCCGCTCCGGTGCCATTGATACCGGCAACTTGGTGGAGCTACGGATCAAGGCGTACAAACCCTCCCCAGCTGCGTAGGCCGGCAGATAGCCGATCATCGCCAGCAAAAGGCCCTCACGGGCAACAACGCCTAGAAGATCGCTGAGGCGGTAACCCATGGCCATCAACGTGGCGTACTCCGGCAGGTGATCGCTGACATCGCCGTAGAGGATCTGGTAGACGATCACGCATCCGACAACAAAACCCATAGCGGCGCCGAGGGTGAAGATGAATCCGATCGCCGTGCTGCTGCGCCAGTAATCCTTCTCGAATTCAATGAATTGCTGTTTCGTGAAGACCTTCACATCTCCTGGCAACTGACGCTGCATCCGTTTGGCCACACGCTCTGGGTCGCTGCCAGGCGTGAGTCGTACGAGGCCAAGTTCGATGCTTCCTCTAGGTGTGTTGGGAAGAAGACTGCGGAAGGTCTCGCGGCTGGTGATCAAATTCCCGTCAGCACCGAATGAAGGTCCCAATCGCACCAAGCCAGCGACGCGCACTCGCTGGCCCGCCACCTCGGTCTCGACGGTGTCTCCCGCGTTGAAGCGGTCGGCCACCGGACCAAATTCAGGCCTGGAGAGTTCATCGAACAGGACCCGACCCTTCTGCCGCAGCAGATGAGATTGTTCGGCCACCATTGGATTGATGAACAAGCCGTCATCAGGCTCAAAACCGAGGGCAAGGATCGATCGTGTTTGGCGTGTCTCGGGGTTCCGCCAAAGGACGAAGTTCCAGTGAACCGGGGTGATGCTCGCCACTGCATCGTCGGCAATCGACTGGATCAGACGCCGTTCCGGGAAACCGGACATGCTGATCGAGCTCATCGAGCGCGGGCTCATCAGCACCAGATCAGCCTTGAACAGCCGGTGGATCGTGACGCTGGCATCAAAGAGCCCATCACGAAAGCCCAGCTGCATAAACATCAAAATGCCGGCAAAGCTGATGCCCGCCAAAGCAATCAGCAGTCGAACAGGTTGGCGGCTGAGCAACAGCCAGGCCAGAGGGACACGGCGGGACTGCCAGAACCGCCAACTCACGGCTGCAGCCGAGCGATCAGCCGTAAGCCGGTGAGGCTGCTGACACGTGCAGCATCGTCAGGATCAAGCGCGACTCTCACCTCAACCACACGGGCATCGGTGTCAGCCGTGGGGTCAGTACTCAAAACACCGCGCTGCTGCACCTGAGGATCGATGCGGATGACACGACCGCTAAGCGAGCCAGAAAACCCGCCATTCTCACTTTCGAGGCGAACGCGCTGATCAACGCGCACACGATCAATGTCACTTTCATAGACCTCAAGTACCGCCTGCATCGCATCGCTGCGACCCAGCTGGAGGACTCCGTCGGCACTGGCTCGCTCACCTGGCCGAGCAGCGATAGCCAGCACCGTTCCATCGAAAGGAGCCCGCAATTCACTGTCCGGCAATTTGACCTGCTGACGCGCGAGTTCAGCCCGTGCAAGTTGCAGTTCCTGCTGCACCGCAAGCAACTTGAGCTGGCGCAGTTCGAGCCCTTCAAGGGAGATTGCTCCGAGCTGTTGCAGCCCCAGATAGCGGTCGACATCACCTTGAAGCAACTGCTGACGGCGCTCAAGACTGGCAATCGTGGCCTTAGCCACATTCAAATCAGCCTTGGCATCAGCCTGATTGTCAAAACGGGCAAGCAGTTGACCCTGTTGCACCTGATCACCCACATCAACCATCAACTCACTGACCCTGGGCATGGCACCCATCGGACCGGATGGCGCAGCCAGACGCCGCACATCACCTTCAGGCGTAAGACGGCCTAGAGCTGAAACAGCTTGCTGGCTGGGCTGAATCGGCGTAGCCGGGATCTGCTGGGCCGGTTTGGGGCGCTCGCGGGTCATCCAGCGAAGACCTGCCGAAAGAAGTACCGCTGGGATCAGCAACAGCAAGGCCATGCGCCAGCGCCGCGACGATCCTTGAGCTGCTGGCGCATGGCTTGGAACAGCCACAGCAGGGAGATCTTGGGTGCTGGAATCAGTTCCCACGTTGTTCGCCAGGTGATGGTGGGTCGTCGAAGAGCAGATTCTGGATGTAACGGTCCGCCCACTGCGAATCAAAGGCCATTTCAAGAACCCGCCGGGTCTTGTCATTGCGGCGCTGCTGCTGGCAGTAAAAGAGCTGGCCGGCATGGCGGATCTGGCTGTCGGGATGATCAGCCGACTGGGGATGGCCCTCCCTCACAGAGGTGAGCATCACCTCATGCATCGCCAAAAGATGCTGGAGGAACCAGTCCTCCTCCGCATCGCTGGTGGGACGAACAAATAGGACGTGGGGGGAGAAGATCGTTCCCCAGCTGGGCACCTCCCGCGGTTGTGAGAATGGATGCTGGGGTAATTGCTGCAAGCGTTCCACCAACAAAGAAGGAAGTTCTCCGCTGGTGGGGGAGAGGTCGACGATTGCGGCCGATACCGATCCACGACCAACAACCACATCGGCCCCGAAGATCGGCAGGTCGTAGCAAGGATCGGGAAACAGAACGCAGTGGAGGATGTCGAGATTGCGTCCTACCTGGGCAGTCTCCAGGTGGATTTTGCGAACACCTGGGCAGCACAGCAACTGATTGCTGATGGCCATGGCATCGCCTTCCAGCTCACCGCGGATTTCGCTGAGATCGCCATCAAGGGGTAGGGCCCTGATACCGCTCAGGCCACGCCAGGCTGTGCGCAGGGCAGCAGCAATCCGAGGGATTAGCGGATGAAACTCACGCACCAGGGGCGGCGTCCTGAGCAAACCCAAAGCGTACGGGGCCCTCTTACGGGGCCAAGGTGGCCATCATGGATGTATGACCATGGATTCTTCGGCCGAACTGCGGCCCTGCCTCGGTTACCCGGCTCCCCAGCAACGCCAGCTCAAGAACGGTTGTCCGGTGACACTCCTGCCCTTGGCTGATGCATCTGTGGCCTGCCTGCAGTTCTGGTGTCAGGCCGGCAGCCTGCGCGAAAAAGCTGGACAAGCCGGTGTCGCCCACTTCCTCGAACACATGGTCTTCAAAGGCAGTGAGGGGCTGCCAGCAGGAGCCTTTGACCATCGAGTCGAGGCGGTCGGGGGCCAGAGCAATGCAGCAACAGGTTTTGATGATGTGCACTACCACGTGCTGCTGCCTCGGGAAGGGTTACCCCTAGCCCTCGAACTGCTACCCAGGCTTGTGCTCAAACCTCAACTGCAGTCCGAGGATTTTCAACTCGAGCGACAGGTGGTTCTCGAGGAGCTGGCCCAGAGCGAAGACCAGCCTGAGGAAGTTGCCTTCCAGCACTTGCTGGCCCTGGGCTGCGGTAGCCATGCTTATGGGCGTCCAATCTTGGGGACCCGAGAGGACCTGCAGCGGATGACTCCTGCTGCAATGGGAGCCTTCCAGCAAACCAACTATCGCGCCGATCGCTGCGCAGTAGCCGTTGGTGGCAGCTTTGAGCCAGAGGCGGTGCTGGAGCAGCTGGAGCTGGGTCCGGTTGGTGAGCTCCCAACGGCGGTTGTCCAACCTTTTCAACCAAGTGGGCTTGTCGTTCAACCAGGACGCCACCAACTGCGGTTACCGAGGCTTGAGTCAGCCCGGCTGCTGATGCTCTGGAGTGCACCTCCAGCTGCCTCACAGCAGCAGCTAAGCGGTATGGATCTGCTAACGACGGTGCTTGCCGAAGGACGTAGTAGCCGGCTCGTGCGCCGCCTTCGTGAGGAGCTGCAACTAGTGGAATCGATCGATCTGGAGCTTCACCCGCTGGAGGACGGCAGCTTGGTGGTGCTTGAGGCCGTCTGCGATGCCGCCCACCTCGATGCAGTGATCCAGGAAGTGGAGAATTTGCTGCTCGAGGCAGCCGCAGGCATCAACCCAGCCGAACTGGAGAGGGCCCGCCGCCTGCTTGATCACGGCCATCGGTTCTCACTTGAGGCAATCGGTCCAGTCACCCAAATGCTTGGCCAATCGACCCTGACCGGACGGATGCAAGGCTTTGATGCGCCACTGCAACGCCTTGCGTTATGGGACTGCGATGCGCTGCAACCGCTGGCAAAAGGACTGGATCCGTCTCTTGCGTGCGTCCTTGAGGTCCTGCCACTGTGAGCCCGTCCATGCACTGGCTTGAGAACAGCTTCGGTGACATCCACGCCGCCCGACTGGTGCTCCCCCATGGCAGTGCCATGGATCCAGCTCACGCCGCCGGTCTGCACCAACTCCTGGCCGGCAGCCTGACCCGCGGTTGTGGAGCACTCAAGGCAGCCGCCTTTGCCGAGCGAATCGAAACCCTCGGTGGCAGCCTTCGCAGCGAGACCAACGACGACCGGCTTGTGCTGGCACTCAAGTGCGTCAGCACTGATGCAGAGCAGCTACTGCCCCTGTTGCTGGACATGATCGAGCAACCTCATCTGGAATCAGAGCAGGTGCGGCTAGAGCAGGACCTCAACCTGCAGTCTCTGCAAAGGATGCAGGAAGATCCCTTTGCAGTTGCCCATGAGCAACTGCGTCTGCTGCTCTATGGCAACGGCAGCTACGGCCATGACCCCCTCGGTCGGCGGGCAGATCTTGTGGCAATGAAACCTGATGCTGTGCGAGAAGCCGCCTCAGCACTCAGCTGTGAAGCAGCAACACTGGTGGTCAGTGGGCCGCTTAATGACGACTTGCGGGAGCAGGTCCACCAACGGATGTCCTGCTGGCAACAAAGCGGCGGAGATCGGCCGAGTCTCAGTAGCCCACCGAGCCAGCGCTGGAGTGGGATCAGCGTTGATACCGAGCAGACCGTACTGATGCTGGGTTTCAGGACACTGCCGATCCATGCGCCGCAGGCCCTGGCGCTGAGGCTGCTGCAGGTGCATCTGGGAGTCGGCATGAGTAGCCGCCTGTTCCAAAGTCTGCGTGAAACCCACGGTCTGGTGTACGACGTCGGGGCTGAACTGGCCTTGCGTGAACTCGATTCACCATTCATCTGGCACCTCTCAACTAGCGCCGACCAAGCCCTTGCGGCCTTGGATGCACTGCTGCGCGAGTGGGCTCAGGTTCTCCAGGAGCCCCTGACTGAGTCATGTCTTCAGCTGGCGCGCGCCAAGCTGCGGGGTCAGGAAGCCCTCGGACGGCAGACCGGTGCGCAGCGAGCGGAGCGCACGGCGTTATGTCTCAGCCTCGGCTTGCCGATGGATTATCACCAGCAAGCGATGAAAACCATTGAAACAATCACCGCCGATGATGTGCAGGAGGCAGCACGTCACTGGTTAAGACGTCCGGTGTTGAGCGCCTGCGGTCCTTCTGGCAGCCTCAGGACTCTGGAGGCTCACTGGAGTCAGGTTCTAACTGGCCAACCATCGGCAGCAATAGCTCGCTAGAGAGGACAAAAGTGCCGCGGCGAAAACGCACAGCCACCTGATTCAACGGCAACAGCGCCACCACTTCTCCGTCCTCGAGAGCATCGATCAGATCACCTGGTCTCAGCATCGACATGGCATCAGCCGTTTTGAGATAGCTCTGGGCTTCGGCCAACCTGACGGCCATACCGATCGAGAGAGGGTTGCTTGCGGAGTCGGACACCGTTGTTGCTGACTGGTGATTCGGGCAGGATGAACCAACTCAAGGGTTCATTGATTTGCGCGCCTTGCTGAACTGGTCCGGGGCGCTGGCAGGACTTCTGCTCATCATCGCCGGAAGTCTCCTCTATCCGGCTCTGCCGGCCTGGGACCCACGCATCGGTCTAACCCCTGTCGAGCTGGGCATCTCTGCACAGGTTCCTGCACTGCTTCTGACCGCGCTGCTCTGCGGTCCGCGTGCTGCATTCATCGCCTCAGTGGCCTACGTGGTCTTCGGGCTGTTCATCCTTCCTGTCTTTCATGGCGGCGGGGGATTGGAGTATCTGCAGCAGCCCTCCTTTGGGTACATCGCCGGGTTCCTGCCTGCTGCATGGCTAAGTGGACGACTGGCCCAACAGGAGGGGCTCGACACGCTGGAGGGGTTGACCGGTGCAGCTGTGCTCGGCCTGGTGACCATTCAGATGTGCGGAGCCCTCAACCTTGTGCTCGGCAGCCTGGCTGGACGCTGGGAACCCTCCTTGAACCAGCTGCTACTCACCTACAGCCTTCTGCCACTGCCAGGACAGCTGCTGCTCTGTTGCCTGGTGGGTGTCCTGGCCAGATGGCTACGTCCATTGCTGATGGTGGAGCACTGATGACTGCCTTGCGCCGTCGCGGCTCAGCCATTGCACTAGCGCTGCTGGTGGTGAACCTTGATCAGCTGAGCAAGCAGTGGTTGCTCGATCAACCTTCTGGCATCAGCCGACCGTTACTGCCGGGATTAATCAACCTGCGGTTGGTGTGGAACGACGGAGCTGCCTTCAGCCTGTTCAGCAACGGAGCTTTTTGGCTCGGCCTAATCAGCCTGTTGGTAAGCCTTGGACTGGTTGTCTGGATCTGGCAACGCGGCGATCAGTGGCGTTGCTTGCAGCTGGCTGCAGCCGGACTACTGCTCGGTGGCAGCCTCGGCAATGGCATCGACCGCTGGCGCTTTGGAGCAGTGATTGACGGCCTTGAACTGGTGCCATTCCCTTTTCCCGTCTTCAATCTGGCTGATGTTGCGATCAATCTCGCTGTGCTCTGTCTGTTGATCGACGCCCTAAGGCAAGAGAGATGACAGCGCGGCTGCTACTCCGCAACGGACGCGATCCCCTGCGCACGATCGTCCTGCACGGGCAGGTTTATCGCATCGGCCGTGATCCCGATGCAGAGGTGCCTGTGATGCATCCTGCCGTGAGCAAGCGTCATGCCCTCTTGGAGCAGCGCCAGGGTTGCTGGCAACTCCGAGATCAGGGGTCCACCAATGGCCTGAGCTGGCAAGGCCGACGCATCAGCTGGCTGGAGCTACGCGATGGCGACTGCATCCGCCTTGGGCCTGAGGCCGACAACAGCTTGCCCCTGCTGGAGTTCAGTGATCCAGCCCATGCCAAGCCCTGGCAACGCCTTGCCAAGCCTGTAAGCGCAGTGATCCTGAGCCTCGGCTCCATAGGGTTGCTGTTACTGGCACTTGGGTTATTGATCGTGCCGGTGCGGGGCAGCCTGGCGCAGGTGCGCGGTCCACTGGTGCTGTATGACCGCAACAACAGGGCCATCAACAGTGCCCAGGACAGTTCTCACCGCGAAAACCCCCATCTCTCGGACTTCTCACCGGCGCTGCGCAAGGCGCTGCTCTCCAGCGAAGACACACGCTTCTGGTGGCATCCCGGTCTCGATCCGATCGGCACCAGTCGCGCACTTTTGACCAACCTGATCGGAGGACGGGTGCTGGAAGGGGGCAGCACCTTGACGCAGCAGTTGGCCCGCAGCCTCTACCCCGAACAGGTAGGACGAGGGGAAACGCTGGGCCGCAAGTGGCGTGAACTGCTGGTGGCCCTGCAACTGGAGGCGCGCTTCAGCAAGAGAGAGCTGCTGCTCTCCTATCTCAACCGGGTCTACCTAGGGGTGGGATGGGGCTTTGAAGACGCGTCGCAGGCCTACTTCGGGGTGACAGCCCGTGAGTTGAGCCTCGAGCAGGCTGCCCTGCTGGTGGGATTGCTGCCCTCACCCAATGGCCACGATCCCTGCGCCGATCCTGAAGCAGCACTGGAGGCGCGTAATTCCGTGCTGAACAAGATGGCGCGAGAGGGGCGTCTCAGCCCTGACCAGGCGCGCCGGGCACGACGCACCCCTGTGGTTTTAGCCCCAGAAGCCTGCAGCGGTGGTGGACGCAGACCAGCACCCTTCTACAGCGATCAGGTCAGCCGAGATCTGGAACGCCTTGTCGGAGCTGATGTGGCATCGGAAGGCAATTTCCTTGTCGAGACCCACCTCGATCCGGTCCTGCAGTCAGTTGCGGAGGCCAAGCTGCGCGATTACCTCCGCACCGGATACGGCGCCATCCGGGAGGGGGCTGTGGTGGTGATCGACAGCCGCAACGGTGGTGTCCTCGCCCTGGTCGGCGGGCGCGACTACACCAGCAGCCAGTTCAACCGCGCCACCCAGGCGCTGCGTCAACCAGGCAGCACGTTCAAGTTGTTCACCTACCTGGTGGCATTGGAACGGGGCCTCAGCCCAAGTTCCAGCATCAGTGCCGCACCACTGGACTGGGGGGGCGTCAGTTACAAATCAGGCTGCGGGGGAAAAACCAGCCTGCAATCAGCCTTTGCCCGCAGCGACAACTGCGCAGCGTTGAGGCTCGGACGCCGCTACGGACTCGAATCAATTGTGCGCAAAGCCCGAGATCTGGGCATCAGCACTCCGCTCATCGCTGTACCGGGTCTAGTGCTGGGCCAGAACGAGACGCGCCTGCTGGAACTAACCGCCGCGTACGCCGCCATTGCCAATGGCGGCGTCTGGATGGAGCCCACCACCGTGCGCAAGCTCACCGATGCCGAACTGTGCCAAAACCAACGAGAACGCTGCCGTCAGGACACCCACAACACAGCCCGTGGCCGGCGGGTACTCAGTGAGGACCAAGCCAAGCTGATGCAAGGGCTGCTTCGCACGGTTGTACAGGCCGGTACGGGCGGGGCCGCAAAGCTCGGTGGCCAAGAAGGGGGTAAGACGGGGACCACCAACGATGGCCGGGATCTGCTGTTCATCGGCTACGAGCCAAGCCGCCATTGGGTGATGGGCATTTGGCTGGGCAATGACGACAACAGTCCCACCAGCAGCAGCAGTGCCGTCGCTGCTCAGCTGTGGGCCGACATCATCCGGACCGCCGGACGGGGCAGCAACGCCGACGAAAAAGCCTCATGAGCCGCACGCGCCTATGGCTGCTACTCGGCGGAGTCCTGCTGCTGATTGTTGTGCTTTCCCTGGTACTGCAGGCGGTGAACAGCCTGATCTGGCAGCTGAGCTATTGGCTTCCAGGATGGCTAGTAGGACCGGCCTTGCTGATGGTCCTGGCGGTGCTGGCCATGCTCATCTATCCGCTGCTGGGGCCGATGTTGCGCAGCCTCCGCCGCGGTGAACAGACAACACCCTCACCCGAAGCTCCTAGCAGCCGTCAAGAAGCAGCAAAGCGGAACCTCGAATCGATCGAGCAACAGCTCAGTCAGCTCAGTGACACCGTCGCCAGAACGTCTTTGGAACAAAGGCGTCAGGAGGTGGAAGCCTCGCTTGAGCGCGGGGATCTGGTCGTGGTGGTGTTCGGCAGCGGCTCCAGTGGCAAAACGTCGCTGATCCGAGCTCTCTTGAATGACCAGGTAGGGCAGGTGGGGGCCGCCATGGGGTCCACCCAAAGCGTGCAGCGTTATCGGCTGCGGCTAGGCGGGTTGCAACGGGCGATTCAACTGCGCGATACACCAGGAATCCTGGAGGCGGGGGATGCAGGTCTGCAGCGGGAACGTGAGGCAAGGAATGACGCAGTTGCCGCAGACCTGCTGTTGTTCGTGGTGGATGCCGATCTGCGCGCCAGCGAATTCAAGGTCTTAAAGGCTCTGGGGGATCTCGGCAAAAGAACCATCCTGGTGCTCAACAAATGCGATCTGCGAGGAGAGACTGAGGAGAGCCGGCTGCTGCAACTCCTGCGCCGCCGCTGCGAAGGCCTTGTTGCCCCGCAGGATGTGCTGAGCGCCAGCGGCTCTCCGCAGAGCATCCCAAGACCAGGGGGCCAGCCGCTGCAACCCAAGCCTGAGATCGAGGCATTGCTGCGCCGCGTCGCCCAAGTTCTCCGGGAAGAGGGTGAAGAGCTTCTTGCCGACAACATCCTTCTCCAGAGTCGACAGCTGGCGGACAGTTCCCAGGACCTGCTGGATCGACAGCGACGGGCCCAGGCGGTGAAGATCGTGGATCGATACAGCTGGATCGGCGCCGGAGCAGTTGCCGTAACACCGCTGCCGGGGATTGATCTACTGGCCACTGCAGCAGTGAATGCCCAGATGGTTGTTGAAATCGCCCAGGTCTATGGCGTCAGTATTAGCCGTGAGCAGGGTCAACAACTGGCTCTCTCTCTTGGCCGGACTCTGGCGAGCCTTGGGGTCGTGAAAGGGGGTGCAGCACTGATGACTGCAGCCCTGGCAAGCCAGCTACCAACTCTTGTGGCAGGCAAGGCCCTGCAGGCGGTCACTGCCGCCTGGCTGACGCGATTAGCTGGTCGCAGCTTCATGACCTATTTCAGTCAGCAGCAGGACTGGGGCGACGGTGGAATGGGGGAAGTCGTGAGGCGCCAGTACGACCTTGACCGTCGTGATCTCGACATCAAGCGCTTCCTGGAGCAGGCCCTGGCGCGGGTGGTGGAACCGTTACGGCGGGGGCGACGTTTACCGCCCCAGCGAGGGCCTCGGGCGGCGGCGGCTGCAGAGGACCGGCGCGATCAAGGAGTGTCACCAAGGCCAGATAGGCCAGGGCCAGAAGCACCGAGATCACGCCGGTAATGATGGCGACCCAACGACCGCGTCCCTGCGGTTGACTCATCAGCTCACCTCTCCGGCAGATCGATTGATGATGCCCGCTAGATGCTCAAGGTGATCCTCGTTGGTGAAGGGATTTCCGAGGACGGCTTTCAAAAGGGGCCGACCATCAAGATCAGGTCTAGAGAGCCAAAAGCCTTGCTGATGCAACAGGCCGTGGGTGTGATCACGCCAGAGCTGGGCACGATCGGCAAGATGAGGCTGCAGACCGATCGCCAACAGATGCAGATCACCGGGGAGGAGCTGTAACTGCGGTGCTGTGAGCAGCGATCGAAGGTATTCAGCACGGTGGAAGGCTTGGTCCAAGATCCGTTCAATACCATCGAGCCCAAGACGCTGAAGGCTCAGCCAGAGCTTCAGGACTTCAGCAGAGCGTGTTCCCTGCAAACCGAGATCGCCACCCTGTGGGCCGTCACCGGATTCCATGTACGGGAGACCCGTAGCAAAGCTGGTTTGCAACAGCTCGACGTTTCGCATCAGCAACACTGACGAGGGCTTGCTGACACCAAGAACCTTTTGAGGGTTCAATGTGATCGAATCGGCATGCTCGATGCCATCAACGCGCCAGCGCTGGGAATCCACTAGGGCGCATACCGCCCCAATCGCCCCATCGACGTGAAGCCAGAGCTGCTCACGGCGACACAAAGCCGCCAGATCAATCAGGGGATCGACGCTGCCCTGCACTGTGGTGCCGGCCACAGCAACCAGAGCGAATGGTTTGCGGCCAGCAGAGCGCAGCTGTTGAATCGCCCGGGCGACCACCTCAGGCTGGAGACGACCATCAGCGTCGGTTTGCAGACATTGCAATCCATCAGGGGGAAGCCCCATGACTGTTGCGGCCTTGTTCAGTGAGACATGGGCAGCAGAACCGGTGAGCACAACGGCACTGGGATCAGCTGCGAGCTCAGCCGCTTGGCGCGCGCAGACCAGGGCCATCAGGTTGCTGAGGCTGCCACCACTGGCAGGCACCCCACCACTGTTGGGTCCAAGGCCGACACGAGAGGACAGCCAATGGCAGAGACGTCGCTCCAAGCGACTCAGCGATGGAGAAAGCTCCTGAGCCAAAAGATTGTTATTGAGGCCAGCCGCAATCAGATCCGCAGCAATCGAGACCGAGAGGGCTGGCGGATCGAGGTGAGCTAGAGCTCCGGGATGGTTGGGCCTGTAGGCGCCAGCCATGACGCCTCTCAGCCCAGTGAAGAGGGAATCAAGGTCTTGACCTTCCCGAGCGGGGGCCACATCAGCCTCAAGCGTCAGGGCTGGTCGAGGGTCATGGTCGGCACTTTCTCCAAGCCACTCGACCAGAAGAGCAGAACTGCGTTTAAGCAGATCCTCCAGCCCGGGATCAGGGGCAAAGGGTCCAGCGAAACAATCCAGCTGGGGCTCTGTTCGGTGAAGAGGTTGAACCAAGCCGACCGGTCTGTCAGTCCGCCATTCTCAATGGTGATGGACCAGACCCTCACCACCTGGATGCAACGCCTACTGCGGCAGGCTGATCGCGCCGGTGATTCCGGAGAGGTGCCTGTGGCCGCTGTGATTCTTGATCCCGAGGGGAGAGCCATCGGCTGGGGGGTTAACCAGCGTGAGCGACAACAGGATCCTCTGGGCCACGCAGAACTGCTGGCCTTGCGACAGGCTGCCCGGCTTAGGGGCGACTGGCGCTTCAACGGCCACACACTGTTGGTCACTCTGGAGCCATGCCCCATGTGCGCCGGGGCTCTGGTGCAAGCGCGCATGGGGAGAGTGGTTTATGGAGCCAGAGATCCAAAACGAGGCGCCTTGGGTTCCTGCCTAAATCTGGCTAGCTCGGAAAGCGCACACCATCACATGGATGTGGTGGCCGGCCTATTGGGAGAGGAATGCCGGGAGCAGCTGCAGAGCTGGTTCGGGCGACGGCGGCAGTCTCACGGAATGCAGGCAGCTCCTGCTCGAGAAGATTGAGCAGGCGATCGACATTTTCGGGCTGGGAGTTGGTGCCCATCAGACCGATACGCCAGACCTGACCGGCCAGATCACCAAGACCGTTACCAATCTCGACGCCATGGGCGTTGAGCATGTGCAAAGCAAAGGCTTTGCCATCAACACCTTCAGGAATGCGAACGGTGGTCAAGGTGGGCAGACGCAGTTCAACGGGCACATGCAATTGCAGTCCCTGGCTCTGCAGACCGTCCCAGAGGCGTTCACTGTTGCGGCGATGACGAGCCCAGGAGTTCTCGATGCCTTCCTCGCAAAGCAGTCGCAGCGCTTCCCGCAGACCGAAGTTCATATTCACCGGAGCTGTGTGGTGATAGGTGCGCTTACTTCCCCAGTAGGACTTGAGGCCAGACATGTCCAGATACCAGTTGGGCACCTTGGTCTTGCGGGCATCAAGCTTGGCTTCCGCGCGGGCGCTCATGGTGAAAGGACCGAGACCCGGAGGGCAGCTCAGACCTTTCTGGCTGCAGCTGTAGGCCAGATCAACGCCCATCTCGTCGAGCTTGAGAGGAACCCCACCAAGAGAGGTGACGGTATCGAGCAGCAGAAGGCAGTCATGGGCGTGGCAGAAATCGCCAATGCCATCAAGGGGTTGCCACACTCCTGTTGAAGTTTCAGCGTGGACTAGGGCGAGAACAGCAGGCTTGTGGTCCTCAACCGCCTTTTTGATGGCATCAAGGCTGAGTGCTTCACCCCAAGGGGCATTGATCTGAACGACGTTGGCCCCATAACGACCGCACATGTCGACAAGGCGCATGCCGAAATAGCCGATAACACCGACAACAACGGTGTCGCCGGCTTCAACGCAGTTGGCGATGGTCGCTTCCATGGCCGCGCTGCCAGTGCCACTCACAGGGATGGTGAAGCGGTTATCGGTCTGCCAGACGTAGCGCAGCATGTCCTGCACCTCGTTCATCAACTCGAGGTAGAGCGGATCGAGGTGACTCAGGGGTGGCCGTGAGATGGCTTGCAGCACCCGGGGGTCTGCGTTGGATGGCCCTGGACCGAGTAACAAACGATCAGGGGTAGCAATGGGATCCAGGCGCAGGCGATGGGCCTCGCTCACGGTCTGTTGGACAGGGGAGAGCGGGGACACGGACAAGCGAGGAAAAAGATTGTGAAGGCAGATTAGAAGGCGAGGGCTCAGCGACCACTGAGGTTGGTTTCAGCCAGGAAACGAGCCATGTGCTCAAAGGGGGCTCGAACAACTGAGGTATCGGCCATACCTTCATTGGAGAGCAGCTCTTCGATGACATCAGCCATCAGGAGAATGCCGCGGGATGTCGGTCCGGTGGGAACACCAAGGCTCTTGTAGGTGTCATCCAGACCGTTCAGGACACGTTCATCGAGCATGCGCCAGTCGGCCGCCACTAGGGCATAGGAGGCGTAGCGCAGGAAATAGTCCAGATCCCTCAGGCAGGCTGCAAGCCGGCGAGTCGTGTAAGCGTTACCACCAGGTAATAACAGCTCTGGATCAGCCAGCCAAAGGCGCTGGCTGGCCTCCCGCACGATTTCGGTTGCTTCCCGGTTAATCAGGGCAACGGCCGCCAGACGAACCTCGGCTCCGGCGAAATAATCGTCGATACGGTCGATGGCGGAACGGTCGAAGTAACGGCCCTGCTGGTCGTAACGACCAATCAGGCCAGTGATCGCGTCCTGCATGTCCCCGGGATCAGTGGCCGGAAGCTAGCACCTGTGAATGCGCAAGAACCCAGAGCCAGAGCGGATTCCAACGATCTGACACGAAGACGGCCTATCGGCATGAACGCCTGATGGATCAGCCAAGTAGAAAAAGTTGTGTATCAGCGGACACACAAAGGGGGCCAGAGGCTCCTTACGGTCGGGTTTAACCCCTCAGACTCGAGCAGTTGTCCATGGCCAAGACACCCGGGGACATCCTTCGTCAGATCAAGGACGAAGGCATCGAACTCATTGATCTGAAATTCACCGATGTCCATGGCAAGTGGCAACACCTGACCGTCCACCGGGATCTGGTCGAAGAGGAGTCCTTCAGCGAAGGGCTGGCTTTCGACGGTTCCTCAATCCGGGGCTGGAAGGCGATCAATGAATCGGACATGGCGATGGTGCCCGATGCCAGCACAGCCTGGGTTGATCCCTTCTATAGCCAAAAGACCCTGAGCCTGATCTGCTCGATTCAGGAGCCCCGTAGCGGCCAGCCCTACGACAGATGCCCCCGTGCCCTGGCCCAGCGCGCCATCAATCACCTGGCCAGCACCGGCCTTGCTGACACGGCATTCTTCGGACCAGAGCCTGAGTTTTTCGTCTTCGATGACGTTCGCTTTAAGTCCGGAAATGGCACCAGCTTCTACAGCGTTGATTCCGTAGAGGCCCCCTGGAACAGCGACCGTCATGAAGAAGGCGGCAACCTGGCCAACAAGATCCAACTCAAAGAGGGCTATTTCCCCGTCGGCCCCAACGACACCCTGCAGGACATGCGCAGCGAAATGCTGCTGACCATGGCCCAGCTGGGGATCCCCATCGAGAAGCACCACCACGAGGTGGCCACCGCTCAACACGAGCTTGGGATGAAATTCGCCGAGCTGATCACCGCGGCGGACAACGTAATGATCTACAAGTACGTCGTGCGCAATGTCGCCAGGAAGTACGGCCGCACGGCCACGTTCATGCCCAAGCCGATCTTCGCTGACAACGGCAGCGGCATGCACGTGCACCAGAGCCTCTGGAAAGGAGGACAACCGCTGTTCTTTGGTGAAAACACCTACGCCGACCTGTCCCAGACCGCACGTTGGTACATCGGCGGCCTGCTCAAGCACGCTCCTAGCTTCCTGGCCTTCACCAACCCAACCACCAACAGCTACAAGCGTCTCGTGCCTGGCTTCGAAGCACCGGTGAACCTGGTGTACTCCCAAGGCAACCGCTCTGCGGCCGTGCGGATCCCTCTGACCGGCCCAAGTCCCAAGGCCAAGCGCCTGGAGTTCCGCTCTGGCGATGCTCTGGCCAATCCCTATCTGGCCTTCAGCGCGATGATGATGGCTGGCCTCGATGGCATCAAGAACCAGATCGATCCCGGGGATGGCACCGACGTCGACCTGTTCGAGCTTCCCGCTGAGGAGCTGGCCAAAATCTCAACGGTGCCCTCGTCCCTAAACGGCGCCCTGCAAGCCCTCGATGCAGACCACGAGTACCTCACCGCCGGTGGCGTATTCAGCAGCGACTTCATCGAAAACTGGATCGCCCTCAAGTACGAAGAGGTTCAGCAACTCCGGCAACGTCCCCACCCCCACGAGTTCACGATGTACTACGACGCCTGATCAGGTCTGTCGGAATAACCAACGAGCGCCGGATATAAACCGGCGCTTTTTTATGCCTACCCGTAGAGCCTCAGTCGTGCCGTTGCATAGCAATACCGCTGTCGTGTAAGCGGTTCTCGCGGGCGTGATCACCAGCCCAGGTCTGCTGGAGCCGCTGACTATCGGATCCACTTTCACCCTCGTGATCTGGATGGGTGGTCACCTGCGCCAGTTCAGCCTGGTGATGACGCTCATCGCGAGCGTGATCTTCTGCCCAGCTTTGCTGCAACTGCTGGCCGTCGCCAACCACGGCTCCCTCTCCATCGGGGTGGGTAGTGATCTGTGCCATTTCAGCTTGATGATGCCGCTCCTCGCGTTGATGTTGGCGGGCCCAGGCCTGGGCAAGGGGATCAGCGCGGCGTGGATCCTGCTCAGTCATGGAGCATTGGCGACTAGGCCAGTTGTAAAGCCGGAGCCCGGGTGACAGGCAACACCAACGCAATTTCGGTTCCGATCCGCTGGAATAGAAGGCCTTCCGCCAGCACTGACGTGAGCGACCCTGTGACCAAGCTGGCGTACCAGACACTGCAACAGGGCAAGAGCCTTTTGGGTCTGGCCCACAAGGAGGTGAGCACCCGCTTAATGGAGCTGGTCGCTCCAGATGCCAGCGCCAGAACAGTCGCTGTACCGCCGGAGATGTTGGGTTCACTGCGGCAGAGCATGGATGCACTGCTAGAGCTCGACTGGAAAGAGGCCCAAGAGGGTCTTTACAGCACCTCACTGCTGTTCGATGCCCCGTGGCTTGACTGGGTCACCCGCTACCCACTGGTGTGGCTGGACCTGCCAGCGATCTGGCAGCGACGCAGCCGCCGCGATGTCAGGGACCTGCCCAATGACATCAACCCCAAGGCCTACCCCGATTACTACCTACAGAACTTCCACCATCAGACCGATGGCTACCTGAGCGATCGCTCAGCCGAGCTCTATGACCTGCAGGTGGAGATCCTCTTCAACGGCACGGCTGATGCCATGCGTCGCAGGGTGATCGCCCCATTGCTGCAGGGTATGCAGAGCAATGCCTCACAGGTGGCCCATCCCCGCATCCTCGATGTGGCCACAGGAACCGGCCGGACCCTGCGCCAGCTTCGTGGAGCTCTGCCTGATGCCCAGCTGGTGGGTCTGGATCTGTCCACGGCCTATCTGCGGCAAGCCAACCGCTGGCTTTCAGAAATCCCCGGAGAACTACCGCAACTCGTGCAGGGAAATGGCGAAGCTCTGCCCTTCGCCGATAGCAGCATGCAGGCAGTGACCTGCGTGTTCCTGCTGCATGAACTGCCAGGAGATGCTCGCCAGCAGGTTCTTGATGAAGCTTGGCGCGTGCTGGAGCCAGGTGGAGTGTTGGTTCTGGCCGATTCCGTGCAACTTCGGGACAGCCCTGAATTCAGCCCTGTAATGGAAAACTTCAGGCGCGTATTTCATGAGCCTTATTACCACGATTACATCAGTGACGACATCAATCAGCGACTGAGCAGTGCCGGGTTTGAACAGGTTTCAGCCACCTCTTATTTCATGACGAGAGTATGGAATGGACGCAAACCCAGAGATAAAAAGTGATGTGCGGCACATATTCAAACCGAAACACAAAGTGGAAGAAAGTTGTTTTGGGGCCAGAAATCCGCTCCAATGGGTGTGTCTAGGAGGCCGTTGATGACTAACCCGTTTCGGGTGCGATGGCTTGAAGGCTGGACTTTTCAGACTGTGCTCTTTGGCGGCCGCCCAACAATCGAGGCTTACGGATTTGGCGTCTGCCTGCGTGGAGAGCTTGAACCAGGCGAAAGCCCTCGTGATGCAGCCGACAGACTCGTTCTGGAAGAGGATCGTCTACGGCGTTCCCTGAGGAATGCCTGGAAGCGAGGTCCGCTGCACCTGCTTCACACAGTCCTCGACGTTGAACAAGGCGAACAGCTGAAGCTGCAGGACGACCTAATCCGCAGCGCTCAGGAGCTTGAACCTTCCATCTCACCTCGGGACGAGGTAATGCAGGGCTTGGGCCGCTAAAAAGCCAGCTCCGCCCCACCGCAATGCTCTCCAGAACCTCGGTTCTGCTGCAGGAAGATCTAAATCAGCATCAGCGAGAAGCTCCAACAGCAGTCGCCTGCGCTGGCTTAGCCGTCTTTCCCGCAGCGATGGATGTGGTTGATCTCGGACTTTCATCTGCGCCAGGCTCAGCAGCATCGAAAGCTGGTGCATCCAGCGCAAGGGTTGCCTGGGTCCCATCGAGAGATCTGATGTCCAAAATGATCATTGCCCCCACCACGTGATGGAGCAAGCCTCAGCAACAGTCCAGCAGCTGGCACGGGACCTGCATAACGCCCTGAGCATCGGAGATCGGGACTGGCACCGGCTCAAAGGTGACCGCCATCGACGAGCCGCCGAGCAGCTTGCCGCTGCCTTGCAGCAGCTCCTACTCCAAGGTCCCAGTGGTGATGAGGATGTTCTGGCTCTGCTGCAAAGCGCCCAACGCTGGCTTCGGCGCGAACAACGAGATCCCGGTTGTCCACGCTCTAAACCAGTGGACTAACGACGTTTGGCCACCTGAACCCGATTGCCGCGTCGGCTCCATCGCACATCGTCAAAGCATTGGTGCATCAAAAAGAGGCCTCGACCGCAGAGAACCTCCGGACTCTCTGGCAGGTCAGCACGACGCAGATGAGGCATCAGACCAGGCCCCTCATCCTGGACTTGCCAAATAATCCATTGCGGTGACTGGATGCGGCGGATCCGCAGGCTCTTTGCAGGATCTGCCTGATTGCCATGGCGAACAGCATTCACTAGGGCCTCCTGCAGGCCGAGCATCAGTAGATCCCGCTCGCTGGGAGGTACTGGTTCCAGTAACAGCTCAAGCAAAGGCTGCAACTGCAGGGTGGAGGGGGTAATGAATTCACACCATCGACTGCGGAGTGCGCGAGCCAGACAGGTCACCATGCAAAACCCTGCAACCTGAACTCAATCTTATGGACTAGAGCAGACCCGGTCGATGGCTGGATGGCGCAACAGGGCATCCATCAGACGAACACCACGCAGTTGATTGACGAGGGGCATGTGGCCATCAGGGGCGTCATGGTTCCAGGTGAATGCCCCGGGGTAGCGAGTCCAAACACCGTCCTGCTTCCAGCCAATACGAGGCCAGAGCTCCTCCCAACGCCAATCAAGTCGTTCGAGCATCTGCCGCTGCACGCGGAAGCTGAAGCGACCGTTGCTGTAAAACCACCAAGTGGTGTCGAGGAAGCTCACGTCGGCCTCAGGCATGGCTGACACTTCACTGAAGTACACATATCCGCGATCTTCCGCAGCCGGTCCTGCCAAGCGTCGCAGCTGAACGCTGGTGAGACGGTCAGCCTCCTGCAAATCACCGACCAGAAGAGCCAACTGCAATTGGCTATAGGTCGTGTGCTCCGCCGATGGCGCTATCAGCCAGCCATCGGAGTAGGTCTGTTGCAGCTTCAGCAACTGCTCAGGATCAACCGCCAGCAGGCGCAGAAGCGAACCAGTGGCCCAGTCAGTGGGCAAGCGATCTAGCTGCTCAAGCTGCTCCCAAATCGGTTCATACAGCTCAGATCCCAAGCCTTGAAGCTGCAACCAGAGCCGCTGCCTCGAGCGGGTGTTGCCCTTGAGAAAGCGTTGCAACTGCTCCGCTGCTGAAAGGTCATCGCCAGCAGGTTTGGCTGAAGATACAGATGGACGCAGACCGGAAGACATGAGTTAACAGGCCGGCAGTCAGTATTGCAGCGGCCCTGCGCACCACGTCATGGCAACCAACCTGACGATTGAAGCGTTTCTGCAAGCCAAGGGAACCGTTGTTGATGTCAGGAGCCCCAGCGAGCATGCCCAGGGACGCATCCCGGGCTCAGTGAACCTGCCGCTCTTCAGTGATGAGGAGCGGGCCGAAGTTGGAACGCTCTATAAAAAGTCGGGGCGACGGCGTTCCGTTCAGCACGGCCTGGAGTTGGTCGGTCCGCGGCTTGCACAGATGGGGCAGCAGCTGCTTGATCTCAGTGCCAGCAGCCAGGGAGAACTGCGGCTGCACTGCTGGCGAGGCGGTATGCGTAGCGCCAGCGTTGCCTGGCTGGCGGAGACCCTTGATCTGAACGTGCTGTTGTTAGAAGGTGGCTACAAGCATTTCCGCCGCTGGGTGCTGCAACGCTTTGAGCTGAGCTGGCCGATCAGACTCTTGGGCGGTGGGACTGGCTGCGGCAAGACCGATGTGCTGATGGCATTGGCCGAGGCCGGAGGATCAATGGTGGACCTTGAAGACCTGGCGAATCATCGCGGCAGCAGTTTTGGTGCTTTAGGCCAGCCCCCCCAGCCGAGCAGCGAACAGTTTGAAAATCGCCTGGCCCTGGCTCTGGAGCAGCAACGAGGGCGCGAGCCGATCTGGGTAGAAGCCGAAAGCGCCCAGATCGGTCGCTGCAGGTTGCCCCAGGCTCTGTTCAAGCAGATGCAGCAGGCACCGGTCGTGGTGTTGCAACGGCCGACGCAAGAACGGGTGGCCGCCCTGGTGGACGTGTATGGACCCCAGGACATCGGAGGGTTGCTGGACGCCACCGAACGGCTGCAAAGGCGTCTGGGACCACAACGGACCCTCGAGGCCACCACGTGCATCCGAAACGGCGATCTGGCCGGTGCCTGCAGGGTCATCCTCGAGTATTACGACCGCTGTTACGACCATGAACTGAGCCGACGACCACCGCCACTGGCGACCATCGAGGTGGCTGGTTTTGCGCCTAAGCAAGTGGCTGAACAACTGCTGGCGTTGGATGCTGCGTAAGCTCAACGCTTTATTGTTTTGGCATGGGCGCTGCGATTCAGTTCTTCCGTGGTGTGGATGAGCCCGTGGTGCCGGACATCCGGATGACACGATCCCGTGACGGGATGACCGGTCAAGCGAGCTTTGTGTTCGAACAACCCAACGCACTCGCCCCTGAAACCATGGGTGACATCACCGGGATGTTCATGGTCGATGAAGAAGGGGAGCTGACCACCCGCAACGTCAACGCCCGCTTCGTCAATGGAGTAGCCAGTGCCCTAGAAGCCACCTACACCTGGAAGAGCGAGGCTGACTTCGAGCGTTTCATGCGCTTTGCTGAGCGTTACGCCGCGAGCCACGAGCTTGGATTCAGCGAAAGCTGATCACAACAAACAAGCGATGAGCTTCGGCCGTTGGTGTGGCTTTGCTGCACT
>NHBY01000045.1 GCA_002168155.1 Synechococcus sp. TMED19 | reverse complement strand
TGAGGAGCCCGTGGCTCAGAACTGATCCGCTTCTGGGGTGATGCCTACGGTGTCATCGGCAGCTCCTGCCGGTCCGCGCGTCTGGAATTTGTTCTCTGCAGCATCGGTCTGGTACACGCAGCGCACGATGGGCTTGTCACGAATAGATCCGATGTAGGCAAAGGTGTTCATGCGCTGTTTGCACTCGCGCATCTGATCGGAGCTCACGGCTCCGGCCTTTTGCAGAACCGACCAGTTCTCCCTTCTGATTACGCAGCCCGGTTGCAGCTTGGGCTGGGTCACAAAGCTGGTGGAGGGGTTCATGGTTGTGTACATCTCCACATCCATCACAAACGCGCTGGCACCCCACTGCTTGCAGAATTCAGGATCAGGAACTGCTCGATCCAACTGTTCGGCGCTGGCGATGTTGCCCTGATCACCCGAGGCATTGCTCGTGATTGAGGTGCCGATGCCAATTCCGAGCACGAGCACACCTGCCAAAACAGCGATGGTGGCCGTGTTGAGGTTCATTCCGGTTCCGCCTCCTGGGCCCCCCGGACCTGGAGGTCGGCCTCCGCGGCTGGGGCCATTGCGGCGCTCTGGTGGTCGTCCCTGGCCATAGCGCTCCTCGCGGTAGCCGCGCTCGTCGTAGCGGCGTGGAGCCATCAGAGGCTGTCCGTTGTGCGGGGTAGGCCCATGGAGTAATTCAGCACACGGGCACCAAGGTTGTAGCGGAGCTCCCCAGCCTGCAAGAGCTGGCGGATGAATCCTTCCAGGTCGGTTCCGATCCGGCTCAGGTTGTAGTCATTCATGGCGGATCCAGCAGCTGCCTCCACCAAGTCGGAAAAGCGTTGCTGAACCTTTACCAGCACAGGTTGATCCCACTCGAATTCGTTGTCCGGATCGAGATCGAGGGTCAGCTGGTCAGCTGAGGCCTTGAGCTCTCCATCGGCGTCCACGGTGGCAGCGAAGATCCGCACGTGGCGGGTGGTGCACTTCAGCGGGGTATCAGACACCTCAACCAGTCAGCCGGCATACACACAACTCTATGGTGGCCGCTCAAGCAGCGACGGGCGCAACGATGCGGGTGGCGATTGCCGGGGCTGGCCTTGCCGGACTTTCCTGTGCCAAGTACCTCAGTGATGCTGGCCACACCCCTGTTGTGGTCGAGGCCCGGGATGTTCTTGGCGGCAAGGTGGCGGCCTGGCAGGACGCGGATGGCGACTGGTATGAGACCGGTCTGCACATCTTCTTTGGGGCGTACCCCAACATGCTGCAGCTCTTCAAGGAGCTGGACATCGAGGACCGGTTGCAGTGGAAGAGCCACTCGATGATCTTCAACCAAAAGGAGGTCCCAGGCTCTTACAGCCGTTTTGACTTCCCCGATCTCCCCGCTCCCATCAATGGAGTGGCGGCGATCCTCGGCAATAACGACATGCTTACCTGGCCAGAAAAGATCAGCTTTGGGCTGGGTCTGGTGCCAGCGATGCTGCGTGGTCAGGGCTATGTGGAGGAGTGCGATAAGTATTCCTGGACTGAGTGGCTGCGGTTGCACAACATCCCAGAGCGGGTCAACGATGAAGTGTTCATCGCCATGAGCAAGGCTTTGAACTTCATCGACCCCGATGAGATCTCCAGCACCGTTGTGCTCACCGCGCTGAATCGCTTCTTGCAGGAGAAGAACGGCTCGAAGATGGCCTTCCTCGATGGCAATCCCCCTGAGCGCCTTTGCCAGCCGATGGTGGAGCACATCGAAGCTCGAGGCGGCGAAGTGCATCTGGAATCGCCCCTGCGTGAAATTGTCCTGGACGAAGACGGAAAGGTGTCGGGCTTCAGCATTGGCGGCGTGGCTGGCAAGGAAGGTTTCACCCTCGAGGCCGATGCCTACGTCAGCGCTTTGCCAGTGGATCCGTTCAAACTGCTTCTGCCTGAGCCCTGGAAACAGATGGAGTTTTTCAGCAAGCTCGATGGCCTGCGCGGTGTGCCAGTCATCAACATTCACCTCTGGTTTGATCGCAAGCTCACCGANATCGATCANCTGCTCTTCAGTCGATCTCCTCTGCTGAGCGTCTACGCCGACATGAGCAACACCTGCCGCGAATACGAAGACNCCGAGCGCTCGATGCTGGAGCTGGTCTTTGCCCCAGCCAAGGACTGGATNGGCCGGCCCGATGAAGAGATCATCGCGGCAACGATGAANGAGCTGGAGCGCCTGTTCCCTCAGCACTTCGGTGGAGAAGATCAGGCAGTGCTGCGCAAAAGCAAGGTGGTCAAGACGCCGCTCTCGGTCTACAAGACCACGCCCAACTGCCAACCTCTGCGGCCCACGCAGAAGACGCCTATCCCTAATTTCTATATGGCGGGCGATTACACCTTGCAGCGCTACCTGGCTTCGATGGAGGGAGCAGTGCTCAGCGGTAAGCTCTGCGCCGAAGCGGTGGCGGCCTGAAGCATGGTGTTGAGCCCGGCCGCCCCGGCAGCAGCTTGCATCCCGGAGCTGGATGAGGCCTATGAGGTCTGCCGTGTTGAAACCGAGCGCTGGGCCAAGACCTTCTATCTCGGCACCCTGTTGATGCCGCCGGTAAAGCGGCGGGCGATCTGGGCCATTTATGTCTGGTGTCGCCGCACCGATGAGCTGATGGACAGCCCTGAGGCGCAGGCCCTGCCAGTTGCTGAGCTGAGCGAGCGGTTAGATCTCTGGGAAGCGCGAACTCGGGAGCTGTTCAGCGGCAAAATCCGCGATGGCCTTGATCGGGTCATGGCTGATGTGCTGGAGCGCTACCCCCAGCCTCTGATGCCCTATTTGGAGATGATCGAAGGCCAGCGTATGGATTTGGCCAAGCACCGATACACCGATTTCAGCGAGCTTTACNAGTACTGCTTCCGAGTGGCGGGCACCGTTGGTCTGATGACCCAGGAGGTGATGGGACTGGATACCGCGTACACCACTGCACCTTGGAGCGAGCGGCCCGATACCAGTGAAGCGGCGGTTGCCCTGGGGATCGCTAATCAGCTCACCAACATCCTTCGCGATGTGGGAGAGGACAGGGGCCGGGGCCGCATCTATCTCCCCTTGGAGGATCTGCAGCGCTTCAACTACAGCGAAGAAGAGCTTCTGGCTGGCACCCTCAACGACAACTGGCGGGCGCTGATGCGCTTCCAGGTGCAGCGTGCACGTGAATGGTTTGCTCGCTCAGAAGCTGGCGTTCGCTGGTTGGCCCCTGATGCTCGCTGGCCAGTGTGGGCTTCTTTACGCCTTTATAGGGGCATCCTCGATGCCATTGAGCGCCTGAACTACGACGTCTTCAACCACCGCGCTTATGTCCCTAAGGCAGGAAAGCTTCTGGATCTGCCTGTGTCTTATTTGATGGCGCAGAGTCGTTAAGCCAGCCACCGCAACAGGATTGGGTTAACCANCTCGGGCGCTTCATCGTGAGGGCAATGGCCAACACCTTCAAGTACGGCCAGTTCTTTGATGCAACCAAAGCTTTCAGCCCAGCGCTNCGCNTCGTCNAACGGTTCCCAGGGGTCGGCAGCNCCCCAGAGCAGCCGCACAGGCAGTTCAAGCTGATCCAGTAACTCTGGGGCGATGTGGTCGTTGAAGAGGTTCACAAAGCCGCGGAAGGCCTCCACAGCGCCCTCATCGCGACTCGGCTGCACCAGCAGCTCCACCAGTTCGGCATCCACGTTCTGGCCGCTGGGGTAGGCCTTGGCGAGCACTTGGCGCACGAAGAGNGGACGGGCAACACTGGCAAACAAAGGTCGCAGCAGCGTGCGTTGGCGCACGAGGCGCTTGACCAGTGGCCGGCTCCACCTCTGGGCAGCAGTCAGCGCAGCTGCATTTTTGTCATCGAGCTGGCGCTGAGCACAGTTGAGAAGCACCACCTGCCTTGGGGCGCAACCTCGTTGCTGNAAAACCTGCGCTGCACGCAGGACGACCAAGCCGCCGATGGAGTTACCNACCAGTTGCACCTGGCCTGTCTCATTAGCTCTGACCACCTGCTGCACAAAGTCAGCCAGCAGGTTCCCCCAAAGATCAAAGCCGTACGGCACAGAGCCAGGCTGCGGNAGTTCATCGCCCAGTTGTGAGCGGGGTTTGCTGCTGGCGCCAAAGCCAAGCAGGTCAATGGCCCAGCAGCTCTGCTGCGCGCTTATGGGTTCGAAATTGAAGCGCCAGTGAGCGCTGGATGCGCCAAATCCATGCACAAAAACCACNGGGGCAGCTCCAGGGGGGCCGCTCCGGTGGCGATAGGCGATTGAGTAGGCATGCTCTCCCTCCCCCCAGGTCCAGTGCTGCAGGGGGAGGAGAGCCATTGGGGGGGGTTAGACGGAGGCCTTCTGGTTGGCCAGCAGATCCTTCAGTTTGGACAGTTCACCGGCCCAGCGTGGATCGGGTGCCTCGGTGGCCGGCGCATCGCTGTGGACAACCTTGTCGACACTTTTGCGGGCGGGGGTGGGGCCGACGCCGGAACCCTGGCTGCGGCGATCACNGCCCCGGTCATTGCCGCGGGATTCGCGGCGCTCNGANACCTCAACGCGCAGCTTGTTGCCGCCAAAATCGCGGCCGTTGAATTGNTCGATGACGGCTTCGCTGAGCTTGGGATCGTCGAGGTTCACAAANCCGAAACCCCGGCAGGAGCCGGTCTCCCGGTCCATCACGGCCTTGAAGCGCACCCCNGCACCCACGGCGGCGAAGAGCCCTTCAAGCTCCTTCTGGTCAAAGGACTGTGGCAGGTTGCCGACGTAGAGACGGATGCTCATAGGGACTCGGGCCGAAAGGAAGAAAGGAAAGGCTTGGTTCTGGTGCGCTGAAGACTCGCATCACTTGTATGCCAGCAGAAAGTTAATCACGGCGCAGGTCACGTGCCGCTTGCAGATCGTGCGCCCGCCCAAAAGCACGCTCCAGCATCAGCTGCTCCAGCAGAGCTCCCAGCTCCCGCCCAGGCTGAAGTCCCAGCTCGTTCTGCAGGGTGGTGCCATCAAGCGGTGGCCTTGGGTGAAACAGGGGATCGCCTGGGTCGCGCCAGCGCTGCATCCATCCATGGCAAGCCTCAGCTCGCAGCAGGGTCAGGGCTGGTAGGTCAGCCTCAAGCTCGCGGCAGAGCAGCAGCTGCTCGCTCTCGCTCAGAGGCCCATGATCAAGACGNAGTGCCCAGCGCCGCAGACGGGCGCAACGCTGCTGCAGGCGGCGGCTTGAGCGCAGCTGTTCAAGCGCATCAGCNTCCAGGATCCGACTGAGCCGTGCCAGGGGTATGGCTTCTGAACGCTCACTGGCTGTGAGGTCTTNGGCGTCGAGGGGCTCGNAGGAGCCCGTCAGCCGGTTCAGCCANGGTTTGAGCAGCTCTAGGTCAACCACCTGCTGCAAACCGTGATCTCCGCTTGAGCAGCCGGCCAGTTTTTCCAGTTCCGCCAGCACCCGCTCAGGGGCCACTTGCGACAGGCAAGCGTGATGGGATCNGATCAGGNCTGCAGTCTCAGGATTCAGGGCAAAGCCCAGCTCTGCCGCCAGACGTGGCCCCCGCAGCAGCCGCAGTGGATCAGCCAGCAGATTCGTTTCACTGATGGCTCGCAGCTGGCTCTGTTGCAGATCATGCAGCCCACCGGTGGGATCTTGCAGCGGCTGATTGCTCTTGAGGGGCAAGCCCAGGGCATTGATGCTGTAGTCGCGGCGCAGCAGGTCGGTAGCCAGATCGGGCCCTTCTCGCGCGGCGATGTCGAGGTTCCAGGGGCCCAGCACCAGTCGGCCCATGTCCCGCTCAGCATCGAGCACCACGGCGCTACCGCGAAAGCGCTGAGCCAGCTTCCGGGTCAAGGCGATCGCTCCTGATGGCACCACCAGATCCAGATCCGGGTGCGTCCCCAGCCGGTTGAGCAGGGCATCACGTACGGCTCCACCCACCAGCGCTGTTCCGGCCGGTAGATCCTTTGGCTGCAGGGGCCAGCCCTCGATGGCCAGTCGCTGCCGGGCTATGGCAGAGATGGCGATTGGATCGGTCGTGATCAGTTGTGAATTGGGCGATCTGCAGTCCATGGGACCATCCTGGCCGCGTCACAATTCAGCCAGGGGGATCAGCGACGCACATGTGCATCTGTGTCGATTGCCATTGGGTGGATCGCTGCAAGGCCTATCACCGAGTCGAAACTCAGCACGGTGAGCCTCACCTAGCCCAGGAGCCTGACTTTGAACCCGACCAGCCCCGTATCCACGTGAGCCTCAGGCCGATCGACCAGAGCTGGGGTGTGGAGTGGGATGTGCAGGGTTGCGACAGCTTTTGCTCTGAGCCAGGTCACTGGCAGCGTCTGCGGCCTGGCCGGCCCTTGCCCACATGAGCTGCGCCCTTGCTCTGCACAGCTGTAGCGACAGCTTTGGCCTGGCCCTGCTCGACGCTGGGGTGGTCCGATCCGTTGAGCATCCCCTTGGACGTGAGCTCTCCCGTGGCCTTCTGCCTGCGGTGGAGGCGCTGCTGCCGGCTGAGCGTTGGACTCAATTGCAGTGGCTGGTGGTGGCCACCGGTCCAGGGGGCTTCACGGGCACCCGGCTGAGCGTGGTGCTGGCCCGCACCCTGGCCCAGCAGCTGGCGATTCCGCTTTGGGGCTGGGGGAGCTTTGAGCTCATCGCCCGACGGCGCTCTAAGGATCTGCTTGCTCAAGGGCCGCTCTGGATCGGGCAGACCCTGCCCAGGCGTGGTGTGGTGGCAGGTCAATACGCCTTGGTGGGTGGGGATGTTGAGGAGCTGGAAGCGCCCAGGCTCCATCGTCAGGGCTGGGAGTCGCTGGAGGGAACCTGTTGGGAAGCCGAGATGTGCCCTGAACTTGATGCTCAGTTGCTGCTGCAGCTGGGGCTCGATGCAGCGGCAGCCGCGTGTCCTGGCCCCTGGCAGCTGGTGTTGCCCCAGTACCCGACGTCACCGGTGGCGGCCCAGTGAGGCCGTTGCGCTGCTTGGCGCGCTCAGCGCTGGCCGCGTTGATGCTGGTGTTTTTGGGTTGGTTGCTGCTGCCACGACTGCTTCAGCCCTGGGTGCCACCCCCCCAGCTGATTCTGGTGCTGGGGGGCGATGTGGATCGTGAGGAGGTGGCGGCGCAGCTTGCGGGCCGTAGTGGCCTCCCGGTGCTGGTTAGTGGCGGCAGCAACAGCGCCTATGCCCGCTGGCTTTTCAATCGCTACGGCGTCAGCGCCAACCAGCTGCAGCTTGATTACAGCGCCCGCGACACCCTCGGCAATTTCACCACCGTGGTGGATCGGTTGCGGCAAAGGGGCATTCGCCATGTGCTGCTGGTCACCAGTGGAGATCACATGCAGCGCGCGCTCCTGGTGGGGCGTCTGGTGGCCGGCAGCCGCGGCATTCACCTCACGCCGATGGTGGTGCCCTGTGGCACGCGCTGCAGCCCCGAGCAGCTCGGCAAGGTGTTGGGTGATGGTTTGCGTGCCTTGGTGTGGGTGATGAGCGGCCGAGACCTCAGGCAGCAGATGCAGGATCGTCCAGAAGAGCGTTAATGGCCTGCTGACAGGCCGCTGTGGTGGCCTCCAGTGATGCGCGGCTGCGGCTGCTGGGTGCAGGAATCACAGGGCCGACGCGCAGTTCGACGCGCACCAAGCGCAGCCAGCTCTGATCCGGTCCTAGGGCGCGATGGGTGTTTACGAGTGCCACCGGCAACAGCGGTGCACCGCTGCGCGCCGCCAGTAGGGCAGCGCCAAGTTGGGGGTTCTCTACCCGTCCGCTGCGTTGGCGGGTGCCATCGAGGAATACGCCGGTGGCCCAGCCTTGTTCCAGTCGGCTCAGGGCCGTGCGGATGGCTTCACGATCACTGGCGCCGCGGCTCACCGGGTAAGCCCCGAGGCTGCGAATTAAGCGTCCCAGCAGGGGCACCTTGAACAGTTCAGCTTTGGCCATGAAGCTCACTGGCCGCGGCAGGGCATGGCCCAGCAGCGGTGGGTCGAGGTGGGAGCCATGGTTGGCTACTACCACCAGGGCCCCCTGCCTCGGCACGTTCTGCAGCCCCCTGGAGCGGCCCCGCAGCAGGCCTCGGTAGACCGGTGCAACAAGCAGCCATTCCACAAGCCTGTAGATGGTGCTGGTGCGGGGTGAGCGCACCAGTGCGGGGTTGCTCATCTCAATTCAGCCCCAGGCTGGAGATGTTGTTGACCTGGGCTGTCACGACACCAGCGAGGCTGCGTTTGATCAGCCCGCTCAGCACGGCACCGGGGCCTACTTCAATGCAGGTCTCCACACCGGCTTGACCAAGGGCCTCCATGGTCTCGCGCCAGCGCACACCGGTGGTCATCTGTTCGCGCAGTCGCTGCTTGAGCTGGGTGCCGTCAGTGCAGGGGGTGGGGTCGGTGTTGCTCAGCACCGGCACCTGGCTGTCCGAGAAGACCACCGCATCAAGTTGCTGCGCGAATGCAGCGGCTGGTTCAGCCATAAAGGGGGAATGGAAGGCGCCAGAGACCGCCAGCGGCACCGCCCGCTTACAGGTGATGGCTTCCACTACCTGTGCCACGGCCTCGGGCTGGCCTGAGAGCACCACCTGGGCCTCGCTGTTGTCATTGGCGATCACCACTCCCTCGGTGTCAGCAACGGCCTGCTCAAGCTCAGGGCGCTGAAAGCCCATCACCGCGGTCATGGCCCCACCACCGGCGGCCGCCATCAGCTGGCTGCGGCGGATCACCAGATCTATCCCAGTGCTGGCATCAAAGACACCGCCCGCGTAAAGCGCCACAAGCTCACCGAGGCTGTGTCCGGCCAGCAGAGCCGCTTCTCGCTGCTGCTGACCAAGCAGATCAATCAGCAGGCTTTCCACCACGAACAGGGCTGGCTGGGTGTTGCGGGTGTCATTGAGATCGCTCAGATCTCCTTCTGCTGTGCCGGCGCAGATGGCAGCCAGATCGCGCCCAAGCTTTTGTGAGGCCAGGGCAAAGCGCTCTCTGCCAAGAGGATGCTTGACCAGGTCATCGGCCATGCCCAGTTTCTGGGACCCTTGGCCCGGAAACACCCAAGCGTTGACCATCGCACCCTCTTGTCGAGGAGGGGAGGTTACGCCTCAGCTCGTGGGTCCGTCCCACCGAATTAGTGCAGCTCCCCAGCTCAGCCCTGCACCGAAACCACTGCTGGCGATCAGATCTCCGCTCTTAATGCGGCCATCGCTGACCGCCTCGTGGAGCATCAGCGGGATCGTTGCCGCGGAGGTGTTGCCGTAGAGGGCCAGGTTGCTGAGCACTTTGTCTGCTGCCATTCCGAATCGGTCGCCGACCGCATCGAGGATGCGCTGGTTGGCTTGATGGAGCAGCAGCCAGTCCAGTTCGCTGGCGCTGGTGCCGGTGTCTTCCAGTAGTTGCTGCAGGATCGCCGGCACTTCGCGGGCGGCAAATTTGTAGACCTCCTGGCCATTCATGGCGATGGTCGTGAAGCCTCCCTGCTGGGCGCTGATGCCCGGCAACAGCTCTTGGCGCTCAGGGCGCTGAGTCAGGGTGAGGTTCTCGCCCCTGCTGCCATCAGAGGCCATTCGGAACCCCACAAGAGCGTCGTCTTCGCTTCTTGTGGCCTCCACTGCAACGGCTCCCGCACCATCTCCGAACAGCACGCAGGTGCGCCGGTCACTCCAGTCCACCCAGGAGCTGAGCTGATCAGCGCCGATCACCAGAACCCGCTGCATGGCTCCGCAGCGCAGGTACTGGGCTGCCGTTACCAAAGCAAAGAGAAAGCCGCTGCAGGCGGCGGTGAGATCAAATGCCACTGCATGGTTTGCCCCAAGGGCGGCCTGCACCTTTGGAGCTGAGCCAAAAAGGTCATCCGGGCTGGAGGTGGCCAGCAGGATCAGATCGACGCTGCTCGCCTCCCAGCCGGCGTTCTGAAGCGCCTGCTGGCCGGCTGCGGTCGCCAGACCGGTGAGGTTTTCTTCTGCTGCCGCCACACGGCGTTCGCCGATTCCAGTCCGACTGCGGATCCATTCATCACTGGTCTCCACCCGCTGGCTGAGGGCGTCATTGCTGACTCGGGTTGCGGGCACTGCTGCCCCGCTGCCGCACAGCCGGATTCCCCTCATCCCATCCCCTCATCACTGAGGCGATGCAGGTTATCGAGCGTGTTGTGACTGGCAGCCGCATGGGCCAGCCGCAGTGCTCCCATTACTGAACGAGCTTTGCTGCTGCCATGGCCGATGACGCAGAGACCATCAACACCCAGTAACAACGCGCCTCCGTGCTCGGCATGGTCAAGCCGTTTTTTGATGCGCCGCAAGTTGTTGCGCAGAAACGCCGAACCGACTTTGCCGCGGCGGCCTCGGGGCAGCTCGGCCTTGAGTACTTCCAGCAGCACGCTGCCCACCGACTCGAGGAACTTCAGCAGCACGTTGCCGGTGAAGCCGTCGCAGACCACCACATCGAAAGCACCGGAGAGCACATCGCGGCCTTCGCAGTTGCCCGCGAAATGCAGCCGTTTCTCCGCCTGGAGCAGCGGGTGAGTGCGCAGGGCTAGGTCATTTCCCTTGCACTCTTCTTCGCCGATGTTGAGCAGGCCCACCCGTGGCTGGTGGACTCCCAGCACATCACGGGCATAGATGTTGCCCAGTAGGGCGAACTGGTGCAGGTAGCTGGGCTTGCAATCGGTGTTGGCGCCTACATCGAGCACGAGCACCTGACGGCCTACATCCTTGGTGGGGAATAGGGCACCGATTGCAGGTCGCTCGATTCCCTTGAGTCGTCCCAGTCGAAAAATCGCTGAGGCCATCACCGCCCCGGAATTGCCGGCGGAATAAACCGCCAGGGCTTCGCCAGATTTCACCCGATCCATAGCCAGGTTGATGCTGGCTTGACGCTTGCGGCGCACGCTGGTCGCCTCATCGTCCATGCCAATGGAGGGTCCGCTGCCAATCAGTTGGAGTTGGCCGCTTGCTACAGCCTGATCAACCAGCTCCTGCAATCCCAGTTCCTTAATGGCCTGCTGAAGCGGCTCCTCTTCAGCTAGGAAAAGCACCTTGAGAGGCAGCTCCTCGATCGCTCCCAGGCAGCCCTCCAGGATCGGGCCGGGGGCGTGGTCGCCTCCCATGCCATCAACGGCAATGCACAGCCTGGGGCCCTTCGCCGCCGGGGCCTGATCGGGTGTGCGGCCCAGACGGCTGCGCAGGGGGGTCAAAGCCGTGCCTGCGGTATTCACCAGCCGGATCACAGGTCCGGTACGGCGATACCAGATCACCAGCCGGCGCACAGCACGGCCTGGCCGAGGCCGCCGCAAACGTCCCGGCAGGGATTGGGGCTCCGCCATGGAGGTCAGCCTCCGTCGCCGTTGGCGCCGTCGATTATGCGCTGAAAAAGGTAACCGGTGCCGCGTGCGGTGAGAATTAGTTCGGGGTTGGCCGGGTCGTCCTCCAGCTTGGAGCGCAGCCGAGAGATGTGGACATCCACAACTCGGGTGTCCACATGACGCTCCGGTGTGTAGCCCCAAACCTCCTTGAGGATTTCGCCGCGGCTAAAGGGCTCCCCTGATCGGCTCACCAGCAGTTCCAGCAGGCTGAACTCCATGCCGGTCAGGCGGATGCGCTCGTCGTTGCGATACACCTGGCGCTTATTGGTGTCGATCTTGAGCTCGGCCACCTCGATGACCCCGGAGTTGGGGATGGTGCCGCCGCCGTGCTCCTTATCCACCCGGCGCAGAACGCAGCGGATGCGCGCTTCTAGTTCCTTGGGGCTGAAGGGCTTGACCACATAGTCATCAGCGCCGAGCTCCAGGCCGGTGATGCGGTCGGCCACGTCCCCAAGCGCGGTGAGCATCACCACCGGTACATCGGACTCCTTACGCAGCTCCTGGCAGACCCCATAGCCGTCGAGCTTGGGCATCATCACGTCGAGAACCACCAGATCAGGTGGCTCACGGCGGAAGGCGTCGAGGGCTTCCTCGCCATCGGCCGCGGTCACCACGTGATAGCCGATCATCGTCAGCCGGGTTTCGAGGATTCTGCGGATGCTCGCCTCATCGTCGACTACAAGGATGGTTTCCTTGCCGTTGATTGCTGGGGCAGCTGCCGCCATGGTGATCCGGGTTCAGGGAAAAGAGTCCGACCACTCAACCGATTGACGGTTGTGTTGAGGACGGAACAATCAACTTTCTTCATAAACGCTCGTGGGCCGTACTGTCACTACCTACGTCTGTCAAAACTGCGGGGCGCAGTCACGACAGTTCTTCGGCCGCTGCTCCGCCTGCGGTAGCTGGAACTCTCTGGTGGAGCAAAGCAGCGGCCCGCCGCCGGACAAGCGCCGCCGCCGCGTTTCTGAAGCTATCGCTGAGCCGGCCCCACGCCGATCCGAGGCCATTGCCTCCGTGGGTGAGCGCAGCGTTCAAAGGCTGCATAGCGGATTTGCTGAGCTTGACCGGGTACTCGGCGGTGGTCTGGTGCCGGGCTCGCTGGTGTTGGTGGGAGGAGACCCGGGTATCGGTAAGAGCACGCTGCTGCTCCAGACCGCAGAGGCTATGGCTCGTCGCGAGAGCGTTCTGTATGTCAGCGCTGAGGAGTCAGCCCAGCAGGTGAAGCTGCGCTGGAGACGGCTGGGCTCTGATGCTGCAGGAGACGGTCCCCAGTTGCTGGCCGAGACCGATCTGGAGCAGGTGCTCCAAGAGCTTGAAGCCCTGCGGCCGGCGGTGGCGATCATCGACAGCATCCAGGCCCTTCACGATGCTGACCTCGCGAGTGCGCCCGGTTCCGTGGCCCAGGTGCGCGAGTGTGCTGCGGCGCTGCAGCGACTGGCTAAACGGCTCGATATCGCCCTGCTGCTGGTGGGTCACGTCACGAAGGAGGGGATGCTGGCGGGCCCCAAGGTGCTGGAGCACCTGGTGGATGCGGTGCTGACCTTCGAAGGGGATCGCTTCGCCAGCCACCGTCTGCTCCGGGCTGTCAAAAATCGCTTTGGCGCCACCCACGAACTGGGGGTGTTTGAGATGCGGGATCGCGGGCTTCTCGAGGTCAGTAACCCCAGCGAGCTCTTTCTCGGCAGTCCGGAGGGCTCGGTGGGTATGGCCACGATCGTGGCCTGTGAGGGAACACGTCCCCTGGTCGTGGAGCTGCAAGCTCTTGTCAGCACCACCAGTTACGCCAGCCCCCGTCGCATGGCGACGGGTATCGGCACCAATCGCTTGCATCAGATCCTGGCGGTGCTTGAGAAGCATCTGGGTTTGCCTCTCTCTCGCTTTGACTGCTACCTGGCAGTGGCCGGAGGCCTGGATGTGGAGGAACCTGCCGCTGATCTGGGGGTGGCTGCTGCAGTGGTGGCCAGTTTCCGTGACCTGGCCCTGCCAGCGGGCACAGTGCTCGTTGGGGAGCTCGGTTTAGGAGGTCAGTTGCGGCCAGTGGGGCAGTTGGAGCTCCGCCTGCAGGAAGCTGCCCGGCTGGGCTTCCGCCGCGCGGTTGTTCCTCGTGGCAGCGGGGTGAGCTGCCCTGATCTTTCAGTTCAGGAAGCCGGCGGTGTGGCGGAAGCCCTGGTGGTGGCTCTGGGGGTCAATCCCGCTGATGACGCCTGAGCAGGCTTAGAGGTACACGTCAGCTGAGCCCCGGCCAGTGGTCTTCAGCCAGTTCTGGGCCTCGATGTAGTTGTTGGGGGCCAGGCGGATCGCCTTGCTCCAGAAGTCTGCGGCCAGATCAAAGCGACGATCGGCTTCATCGTTGTCCCCCTGCTCCTGGGCGATGCTGCCGAGGTGGTGGTGAATCACCGCCATGTTGTTGAGCACCTGGGGCATGCGTGCGTTGAGGGCCAGGGCCTGGTCGTAGTGATCAAGAGCCTTTTGATGCTCTCCGTTGCTGGCGAAGACGAGCGCCATGTTGTAGAGGATGAACGCCCTGTCATTGGGGTCCTCCTCTAGGCGAAGGGCCTCTTGGTAGTTCTCCAGAGCCTCGGCGTATTCGCCATCCCCTTGGGCGCTCATGCCATCGCGGTAGTAGGCAAAGGCCTCCTTGGCCCGCTGGTTGGTAGGCAGCACCTTGAGGATTAGGTCCGCCATCACCGTGAAGCTTTTATCAATGAAGTTGTCGTTGCGTTGGCTGCGGGGCACGGCGCTGGCACTGACTGGAATGACTCCAGTGTGACCGGTGTCCTGATGAGTTGATGTTCCTACCCTTGGCCTATGGCATCTCAAGCGTTGCTGCTCGATATCGAGGGAATGAAGTGCGGCGGCTGTGTCAGCGCCGTGGAGAAGCGCCTGCGCTCCCAGCCCGGGGTCACTCAAGCCAGTGTCAATTTGCTGAGCCGCTCGGCCTGGGTGGAACTTGAAGCCCCTGCCAGCGTTGCTGGTGTGCTCGAAAGCCTGGCAGCCCTGGGGTTCCCCAGCCAGCCTCGTGATCCGGAGGATCAGCTGCAGCGGCTGCGAGAACAACGCAACGAGCTGAGCTGGTGGAGCCGCTGGCGTCAGCTGATCACGGCGCTGCTGCTGCTGCTGGTGAGCAGTGGCGGCCACCTCAGCAACAGCGGGCTGCTGGCCGATATGCGCCTGCATGCGCTTGTGGCCACTGTTGCGCTGGCTGGTCCTGGCAGGCCGATCCTTCGTAAGGGCTGGCAGGGCATGCGCCAGGGGGTTCCTGGCATGGACAGCCTGGTGGGATTGGGGGTGGGCAGCGCTTACATCACTTCATTGGTGGCCTTGATCTGGCCTGGGGTGGGCTGGTCCTGTTTTTTCAATGAGCCGGTGATGCTGCTCGGCTTTGTGTTGCTTGGCCGTTTCATTGAGGATCGGGCTCGGCGTCGCACCGGTGCGGCCCTGGAAGCACTGGCCCAGTTGCAGCCAGAGACCGCTCTGCTTCTGCTTGGCGATGGCAGCACCCGAAGCGTGCGCGTGGGGGGGCTGCGCCCCGGTGATCAGCTGCGGGTTCTGCCGGGTGACCGGCTTCCCGTTGACGTGCAGGTGGCTGCTGGTGTTTCAGCGGTGGATGAATCAAGCCTCACCGGAGAGCCGCTGCCGCGCGATGTCAGCGAAGGCGATGAGTTGGCCGCAGGCAGTCTCAACCTGCAGGCACCGCTGGATCTGACAGTGCTGCGTCCCGGATCGGAGTCGGCTCTGGCCCGGGTGATTGCGCTGGTGGAACAGGCCCAGGCGCGCAAAGCACCGATTCAGGCCATGGCTGATCGCTGGGCCGGCCGTTTCACCTGGATCGTCCTGGCGATAGCGCTGCTGACTTTTGCCTTCTGGTGGTTGTGGGGTGCAGCCCTCTTTCCACAGGTTCTGAGCGGAATGGCCCATGGCCATCATCAGAGCTTGGGCAGTGGCGCAGAGACTCCCTTTGCTCTGGCCTTACAGCTGGCCATCGCCGTTCTGGTGGTGGCTTGCCCCTGTGCTTTGGGGCTGGCCACACCGACGGCCATCAGCGTTGCCACTGGCCGTGCGGCTCGCTTGGGACTGCTGTTCCGTGGCGGTGATGTGCTCGAGACCGCCGCCTCGGTGCGAACCGTGCTGTTCGATAAGACCGGCACCTTGACCCGCGGCCGCCCTTTGCTGGAAGAGCAGCTCGTGCTTGCCGCAGGGCTCGATCAGGAGCGGCTACTAAAGCTGGCCGCCTCGCTGGAACAGCACACACGTCACCCCTTGGCTTGGGCGCTGCTGCAGGCCGCTGAAACACGCGGGCTGCAGCTCCTGGATTGCCAGGCCAGCACGACCTATGCCGGTGATGGAGTGGAAGGCGAACTGTCTGAATTGCACCAGCGCTGCCGCTTGGGCCGTCTCGGCTGGCTGGAGCAGGGTGCTGTGGTCATCCCTCCTGAAGCTAGCCACTGGAGTGAGGAGCAGGAGCGAAGCGGTGCCACAGTTCTGGCCTTGGCCCATGGGCAGGAGCTCTTGGGGTTACTGGCGGTACGGGATGCGCTCCGGCCTGATGCCAAAGAAGCCTTGCAGGAGCTGACGCATCAGGGCCTGAACCTGGGCGTGCTCAGTGGCGATCGGGAAGGCCCAGTGCGCCAGCTGGGTCTCGCCTTGGGGCTATCGGAGCAGCAACTGGCCTGGGGGTTGCGACCGGAGGACAAGCTGCAGCGGCTGCAGGGTGTTGAGGCTCCTGTGGCGATGGTGGGGGATGGCCTTAATGACGCCCCGGCCCTCGCTGCGGCTGATTTGGGCATCGCCGTGGGCACCGGTACCCAGATCGCACAGGACAGTGCCGATCTGGTGGTGCTGGGCGATCGCCTGGAGGCGGTGCCGAAGGCGCTGGCCCTGGCCCGTCAGGCCCAGGCCAAAGTGCGTCAGAACCTTTTCTGGGCCTTCGGTTACAACCTGGTGGTTCTCCCTCTCGCTGCGGGGCTGCTGCTGCCACGCTTTGGCGTGCTGCTCCCCCCGCCGCTGGCTGCCCTGTTGATGGCGCTCAGTTCGATCACTGTGGTTTGCAATGCCCTGCTGCTGCGCCTGCCGGAATGAGAGGGCGGTTTCTGGTCCTTGAGGGCATTGATGGTTGCGGCAAAACCACCCAGATGCAGGCCCTTGCGACCTGGCTTCCCGCCAGCGGCCTGATGCCATCAACAGCGAATCTGGTGATCACCCGAGAACCTGGTGGCACCTCTCTGGGTAGGGCTTTGCGGCAGCTGCTGTTGCATCCTCCAGAGGGATCCTCACCCACTGAACGGGCTGAGCTTTTGCTCTATGCGGCTGATCGGGCCCAGCACGTCCAGGCTTGCATTGAACCGGCTCTGGAGCGTGGCGACTGGGTGCTGAGCGATCGCTTCAGCGGCTCAACAGCTGCTTATCAGGGGCATGGCCGCGGCTTGGACCGAGAGCTAATTGATCAGCTCGAACAGGCGGCCACTGCTGGACTGCGGCCGGACCTCTGCCTTTGGCTGGCTATTGATCCGGAAGAAGCTGCACGGCGCAGGGCTGGTCAGCACCAGGACCGCATCGAGGCCGAGGGGCTGCGTTTTCTGCAGCGGGTCCATGAAGGCTTTGCTGAACTGGCTCAGCGTCCGGGTTGGTGCACGGTGGCGGCTGAGCAACCCCGCGAGCAGGTGCAGCACCAATTGCAGGAGCTGGTGACTCAGCAATTGGGTTCATGAGCGAGGAGTTATTTGCGGGGGTTCTGGGCCAGCCACAAGCGGTGCAGTTGCTTTCTGCAGCACTGCAGCTGCAGCGCCTTGCGCCGGCCTATCTCTTCAGTGGCCCAGATGGGGTGGGGCGTTCGCTGGTGGCGCGTCGTTTCCTGGAAGGACTCTGCGGCGCTGGACTGCAAGGGAATTTGAAGCTGCGCCGGCGCCTTGAGCAGGGCAATCACCCCGATTTGCTCTGGGTTGAGCCCAGCTACATGGAGAAAGGTGAGCGCATCAGCGTCAGCGAAGCCCGTGAGCGGGGGCTGCAGAAAAAAACCTTGCCTCAGATTCGTTTGGAGCAGATTCGGGAGCTCAGTCGTTTTCTCGCCCGTCCGGCTCTGGAGGCACCCCGCTCGCTGGTGGTGCTGGAAGCAGCCGAGGCCATGGCGGAAGCGGCGGCGAATGCCCTGCTGAAAACGCTGGAGGAGCCGGGCAACGGCGTTCTTGTTCTGATTACGGCTGCACCGGATCGCTTGCTGAGCACGATCCTTAGCCGTTGCCAGCGGATTCCCTTCAAACCGTTGCCGCAGCAGATGATGCTGGAGTTGGTGGATGCTGATGAAACCGATCCAGCTGAGCTCAATGAGTTGGCGGCTGGATCACCGGGGGCATTGCTGGAGTGGCGTCGCCGCTGGCAGGAACTGCCTTCTGACCTGGTGGATCAGCTGCAGGGAGTTCCCAAGAACCCGCTTGAGGCTCTTGGCCTGGCCAGGGATCTGACAGAAGCCCTGGATACCGAGCAGCAACTTTGGTTGCTGCAGTGGTGGCAGTTACGACTCTGGCGCTCCAACCAGGAGACCTTTATGCAGGAGCGCCTGAACCTGCTCAGAAGGCACCTCAGCGGCCATGTGCAACCGCGGTTGGCCTGGGAGGTTGCGTTACTTGATCTCCTGCCGGCAGGCGCGGCCTAAGCGATGCGCTCGAGCTTGCTGCTCTCGCTTACACCACGGAAATCACCCATCACCCGAATGGCATCGTCCAAGAGCTTGCCTGTGGGAAGTTCTAGGCAGTAACCAGCGCCATAAACGGTCTTGATGAAGCGAGGCTTGCGGGGATCGGGCTCAAGCTTGGTGCGCAGGTGACGGATGTGAACGCGGATGGTCTCAATGTCGTCATCGGGTTCGTAACCCCAGACCTCTTTGAGGATTAGAGACGGGGCGACGGTCTGGCCGTGGCGCTGCAGCAGGCAGTGCAGGAGCTCGAACTCCAGGTGGGTCAGGCGCACAGGCTGGTCAAACCAAATGGCCTCAAAGCGCTCAGGTACGAGGGTGATGGGGCCGAAGCTCAGGATTTCGCTGTGCTTGCTCGAAAGAGGTGCTCGATCGCTGCGACGCAGCAGAGCCTTCACTCGAGCGAGGAATTCCTCGAGTTCAAAGGGCTTGGTCAGATAATCATCAGCGCCGGAGTTGAAGCCGGTCACTTTGTCTTTGGTTCCGCCAAGGGCGGTAAGCATCAGGATCGGTATCTGTGCTGTGCGGTCGTCACGGCGCAGGCGCTGGCAAAGGGTGAGGCCGTCCACCCGGGGCAGCATCAGGTCGAGCACGATCAGATCGGGGACATATTGCAGAGCTAGGGCCTGGCCCTTGATGCCGTCGTCGGCTTTTTGCACGTCAAAACCAGCGTGCTCAAGGTTGCCGGCCACCAGCTCGCGCATGTCCCGGTCGTCTTCGATCAAGAGAATGCAGGGCTTCATCGAACCTGGGGCAAAGGGCAGTTGGATCGCGGAATGTGCCCGAACGATCTTGCGGTTTTATCGAAATAACTATAGGGAGAAACTTTTGTTCGGCTGCCTTCTGTGGCGCCCTTCGACACTTAATTCGCATTAAGCAGCAAAAAACCACGCAAACTAAAGAGTTTCTTAGTGTTTAAACCCTAATTCCGCGCACTTCTCTTCGGCTTCAGATCTGAAACCTGCTGAGGTTTGGGTTGAAAATAAAACTCCCCGGGCGGGATTCGAACCTGCGACCAATCGATTAACAGTCGACCGCTCTACCGCTGAGCTACCGAGGAATGTGACCCAGAGAACTTA
>NHBY01000044.1 GCA_002168155.1 Synechococcus sp. TMED19 | reverse complement strand
TGGGATCTGGCCGGTGGTGCCCAACTGAGCTGGAATCGGAAATGGATTCGGCTGCAGATCACCCCATGAGCTACGACGCAGCCGAGCAGGCCTACGCCGAGCACCGCTTCTCGGAAGCGCGCGATCTAGTAGCTATCCATCTCAGCAAGGAGCCGGACGATCTGCGCGGCCTACTGCTCCAGGGTTACATCGCCTTCTTTGGCTTTCAGCAGCCGGAGGTAGCCGCTGCTAGCTACAGGCGAGTCCTTGAACTCTGCCCTGAGGGCACCTACCGAAATCTGGCAGAAGAAGGGCTCCAAAACTGCCCTGTCAGTGTTCGCGCCGAAGCTCAGCAACAACAACGCCGAAAGCCACAGAGCAGTTCAACCATCACCAGCAGTGAGCCACCCCCGGCCACACCCTGGATGGAACAGCTCCATCACAAAGCTGCGCAAACGGCAACAGCAGCGGAACCAGATGAACTCCCGCAGGAGCCGCAGGAGATCACAGCCATGAGCGAAGCAGAGGCTGAAACGCCCCCACGATCGGAATCAAGCAGCCAACCGACAGTCACAGAGGAGCCCAGATCAGAGCCCGCAGCGACGTACGAAGCAGCCGAGCAGGCCTACCAACAACGCGATTTTGCCGGAGCACTCCGCCTCATTGATGCGGTGTTATTTGAAAACCCAAATGAACTACGTGCCCTGCTGCTGCAGGGGTACGTGCATGTCTTTGGCTTACAAAACGAAGCCGCGGCCATCCGCAGCTACGAACGGGTGCTTGAGCTCTGCGCCGATGGCCCCTACAGGCAGCTCGCTGAGGAGGGCCTGACGCAGTGCGGCATCAACATTCACGAGCCAGATGACGACAACAGCCAGTTCACGCCGGAGCCTGAGTTCCTGGATGCCGATGCAGATCTAGCGTTCAAGCCCAACCCTGCCGCTGAGAACGAAGCGCTCTCGGGAAGGATGACTGAATCAACAGGTGCCAGCCAACGAACCCTCAGTGAAGGCTGGCTACTGGTCGATCTCAGCGGCGTGTCTTAACCGGCGATAGCAGTGGAGCGACGACGGCGCTGACGATTGTCGTTGCCGCCGCGATCACCACCCTCTCCGCCGCGATCACGACCACCACGACCACCATCACGTCCACCGCGCTGGTTGCGCGGTGCCGGGCGGTCGTCCTTCTCATCCATGGCCTTGGACTTGTAGGCCGGCGTACCGGCAGGAGCCGGTTGCACCAAACAGATAATCAGTGGCTCCACCTGCAGTTCGCGGCGCAGACGGCGCTGCAAGCCCACTTCAATCTCGCGCTGAACTCCAACCCAATCCACCTCTGGTGCCTTGCCACCGGTATCACGGGACAACTGCTTCCAACGGTTTTCGAGCACCCAGTTGATCTCACGTTCGGCCCACATCGACATCTTGCGGGGCTCGGCTGTGGTCACCACACCACGCAGATTGACCCGCGGCGGGGCCACCATGCGTCCATCCGTGCTCACTGCGGCCAGCAAAGTAATCACGCCATCTTCTGCCAGCTGCTGACGCTCTTTGAGCACGCGGGCATCAACAATGCCGGTACGGGAGTTGTCCAACAGTTCGATGCCGGCTTTTACCGGATCACCCTTACGGATCGAATCCGCGGTGAGCTCCACCACATCACCGTTATCAATAATCAAGGTGTTGTTCTCAGGCACTCCCATGGAATTGGCCGTGCGGGCGTGCTGAACGAGCATGCGGTGCTCACCATGGACAGGCACAAAAAACTTCGGACGCGTGAGCGCCAGCATCATCTTCTGGTCCTCCTGGAAGCCATGACCGGAGACGTGGATACCTTCGCCCTTACCATAAACAACCTTGGCGCCGAGCATCATCAGGCGATCGATGGTGTTGACCACCGAAATGGTGTTCCCAGGAATAGGGCTGGCCGAAAAGATGATCGTGTCCGTGCTTTTCACCTGCACCTGAGGGTGCTCACCGCGGGAGATCCGACTCAATGCAGCCAGAGGCTCCCCCTGGCTTCCGGTCATTAGCAACAGGGTCTCGCGATCAGGGACATCACGGATCTGCTTGATCGGCACAAACAGATCATCAGGGCAGCGCATGTAACCCAACTCACGGGCTTTGGCGATCACGTTGAGCATGGAGCGGCCAAGCAAACTCACCTTGCGCCCGTTCTTCAAGGCCAGCTCCAGCACCATCGCCACGCGATGAATCGAGCTAGCAAAGGTGGTGATAATGACCCGCCCTTCCGCTTCGGCAATACGGCGATCCAGGCAAGGGAAAACCGAGCGCTCAGGCGGGCAGAGGCCTGGCACCTCGGAGTTGGTGGAATCACTGAATAGGCAGAGGACACCTTGTTCACCGTGGTGGGCGAGGCGAGCCATGTCGAAATGCTCGCCATCCACCGGCGTGTGATCGAACTTGAAGTCCCCGGTGAAGATGACGGTGCCCACCGGTGTGGTGATGGCCAGCGAATAGCTGTCGGCCATCGAGTGGGTATTGCGAATGAACTCGATACGGAAGTGCTGGCCCAGCTTCACCACCTCGCGTGGTGAAACGGTCTGCAGAGTGGTGCGATCAGCCACGCCTGCTTCAGCCATCTTTCCCTCCAGCAGGGAGAGGGCCAAACGGGGTCCATAAATGATCGGGATATTGAAATGCTTGAGGTGGTGAGAGATGCCACCGATGTGATCTTCATGACCATGGGTGACGATCATGCCGCGGATGCGCCGCTGGTTTTCCCTCAGAAAGCTGGTGTCGGGCATGACGACGTTGACACCATGCATGCCATCACTGGGGAAAGCCAGACCGGCATCCACCAAGATCAGATCATCACCAAATTCAAAAACACAGGTGTTCTTGCCGATCTCATGCAGTCCACCAAGGGGAATGACCTTTAGGGAGGGCTGCTGAGTCTTGGAACCGTTGGAAGTCATGTAGGAACAAATCTCTGAAACGAAACGAATAGGGGATGAGCGCATGAGCCCAACCATCGCCTGGGGTCAAGTGGGACGCAGGGCGGCAAGGAGGACGGCAAGGGATTCCCGAAGTGAGCTTTCAGCAGGCATCAGAGGAGATCGCGGCGGTCCAACAGGAAAACCCTCTAGCTCCAGCGCTGCTTTGACCGGAGTGGGATTGCTGGTGCAAAACAGTCCCTCCATCAGGGGCAGTAGCTCTTCATGCAGAGCCAATGCATCAGCAGGACGACCTTCTAAGTAGTGCTTAATCATGCGACTGAGCTGAGGACCGGCGACATGGCTGGTCACGCTCACCACACCAACAGCGCCAACAGCAAGCATCGGCAATGTGAGCCCATCATCACCGCTGTAGATGGCCAGCCGTGGACCACAGGCCAATCGCAAAGCGCTGACCTCATCAGTGGTGCCACTGGCCGCCTTGTAAGAAGTGATATTGGCGCAATCCATGAGACGCGCCGTGGTGGCCGGATCCATGCTGATACCGGTCCTGCCCGGGATGTTGTAAAGCATCAACGGCAGCTCGGGTGCCGCTGTGGCGATCGCACGGAAATGAGCCTCCAGCCCCTGCTGAGAAGGTTTGTTGTAGTAAGGCACCACCACTAGGGCGCCATGGGCACCGAGAGCGGCAGCTTTGACCGTGGCCTCGATCGCTTCGGCGGTGCAGTTGCTCCCAGTGCCAGCCAACACAGGCACCTGATCTCCAACGGCCTGGAGCACGGTCTCGAGCACCGCGTGCTGTTCAGCCCAACTGAGCGTGGGGGATTCACCGGTGGTGCCGCAAACCACCAGAGCCTCAGAGCCATGGGCGACCAAATATCTCGCCAAGCGTGCAGTCAAGGGAAGATCAACCTCCCCATCAGTGCCAAATGGGGTCACCATTGCCGTGACCACCCGGCCAAACGGAGCAGGGCTGAGGTTGCTCATCGTCTGGCCTCTAGGAGCAGTTCAGCAATCTGCACGGCGTTGAGAGCTGCACCTTTACGGATCTGATCACCGCAAAGCCAGAGCTCAAGAGCATTGGGATCACTCAAATCCTGGCGAATGCGCCCAACGGCCACCGGATCCCTACCGGTGACATCAGTTGGCATGGGAAAACGATTGGAGCTGAAGTCCTCAATCAACTCCACCCCTGGAGCGGCCAACAGTGCAGCGCGGGCTTCCTCAACACCCAGTGGCGACTCAAATTCAATGTTGATCGCCTCGGAATGAGCCCGGAGCACTGGCACACGTACACAAGTGGCCGACAGCCGTAACTTCGGCAGATCCATGATCTTGCGGGTTTCATTGAGCATCTTCAGCTCCTCTTCGCAGTAGCCGCTCTCAGCAAGTGGGGAGTTGTGCAGAAAGAGGTTGAAGGCCAGGGAGTGGGGCAGCACTTCACTGACTGGAGAACCGCCATCGAGAACGGTACGGCTGAGCTCGCGCAACTCTTCCATTGCCCGTGCCCCGGCACCGCTGGCCGATTGGTACGTACTCACCACCACCCGGCGCAGAGAGCGAATGGCCGCCAACGGTGCCAGCGCCAGAGTCAGCAGGATCGTCGTGCAATTGGGGTTAGCAATAATCCCTTGATGGGTATGGGTGGCTTCCGGGTTGACTTCCGGGACCACCAGCGGAACCTGAGGATCCATCCGGAAGGCGCTGGAGTTATCAATCACGACCGCTCCTTGCTCCACTGCCACTGGAGCCCACTGACGCGACACCGAGCCACCTGCTGAAGCCAGCACGAGATCAACACCAGCAAGGCTCTCAGCGCTGACGGGCTGAACAGTGAGTTCTTTGCCCTGAAAGCTGATGCTCTGACCAGCAGAGCGGGGTGAGGCCAGCAGGCGCAGCTCCTTGAGCGGAAAGCACCGCTCAGCGAGAAGCTCCAGCAGCTCCTGACCAACCGCACCGGTGGCGCCGAGGATGGCAACGGTGGGCGGCGATGCCGCGGTAACTGGATTCAACTGTGACGNAGCGGNTACCAAGCANTGGACGGAACGNNNTGCTCCTGANGNTGTCCTTGGAGCTGAACTTTCCTATTCCTCGCAAACAATACGTCGCCGAGCCCAGGGGATGCACACGGCACGCCTGTTTCTAGGATTGAGGGCTTGGTATTCAGTACGGCATCGATGAGCAGCAGCCTCAAGGTCAAGACTTCCACTCTTCCCGGCAGCCGGATGGCCNTGGAGGTGGGGGTGCCCGCCGAGCGCTGCAAGGCCTCCTATGAGGCCGCGGTCAGCAAGCTGGGCCGCTCTGTACGCCTTCCAGGCTTCCGCGCGGGACGCGTGCCNAAACAGGTTCTGATCCAGCAAATCGGACCCGTCCGNGTGAAGGCCTCAGCACTAGAGGAACTCGTGGATGCCGTGCTGCGGGATGCCGTGGCGCAGGAAAAGCTGGAGGTCCTTGGGCAACCGGAGTTGAGCGGAGGCTTTGAAGACCTGCTGCAGCAGTTCGATCCAACCAAGGAGCTGATGCTGAACCTGGAGATGGATGTAGCTCCGACCCCGACGCTGAAAAGCATCAAGGGCCTCAAGGCCGAGGCCGTAAGGATCGACTACGACGCCAATCGCATCGACGAACTCATCGAGCAGTCCCGACGGCAACTTGCAGCCTTGGTGCCAATCAGCGATCGGGCCGCAGCCACCGGCGATGTGGCNGTGGTGAGCTTCAGCGGGATCTTCACAGACACCTCTGAAGCCATTGCTGGCGGAAGCGCCAACGGCCTGGAGGTCGAATTGGAAGAAGGCCGCATGATCCCCGGCTTCGTGGAAGGGATCGCCGGCATGAAAACCGGTGAGAGCAANTCCGTGGATTGCCAATTCCCAGAGGAATACCCCCAGGAGGAATGCCGGGGCCGCAAGGCGCGCTTCGAAATCACCCTTGATGACCTAAAGGCACGGGAACTACCTGAGCTGGATGACGCATTCGCCCAGCAAGCCAGTGACAAGCAGACCCTGGCAGAACTCAAAGAAGACCTGGAAACTCGTCTGAAGCAGGACGCCGAGAAGCGCCAACAGCAAAGCCGTCATGAGGCCNTGCTCGCTGCCCTAGTGGAGCAGCTGGAAGTGGAACTGCCTGAAAGTCTGATCAAGGAAGAAGTCAACACGCTGCTGCAGGAGACCGCTTCCCAGATGGCTCAGCAGGGAATGGATGTCAAAAAGCTATTCACCCCCGACACCGTCAAAAATCTGGCCGAGGCCTCCCGTGGAGAAGCTACGGAGCGGCTGCAACGCAGCCTGGCCCTTAAGGCCCTTGCCNAAGCGGAGGAGATCACGGTCAGCGATGCCGACATCGACGCCAAGGTCAAGGAGGTCAGCCAGGGGTTCAGCGACACCAACCGCATTGATCCCGCTCGNCTGCGCGCTGCTGTGGCGGAAGACCTCCTTCGCGACACCCTGCTCGAGTGGCTTGANAAGAACTCCAGCGTGACCTTGGTGGATCCCAAGCCCGAGGGCGACGAGGCTGAAGGNAGCGAAGGCAAGCCCAAGGCCAAGGCNAANNCGAAAGCAAAGCNNAAGGCNAAGNCCAAGGCCAAGGCTGACGAAAGCGACGCNGTGGAAACAACGGAAACCTCAGCGGACTGAGCAAGCCCCATAGATTGACGTCACCACAACCGCGGCCCGTGATCGAAGCAGTCAGCCATCATCCGATCCACAGCCATTGGCAAAACACCACGGTTCCGACCGTGGTCGAGCAATCCGGCCGCGGTGAGAGGGCCTTTGACATTTACTCCCGCCTGCTNCGTGAGCGGATCATCTTCTTGGGCACTGGCGTTGATGACGCAGTAGCCGATGCAATCGTTGCCCAGCTGTTGTTCCTTGAAGCAGAAGATCCCGAGAAGGACATCCAGATCTACGTGAACTCACCTGGCGGTTCCGTCACCGCCGGCCTAGCGATCTACGACACCATGCAGCAGGTGGCCCCTGATGTGGTCACGATCTGCTACGGCTTGGCAGCAAGCATGGGGGCCTTTCTGCTCTCCGGNGGCGCCAAAGGCAAGCGACTTGCTCTGCCCAATGCGCGGATCATGATCCACCAACCCCTTGGAGGAGCCCAGGGTCAGGCCGTTGATATCGAAATACAGGCGAAAGAAATTCTGTATCTCAAAGAAACACTGAACGGTCTTCTCGCCTCTCACACGGGACAGGATCTCAGCAAAGTCGCTGANGACACTGACAGGGACTACTTTCTTTCACCGGATGAGGCCGTGGCCTACGGCCTGATTGATCGTGTCGTACGCGACTGACAATTATCTGTCTCCTCTTCAGGGGGGTGACGCCGGGCCATTTCCGCCCGATCCTGTGACCGAGGCACCTAGCAACAGGCGATGGCAAAATTTGACGCCCACCTGAAGTGCTCGTTCTGCGGGAAATCCCAGGAACAGGTGCGCAAGCTGATCGCCGGACCTGGCGTCTATATCTGCGATGAATGCATCGATCTCTGCAACGAGATCCTCGATGAAGAGTTGGTTGATGGCCATGGCAGTGCCCGTCAGAACACCTCTGAACCCAGCCGCAAGTCAGCCCCAGCCCGCAAGCCCTCCAAGCCTGCTCCCACACTCGCCACGATCCCCAAGCCCCAGGAGATCAAGAGCTTCCTTGATAGTCAGGTTGTTGGTCAGAACGACGCCAAAAAGGTGCTCTCCGTGGCGGTCTACAACCACTACAAACGTCTGGCTTGGCAAGGCGATGGCAATGGAGAAAGCGATGAAAGCGCCACTCGCCTGCACAAATCGAACATTCTTCTGATCGGCCCAACCGGCTGCGGTAAGACCCTCTTGGCCCAGACCCTGGCTGAAATGCTGGAGGTACCTTTTGCTGTTGCCGATGCCACGACCCTCACCGAGGCGGGCTATGTCGGCGAGGATGTGGAAAACATCCTGCTGCGGTTGCTGCAGAAAGCTGACCTTGATGTGGAGCAGGCCCAGCGAGGCATCATCTACATCGACGAGATCGACAAAATTGCGCGCAAGAGCGAGAACCCTTCCATCACCCGCGATGTGTCAGGTGAAGGAGTGCAGCAAGCCTTGCTCAAGATGCTGGAGGGGACCGTGGCCAATGTTCCTCCCCAGGGCGGCCGCAAACATCCTTACCAAGACTGCATTCAGATCGACACCAGCCAGATCCTGTTCATCTGTGGTGGTGCCTTTGTCGGCCTCGAAGATGTGATCCAGCGGCGTATGGGCCGCAATGCCATCGGCTTTGTCCCTGGCGAGAACCGCGGACGAACCCGTCAGAAGGACCAGGAAGCCAGCCAAGTTCTGCGCAACCTTGAGCCGGACGATCTGGTCAAGTACGGCCTGATCCCTGAATTTATTGGCCGCATGCCTGTCAGCGCTGTACTCGAACCGCTCGATGAGCAGGCGCTTGAGGCCATTCTCACCGAGCCCAGAGATGCGCTGGTTAAGCAGTTCCAGACCCTGCTTTCGATGGACAGTGTGCGGCTTGAGTTCCAGCCCGGTGCTGTCCAGGCCATTGCCCGCGAAGCCCACCGCCGCAAGACCGGTGCCCGCGCCCTGCGCGGCATTGTCGAAGAGCTAATGCTGGACCTGATGTACGACCTGCCTTCCCAGAGCGAAGTGCAGAAGTTCGTCATCACCGAAGCACTGGTGGAAGAACGCCACGGCTCCAAAGTCGTACCGCACCCGAGCACCCTGGAACAGCAGTCGGCCTGAACCGGTGGCAGCGGGTGATCACCTCGAGGTGCCCCGGCGCCACGGGCTGTTCATGCACCACGGCATCGACCTGGGGGATGGAACCGTTGCTCACTACCTCGAAGGCGAACAGATCCTGCGCAGCAGCCTTGACGACTTCACCAGCGGCGAAAGCCCGCGGGTAATCGATCACGCCGAGGCCGATCCCACCGGCCTAACCCTGCGCCGAGCCATGAGCCGCATCGGCGAGCAGCGCTACAACCTGTTGTTCAATAACTGCGAGCACTTTGCAGTGTGGTGCAAGACCGGTCAGCACAGAAGCGGACAGGTCGAGCGAGCCCTAGGGAGCGGAGCCATCGGCGCCCTGGCTCTTGGCCAGATGCTGCCAGCTGCCCTGCTCGCTGGCGTCAGGATGCTGCTGCAAAAGGGCATCAACATCGAGCAGGGAGCCAGCGTCGCTAGAAGAGCTCTGAGCGAACTGTCCAGCCTGCGTCAGCAACTGCAGAAACGGCTTGAGAAGGAGCTGAGGCAGATGGAGCAGTGGTGGCAAGGAGGCGAGCAACAGCAGCCAAACCTGCGGCTGGAGGCCCAGAACCTGGCCGATCAACTGGCGGCCATTGATGAGCTTGAAAGCCAGCTGCAGAAACTGCTGAAGCAAAGCACTGAGTCTGAGTAGCCTCCCTCCATGGCCTACGAACCGCTGCACCACAAGTACAGACCGCAGCGGTTTGACCAGCTTGTAGGCCAGGAGGCCATTGCCACCACGCTGAGCAACGCCCTTAAGCGCGGACGCATTGCGCCGGCCTATCTATTCAGCGGACCACGAGGTACGGGCAAGACCTCCAGCGCCAGAATCCTCGCCCGCTCCCTCAACTGCCTAAGCAGTGAGAGGCCGACTCCTGAACCCTGCGGCACCTGTGAGCTGTGCACCTCGATCGCGAGCGGCAGCGCCCTAGATGTGATTGAGATCGACGCCGCCTCCAACACCGGGGTGGACAACATCCGCGATCTCATCGAGCGGTCACGCTTTGCGCCGGTGCAGGCGCGCTGGAAGGTTTATGTGGTGGATGAATGCCACATGCTCTCCACTGCCGCCTTCAACGCCCTGCTCAAGACGCTGGAGGAGCCACCACCACGGGTGGTCTTTGTCCTGGCCACCACCGACCCGCAGCGGGTGCTGCCCACAATCCTGAGCCGCTGCCAGCGCTTTGATTTCCGCCGCATTCCACTGCAGGCCCTAGAGCAGCACTTGAGCTGGATCGCTGAGATGGAGCAGATCCAGATCAGCGCGCCTGCCCTTCATCTCGTGGCACAGCTAGCCCAGGGAGGACTGCGGGATGCCGAAAGCCTGCTTGATCAGCTCAGCTTGCTGCCGCCACCGGTGGAACCCAACGCCGTCTGGGAACTGCTGGGAGCGGTGCCTGAGCAGGAGCTGCTGCAACTCGCCGAAGGCCTAGCGGACTCCGAACCGCTTGAACTGCTGCAGAGCTGTCGCAACCTGCTCGATCGCGGACGTGAACCAGCAGCCGTGCTGCAGGGATTGGCGGGCCTGCTGCGGGACCTCGTGCTGGCGCAAGCGGCACCGAAGCACCTGGAGCTGACAAGCTTCTCCCCAGCCAATCGCGACGCTCTGCCGCCCCTGGCTGCAAGGTTGGGACAAGCGCGGTTATTGCGCTGGCAGCAGGGCCTCAAGGGCAGCGAATCACAACTGCGCCATAGCGCCCAACCACGGCTGTGGCTGGAGGTGCTGCTGCTGGGACTGCTAGCTGAACCAGCAGCAGTCCCAGCAGCCAGAGATACCGCTAAAGGAGCAGCAGAGAGTGCGGCACTCAAAACAACAGCTGTAGTTCCAACACAGGTTGCAGCTCCACCGCCGGCACCAGATCCACTGCCGGCAACGTCCAAGCCAGTGGAAGCCCAGTCATCAGCAGAAGCTGCATCCACCCCAGCAACAACACCAACAGCAGCTGCCCAGAGTCTTGATCTGAGCGCCCTCTGGCAGCAGATCCTGGCCAGCCTTGAGCTGCCCTCCACCCGCATGTTGCTGACCCAGCAGGGGGAGCTAGTGCGGCTCGACAGCCAACGGGCCGTGGTGCGTGTGGCCCCGAACTGGGTGGGAATGGTGCAAAGCCGACTACCGCTACTGGAACAAGCCGCAGCCAAGGTGCTGGGGCAACCGCGGCAGGTGGTACTGGAAACAGGACAGCCGGCCCCACCCAAAGAAGACTTCCCTGGCGATACAACTTCACCTGCACCACTGGCTGGGGCTGGGGCTCCTACACCGGTGCCGCCACAACCTCAGCCAGCCGCCTCGGCGCCCCCCCCCGCCAAACCGGCCCCAGCGGTGACTCCGGAATCTCAGCCCAAGCCCGCGATGGAGATCGCAAAACCAGCGGAGCCAACCGCAACGGTCCAAACACAGCTGGCCCCAGCCAATCCAAGATCAGCTGCAACACCTCCTAGCGGCCATGGAGATCAACTGGAGAAGCAGGCGCGCCGGCTAGCTGAATTCTTCGATGGGGCTGTAGTCAACAATCCAGAAGAGAGCGGTGACACCGCTGCCTGATCAACTGCTAGTCGTCAAACCAGCGTGAACGGTCTTGGCCCAGACCAAGCGCTTCGGACGCAGGGCCATACGGGCTGTCACCCACGGGATCACAAGAAACCAGTGGATCAGATAGGTATTGGCTACAAGCACGTTCAACGGCGTCACTGCTGGCAGAGGCGGTCCCTCGCTGCTTTGAAGGCCAGCTCGGCGAAGGCCCACCGCACTGAGAGTGAGCGTCGACACCGACAAAGGCCAGAGCAGGGGCAACTGCCAAAAGCCCAGGGAAGCGATTAAATCTCCAACCGTCGCAATCGGCAGGGCGTACTGGAGCAGGAAGAACACCAGCAGATCCAATTGCTGACGAAGGCTGAGGCGATTCGAAAGCAGCGATGGCCAGTAATCAAGAAAGCGCTGCAGACCGCCTTCCGCCCAGCGCTGACGCTGACGCAGCAGAGCTGACCAACGGGTGACGGGCTCTTCCTGCACCGGAGGGTTCCAGATCACAGCTACGGCATGGCCCCCCAATAGCAGACGGAAGCTGAGATCGAGATCGTCGGTGACCGTGTCTTCGTTGAAACCACCACAGGCAAGTAGCACCTCCCGGCGGAGCAGCTGGCCGTTCCCACGCAGTTCTCCGATCCCCCCCTTGGCAATGCGGCCGATCTGCATTTCAGCGTCAAAAGCCATCTCCAGAGCCTGAGAACGCGTCAGCCAGCTGGCATCACCTTGCAAAACGGCTTTACGCAGTTGAACTGCCCCCCAAGCAGAGCTACGCAAATGGAACTGGATACGCTGCAGCAACTGAGGGTTGAGATCAGCGTCTGCATCAAGAACCAGCATCCAGTCCCCCTTGAGCTGGGGCAACAGAGCATTGAGGGCACCGGACTTACCCCCACCAGCATTGCGCTGACGCCGGCGCACATTGAGGAAACGATGTTGCCGGCTGAGCTCCTCCAAAATCTGCGGAGTGCGGTCCTCGCTTCCGTCATCCATGACCCAAAGACTGAGCCGATCAGCGGGGTAATCCAGGCGTGCGATGGCTTCCACCAAACGGCTGATCACCGCTTCTTCATCTCTGGCCGCAACAAGAACATCGACAGCTGGTAGAGATTCAGATTCAGAGCCTTGGTCTTGCTCCGTACTGAGAGGCGTTCGTCCCGAGCGCAAGGTGCTGATGCTGTAGGCCCCGAGCAGCAAGGCGGCAGCAATAGCGGGTAACAAGCCCCGCAAGGGTCCCAAGCAATGCGGCGCTGCGCCAGCCCCCAGGCATGCAATCAGCACCAGCAGCGCTTTACGTCGGCGACCGTCCGAATGGGTCAGGTCCTCAACCGCAGCTGAGACGGACGATTCATGATCAGCGGAATCGCCCGACAGCATGGCCCCCTGCACTGAGTAACTGACTTTAAGGGGATCCCTCCGGTGGAAGGGTTTTCAGACTCTCAAGCTGAGCTCCAGGGAAGTAGTGGGAAAGGATCTGCTCGCTGCTCCAGCCACGGCCTGCCAGATCAATGGCCCCGGCCTGGGAGAGACCCGACCCGTGACCAAAGCCACCGCCATCAAAAATCCAAAGAGCAGGACCCTGGGGCTCCACAACAAAAAGCGTGCTGGGTAGGCCCCGCAGACGGCGACGGATCTGATCGCGCACCAAAGTCCAGCTGCCAGTGGTTCCAACCAACTTGAGGTTCAACACCCGGCCACTAGGGCCGCGGCCTTCCACCACGACCTGCTGAACAACGCCAATCTCCTGACCGGCAGCTTTGGCCAGCGCGCTGAGGCGCTGGGCGCTGTAGGTGCGGCTCCAGCGATAACGGGGATGAGCCTCCCCATAGAGACCCTGACGCTGCAAAACAGCACGCACCTGTGCGTCATCCCTGATCGGCAACGCCAAGGCCGTTTGGGCAGCGGCATCACCATCAATGGAAGGCTTTAGATATGGCTGGGCAGCCGCCTGCCACACCTCCTCCAGGCCAGCGGAGATGCCGCCATTGCTAGCGCTGTAGACCCCATGCACGGCTTTGCCATTCCAGGTGAGCACCTGGCCGGCGGTGCTGCGCAGGGCCTGACGCAACCTTGAACCGGCAAGCGATGGATCGCTGTACACCTGGCACTGGGTATCTGAGCAGAGGTGATAACCATCGATGTAGAAGCGCCCTTGGTTCGCCACAGCCCAGGTCCGCGCCAGGATCGCCTGGGCCTTAAGGGCCTCAGTCGGCGAACCAGCTCCCATCTCATGGGGCACAACACCATTGAGGTAAGCCTCGATCGGCACCTCTTGCACCAGGGTCCAACTGCCATAGGCATCCCCCAGCAAGCGAAAGCGTCCCTGGTAGCTGGCCCCACGCCAGAGCAGACCATCGTGCGCCTCAATCAGCAGGGGCCCTTGCAAAGCGATCAGCTGATCACCTCGCTCAATAAACGGTTGCCAGCGGCGATCGAAGGTCTGACGCACCAAGCGCGCTGACCCAGTGGCTGGAGGACTGCCAGCCGACGCCCAAACCTCCCAGTCATCAGGGTGGGCCACCACCGCATCAGCTCCGCGCTGCCGCCAAACCTGGGCCTGCTGCTCAGCTGATTCATGGGAAGGGAAAGGACCCAAGACCTCCCGCTCAATCGTGAGTGGTGGATTGAGTTGGCGCTGCTGCCAGCGCAGCTGCAACAGGCTGGCGTCAAAACGCTGACCATCCTCTGAGGTGAGGCTGAGGCTGCCGGCAGCGGCTTGAAGCACCAGCGGCTCAGCCATTCCACCGCGCTGCTGGGGCAGATGAGCCGCCAGGCTGACCCAAAGCTCAGGGTTCTCCCCCAGCAACGGAGGCGGTGGGGTAGTGGGCCAGTGCAACGGCGCGGCTGCAGAACCCTCAGGTACAGATGGCGCAGCAGCGCGGGGGGCCGGCCGGCAAGCGCTGCTAATCAAGACAAGACCAAGGAACAGCGGCGTTAGGGGCCTCAAAGAAAAACTTGGCGGAAAGGAGGTCGACACCGTAGGTTGATTGTTTGTGCGCAGGGCGTCAGAAATGCCAAAGCTCAAGACCCGCCGGGCAGCTGCCAAGCGATTCCGTCTCACGGGCAGCGGCAAGTTCATGCGCCGACACGCCTTCCGCAGTCACCTGCTCGACCATAAAAGCTCCAAACGCAAGCGCTTCCTAGGCACGATGGTCGTTGTTGATGACACCGACCACGACCGAGTGCAGGGAATGCTCCCCTACGCCGGTTGATCCCGGCACCTTCGAACCGTTTAAACCTGAAAGTCCTGAACCATGGCTCGCGTTAAAAGAGGCAACGTCGCCCGTAACCGCCGCAACAAGATCCTGCGTCTAGCCCGCGGCTTCCGCGGCAGCAACGGCAGCCTCTTCCGTACCGCTAACCAGCGGGTCATGAAGGCCCTCTGCAACGCCTACCGCGACCGCCGCCGGCGTAAGCGCGATTTCCGACGCCTCTGGATCGCCCGCATCAATGCGGCCGCCCGCATCAACGGCATGAGCTACAGCCGACTGATCGGTGGCCTCAAGAAGGCGGATGTGCGTCTAAACCGCAAGATGCTTGCCCAGCTCGCGGTGCTGGACCCAACCAGCTTTGAAACGGTGGTGAACGCCGCCAAGGCCTGAATTCCAAGCCCTGATGAACATTGCCCTGCCCCAGGCCTATCTGCTGGGGCTTATTGGCCTACTGAGCATTGTGGCGGTAGTCGTTGGCCGCCAAGTTTTGCGTGTCCGCCGGCAGGAGGGTCAGCTCTTTGATCTCGAACGCCGTTGCCAAGCCAGTGATGCCGATGCAGCAAGCCTGTACGAGTTGGGTTCAGTGCAACTGGACAAACGCCTATTCGCGCAGGCCGCGGCGAGCCTCAAACGTGCCGCCAAGAAGGCCAATTCGGAGCCACCTGAAGCCCAGGCGCTGATCGAAAATGCCTTGGGCTTTTGCCTAGCAGCTCAACAGAACCACAACGAGGCTGTACGCCATTACCGCCTGGCCTTGAAGGCTCGGGAGGATTACCCGGTCGCTCTCAATAATCTCGCCTTCTCACTAGAAAAGCAGCAGAAGGGTGATGAAGCTGTTGAGCTCTACCGAAAGTCGCTGGAACTTGAACCTGGCAATCGCACAGCAACTCGGCGGCTCAAATTGCTACGACCTAAGGGGTAAACCTCACCACAGCCCGCGAACAGGCGGTATCTCCTTAGTAAGAGGATCGAGCTGAAGGACATGCCCACGGCTGGTGATCCGAGGTCCCACCCAGCGACTGAGCTTGAACATCTGCAGCCCCAAGAAATTACCCCCAGGTTCAAGGCCGGCAGGCAAATCATCACCAAGCAGCAGCAGCGTCAGCTGATCACTGTTCATATTGATATTTCCCTGCACCGGCACGGTTTTGCCGGCAATCGTGATCGTGCCAAAGAGATCAACGATTTCACCTAGGGGTACCAGGCGTTTGAGCTCAAGCTCAGCAGGAAGCTTCTGATTAGACCGCACCTGGCGCAGGATGCCTGACCACTGGCGTGGCATTTCAACAGCCATCTGACGGGCCCGCTTGGTGGGATCAAAGTTGTTGACCTCGATGCGATCGGCATCAAGCGGTTCAACAGGCTCCACAAGCAGGGGACTGACGGCTGCCGAAGCGGGCTGCTGAAAGGGGACGAAGTCCGGCTCGGACATCGCCAACAGGGGAAGAAACGGCAGCGGCACGGACGTTGCAAGCCTTGTGGCCACACCGTAGGGGCAGTAACCGCCAAAGCACGGGGGCAAGTCGCCAGAACGCCATCCGTTCGGTTGGCACGCAGGCCTTGCACCCGATGGGCTCCCCATTCCACGATCAGACCATGAATGCCTCCGCCCCCCAGAACGACCCCCTGCTGATCGGCGGTCGCTCCTTCCATAGCCGGCTGATGACCGGCACCGGCAAATATCCCGACATCCCCTCACTGCAGCAGAGCATTGCCGCTAGTGGCTGCGAGATCGTGACTGTTGCTGTGCGTCGAGTGCAGAGCGGTGCACCAGGCCACGGCGGATTAATGGAAGCAATTGACTGGTCCCGGATCTGGATGCTGCCCAACACCGCCGGCTGCGCCACAGCGGAGGAAGCGATTCGGGTAGCCCGGTTGGGACGGGAACTTGCAGCCCTGGCCGGGCAGCCCGACAACACCTTTGTGAAACTGGAAGTGATCCCACCTGGCCCCTATCTGCTGCCTGATCCAGTGGGCACGTTGGAAGCCGCTGAACAGCTGGTTCAAGAGGGTTTCACCGTTCTGCCCTACATCAATTCGGATCCACTGTTGGCCAGGCGACTGGAAGCGATCGGGTGCGCCACTGTGATGCCGCTGGCCTCTCCGATCGGCAGCGGCCAAGGATTAGGCAACTTGGCCAACATCAGGCTGATCATCGAGGAAGCATCGGTTCCTGTGGTGGTCGATGCCGGCATCGGTGTGCCCAGTGACGCCGCCGAGGCAATGGAAGCAGGCGCTGATGCACTGCTGATCAACAGCGCCATTGCCCTCAGTGGCCATCCACCCAGCATGGCCAGAGCCATGGCTTTAGCGGCCGAAGCCGGGCGCTTGAGCCATCTCAATGGAGCGATGCCCAAAAAAGACCAGGCCAGTGCCAGCTCACCGCAAAAGGGGCGAATCACATAACACCTTCTTAAGAGTCTGAGCTGAAATGCCTACGGCTCCATAAGGTCCTCCAAAACCTTTTGAAGCACATGCCTGTTACCCAGGAAGACGGTGGAAGGCTGAACATGTTCGCCACAGAGCCCCGTATGCGTTACGCGGAGCCTGCTGCTCCTGGGAGCAATGGCAAACGGCTGCTGCTGATCGGCCTGGGCGGAGCCGTCGTGCTGGCAATGATGGCGGTGGCCTTCCGCATCAGCTGACGCTCCGGATCCCTGTAGTAGCTTGCCCGGATGGAGCATGGCTCCGTTCGACAGGAGACAGTCGTGAAGGTCCTGGTTCTCGGTGGTGACGGCTTCTGCGGGTGGCCGTGTGCCGTGAATCTGGCTGATCAGGGGCATGACGTACTGATCGTCGACAACCTCAGTCGCCGCAAGATCGACATCGATCTGGAGGTGGAATCCCTCACACCGATCACCAGCATTGGTGATCGCTTGAAGGCGTGGAGCGAAATCGGCGGTACTCCCATGCGCTTTGTCCACATGGACATTGCCCATGAGTACCAGCGTCTGCTGGATCTGCTGCTGGAAGAGAAGCCGGATTCCGTGGTGCACTTCGCTGAACAGCGGGCTGCTCCCTACTCAATGAAGAGCAGCGCCACCAAGCGCTACACCGTCGATAACAACGTCAACGGCACCCACAATCTGCTCGCGGCGATTGTCGAGAGCACGCTTGATATTCATGTGGTGCACTTGGGCACCATGGGGGTCTATGGATACGGCTCCCATCGCGGGGCCACCATCCCTGAGGGCTATCTCAAGGTCGAGGTCCCTCAGCCTGACGGCATCCGCTTTGAAGAGGAGATCCTGCACCCGGCCAGCCCTGGCAGCGTCTATCACATGACCAAGACGCTGGATCAGTTGCTGTTCCTCTACTACAACAAAAACGACAAGGTCCGCATCACTGACCTGCACCAAGGCATCGTCTGGGGCACCAACACCGACGCAACCGACCGCGACCCTCGCCTGACCAATCGTTTTGATTACGACGGTGATTACGGCACGGTGCTCAACCGCTTTCTGATGCAGGCCGCCATTGGCTACCCCCTGACTGTGCATGGCACTGGCGGTCAGACCCGCGCCTTCATCCACATCCGCGACTCAGTTCGTTGCGTGCAACTCGCTCTGGAGAACCCCCCAGTTGCAGGCGAGCGGGTGAAGATCTTCAACCAGATGACCGAAAGCCATCAGGTCGGTGAGCTAGCCAAAAAGGTCGCCAGCATTACCGGCGCGCAAATCAACAACTTGCCCAATCCGCGCAACGAAGCTGTGGAAAACGATTTGATCGTGGACAACCGCTGCTTCATCGAACTGGGGCTCAACCCCACCACCCTTGATGACGGTTTGC
>NHBY01000043.1 GCA_002168155.1 Synechococcus sp. TMED19 | reverse complement strand
GAACAGATTCAACAAAGGCTTGAGCAGCACCAACCTTCCGCCTGCACTGAAACGAAAGCACGACAAACGGCCCTGGGCCGTGCAATACCCATTTGCCTGCCCGCTGGTTTGATCGGCCTGCAGGCTCACCAATTCAGCCTGGGTACCGAGAGCCTTACTAAGGCGGCGGCGAATCAGGCGGCGCATGGGCGGTGAGAAACCCTGAATCATGCGATTCCAGCTGTGAGATTGATTCGTTTTACTGCCACTGCATCCAGAACCGTGCCTTTACCCCTTTGTTTTTGTATTCAATGACACATCTGCAGCGGCTGTCACACTGAACTGGCACCACGGGCCCCCCTTGGAAACGCCCTCACCACCGGAACCCAGCTGGCAGCAGCTAGCCCTGCAAGAGCTTCAGCAGCAGCGCCAAAACCTGGAGCAGGAGATCAAGGAGTTAGAGCAGCGCCGCGAGCAGCTGCAACAGGAGATCAACAGTCACTTCACCGGCCAAGCCGATGGACTAAGTCGCCGCGTCAAGGGATTCCAGGATTACCTCCAAGGAGCTCTGGTGGATCTGGCCCGCAGCGTTGAGCAGTTGCAGCTGGTCCCGGAAACCCTCAGCGTGCAGCCTTCACCACTCGATCAACAGGCGAACAACGACGCTGCCGCCGAGAGCACAACAGCAACAGAGCCCGTGGCTGCCGCCGCCAGCGGTCTATTTGCCGGAGAAGCTGAGCTGATCGGTGAACGGCTGGGGAACTACCGCGACAACCCTGATTTCCATGCCGGCCCCTGGAAGCTACGCCGCAGCCTCGATGAGACTGGCCACAAGCTTTTATTGGACTGGTTTCTTGAGCAGGGAGGTCGCGGTGCTCAGCCCAGTGGGGGCAGCCGCAACCGCAATGTGCTGGTCACCGGCGCTGCCATCAGCCTGCTGGGCGAGCTCTACGGTGATCGATTNCAGACCCTAGTCCTCGCCGGCGCNCCTGAACGGTTGGGGGACTGGCGCCGCGGTNTGCAGGATTGCCTTGGCCTGGCGCGAGAAGACTTTGGTCCCAACAGCGGTGTGGTGCTCTTCGAGCGACCCGATGCCCTTGTCGAACGNGCTGACCGGCTGGAGGAGNAAGGGGAGCTGCCCTTCATCGTCGTCGATGCNGCTGAGCGGGTGGTGGAGACCAGCATCCTGCAGTTCCCCCTATGGCTCGTCTTTGCCGCTGATCCCCAAGAACTNGCCTACGAGGAGGAGCTGCTTTGAACGCAATGGCAACAGTAATGGTGCTNATCGGCTACCTGCTGGGTAGCCTTCCCTGCGGCTACCTCGCTGGGCGCTGGCTCAAGGGCATCGACATCCGCCAGCACGGCTCCGGCTCCACCGGCGCCACCAATGTGCTGCGCCAGGTCGGCAAGGGTCCAGCCTTGGTGGTGTTCCTACTTGATGTCTTAAAAGGCAGCGCTGCGGTGGTGTTCGCTCGCGCCGTTCTCGGCCCTGATGCCCACAGCTGGCTGGTGGCCGCCGGCCTAGCGGCNTTGGCAGGTCACATCTGGCCGGTGTGGCTGGGCTGGAAGGGAGGTAAGGCGGTGGCCACGGGTCTGGGCATGCTGCTGGGCCTGCTCCCGGCGGTAGGCCTGGCTTGCCTCGGCATCTTTCTAACGATCCTNACGACGACCCGGATCGTGTCAATCTCCAGCGTGATCGCNGCCCTGACGTTGCCGTTGCTGATGCNGGCATCGGGAACCAGTCGCCAACCCACACCCATCGCCTACCTGCTGCTCGGCGTTATTGCAGCAGCGATGGTGATCTGGCGTCATCGCAGCAACATGCAACGCCTNCTCAANGGCACCGAACCACGGATTGGTCAAAAGCAGAGCTGAGNTCAGCCCAATTCACGGCTGCGCTCTGCAGCGCGCAGCACCGCCTCAAGCAGCGCTGAGCGCAGGCCAGAGTTCTCCAGCACGCGAATACCGGCGATGGTGGCACCAGCAGGGCTCGTCACCATGTCCTTGAGTTCACCGGGATGGAGCTCCTGCTCATGCAACAGNGCAGCAGAACCGGAAAGGGTGCGGTGGGCCAGATGATGGGCCAGTCGCCTCGGCAGNCCAGCAGCAACAGCACCATCAGCCATNGCTTCGGCCACCAGAGCCACAAACGCCGGGCCTGAGGAGGTCAGGGCCAGAAAAGCAGGCAGCTGACTTTCAGGCAGNTCGAGAACTTCACCCACCCCACCAAAAAGCTGCTGCACCCGCTCGCGCTGCTGGGCACTGACCCCCTCGCCGTAGCTGAGGCCCACCAGGCCCTGACGCACCAGAGCTGGAGTATTGGGCACGGTCCGCACGACCTGCCAACCAGGGAAGGACTGCTCCAGGCGCTGCAGGGACACACCAGCCAGCACCGAAATCAGCAAAGGCGGCTCGCCTGAACGCTGCGCTGCAGCGGCAATGGCCGAACGGCCACCAAGTTGATCAATCAATCCATCCAGCTGCTGGGGCTTGAGGGCCAGCAAGAGCTCATCAGCCTCAAGGCACAAACACGGATCGGTGCCAACGCTGCAGTCCAAGGAGCTAGAGAGCTCCTGGGCCGAGCGGTGCGATGCCACAGAAGCGATCAGCTCAGAGCGTTGCAGCAGACCGCTCTCCAGCATCGGGATCACCAGGGCCTGGGCCATGCGGCCCAGGCCAATCACGCCAAAACGGGTCGACACCTCAACCGTTGATCACATCCTGAGTACCCCAAGCCGGACTGGGGGCCGCTGGCTGAGAGCGATCCTCATCGCGGGTCATCACGCTGGGGGCTGCAGATTCCTCGGTGCTGGCGGTGGTCACGGTCACGCAGCTGGGGGCAAAGAGAAAGATGCTCTCGCCAACGCGCTCCTGGTGGCCGTCAATGGCAAACGTGCCGCCGGCAACGAAATCAACCGCACGCTGGGCCTGGTCAGGCTCCATCATCGTCAGGTTGAGGATGATGGTCTTGCGCTCACGCAAGGCCTGAATGGCCTTGGGCATCTCATCAAAACTGCGGGGTTCCATCACGATCACCTCAGCCGCGCTGGACGAGATGCCCGGCATGCCGATCACATTGGTGGAGGAGAAGGATTCACTGTCATCAAAAGTGCCGAGCGGAGCAATGGCACCGCCGCGCTCAAGGCTGGAATCCTCAGGCTCAATACCTTCGTCGTATTCCAACTCGGTGTCGTAATCGTCTTCGAGGTACTCATCGCCTGCGACAACACGCTTGAGACGCGAAAAGATGGACACCGCTGTGAGCCCCATGAGGTGATGCTCCTGGATAGCGTCTAGCGGGTGCAGTTGCAACCGTTCACAGCTCAATCATGACCAAATAGGGAACTACCCACCCGCACGATGCGGCTGCCGCATTCTGCGGCTAGAGGCCAATCACTGCTCATTCCCATGGAGCGACCCTCCAGGCCGAGCTGATCGGCCCAGCGGGCACCAAGGCAAAACAGCTCCCGCAGTTCCGCCTCACTGAGGCCCAATGGCGGAATCAGCATCACCCCTCGCCAGTGCACCGAGGGAAGCGCCTGCAGCAGGGGCCACTGCGACTCCAAGGCTTCAGGCTCCAGTCCACCTTTGTTGGCATCGGGCAACAACTTGAGTTGCAGGTAAAGCTCCGGACGCAGCTGGAGCTCAATGGCGATGCGGCTGATGCGCTCGGCTAATGGCAGGCTGTCCACCGCATGAATCGTGCCGAATGCCTTCAGCACGGGCCGCACCTTGTTGGCCTGCAGCCGGCCGATGAAATGCCAGTCGATATCGCTCAGATCAGCCAGCGACTCCTGCTTGGCGAGAGCCTCCTGCAGCCGGCTCTCGCCAAAGGCCCGTTGACCGAGTCCGTAAAGCTCCCTGATGGCCGCAGCCGGGCGGCCTTTGCTCACCGCAAGCAACGACACCTCGCTTGGCAGCTGCCCGGTGATGGCGTTGTAGCGCTCCGCCAGCCTGCTCACGGGCCTAGATGAAGGTCTGATCAAACAGCTTCTTCCACAGCGGCAGCTCGACGGCCTGCTGGCGACGCTGGCGCAGCAGGTTCTGCTCAGCCAAGTGCCGGGCATCCAACAACGGCATCGCCTCAAAGGAGGCTCCACGGCCTTCGATCAGCACCCGAAAAAACATGCGCTGGGCATAGAGCGTGGCGTAGATCTCCTGGCCATCAGGTCCAGGGCAGACCCGATAGAGCAAGCCAAAGGTCGGATGATTGAGATAGCGCTCCACGCTCACGGCACCCACCAGGCCAAAGGGAAGTGTCTTAGATGTTGCCGTATCGGCTGCGCAACACCAGCAACAGCACCAGCGCAGCCAGGGCCATGGTGTCAAGAACCCTTGCTGGAGCTGGCGGTAGCCGCAGTTGAGCCGGGGCCCGCCAGAGTCCGCCGCGAGCCTGCAGGGCTTCTGCCCCCTGCTCAGCGCGCAGCAACACATTGGCCAGCAGTCGCTCGGCAATCGCCAGCACCAGAGAGGTGACGCCGCGCCAGCCCAGCTGCTTGAGGTTCACGGCCCGGGTGGCCACCGCCCGCAGCAGGTTCTGTAGCTCCTCCTGGACCAGCGGCAGAAAGCGCAGCGCGAGCAGCAGCTGGAACCCAAGCCGGTCCACCGGGATGCCGAGCCAGCGCAAAGGCCGCAGCAGGGCGGTGAGTCCCCAGGCCAAGGCCTCCGGCGAGGTACTCACCAACAGCAAATTGGCGCTCTGCAGCACGGTGAACAGCAATGTGGCGCTGTTCACACCCAGCTCCGCTGAGCGGCGCGTCACCCGCAGCGGACCGGCCTTCCACAACTCCCATGAGGGTGGCGGCGGCAAAGGCTCGCTCAGCTGCAGTTCCTGGGGGGGGCGTTGCATCGGCAGCGGTTGCTCACGCGGCGATGGCAGGAGGGCCGCCAGTAGACCCACCGCCAGGCTCAGAGCCAGCAGCACCGGCAAGGTGCGTCGCCATAAGCGCAGGGGCAGGCCGCTAGCGGCGGTGAGCAGCAACAACACCCCCACCACCGCCAGGCGCCAGGTGGCATTGGCCAAGATCGGCGTGAGCAGCAGCGCCAGGCTCCAGGCGTACTTGAGCCGCGGGTCCACGCGGCGCAGCCAGCCGCTGCTGCCGGCCACGTACTGACCGAGTGGAAGCTGCCGCAGCCAATCCATCAGCGGCTGGCGGCTCTGGCCTGATCGCGCTCAGCGTCGCGCTGCTGCTTGCCACGCCAGAACAGGCGCACGGGGGAACCTTCAAAACCGAGGCCCTGGCGGATCTGACGCTCCACGTAACGGCGATAGGTATCGCCGAACAGTTTGGGCTCATTGACGAACAGCGTGAAGCTGGGGGGACGCACCGCCACCTGGGTGCCGTAGTAGAGGCGGCCCTGCCGGCCGCCACGGGTGGTGGGGGGACTACGCCAGCTGAGGGCCTCCTGCAGCACCTCATTGACCACAGCCGTGGAGACACGCCGACGGTGCTGCTCCACTGCCAGTGCCGCCAGGGGAAAAATGCGCTCCACCCTCTGACCTGACAGGGCCGAGATAAACAGCATCGGCGCCCAGTCGAGGAAATAAAGCTTGGCGCGCAGCTCTTTCTCCATGGCCGGCATGGTGTGGCTGTCTTTTTCAATCAGGTCCCATTTATTGACGACCACGACGCAGGCGCGGCCGTCTTCCTCAATGCGGCCGGCCAGGCGCTGGTCCTGCTCGGTGACCCCTTCTTCAGCGTCGATCACCAAGACGCAGACATCACTGCGATCGATCGCCTTGAAACTGCGGTTGATCCCAAAGAACTCGGGGCCGTAATTGACGCTGCGGCGACGACGAATACCGGCGGTGTCCAACAGCTTCCAGGTATGACCCTCACGCTCGATCGTGGTGTCAATCGTGTCGCGGGTCGTACCGCGAATTGGACTGACGATGGCGCGGTTCTCACCGCAGACGCTGTTTAACAAGCTGCTCTTGCCAACATTGGGGCGGCCGATGATGGCCATCTGAATCGGCTCTGACTCCTCTTCGTCCCCCTCAGGGGGCAGGAAGCCCAGCACTTTGTCGAGCAGATCCCCGGTGCCGGCGCCGTGGATGGCTGAGATGGGCTGGGGTTCCCCTAACCCCAGACCCCAAAACTCCGCCGCCATGGCCAACCCCTGATCGGGTGACTCGCATTTGTTCACCGCCAGCAGCGTGGGGCACTTCTGCTGGCGCAGCCAGGCGGCAATGGATTCATCGGCCGCTGTAACGCCCTGCATGCCATCGACAATCACCAGGGCGACACAAGCCTCTGCCATGGCCAGGCTGGCCTGCTCGCGGATCTCGGGCAGAAACTCACTGTCGTCATCGAACACCAGTCCACCGGTGTCCACCACCCGGAAGTTGCGGCCGCCCCAGTTCCCCTCCTGGTAGGTGCGATCGCGGGTGACCCCGGGCTCGTCATGGACGATGGCGTCGCGGCTGCTGCAGAGCCGATTCACCAGGGTGGACTTGCCCACGTTGGGCCGTCCGATGATGGCCACCACCGGCAGGGCCACGGCGTTGTCCTCGTAATCAGCGTTGTCTTGACCCTACAGCTCAGTGGTGGAGAGGAAGATGGCCAGCCTCTATTTTCCTCCCAAGAAGGTTTAAACAGACCGTTATTTTTATCTGCTCAGCCTTAATCAAGACAAAGAGATTTGCGCCAGCAGATGAAAAGCAAGCCGCGGTTTCGCTACCTCAGAAGCAAATCTATCCGCCCCACGGCCCTCCTTTAGTGATCGATCTCATCATCACCAGCATCGTGGTCGACCTCTCCGACCAGAAGCTTTATGCCTACAACGGACCCCAACTCGTGCGCACCATTCCGGTGAGCTCCGGCAAAGCCACAAGCCCCACCCCGATCTTCAAGAGCAAGGTGGACTCCAAGCACACCTCGGTGACGATGCGGGGTCGTGGCTATGTCTCCCCGGGCGTGCCCTGGGCCATGTGTGTCCCCGGCGGCATGATCTGCATGCATGGCGCTCCCTGGCAGGAAGCTGCAGGCAAGCCCTATGGCGTGCCCCGCAGCCATGGCTGCGTGCGCATGCCCACGGTGCAAGCCAAGTGGTTGTTCCAGCGCACCCAAAAGGGCACCCCGGTCTCCATTCAGGCCTGATCCCCTGCGGCATCAGGGTCCTGCTGCAGCCTCCGCCAGGCCAGCAGCCAGCTGACGGCCGTGGCCCGGCGCGTGCGCCGCGGCACCAGCTGATCGATCGTGTAACCGCCAAAGTTCAGTTCTTGCTTCAGCAACTGCTTGAGCGGTTTAGGGATCGAGCGGGTGAGCATGACGGTGGCGGGTCGCTCGGCGATGAACTCCGGTGCGAGGGGGTAGGCCTCGGCCCATTCCGTTGGGGTCAGGGGCCCTGCGGGCCAGGGCCCTCCCTCAGGAGCACCTGGAGCGGGCTGATATCCCAGCCGCTGCCAGATCAGCTCGCAAACGGCCCGGTCACTGAGCTCGTCATTGAGCACTTGCCAGAGCAGCTCATCGCTGATGGTGTTGCTCAAAACCCTGGCCCCCCGTGGCAGCGGCGAGTTGGCATGGATGAAGCAGCTCTGCAGGAAACGCTCACTCTGACGCGAGACGCTTAGCGCAGGCAGGGACAACTGGGTCTGCAGCTCAGCCAATCCAGTCCGCCGCACTGAGCCCCAGCGATCGGTGAGCGCCCAAGCCAGAAGCACTGAGGCCAAAGAGCGGTGATCAAGGCGCCGCACAATGGGGCCATGGTCAGCAATCCGCTGGAACTTTCAGGGCGGGGCTGCCCCCGCAGCCTGCACTGCCGGGTGCTGCAGTCGCCCCTGGCGGGAGTGTCCGATCGGGTCTTCCGCTCCCTAGTACGCCGCTGGAGCGATCAGGCCCTGCTGTTCACCGAGATGGTGAACGCCACCAGCCTGGAACTGGGCCATGGCCGCGCCAAAGTGGAAGAGCTGGGCACAGAAAGCGGGCCCATCGGTGTACAGCTGTTTGATCACCGCCCCGAGGCCATGGCGGAGGCCGCTCGGCGCGCGGAAGCGGCCGGTGCCTTTTTGATCGACATCAACATGGGCTGTCCGGTGAAGAAGATCGCCAAAAAAGGCGGTGGCAGCGGCCTGATCCGCGAACCGCAGCTGGCGATGCGCATCGTCTCAGCCGTGGCAGCCGCCGTGCAGGTGCCGGTCACCGTCAAGACGCGCCTGGGTTGGTGCGGCACTGATGCCGATCCCATCGGTTGGTGCCAGCAGCTGCAGGACGCCGGCGCCCAGCTGCTCACGCTGCATGGACGCACGCGGGAGCAGGGCTTCAAGGGGCAGGCCGACTGGGGCGCAATCGCTGCGGTCAAGCAGGCCCTCTCGATCCCCGTCATCGCCAATGGCGACATCAACAGCCCCGATGATGCCCGCCGCTGCCTGGAGCAGACCGGAGCTGACGGGGTCATGGTGGGCCGCGGCAGCATGGGTGCCCCCTGGTTAGTGGGCCAGATCGATGCAGCCCTGCGCGGCCGGCCGGTGCCCCCGACGCCCGGTCCCCTGGAGCGGTTGAACCTGGCCCGCGAACAGCTGCTGGCCCTAGTAGATGCCCGCGGCGATCACGGCCTACTAATTGCCCGCAAGCACATGGGCTGGACCTGCACCGGCTTCACCGGCGCCCCGCAACTACGTCAGCAGTTGATGCGCGCCCCTACACCGGCTGACGCCGTGGAACTTCTCAACGCTGCAGCTGCATCAGTTGCAACTGCAGCCGCGGCTTGCTGAAGAGCAGCACCGTCCCCTCCCACTCCGGCACTGGCAATCCGGTCTCGGCCCGCAGCAATTCGCGCTCCACCAGTCCCACCCCACAGGTCTCGACCAACAACAACGGCACGCTCTGCTCACTGCCGCGCATCGCCTGCAAATCGAGGGCCTGACGGCAGGCCTGAGCCGCCTTGGACAGGCCCAGTCGCTGCACCAACTCAGCCCAGAGGCCATTGACCGGGGTGGCTTCCGCCAGGTTCAGGGCAACAAAGGACACAGCCGGACTGCAACCTCATCAGCATGGCCGCCAGCGGCTTAGGGCAGCACCTCAGGCCAGCTAGTCCTCAGCAACAGCAGTGAGAAATACGGGCACTCCGCAGCAGGCACCTGGACAGCCGGGCAGAGCCGCTGCTGCGGCCAGCCCACCCGCTCGCCGTAGATGGCCGACTCCAGGAGTCCCAGCTCCTCGAGCAATGGCCGCACCCAAAGCCAGCGGCGCCCCAGCTTGAGCAGGACAAGAGGCTGACCGCTGCTGCGGCAATTCAGCAACAGCGGCCGCAATAACTCCGGCCCATCGGGGGTGGGCTGGATCAGCAGACGCTCCTGCTGCAACGCCAGCGGCCAGGGCATCCCCTGGCTGGACGCCTCAGCCGCTGCCGCCGCCGCCGCGGTGATCCCGGGAAGCATCCGCACGGGACAGTGGGGATGCCGCTGCTGCAAGGCCAGCAGCAGATAACTGGCACTGGCATAGGTGGAACTGTCTCCCTCGCAGAGAAAGACCACGGCCTGCCCCTGCTGGACGCATGCAGCCACCGCATCGGCGGCCGCATGCCAGGCCTGACGCCTTGGCGCCGCGGCCTCCACCATGGGGAAAAGCAACGGCAGGCGTTGCTGCTCAGGCTGCAACCACGGGGCAGCAATACGAGCCGCCATGCCCTCTCTGCCTAGATCCGCCACCGGGTAGGCCATCACCTGGGCTGAGCGAATGGCACGCTGCGCGGCCACGGTGATCAGCTCAGGATCCCCCGGTCCAACCCCCACAATCGTGAGGCCGCAGCTGCTGGCGGAGGGTGACAAGACCTAGACCGTGACAGCATTGAAGTATCGGGCAAGCGCATCCCAACCCACCGCACCGGTGCCATGAGCCAGCTGACGATCTACCCGGTGATCACGTCAGAGGACAGCCCGCCGCTGCCGCTGCTCCACACCACTGATCCAGCCTTCATTGCCCAGGAGCTCGCCCAGCGGGGGCTGGAGTTCCAGCAATGGCCAGCGCGCGCAGACCTCGACCCGATCGCTGCACCCGAGCAGATCCTGACGGCCTACAGCGATGAGATCGCCCGGGTGCAGGAAGCAGGCCTCTACCCAACGGTGGATGCGGTGAGCGTGGGCCCCGATCACCCCAAGCGCAAGGAGCTGCGCCAGCAGTTCCTCTCCGAGCACACCCACGCCGAAGACGAAGTGCGCTTCTTTGTCGAGGGCAAAGGGCTGTTCTGCCTGCACATCGGCCCAGAGGTGTTGCAGTTGCTCTGCGAACAGAACGACTGGATCCGGGTGCCGGCCGGCACCCGCCACTGGTTTGACATGGGGGCGCGACCCCAATTCACCGCGATCCGCTTTTTCAACAACGCAGAAGGCTGGGTGGCGCAGTTCACCGGTGAAGCCATCGCTGAGCACTACCCACTGCTGGAGCGCTGACATCCTCAGCAGCTCAGCCATGGCAGCCAGCACTGCTGCAGGCGCTCAGGACTGAAGCACGCACCGCTCAGGGGCGAGGAGAACACCGCAATCAAGCCACGGGTGGCTGCATTGATGGCGACATTGCGATGCTCCCACCTGGCCGGTTGCTGGGTTCAGCCGCCCCATCCCATCAGCCAGCCGCAACGCCAACCGAGTGCATGCGGACATCCTCGGGGTGCTCCAGAGAGCCGCTGAGCGCCTCGATCTCAACCGCCGCCAAGGCCTCGAGGCGCGGAATGATCACATCACGGGACCAGTGCTTTTCGCACAGCACCCAATACAGCCCAAAATGGCGGGCCTCACTGGCGAGCAGATCGCCATACAGCAACCGCATCTCTGCATCAGGGCTGTGCTCCGCCAGCAAGGCCATGCGCTCGTGGCTGCGAGCTTCAATCAGGCCGGCCACCAAAAAACTGTCGAGCTGACGCAGCGGCTCCTGACGGCGGATCTCTCCCGCAAGCTTGGCTCCATAGGCCGGGGCCGGCAGCGGCCGCAGCGCAATGCCACGCCGCTGCAACAGCTCCAGCACCCGATCGAAATGCTCCAGCTCCTCCTGGGCCAATGGGCTGAGCGCCTGGGCTAAAGCTTCACTGGAGGGGTAGCGAAACATCAGCTGCAGGGCCGCTCCAGCAGCCTTGCGCTCGCAATGGGCATGGTCAATCAGCAATTCCTGTGGCCGCGCGATGGCCTGCTCCAGCCAGCTTGCGCTGCTAGGGGCCGCCAGCCAGCGAATGGCAGCCACCTCTGAGGTGGGGGCGGCCGTCATGGCTCCTGGCTGCGCAGGTGAGCCACCATCCCCTCCAAGGCGAGGTAATAACTGATGGGACCAAAGCCACAGATCACGCCGACAGCTTTATCGGCAAGAAAGGAGCGGTGACGAAAGCGCTCACGGGCATGCACATTGCTGAGGTGCAGCTCCACAAAGGGCAAGCCCACCCCAAGCAGGGCATCCCGCAGAGCAATGGAGGTGTGGGTGTAGGCCCCGGCATTGATCAAGATGCCATCGACGCGGCCGGCGGCCTGATGGATGCGTTCGACTAGGGCGCCCTCATGGTTGCTCTGAAAACAATCGAGCTGTGCGCCGAGGCGCTCAGCCTGCTGCTGCAGCTCCGAATCAATTTCAGCGAGGGTGTCTTGCCCGTAGAGACCGGGTTCGCGCGTACCCAGAAGGTTCAGGTTGGGGCCGTGGAGCACCAGAATCCGCACCGGTTCTCAGCAATCGACCCGATCGTAGGGGTGGCGGACTAAACGCCGGCTGGCTGGTAAGTTCTTGGGGTGTGGTTCGGGTCGGTGCCCGAGTGGTTAATGGGGGCGGACTGTAAATCCGCTGGCTCTGCCTACGTTGGTTCAAAT
>NHBY01000042.1 GCA_002168155.1 Synechococcus sp. TMED19 | reverse complement strand
TCAGATCTTTGGTATCGCCTTCTCCAACAAGCGCTGGCTGCACTTCTTCATGCTGTTCGTGCCTGTGATGGGCCTGTGGACCAGCTCCATCGGCATCATTGGCCTGGCACTGAACCTGCGTGCCTATGACTTCGTCAGCCAGGAACTCCGCGCTGCTGAAGACCCCGAATTTGAGACCTTCTACACGAAGAACATTCTTCTGAACGAAGGCCTCCGCGCCTGGATGGCTCCGGCCGACCAGCCTCACGAAAACTTCATCTTCCCCGAAGAGGTCCTGCCCCGTGGAAACGCCCTTTAGTAACTCACTGATTGCAGGTGGTGGTAAAGACCAGGAATCAACCGGCTATGCCTGGTGGTCTGGTAATGCCCGCCTGATCAATCTTTCTGGCCGCCTGCTCGGCGCCCACGTTGCACACGCCGGACTGATGGTCTTCTGGGCCGGCGCGATGATGCTGTTCGAGGTGAGTCACTTCACCTACGACAAGCCCATGTACGAACAGGGCTTCATCTGCATGCCCCACGTCGCCACCCTTGGCTATGGCGTTGGTCCCGGCGGNGAAGTCACCGACTTGTTCCCCTTCTTCGTGGTGGGTGTGCTCCACCTGATCAGCTCTGCCGTACTTGGCTTGGGTGGTCTGTATCACGCACTGCGCGGCCCTGAAATCCTCGAGAACTATTCCTCGTTCTTCTCTCAGGACTGGCGGGATAAGAATCAGATGACCAACATCATTGGTTATCACCTCATCTTGCTTGGGGTTGGCTGCCTTCTCNTGGTCTTCAAGGCCATGTTCTTTGGCGGTGTTTATGACACCTGGGCTCCTGGTGGTGGTGATGTGCGCTTGATCACGAACCCCACCCTCAGCCCTGGAGTCATCTTTGGTTATCTGACTCGCGCTCCCTTTGGCGGCGAAGGCTGGATCATCGGTGTGAACTCCATGGAGGACATCATTGGTGGCCACATCTGGCTTGGCCTGACCTGCATCTTCGGTGGTATTTGGCACGTCATCACCAAGCCATTCGGCTGGGTGCGCCGCGCTTTCATCTGGAATGGTGAGGCATACCTGAGCTACAGCCTCGGTGCTCTGAGCTTCATGAGCTTCATCGCCTCGGCTTTCATTTGGTTCAACAACACCGCCTACCCATCAGAGTTCTGGGGTCCGACCAACGCCGAATCTTCCCAGGCACAGAGCTTCACCTTCCTGGTGCGTGACCAGCGCCTCGGCGCCAACATTGGCTCTGCCATGGGTCCCACCGGNCTGGGTAAGTACCTGATGCGCTCCCCAACCGGAGAGATCATCTTCGGTGGTGAAACCATGCGTTTCTGGGACTTCCGTGGTCCTTGGCTTGAGCCTCTGCGCGGCCCCAACGGTCTAAGCCTGGACAAGCTGCAGAACGACATTCAGCCCTGGCAAGTTCGTCGCGCTGCTGAATACATGACCCACGCTCCTAATGCCTCACTGAATTCCGTAGGTGGAATCATCACTGAGCCCAACTCAGTGAACTTCGTCAACCTGCGTCAGTGGCTGGGAGCTGCGCAATTCACGCTTGCTTTCTTCTTCCTCGTGGGACACCTCTGGCACGCTGGCCGCGCCAGGGCTGCCGCCGCCGGATTTGAGAAAGGTATCGACCGNAAGGCTGAGCCTGTGCTCGCCATGCCCGATCTGGACTGAATCACTCCAACTCGCGTTTCCTCTGCCCCCGCTCCGTCGGGGGCTTTTTTATGGCCGCGGACGCAGGACTAGAACAATGATCACCAGCAACATGGTGGTGCTGGTGATCACATAAATCCAGTCGGCATAGGGGGTCCAAAAGGCCATCAGGACTGCCCCGCCAGCCAGCGGCGCAGCAGCGGCAGGCTGAGGCCGATCACGTTGCTGTAGCACCCATCTAGGCGCTCGATGTGCATCCCGCCTCGCCCCTCAAGCGCAAAGCCACCTGCACATTGCAACGGTTCCCCACTGGAGACATACGCACGAATCTCAGCTTCATTGAGATCGGCAAAGGCCACCCGGGTGGTGACAACGCAGCAGCGATCTTGAGCTCGATCCTTAGGGTCCTTCATGAGGGCATGGCCGGTGTGGAGCTCTCCCCATTGACCGGCCATGCGCAGCCAGCGGGTGATGGCCTCATCAGCATCGACGGGTTTGCCAAAGATCTCCCCCTCAAACACCAGCAAGGAGTCACAGCCAAGCACCCCAGAAACCGGCCATTGCAATGGGTTGAGCTGCTGTGCCACCGCGCTGGCCTTCNTCCGTGCCAGCTGCTGCACCAGCTCNAGCGGATCANGATCGTTGATCAATGATTCATCAACTCCGCTCACCTGCACTTGATGGGGAATGGAGGCCTGCTCCAACAGACGTCGGCGGGCCGGGGATGCAGACGCCAGCAACAATGTCATGGGCTCCGGTGCCTAGGGTTGCCACCATGCTGAGCCCAACNAGCCCCTCTTGTGATGCCCACTCGCTGGCACGGGCGGCNGAGGCCTTGCCCTGCCTTCCTCTGAGGTGCGCTTTTTATCACGCAGCAATTGAGGCGCCGCTCAGTAGTGAACAAGTGAGCGGCAACAGCAACTGGTGCCGCCACCAGCTCAGCATCGATGCAATTGAAGAAACTTTCATCTGGCTGATTCGCCTTGGTGTGCTGCGGCGCGAGGTGGACGGCCAGGGACTAACGGCACGGGTCAGGCTCACACCCATGGGACGGCAACTGTTGCAGCAGTGGCCACAGGGTCTGCCCCAACCTGGACTGCTTCAGCGCCTGCGCCATGGCCTGCGCCGCCGCTGGCCAAGGCTGTGAACCAGCCCTCTGCGCTGATGGTGCTTGGCACCAGCAGCGGCGCCGGCAAATCTCTGATGACGGCAGCTCTCTGCCGTGCACTCAAACGCCGCGGCGAGCAGCCGCTGCCCTTCAAGGGGCAGAACATGAGCAATAACGCCTGGGTAGACGGCAACGGCGGCGAGATGGCCTACTCCCAGGCGCTGCAGGCCTGGGCCGCAGGGTTGACTCCCTGCTGCGCCATGAACCCGGTGCTGCTCAAACCCCAGGGGGACAGCACCAGTGAGGTCATCCACAACGGCCATAGTGTCGGCAAGGCAAGGGCTGACACCTACTACCAAGAGTGGTTCAAGCCAGGATGGCGCGCCATCCGCAACGGCCTCGATCAGCTGAGCACGGCTCACCCGCAGGGACGATTGGTGCTGGAGGGAGCCGGCTCCCCTGTAGAGGTGAACCTGCAGCACCGCGATCTGACCAACCTNCGNTTGGCTCAGTTTTTGCGTGCCCGCTGTCTTTTGGTGGCCGACATCGAGCGCGGCGGGGTGTTTGCCCAGATCATCGGCACCTTGGCGTTGCTGCGGCCTGTAGAACGACCGCTCATCCGTGGCCTGTTAATCAACCGTTTCCGCGGACGACGCTCGCTATTTGACGAGGGGGTGAAGTGGCTGGAGCAGCACACCGGCGTGCCGGTTCTGGGGGTGATGCCCTGGCTCGATGAGGTGTTCCCTCCAGAGGACTCACTCGATCTGCTGGAGCGTCGGCCTCGCAAACCAGAAGCGGAGCTGGAGATTGCCGTCTTGCGCTTGCCGTCACTGAGTAACTTCTCGGATCTGGACCCGCTCGAGGCAGAAGCCAGCGTCAAGCTGCGCTGGATCAAGCCAGGGGAACCCCTCGGCAATCCCGATGCTGTGGTGCTGCCGGGCAGCAAGCAGACCTTGAAGGATCTGCAGGCTCTGGAGCGCAGTGGTCTGGCGCAGGAACTGCAACGTCATGGAGCGAGAGGCGGGGTGGTATTCGGCATCTGCGGCGGAATGCAAATGCTCGGAGAAGTGCTGGAAGACCCCGATGGACTCGAGGGGGGTGATCAGCGCAGTACCCGGGGACTGGGACTGCTGCCGCTCAAGACACGATTCGGAGGGGCTAAAGCCCTGCGCCAACGCAGCAGCCAGAGTCATTGGCCCACCGGCACACCGNAGCCCATCACTGGCTTTGAGCTACACCGCGGCGACACTTGTGCAACCTCTACGGGCTGCCAGGACCTCTGCAGCGATGCTGGGCTGGGCTGGCACCAGGATCTGGTCGCCGGCACCTACCTGCATGGCGTTTTTGATAACGGGCCGTGGCGGCGCCAGTGGCTCAACCTGCTCCGACAGCGCCGGGGNCTTGAGCCNCTGGCCCTGGATCAACCCCACCACGCTCAGCAGCGCGAGCAACTGCTGGAACGACTAGCTGATGCCTTTGAAGCCCATGTGAATCTGGAGCCCCTGCTGCAGCGCTGATGGAACCATCACCCCACCAGAGCTCCATCACCGTGCGCTGGCCTTGCGGCAGCTGCAGCCAGGTGCAGCCTGGAGGTGACTGGCTGGCAGAAGCCAAAGCAGCGGGGGTGAGCATTCCCACCGGCTGCCTTGGGGGCAGCTGTGGTGCCTGCGAAATCGAGGTCAACGGCGANTTNCAGCGGGCCTGCATCAGCAGCATCCCNAGCGGAAGCGACACCTTGATCGTGGAGTTNGCCAGCGACCCGTATTGGTGAAGGCTCAGGCCTGAATCAGGCCACCGCCCAAGCAGACATCGCCGTCATAGAAGACCGCTGCCTGACCGGGCGTGATCGAGAATTGGGGCTCAAAAAATTCCAAGCGGCAGCGATAGGGCCGATCAACTTCCTGATCGACTTCTGTGGACATGACTGGAATCAGCCGCGCCCGCTCAGGTGGGCTGCGATAGCGAACCTGCACCTCCAACTCGAGGGCTTCTGTCGGTGGATCGATCGAGACCCAGTTAATCGCTCCCACAACAGCATCACTACGGGCAGCATCAGCGCGTGGAGCCACCACCACCCGATTCATGGCCGCATCGAGGCGCACCACATGCAGTGGCTCACTCCAGGCCACCCCCAACCCTTTGCGCTGACCGATTGTGAAGTGCTCGATGCCATCGTGCTGGCCCACCACGCGGCCATCACCCATCACGATTTCGCCAGGGCGTTCAGGCAGGTAGGCATCGAGAAATGCCTTCATCGAGCCGTGATGATCAGCCAAACAGAGGTCCTGACTTTCCGGTTTTTCAGCCGTGCGCAGACCTAGCCGGNCAGCCTCGACGCGGGTGTCGGGCTTGGTGAGCTCACCNAGGGGAAAGATCAACCGCTGCAACACAGCCTGGGGCAAGTCGTAGAGGAAATAGCTCTGGTCCTTGCGGGCATCGAGGCCCCGCAGCAGCTGGGTACGCCCGGAAGCTACGGGCCGCAGACGCGCGTAATGGCCGGTTGCAACCCGCTCAATGCCGCGCTCGCGCTTGGACCAGTCGAGCATCGGGCCGAACTTGACCGCCCGGTTGCAACGAGAGCAAGGCAAAGGCGTGGTGCCATCGCTATATCCCTGCACCAGAAACTGCACGATCTCCTGCTGAAAGGTGTCGCGTGAATCCACCACNTGNTGNGGNATNCCCAGCTCCTCGCAGAGTCCAGCGGCATCGACCAACCCTTCTGCGCAACAGGCGCCTTTACCACTCATCAGCCAAAGCGTTAGTCCCTCAACCTCCCAGCCAGCGGAGCTGAGCAACGCCGCTGTCAAAGAGCTGTCGACACCACCTGAAAGCCCCACGGCAACGCGGTGCTCCCCCGGCCAACCCGAGAGCCGCTCGATCACCTCAGCGACCGGAGCAGACGGCTGAGCAAGGACGTTTGTCATTCCTTCATGCCACCCACAACCTCAGGCTCTGACTGAGTTGTGGGTGTGTTGAATGTTGGACAAGCCCTGTCACCAATGAATTTTAAGTCGGGATAGACAGTCATCAGACCATCGTAGTTGGAAGGCGTTGAGCAAAAAGACGCTCGACCGATCTGGTCCAACATTCCATTAGGTCAAACGGATCGCGTAGAACCCAGAAAAAGAAGCACAACTGGATGAGTCCTTACCGACTTATCGCGGAATTAGCGGTCATCTGATTTCGCCNAAGATTTAGATATTGCACAGTGNGTAATCAACCGGTGCAGAACAATCCCGCAGAACGAGCACACAACACATTTAGCTCACATAGCCGAGAAATAGCTGTACAACAGCAAGACCAATCAAAAAGGTCACCACCAAAAACGAAGCATCCTGAAATCGCCTCACCACAACAATCACCTCCATGACACAGCAAAGCTCTATGAGTTTTCGCCAACAAGAGACTGTCACATCCGNCACTNTTAACGGNNGTTAATTAACATTTACANAACACNGAGGCAATGCATATCNTTTTTAACGCTTCAAATTCACGCCNCCATTGACCACATAAGGGTAAGCGAAAATACTCAATTGCTTCTACCTGTCGGCGTTGCAACCATCTGCGACCCAATGTGCAGCGACTGATGCAGAAACAGGCAGAGATTCAACACAAGCTCAATTCATCGATACCTTTGATCCAATGGAGTTACTTGTTTTTGGATTTTTCGGACTGGGACTTCTCTCGCTATCACTTCAGGCATATCAATCTGATGACGATGTGGATCTTCTATGAGCGCTTGAAGTTCCTATAAATGCCGAGATTTTACAATGGCTTCATGGAGTAGAAACTCAATCCAACAGAAGGAGGCACCACGGCATAAATCAATGTCACCGAAGAAGCACAACACACCAATGCTCGCGACTCGACATCCTTTATCCAGACAAAAGGATCCTCAGGCCTGGCCAAACAGCCCCTCAGTAGCATGAACAAGTTGAGCCATCTTGATCGACCAAATAAAATACAATAACCGTATCAACCCATACACCTACAACAACAGACAGCCTTAAGCCTCCTGCCAAGAACAACCAACCACGGCCTCTTAAGACAATCTCTTTGGCTTCGCATACTCAGCAAGCGAAAGGTGACCTGGCTTGGACTTTATCCTTATGCCGGTATGTGCAGACGGCAAGCGATCACCTTAGCCCCCACTAAAGGCATGCAGAGAAATGACAAGGAACCACAAGACAGCAAGCTGATATGCAGCTTATTTCAACCACAGCCCCAGCAAAATAATGACAGCAGCAGAAACTCTTTCAACCACAGACTTCACAAGAGCGCACATTTTGACTTTACGAACTCAGTGAACAGCCTCAACGAAACGAAAGAAGAGAAGACACCCAAGCAGCCAAAGCACAAGGAAACCAAATGCAATATTACTTTACAGGCCAGCCGAGGGATTCAAGGCTATTGTTTCGCGAATTCACTAAGGAATTCACCTGAGTCACAGGTTGATTCGATCTCCAATGCTGAATAAGCTCTCACAGATCAGGGCGAGTATTACCTCTGCCCTTAAGCATTTTGTATCTCCCGAAGATGAGGAGCTAACACGGCTAAAGATTAAAACTGTTGAGCCTGGACTTGTTCAGTGTTGCTGGAATATAAGCCTTCACGACAGCACAGGGGCAAATACCGAAGGCGCTTATGGGCTTGCTTTACGCCTGATGCCAATCCGCACAAGCAACCCTGATGCACCAGACCCTTCTTTGATGCAAGAGATTTTAGTCTCTATTTCTAGCTGTGAACAGCTTGTGGAACTTCCAGTCCCAACGGCCAGCTATCGCATTGAGCTAGGACATCGCATTGCATTGGGTCAGTGGAGAATGCTGACCTTTGCAAATCATATTCAACTCGATCTTCCAAGGACCAAGCTGAAACCTCAAGGCAGCTGGTTCCCAAATCAAGCTCCTTCCAAAAGTTTTAGCTCCCTGCATGAGTCACTTTACTTAAGGTCGTTGGGCAAAGTTCGATTGGGTGGCTCTGAGCGAGTACATCAGTAATTATCTCAACGTAATTTAGGGTCCTTAACTTAACGCAGATCAGGCTTAAGCATTGAATCAATGGTTACCCCCTTGGGTCACCTCCGGGTTCAATGATCGTTTAGCCATCTTTATGACACCAACTGCGGGAGTTGATGAAGGTTTCAAGCATGAACTGAGAGATCGTTCTGAACTTTTTGTGTCTCGGGTAGTGGAGCACGGACCAAGCAAGACACTTTTTTTGCTCTTGAACGCTGATTGGTTGATCTGACCGGTGTTGAACCTCTCCTCGGCAATCGACAACCAGCGATCCACAACGGCTTTGACCATTTGAGCGGCCAGCCTCAGCTATCCATTGCCATCCTCTTGGTGTTGCATAGATCAGTGACTTGAACCAGCGCGTCAGCTAGCAGAACGATGCCCAGGCGGCCAGTGAGGTATTTGCAGGATCCCGGGATGAGCTGCCGGTAGATCCACACCCCTGGCTCACGCTCGTATTGAAGGAACTTGGCTCGACCGTTCAACACGTCGTGCTGAACTTTGCTGCCGTTGCTATCGGTGAAGAGAGGCGGCAAATGCAATTCCTTGTCCAACACATGACACCAGAAATGGTGGTCAAGCGTTGGGGAAAGCCTTCAAACCCCAGTTATGGCATGACCTGTAAACCAACCTCATCTTGCATCCCATCCTGAAGGCCATGGAATGGCCTAGCGCTGACGCCGATCACCTGCTGCTCACCAGCGCTGCGATGCAGGGGCTGGAACAGGATCTTTTTGCCAGCGGCCTACCGGTTACGGCCCTAATGGAACACGCCGGGCTTGGGCTGACAGAAGCTATTCGCCAGGCCCCAGGCTTGAACGAACGAGGCCTGGTGGTTCTGGTTGGCCCAGGCCATAACGGCGGCGATGGCCTGGTGGTCGCTCGGGAGCTGCACAATGCGGGCATCAGCGTGCGCATCTGGAGCCCTTTTGCTGCGCACAAACCACTGACCGCTGAGCACCTGCGCCATGCCGAATGGCTCGGCATTCCACGTCTTCAGCAGCCCCCCTCCGCCGCAGAAGGGGCCCTCTGGCTTGATGCCCTCTTTGGAATCGGCCAACAGCGGCCCCTGGAAGGTGAGGTGGCGCAACTTCTGGAGCAACGCAACAACAGCAGCCAGGAGCTGTGGAGCATCGATGGCCCTAGCGGCCTTTGCAGCGACAGCGGCAGGCCCACCGGGGGGGTGACAGCCCGCTGCAATCGAAGCCTCGTAGTAGGCAGTTGGAAGTTGGGGCTATGGCAAGACGAGGCCATGGCCTGGGTGGGTGCGCAGCAGCGGATACCGCTCAACCTGCCAGCCGTGCTGCTGCAGCGCTGGGGCGAAAACGCCGTTCGGGGCCTCTGGAACCGCGATCGCTTGTCAAGCTCAGCGCCGCGGCCGCGAAGTGCACCGGCCGCGAGCAAACACGGCCGCGGCCGGCTGAGGGTTCTCGCTGGCAGTAGCGCTTATCCCGGCGCCGCTCGGCTGGCGCTCGAAGGCGCCAGCGCCAGCGGCCTGGGCTGGCTGGAAGGAGTTCTACCGGATTCGCTGAGCACTCAGCTCTGGCAAGTGCTTCCCCACGTCGTACTTAAAGAGGATTCAGCGGCGCTGGAACGGCTTGATGCTGTCGCCTACGGCCCGGGCCTGGGCAGCGGCCCACTGCGCGGCGACCTGCAAACCTTCAGCGGACTTTTACTGCTCGATGCCGACGGACTGAACCGTCTGGCTGTCCAAGGGAGCGTGAAGAGCTGGCTACGCCAGCGCCAAGGGCCCACCTGGTTGACGCCGCACCGGGCTGAATTCGACCGGCTGTTCCCAGACCTGGCAGGAAGACCTCCCATCGAGGCCGCACAAGAAGCAGCCTCGGCCAGTGGCTGCTGGGTTTTGCTGAAAGGTGCCCACAGCGTGATTGCTACACCTGAGGGCTTATGCCGCCAGATCCTCCAGAGCGATGAGCGAGCCGCACGGGCCGGCTTGGGGGACGTGCTGGCCGGCTATGCCGCAGCAGTTGGAGCCCAGGGAATGAGCGCTCCTGGNAAAGATGANTCCAAAGGCTTNGAGGGTCTGCTGGCGCTGGCAGCTCTGGACCACGCCAGCGCAGGGATGNCCTGCAGCCAAGCCGGCGCTGGCATGGCTGCACCGCTNTCCGTGGCCCAATCACTTCAGCAATCAGGCAATGAACAAATTGAANCAATGCCCTGAAGCAAAAAATACAAAGATGAATGCTCAGAATGNGCTGATTGCTTCAACGGTGCCAAATAGCAAACNCAGAGCTACTGTTGCGAAGTGAATCAAAGCCGAGCAAAAGATTAAGGATGCGCCCCCTTTTGTCTTGATTTCCTGCCAAGAATCTAAAAGGTTATTGAAATCACAACTGGAAACAAGATCTCTGTAGGAAGGTCAAGTTCCGGAGCGCAGCAGTCCCATGACGGCCACCCCCCTTACCGCAGCCGAGAACAGCCGCAAGCGGGGCAATGACCCGATCAGCTGGTATCTCTCCACCATCGGTCGGGTCCCCCTNCTCACCCCAGCTGAGGAGATTGAGCTGGGCAATCAGGTNCAAACGATGATGGGCCTGGTGGAACGTGATGAATCAGAAACTTTTACGCCTCGAGAAAAAAAACTGATCCGCGTTGGTCGCCGTTCCAAGGAACGGATGATGAAAGCCAATTTGCGTCTNGTCGTCAGNGTCGCCAAGAAATATCAAGGCAAAGGTCTTGAACTACTGGATCTGATCCAAGAGGGTTCGCTTGGTCTTGAGCGCGCAGTTGAAAAATTCGATCCCACCCGTGGTTACAAATTCTCCACCTATGCCTTCTGGTGGATTCGCCAGAGCATGACCCGGGCNATCGCCTGCCANTCNCGCACNATCCGCCTGCCGGTNCACCTCAGNGAGCGNNTGGCCACNGTGCGCAANGCNACGATGGANNTGGCNCACAANNTNGGCGCNATGCCCAGCCGNANGGAGATCGCCACCGANCTNGGCATGNNCNTNGANGAGCTCGATGGNCTNCTNCGTCANGCNCTGACNACNTCNAGNCTCGATGCCCCCATCAGCGGCGAGGAAGGNCGCAGNTTCCTNGGTGANCTGATNGCTGANNNNCGCAANGANGAGCCCCTNGATGCGGTNGAGCGNCGCATGCANCACGAGCAACTGGGCCGCTGGCTCAGCTACCTCACCGNTCANGAAAANCAGGTGCTNGAANTGCGNTTTGGNCTNGGNGGCGAGCAGCGNCACACCCTGGCCGAAATCGGCCGCCTTATGGATGTCTCTCGCGAACGGGTGCGCCAAGTGGAACTCAAGGCCCTACGCAAGCTTCGTAACCTGACTCGTCGCGTGCCAACCCAGCTCTGAACTTGAGGGTCCCCCTCGTTTACGACCCGCTCTACAGCGCCCCCCTGCCCTCAAGCCATCGCTTCCCGATGGCCAAGTTCCGCCAACTCAGGGATTGCCTTGAGTCATGCGGCCTGGCACGACCCCAACAATTCCAGCGGCCATTGCCCTGCCCACGCCGCTGGTTGGAGTTTGTTCATGAGCGCGAATATCACAAGGCTTTTGCCCAAGGGGAGCTGGACCGTGCGGCTCAACGCCGCATCGGCCTGCCTGCAACTAAGCCCCTAGTCCGCCGCACCTGGCTTGCGGTTGGGGGCACAGTCCTAACCGCTCGTCTGGCCCTGCAGCACGGTCTGGCCTGCCACCTAGCCGGTGGGACCCATCACGCTTTTCCGAGTTACGGCAGCGGCTTCTGCATCTTTAACGACATCGCCGTAGCCGCAAGGGTGCTGCTGGAGCAGGGCTTGGTGCAACGTCTGCTGGTGGTTGACCTCGATGTACACCAGGGCGATGCCACGGCCGTGATCTTTGCAGCCGATCCAAGGGTGTTCACCTTCTCAGCCCACGGCGCCAGCAACTTCCCCTCACGCAAGCAGCGCAGTGACTTTGACCTGCCACTGCCCGACGGTATGGAGGATCAGGATTATCTCGAGGCCATCGGCAATGTGCTGCCGGAGTTGCTGGAGCAGCACCAACCTGATCTAGTGCTCTACAACGCCGGGGTGGATCCACACCGCGATGACCGACTCGGAAAACTCTCCCTCAGTGATCAGGGACTGCTGCAAAGAGACCATCTGGTGATCGATGCCTGCCTGCGACGCAACATCGCTTTAGCCAGCGTCATCGGGGGTGGATACGACGCGTTGTCACCACTGGTGAAGCGCCACGCCCTGGTGTTCCGTGCTGCCACCGATCAGGCCCGACTGCACGGGCTCTAGAGGTTCAGTCATCAGCCCAGATGTAACGGGTCAGTTCGCTGGCATCGGGCTCAGGAGCCGCAAGGGCAAACTCAACGGCTTCACGCACCTCGGCATCGATCTCTTTATCAATAGCTGCCATCTCCTCGGGACTGAGCAGATCGCGACTGACCATCTCCGCACTAAAGGCCTTGATCGGATCACGTTCGGCCCAGAAAGCTTTCTCCTCGGGGTCGCGCAGCTCGTCCGGATCAGCCAGGGAGTGGCCACGGAAGCGATAGGTCATGCACTCGAGCAGGGTCGGTCCCTCCCCGGCCCGAGCCCGCTCGATCGCGCGCTGTGCAGCATCACGTACGGCCAACACATCCATGCCGTCAACCTCCTCACCGTGCATCCCAAAGCCGGCGGCCTTGCGCCAGATCTCCACATCGCTGGTGGCGCGGTGGTGGGCCATGCCAATGGCCCACTTGTTGTTCTCAACCACAAAAAGGATCGGCAGCTTCCAGAGCTGCGCCATGTTCAGGCACTCATAGAACTGACCGATGTTGCAAGTGCCATCACCAAAAAATGCAGCCGATACAGCGTTACTGCTGCTGTCGCCAAGGGCATCGCGCTTATAGCGACTGGTGAAGGCCGCACCAAGTGCAACCGGTATACCTTCCCCAATGAAGGCGTAGCCCCCAAGCAGGTGATGTTCCTTAGAGAAGAGGTGCATCGAACCACCGCGGCCCTTGCTGCACCCGGTCTCCTTACCAAAGAGCTCACTCATCACCTCACGAGCCGGCACCCCAGCACTGAGGGCGTGAACATGGTCACGGTATGTGCTGCAGAACCAGTCGTGCTGGGCCTTCATGGCCTTGATCACACCGGTAGAGACCGCCTCCTGACCGTTGTAAAGGTGTACAAACCCAAACATTTTGCCGCGGTAATACATCTCCGCGCACTTGTCTTCGAAGCGACGGCCCAAGACCATGTCGCGGTAAAGCACCAAGGCTTCATCTCGGCTGAGATTGGGACAAGCCTTAGTTGGGGCGAAACTGGCGGCAGGAGCGGTCTCCGTGGTCATCAAATGTCGACCCGTTCAGAAAACAGACTTTACCGGTGAAGCACCTTAAACTCCGCGCCTCTTCAGCAGCGCGCGGTGGAACTTCCCCTCGACCATTTCCGACTGCTGGGCATCAGCCCTGTCGCCAGCGCTGAACAGGTGTTGCGCACCCTCCAACAGCGGCTTGAGCGGTTGCCCTCAGAAGGGTTCACCGCTGAGGCTCTTGAATCGCGCGCCGAACTACTGCGCAGCAGCGCCGATCTGCTCTGCGATAGCGACCGACGCGAGGACTATGAGCGACTGCTGACCGAGCTCAGCGCCCATGACGAGGACGCTCTTCCGGCTCTCGAGGTGGCAAGCAACCACGAGGTTGGCGCCTTGATTCTGTTGATGGAAGCTGGACAGGCCGCAGAAGCCTTCGAAGGGGCCCGACGCGCTCTGCAGCCACCCCAGGCACCTGCCCTAGGAAGTGGGCGTGAACTTGATTTAAGTCTTCTCTCTGCCCTGGCCTCCCGCCAGGCGGCCGATGAGCGCCGCCGCGATCGCCGCTTTGAAGCCGCTGCGCAAGTGCTGCAGCAGGGAATCCAGCTGCTGCAGCGCATGGGCCAACAGCAGCAGCAACGGGAAGAACTGGAGGCTGACCTGCAGTCCCTGCTGCCCTTTCGGATCCTCGATCTGCTCAGTCGCGACCTCAATGACCGCCAAAACCGGGACTTCGGTCAAGAGCTGCTGCAGAGCTTGGTCCAGCGCCGCGGCGGCCTTGATGGTGAAGAGGATCTTCACTTTCCCCAGGAAGCATTCCAGTCGTTTTTCCAGCAGATCCGCGGTTTCCTCACCGTGCAGGAGCAAATCGATCTGTTCCAGTGCTGGTCGGAAGCCGGGTCGGTCACGGCGGAATTCCTCAGCGCCTACGCCCTAACAGCCTCCGGCTTTGCCCAGCGCAAACCAGAGCGCATCGAATCAGCTCTGCATCGCCTTGAGCAGCTCCAGGATGTGGGCGTCGAACCAGAAATGGCCTGCCTGCATCTGCTGCTTGGCCACACCCGACAAGCGGAGTCCTGCTTCCAACGCGGCAGTGACGAGGCCCTGAAGGAGTGGGCCCGTCAGCAGGGGCAGGATCCCCTTGCCGGGCTGTGCGTTTATTGCTGCGACTGGCTTGAGCGCCAGGTGTTGCCCTGCTACCGCGACCTCGATGCCGACCCCGATCTAGAGGCCTACTTCTCCGACCGAGACGTGCAGGCCTTCATCGAGCGTGATGACCGCCGTCGCCGCCGCGAGGTTGAGCCGAGCGCTGCAGCGATCACCGAATTTGAAGTGCTGCCCACTCCCAGCGAACCGACCAGTCTCGAGGAGCTGCTGCAGACACCCTATGAGGATGGAGAGCAGGAGATCGATGAGCAGGAGCGCTCTAGTGCCAGGGAGCGAGCCACCGCCTTGCTGAGCGAACTGCAAGTTGAGGCCGGGGCACGCTGGAGCCAAGCCAGCATGCAATGGAGCCAGATCAGCAGCGAGCTGCCTTACTTGCTACGCCGCACCACGAACCGCCAGCGTGCCATCGCTGCAGGCAGCGTGCTGGCCCTAGCGCTGCTGGGGGGTCTTGGTCTCAACAACACCATCGCCAGCCGCGGCAGCAGCCCCTCGATGCCCACGCCTGATCAGCTGCTGCTGCCTGAGGCCACCGAACCCTTTGATTTAGACACCCCACTGGCCAAGCGAGCTGCCAGCGACTTGGCTGCAGCCAACAGCGCCGCTGAGACCCGCGCTCTGCTGCAGCAATGGCTCAGTGCCAAGGCCAACTTGCTCGATGGCAAAGGCAGTGCCGAAGCTCTTGATGGTCTGGCAGTTCCTGCACTGGTGCAAAACGCCACAGCGGCGCGAGCCAGCGATGCGGTGGCTGGCCGCCGACGGAGCGTCAACGCCACGATCGAGGAGCTTGAATTGGTGGACGCAGATCCCGAACGTAGGGTCGCTCGCACTCGCTTGAGCTACGCCGAGGAGGTGCTTTCCGATGACGGCAAGCTGATCAACAGCGATGGACCGCGAACTCTGGAAAACACTTACATCTTTCATAAGCACGGTGACGGCTGGCAGCTGGCGGATTTCCGCCCCACAGCTCCGTAGCCCGCGGCGAGAGGATTTCTAGAGTGATGGGCTGCTGAGCCCGCACTGGAGCTGATGTTCGAAGAGCTTTCCCAGCGGTTTGAAGACGCCGTCCGCGGCCTTAAGGGCGAGGCGGCCATTAGTGAGGGAAATATCGACGGTGCCCTCAAGGACGTGCGCCGCGCGCTCCTAGAGGCGGATGTCAGCCTGCCAGTGGTCAAATCCTTCGTGGCGGAGGTGCGCACCAAGGCCCTCGGCGCTGATGTGGTGCGGGGGGTGAGCCCCGACCAGCAGTTCATCAAGTTGGTGCACGAGGAGCTGGTGAACGTCATGGGGGGGGCCAACGCCCCCCTAGCCAAGGCAGCAACAGCACCGACCGTGGTTCTGATGGCCGGCCTGCAGGGTGCTGGCAAGACCACCGCCACCGCGAAGCTCGGCCTGCACCTCAAGGAGAACGGACGCCGAGCTCTGCTGGTAGCAGCCGACACCTACCGGCCCGCGGCAATCGATCAATTGCAGACCCTCGGGGGTCAAATCGATGTTGAGGTGTTCAGCCTCGGCCCTGATGCCAAGCCAGAGGCGATTGCAGAAGCAGGCCTGGCCAAGGGGCGAGAAGAAGGCTTCGACACCGTGATCGTCGACACCGCCGGACGCCTCCAGATCGACACGTCGATGATGGAGGAGATGGTGCGGATCCGCACCGCCGTGGCTCCCGATGAGGTGCTGCTGGTGGTGGATTCGATGATCGGCCAGGAGGCCGCCGAGCTCACCCGTGCCTTCCACGAGAAGGTGGGCATCACCGGTGCAGTGCTCACCAAACTTGACGGCGATTCGCGCGGTGGGGCTGCCCTCTCAATCCGCAAGGTCAGCGGTGCGCCGATCAAGTTCATCGGCACTGGCGAGAAGGTGGAGGCTCTGCAGCCCTTCCACCCCGAGCGAATGGCCAGCCGCATCCTCGGCATGGGCGATGTACTGACGCTGGTGGAAAAGGCGCAGAAGGAGGTGGAGATCGCCGATGTGGAAAAGATGCAGCGCAAGCTGCAGGAAGCGAGCTTTGATTTCTCCGATTTTGTGAAACAGATGCGCCTGATCAAGCGCATGGGCTCGCTCGGCGGGCTGATGAAGATGATCCCGGGGATGAACAAAATCGATGACGGCATGCTCAAGCAGGGGGAGGCCCAGCTGAAGCGCATCGAAGCGATGATCGGCTCGATGACGCAGCAGGAGCGCGAGAACCCCGACCTGCTGGCGAGTCAACCCTCACGCCGCCGTCGCATTGCCAAGGGCAGCGGCCACGAGCCGGCCGATGTGGACAAGGTGCTAGCGGACTTCCAACGCATGCGCGGCTTCATGCAACAGATGAGCACTGGCGGCGGCATGCCGGGAATGCCTGGCATGCCTGGCATGGGGATGCCAGGGATGGGAGGCGGCATGCCGGGAATGCCTGGGATGCCTGGCATGGGTGGCGGCATGCCGGGCATGGGAGGCGGCAAACCACCCAAGAGGGCTAAGCCGGCCAAGAAGCGCAAGGGCTTTGGCCAGCTCTAAGGGTCTACGAGTATGGTGGTTGATTCCGTCCACGTCTGTAGAAGAGCCCGATGATCAAGCTCCGCCTAAAGCGCTTCGGCAAGAAGCGGGAAACGAGCTTCCGGATCGTGGCGTGCAACAGCACCAGTCGTCGTGACGGCCGTCCCCTTGAGGAGCTGGGTTTCTACAACCCCCGCACCAAAGAGACCCGTCTGGATACCGATGCCCTGCGTGCTCGCCTCGATCAAGGTGCCCAGCCTTCGGACACCGTCCGCATGCTGCTCGAGCGCGGCGGTCTGATCGCCAAGACCACCCGCAAGGCAGAAATCGTCGGCAAGGCCAAGCAAGCCCTAGCCCGCGAAGCCGAAGCCAAAGCTGCTGCCAAGGCCGCCGCTGAGGCTAAAGCTGCCGAGGCCCCTGCTGAAGCCGCAGCCGAGGCCTGATCCCCCCAGTGGTGGATGGATCAGGGCGCCAGCGCTTCATCATCGACCTGCCTGATCAGGAAGCAGCCCTGGCCCTTGCCGGTCAGGGCGAAACGACCCTGAAAAAGCTGAGTGATCTCACCGGCACCCAGTTGGTGCTGAGGGGTCTGCAGCTCGCGATTGAAGGCCGTCCTAGCCAGCTCGAGCGAGCTGCTGGACTGGTCGAATTACTGCGCCCCTTCTGGAGCGAAGGCCAGGCGGTTACGCAAGTAGATATCCAAACCAGCCTGCAGGCCCTCGACACTGGCCGCAGCGATGAACACCGCGGCCTCAGCGATCAGGTTCTGGCGCGAAGCCAGAGCGGCAAGCTGCTGCGCCCGCGCACCCTGCGCCAGAAGCAGTACGTCGAGGCGATGGAACGCCACGATCTCACCCTGGCCCAGGGCCCAGCCGGCACTGGCAAGACCTTTCTGGCAGTGGTGCAGGCGGTTCGGCTGCTCCAAGAGCGCAAGATTGAGCGCATCGTCCTCACCCGACCGGCTGTGGAGGCCGGCGAGCGGCTGGGCTTTCTGCCCGGTGATCTACAGCAGAAAGTGGACCCTTACCTGCGGCCGCTCTACGACGCTCTGCACAGCCTGCTGAGCCCGGAACGCACAGCAACCCTGATTGAAAAAGGAATCATCGAAGTGGCACCCCTGGCCTACATGCGGGGTCGCACGCTGGCTGATGCCTTCGTGATTCTCGATGAGGCCCAAAACACCACCTGCGCGCAGATGCGAATGGTGCTCACCCGCCTTGGAGAGAACTCCCGCATGGTGGTGACCGGCGATCCCACACAGGTGGATTTACCCCACGGCCAGCTGAGCGGACTGGTGGAAGCGGCCCAGGTTCTCGATGGTGTCGAGGGCATCGCCATCTGCACGCTCACCGCTGCTGATGTGGTGCGCCACCCGTTGGTACAGCGCCTGGTCCAGGCCTATGCCCGCAGCGATGCCAAACAGCCCGGGCGACGGTGAGGTGATCCGCACGGTGCTGTGCTGCAATCCCTTGTCAGCACTGGCACGATAGTGAAAGTTCCACATCTGATGCGCCATGCCGGCCAGCAGTAATTTCCGCGAAGTCATCCGCGACGCTCAGAGCAGCGCCTTGGTGGGCCCCAATGTCGTCAACAAGGCCCTGCCCTACGTAGGCGGCGGCATGGTGCTCACCGCAGCGGGTGTGATGGGCGGTATCGCCACGCTGATGGCCCTGGGACCCGCTTTTCAGATGGTCTCCTTCATCGCGATCATCCCCTGGTTCATCCTGTTCTTCGTGGCGCAGAACGCCGCCAGCAAGGGGAACAACGCCACGGCCCTGCCGTTGCTGGCCACCTTCAGCCTGCTCACCGGCTTCACCCTTACCGGCTTGGTGGTGCAGGCCATTGCAGTGGCCGGTGCTGCCTCGATCGGAACCGCCGCCGTGGCCACAGGCCTCACCTTCGTGATCGCCTCGATCATGGGCCGCCGCATGAGCGACAGCGTCGGTCAGGCCCTAGGCGGCGTGGTGACCCTGGGCATCATCGGCCTGGTGATCGCCATGGTTGTACAGCTGATCGGCGGCATCTTCGCGCCGCAGATGTTCCTGGGGGGCAGCTTCGAGCTGATGATCGCTGGCTTCGGCACCGTTCTGTTCGTCGGAGCCGCCTTCCTGGACTTTTACACAATGCCCAGGACCTACAACGACGAGCAGTACCTCGCCGGTGCCTTGGGGATGTATCTGACCTACATCAACCTGTTCGTCTTCATCCTGCGTCTGCTGATTGCTCTGCAGAGCCGCGACTAAGCCTTCAGCTCAGCTCTCAGCCACCGCCAGAACGGCCGCCGCGATAGCGGCCTTCTGCTCCTCGTCATACCCCCAGCGCGCCAGGAACTCGACGTCGTCACCATCTCCTTTGGTGGCGGCCAGCAGAGTCTCAAGGCGCGCTTTGACGTCTTCAGGCTCCAGCAGTTGCAACAGCTCATGGCAGCGCTGGGTCACGCGCTCGGATTTGCCCTGCTGCTCAGGATCACCACTGCGCTGATGGTGCACAGCCATCGCCGTGCTCATGGCCAGGTTGCGGCAAGTCAAATCCACCACCCCGTCTCCGGCAGCGCGCAGCTGCACCTGCAGTGGATCGGGGAGACGATCCATCAAAGGACTATCACCCGCCAGGCTGATCACGAAAAAGCCCCGCGCTCCATCGCGACTTGCGACTAATTCCGAGACGCGATCGGCAAGCACCTCATCGCTGAGTTCGCCTTGTTCCCACAGACCCAGCCACTGGGCCGTGATCTCCATGGCCTGCTGAAAGCTGGGGGCGGCAGTGTCACTCATCAAGGCCGAGCATGCTGCGCGCAGGCTAGGAAGCCAGCGGCTCCGCTCAGAAGCGACAAACAGTCAATTTGAGCTGGGCTGCTCCAATGCAGTGTCTTCAGCTGCTGTACGCGAGAACTTGGGATGGGAGCTGCGATCGTGCAGACGCACCCCGCTCTCCTTGATGCTCTGCAGCTGATCTCCCATCAGCCGGATCATCAGGCGCTGCTTGCGATCGGGCATGCCAAGAACTGCCAGGAATGCCAGCAATGGGAAGAGCAGAGCGCCAAGACCCCAGAGGAACCAGTTGAGCCCCTTAGCCTGAGCGATGGAGATCGTGAACAGCAACTGGGCGATCCACAGGACCAGGCCGAGGCCACCGAAGGCCTGAACAATGGGCGAGGCCAGCAGAGAGGGATCGATCATCAAGGATTGATCAGTCAGAAAAACGCTAGGGAGAGATCCGCGCTTGTCCACGGCAGCGCAGACTTGAGGCATGGTTGAAATCCCGCTCAACTCCCTGCTGAGCCCAGCGCCGGAGGGTTTCCGCTCCGGGTTTGTGGCCCTGGTAGGGCGACCCAATGTGGGCAAATCCACCCTGCTGAACCAGCTGGTAGGCGAAAAGGTGGCAATCACCTCACCAGTGGCACAGACCACCCGCAACCGCCTGAGGGCAATCCTCACCACGGAGATGTCCCAGCTCGTGCTTGTGGACACACCTGGAATCCATAAACCGCACCACCTCCTTGGAGAACGCTTGGTGCAGACGGCGCGCAACAGCATCGGCGCGGTGGATGTGGTGCTGGCCTTGATGGATGGCAGCGCTCCGATGGGACGGGGGGATCAGTTCGTGCTGGATCTATTGCAGTCGATCCGCCAGCCAGTGGTGATCGGCCTCAACAAACAGGACTTGATCGCCGACGAGCAACGCCAAGAACTGATCGCCTCCTACGCCGAGGCATTACCCGATTCACCACTGCTTCCCTTTAGTGCCCTGTCGGGTGATGGCTGTAGTGCCCTAGTGGACGCCCTAAGCGAAAGGCTGCCGGAAGGGCCGATGCTTTATCCAAAAGACACTGTCAGTGATCAACCGGAAAACCTGCTGCTGGGAGAACTAATCCGCGAACAGGTACTGCACCACACCCGCGAAGAAGTGCCCCATTCAGTGGCTGTCCAGATCGAGCGGGTTGTGGAGGATGGCCCGCGCACGGCGATCCTGGCCACGGTGATGGTGGAGCGCAGCAGCCAGAAAGGGATCCTGATCGGCCGCAAAGGCTCGATGCTCAAGGAGATTGGCTCCGGCGCGCGGCAGCAGATGCAGAAGCTGATCGATGGGCCGGTCTACCTAGAACTGTTTGTGAAGGTGGTGCCCCATTGGCGCCAAAAACCCGGACGACTAGCGGAATTGGGTTACCGAGGGGAGTGAGTGCGTTCGCCGCGGCAGGATGTCCACTGGTCCGCTGCTGCTGTGACTGACGCCTTTCCTCCTACCAACGCTGCTGAAGTGCTCGCCCTCTGTGATGGGGTCTGGATGAGCCTCCGTTCAACGCTGCAGCCAGCTGACAGCGATGAGGGTTGGCACAGCAGTGAGAAAGGAGAACTCACGCTCCACTGGACGGCCGCTGGCGATGACAGTGCCCTGGGCACGCTGGACGCCACTCCACCCTCCGGGCTCACAAGCAGATTGACCTTCTTGGCTGATGGCCGTCTAGAAACCGATGATGGCAAGCAAGGCAACTGGGAGCTGCAGGCCAATGGCCGCCTAGTGCTCATCCACAGCGATGGAGAGCTGCGGCTGGAGGAGGCCATCAGCTTCACCAAGCCCAACCTCCGCCTGCGCAACCTGCTGATCTGGAAGGGCGATCAACTGCAAGGGTCCCAGTTCTGCTCGGAAATCCGCCGCGTCAGCAAGCCCGCCTCGTGAGCAGCTTCCGGCTGGATGTAGTCAGCCTGGTGCCGGAGGTATTCGACAGCCTCCGCGGCCTGGGGGTGATCGGCCGGGCCTTCAATGCCGGCATCGCCGAGCTCCACACCCACAACCCGCGCGATTACGCCACCGATCGCTACCGCAAGGTCGACGATGAGCCCTACGGCGGCGGCGCCGGCATGGTGCTCAAGCCCGAACCGGTCTTTGCCGCCTTTGAATCAATCCCCACGCACCCCCCCCGGCGGGTGCTGATGATGACGCCCCAGGGCCAGCCGCTACAGCAGGACGACCTGCGCCGCTGGGCCGGGGATTACAGGCAGCTGGTCCTTCTATGCGGCCACTACGAGGGCTTTGACGAGCGCATCCGCTCTCTGGCCGATGAGGAAGTTTCGCTGGGAGATTTCGTGCTTACCGGCGGTGAGCTGCCAGCAATGACGATCATCAATGGCACGGTGCGGCTGCGCCCTGGCACCGTGGGCACCGCGGATTCGCTGGTGGAAGAAAGCCACAGCGCTGGCTTGCTGGAGCACCCCCACTACACGCGCCCAGCGACTTTCCGCGAGATGGAGGTGCCAGCGGTGCTGCGCAGCGGGGACCACGGAGCCATCGCCCGCTGGCGCGCTGAACAACAAAAGGAACGAACCCAGCAGCGCCGCCCCGAACTCTGGCAGCGCTGGATCGACGCTCACCCCGACGAGAGCTGATCAGCCCTGCTGGAGGTTCTTGAGTGCGGCGAGCAGAGCAGCGGGACTCTGGGGATCCACCATCAGCACGCTGCCCCCCTTGGCATGGGCCATCTGCTCGCCCATGCCCATCCACTCGCTGGCTAGCAGCAACCGCATGGCTTCTGCCGCCTGAGGGTTGGCCGCCAGCGCCTGGGCCAGCTCCTTGGCTGCCAGCGCCTTGGCCTGGGCGATCAACTGCTGCTGCTGGGCTTCTGCTTCTGCTTCTAGGACCAGGGCCTCCTTGCGGGCCTTGGCATCAAGCACCAACGATTCGGCCCGGCCGCGCGCCTCATTCACCTGGGCTTCTCGCTCCCCCTCAGAGCGCAGGATGGCAGCGCGCTTTTCGCGCTCGGCAGTCATCTGCTGCTCCATCGCCTGCTGCACGCCCTTAGAGGGATGGATGTCGCGCAACTCGACGCGGGTCACCTTCACGCCCCAGGGGTCGGTGGCCTGATCAAGGTCGCGCAGCAACACCTCATTGACCTCCTGTCGCGTCGTGAAGGTCTGGTCGAGATCGAGCTTGCCCATTTCAGCGCGGATCTGGGTCAGCACCAGGTTGACCATCGCCGCCTGGAGGTTGTCCACCGCGTAATGGGCGCGCGGATGCTCCAGCAACTGCCAATAGACAACGGCATCCACTTCAATTGAGACGTTGTCGCGGGTGAAGCACTGCTGCGGTGGAATATCCAGGACTCGCTCCTTGAGCGACTGCAAACTCACCACCCGCTCGACCACGGGCATCACAAACGACAGTCCGGGGGTGAGCTGGCGGTCGTACTTGCCCAGCCGCTCCACCAAGCGCGACTCTCCACCGCTGGTGATCTTGACGCTGCTGCCCCCAAGCCAAGCGATCACCACCAGAGCAGGAATGCCAAAGAACGCTTCCACAACCAACAGGCACAGAGGCTTCAACGCTAGGCAGCATGTGGTGAGGCAAGCCGCTGCGCAAATCACACCATGGGGCCCATTACCTGGTTGCTGATCGGCCTGGCCCTTCTGGCCAGCGAGTGGGTGGGAGCCAGCTTCGATGGGCTGCTGCCTGCAGCCATCACCGCCCTGCTGATCTCAGCGCTGAGCGCCGTGCTGCCCTTGCCTTTTCCACTGCAGCTGCTGCTCTTTCTCCTGCTCACGATTGGTCTGCTACTGGCGATCCGGCGCTGGTCCGCCAGCAAACCCGAGCGCAACATCCCGCTCAATCCAGGGGCCGAACGAGCTGTGGTGATCGTTGGCTTCGATGGCAGCGGTGCCGGCCGCGTCCGCTGGCAGGGCCAGAGCTGGGCAGCACTCAATCTGGAGCCAAGTCAGCCGCTCTCACCTGGCAGCGAAGTGGTGGTGATGGGCCGCGAAGGCACCCGCTTGCAGGTGCTTGGATCTAGGGTCAACCCCTGAACGCAAACGCTGCTCCCGCGATGGATCTGCGCGTCGGCAACGGCTATGACATCCACCGCCTAGTGGCGGGCCGACCTTTGATCCTCGGTGGTCAGCACCTCGAACACCCCGATGGCCTGGGTCTTGATGGCCACAGCGATGCAGACGTGCTGGTGCATGCCCTGATGGATGCCCTGCTCGGCGCCCTTTCTCTCGGTGATATCGGCAAGTACTTCCCTCCCACCGACCCGCAATGGAAAGGAGCCGACAGCCTGGTGCTACTTGAGCAGGTGATGGCCCTGGTTCGCGAGCGCGGCTGGAGCGTGGTGAATGTGGACACTGTGGTGATAGCCGAGCGTCCCAAGCTCAAGCCCCACATCAACGCCATGCGCGAGGCCATTGCCTCGCACATGGGCATTGATCCCGAACGGGTGGGCGTGAAGGCCACCACCAATGAAACATTGGGCGCCGAAGGTCGAGAAGAGGGCATCTCCAGCCACGCCATCGCCCTGCTGAGCAAACCATGAGCTGGCTGGCCGCATTGCTAAGCCTGCTGCTGCTCGCATCGCCGGTCTGGGCGATGCGGCCGCTGGATCCCGCTGCGGGGGTGGTGGAGGTGCTGCACATGCCAGTGAGCAATCAGCAGCGCCAGTGCTGGCTTCAGGCTGAAGCGGACCACTGGGAGCCTTGGCTAGAGCAACAGCATGGCTACCGAGGACGCGAACTGCTGTGGGACCCCGATCGCCAGCAAGCGGTGGTGCTCATCGGCTGGCAAAGCCAGGGAGACTGGGATGCCATCCCCACTGCAAGCATCAGCACCACAGAAGAGGCCTTTGATGCCCAGCTGCGTCAGTGCTTGGGGACAGGCAACACCAAACCGTTACCACTGCAACTGGCTGGAGCCATGCAACCACTGATGCCGATTAGCGCCGATGAGTGAGCATCGCCTCGACCTGGAGCGGCGTCAGCGCTTGGGGCTGGTAGAGGCGGTGTGGGGTGAGCACAAAAGTACAGAACAGATTATTGCCATCGCTAGCGAGTTCCAGCGCGCTGGTGAGCTCTGCCTGATCACGCGGGTGGATGCATCCAAGGCACTCGTCATCCAACAGGCAATCCCCGAGGTTGTGCACCATGAGCAGGCCAGAGGCCTCACGCTTGGAACCATTCCTGCAGCAACCACAGCGCAAGTGGGTCTGCTCAGCGGCGGCAGCAGTGATCAGCCGGTGCTCGAGGAAGCCGAGCTGGCCCTGCGATGCCATGGCATCGGCAGCCAGTGCTTTGCCGATGTAGGCGTGGCCGGGCTGCACCGCGTGCTCAAGGTGATCCCCGAGCTCAAGGAGCTGCAGCTATTGGTCGCCTTTGCCGGCATGGAGGGCGCCCTGCCCACGGTGCTCGCTGGCCTGGTGCCGCAGCCGATCATCGGCGTACCGGTGAGTGTGGGTTACGGCGTCAGCGCCGGAGGCCAAGCGGCCCTGAACGGCATGCTCGCCAGCTGCGCGCCGGGGCTCACGGTGGTCAACATCGACAACGGCTACGGCGCAGCGATGGCTGCGTTGCGGGTTCTGCGGGGGCGTGGATAAGCCAAGGATTCCTGCAACCAACTCATGAGCGAAAGCGACGGAGGCAAGTCGGGCGTCAACGTCGGCGCTGTGGTCGTGGTGGTGATCGTGGTGGTGATCGTGGTGGGCGTGATCATTGCCGCCATCGGCATCAACAACCAGCAGCAGAGCCCCAAGAAAGAGGCCGAGAAGGTGCTCAAGGAGAGCGCCGAGAAGGTCAAAGATGCCACCAAAGATGGCTTCGACGACGCCAAGAAGAAGCTGGAGGCCGCCGGCGGCGGCAACTAGGCCTAGAGGTGCTTGAGCTGGGGGTAAGCGGTAATCAGTTCATCGGCGCTGAGCACATCACCCTCGCCATCGGGCTGCCAGATGACTTCAAGGGCCAGAAGATCACTGGCGGGCACTGCCCCGAGCAAGCCGAGGGCATCTCGCAACTGCTCAGCTGAATCAACAACTTTGGTGGCCAGTTTGCTGCGGCTGGCGACCAGAAGAGTCACGGCGATGTACTCACTGGTGGCATCGGCAGCACCAGCACTGCTATGGGCCTGGGCGTCTTCTGCAAGACGGCGGCCATCAAAGTTGCTGGTGAGTTCACCGCTGAGCTTGCTGCGCTCCTGCATCGAAAGGCGGTTGAAAGTGGCTTCTGCCGCTGTGAATGGCACCTGACCGGACTCAACGTTGGCGTAGACCCATTGATCCGGTCGCCGGAGCAACGCGAGCGTGGCGTCCTGCAACACCTGCTGCAGACCACTGCTGCTGCTGGTGTCAGCGGTACGTGCGTAGCGACGCAAGTCATCTTGAACGCTGCGAGCACTGGCCAGCAGTCCCAGCTGCAGCTGCACCACCGTGACTGGTCCATCGGCGCGCTGGCTGGGCAGGTTCGGAGTGGCCATGCCGCCGCCGCCCATGGCACCGCGCAGACCATTGACCACCACACCAACAATGGCCATCAGGATCAACAGACCGAAGAGGCCACCGCCTCCAAAGCCAAAGAAGGGAATCAGGAAAGGAAAGCCGATACCACCGCCATAACCACCGCGGTATCCACCGCCATAGCCGCCGCGATATCCACCGCCTGGAGCTGTGCGAATCGGCGCCGAACGGAAGCTGCCCCCGCCAATGCGGCCGCCTCTAGCGGCATCCGCCGGCTGAGGCCAGCCCAGACTGAAAAGCCCTGCAACCAGCACCGGGAGCAGCGAAAGCGACAAAAGGCGCATGAAGCGGCGGGGCGAAAGGAAAGCGGGCAGGGCCACAGCAAAGCCCATCTGGGCCTGAAAGTCGTTCAACTCTAGAAAGCTCGTCCAGCCTCTGAAGTGCGGAGCACCGTCCCGCCTCAGCCTCCGCCAACGATGGTCACCACCTCAAGCCGATCGCCCTCCACCACGGACTGCTGAGTCCATGTACCGCGGGGCAGAATCGCGCCATTGAACTCCACCACCACCAACTGCGGTCGCCAGCCCAGATGCTCGAGCAACTGCTGCAAACTCAAACCTACTGGGCAGGAGCAGGCTTCTCCATTGACCTGAATGGCCAGCGCATCAGTCATCACGAAGATGCTCCAGCAGCTCAGAGGTGGCAGCAGCAGGATCATCGGCTTCCATCACCGCCCGCACCACAGCCACGCGACAACTGCAGCCGCCAGCCTGCAACACCGCCGGGAGGGTAGAAGCATCCACCCCGCCGATCGCAAAAAACGGGACACTGGCCTCAGCCGCAGCCTGGCGCAAGTAGTCCAGGCCTACAGGCTCTCGACCGGGCTTGGTGGGGGTTGCATGCAACGGCCCCACCCCCACGTAATCGCAGCCATCAGCTTGGGCCTGATGCAGCTGGCTGAGGGCATGGGTGCTGCGCCCGAGCAAGCGATCGGGACCGATCAGTCGCCGCGCCTGGCCTGGAGGCAGGTCCCCCTGGCCCAGGTGAACCCCATCGGCCTCCACCGCTAGAGCCAGATCCACCCGGTCATTAACAATGAAAAGAGCTCCGTGAGCCGCGCAGAGTTCGCGTAGCGCAAGCGCTTCCCGGTAGCGGGGCAAGTCATCGCTGAGCTTGCTGCGGTGCTGCAGCAAGGACACCCCAGCAGACAGGGCCTGATCCACCACCGCCAGTAGATCCGGAACCGGACTGGTGATCAGGTACAGCCTTGCCGCGGCCAGCCGCTGACGGCGGCTCTGATCAGCCAGCAGGCGGGTCTCGAGGTCATAGAGCCGGTAGCGACAGTGCTCTGCCACCCCCGACAGCTGCGGATCGATGCTGCGACCGAATTCCTCCAACACCCTCAGCGCCTCCTGAGCGCGTGCGCAGTTGGCTGCCACCACGCTGGCACTACTGCGCTGTTGTTGGGCGGGATGAGCAAGACCAGCAGCGCTGTCAGTGGCGGTGTGACGCGCCTGGCGGTAGCGCTGGTGATGACAGGCCCCCAGCTGCTGACGCAGATCCTTGGTGGCCTCCACCAGATCACGGCGATCAAGCACAAAGCGGGCCCAGTCCTCCGCTACTCGCAATCCCTCACGGGCGCGATCGAGATTCGCGTCGAGCAAGCGCAGTAAACCCACATCGACAGGGCTTCCCAGCTCAGAGGAAGAAAAGGTCAAGCCACCGGGTTGCACCGCTAATCCCTCTTTAGCCTGCAGCAGCATGCATTCCGTGTCGGTGGCCAACGACTCCAAAAACGCCCCTCAAATCAGCAGCTCCGACAGCCCAATGGTGGTGCTGATTTGGGGCGCGGTGCTGCTGGGCGGTATTGCCGCCTTCATTGCCTGGGGGATGACCCACGCCTACCCCGTCGTCTGAGCAGCCCCAAGCAATGCGCGGGCCTGATCGGCATCCCGGCTGATTTGGCCGCTGAGCTCCTGCAAGGAACCAAAGGCCTGCTGTCCGCGCAGACGCTGCAACGGCTGAACCAACAGGTTCTGGCCCACCAAATCGAGCTCAGCATCGAGCAAATGAACCTCCACCGCCGATGGCGCCTCCGGATCAACCGTGGGCTGGCGGCCCAGGTTCATCACTGCCGGGCGAAGCGCCTCCCCATCTCGCCAGGCCCAGGCGGCGTAGACCCCTTCAGCCGGCAGGCATTTACGCCCGTCCACTTGCAGGTTCGCGGTGGGCCAGCCCAGGCCTCGTCCCAGACCACGGCCGGCGACGACCTGTCCCTGGAAGCGATAAGGACGCTGCAATAGCTGTTCAGCCAGGACCAAATCCGCAGCGGCTAGCGCGTCGCGGATGCGGCTGGAGCTCATGCGGCTGCCACCCTCATCAAGCAGGGGCACCACCGTGACCGCCATGCCCAGCTCAGCCCCGATGCGTTGCAAATCCTCCGCACCCCCGCTGCGGCGATGCCCAAAACGGAAGTTCTCGCCGATGGCCACCGCACCAGCGTGCAGCTGAGCGAGCAGCACCTGTCGGACAAACTGCTCAGGACTGAGGGCCGCCAGCTCGAGATCAAAGGGCACCAGCACCAGCTGCTCAATTCCGAGAGGTCCCAGAACAGAGAGCTTCTCGGCCGGCAGATCCAAGCGGAGGCGCACTTCACCGGAAAGCACCTCGCGTGGGTGCGGCCAAAACGACAGCACCGAGGGAGCCAGAGGGCGATCTGCAGCTGCAGCAGCTGCCACGGCCGCGTTGATCACCCGCCGGTGCCCGGCGTGCACACCATCAAAACTTCCAAGTGCCAGGGCCGTAGGTGTGGCGGCGTCCTGGGGGGAATGCAGCGCAATCAAGGCCCGGAGCCGTGCCAGAACCATGCTCCCATGGCACCTTTAGGGCCTGTGGAGCAGACCATGGCCGACCGTCTCGAGCTACAACGCATCGCTGCGGCATTCCGCATGGTGGGCTGGGGAGCGTTCTGGAGCCAGCTCACTCTGGCCTTGGTGAGCGGGGGTGTCCTGGCCTTCAACAGCATCGGCAGTGAACTGGTAAGTAACCGCGACAAGGCCATCGGCCTAGGCCCTGGGCTGTCTCTCACCACTCTGGCGCTGCTGTTGCTGGCCTGGGGCGTCTGGCAGGACTGGGGACTGGTGCGGCTCAGCCGGGTGCTGGGCAGCGGCAGCAGCTCAATCCCCTCAAAATCCGAAACCCGTTCCCAGGTCAAGCGACACCTGCTTGCCAGCCTTGCTGGCCTGACCCTGGCGGCCATCGGCTATCAGGCCCTCTCCGGCAGCCTCACCTTCCAAGCCTCCCTGCAGCAGCCAGGCTTTGCCGGACCCAGCAGCGCCGGCAACAACGCCATCACCTCGCTGGAGATGTTCTCGGTGATGGCCAACACTCAAGCCCTCACGGGTCACCTGATCGGTCTTTGGGTCAGCCTCTGGCTGTTGCAGCGCCTCGCGCGCCGCTGAGCGTCAGGCTTTGATTGCAACAGGCGGCAGCGCGCCGCGCCAGAACAGCTCGGGTTGCAACGGCGTCAGGGCCATGCCACCCCCCCCTACCTGGGCCACATCGGTAGGCCAGTCCTGGGGGCCAGCCCCAGCGGTCACAACGTCATTGAGTACTTCACCAGCGAGCCAGTAGTAGGTGCGTCCGCGGGGATCGCAGCGCTGGTCGAACTGATCCACATAGCGCCGCACCCCAGGACGACACCAACGCACCGGACCAATCTGCTCCGGTGGCACCGCCGGTACGTTGAGATTGAGCAGCAGCCCCTCGGGCCAACCAGCCGCCAGGGCTTCCTCGGCAAGGCTGAGGGCTCGCTCGGCAGCACCATCGAATTGGCGCCAATCAAAGCAGGCGCTGCTGATCGCCATGCCCGGCAACCCTTCGAGGGTGCCCTCCATCGCGGCGGCCACCGTGCCGGAATACATGACATCGGAGCCCAGATTCGGGCCGTGGTTGATGCCGCTTAACACCAGATCTGGCGGCGTCTCCAGCAGCTTGCCCAGCCCGAGCTTGACGCAATCAGAGGGGGTGCCGCTGCAAGCCCAAGCGGTGATTCCTTCACCGAACAATCCATCAGCCCGCTCGGCACGGATCGGGCTCTGAAGCGTCAGGCCATGGCCGGTGGCAGAGCGCTCCTGGTCGGGGCAGACCACTGTCACGCTGTGGCCACGACGCGCGGCCTCCATCGCCAGGGCCTTGATCCCCTCAGCAAAGACACCGTCGTCGTTGCTGATCAGGATCCGCAGAGGGGAAGCCATTGAAAGGCGATGATGCCCCACGCACGTTAGGCCGCATCTCTCTTGAGCAACGCCCCCACCCTGGCGGACATCACCGGGCAGCTGGAGGCCCTCGAAGCCGATGCCGCCGCCGCCATCGCCGATGCCGCCGATGCCGCTGCACTGGAGCAGCTACGCATCGACCTGCTGGGTAAAAAGGGCAAGCTCTCCGGGGTCCTGGGGGCCATGGGCAAGCTGCCCGGCGATCAAAGGCCGCTGGTCGGCCAGCGCGCCAACGTCCTCAAGGCCCAGGTACAGGGCCTCCTGCAGGAGCGCCAAACCAACCTCAAACAGGCGGCGATGGAAGCGCGCATCGCCAGCGAGACCATCGACATCACCTTGCCGGCTAGCTACAGGCCACCGGGGCACCGCCACCCGCTGCTGAGCACCACCGACGACATCGTCGACATCTTCTGTGGCCTGGGCTATCGCGTCGTCGAGGGGCCCGACATCGAGACCGACCACTACAACTTCTCGGCCCTGAACATCCCCGAGGACCATCCGGCCCGGGACATGCAGGACACCTTTTATCTACCTGGGGAGCGTTTGCTGCGCACCCACACCTCACCGGTGCAGATCCGTCACTTGGAGGCCAACCCGCCGCCGGTGCGGGTCATCGCCCCCGGACGGGTGTACCGGCGCGATGCCGTGGATGCCACCCACTCACCGGTGTTCCACCAAGTGGAGGTCCTGGCCATTGATGAAGGACTGGACTTCAGCCATCTGCGGGGCACGGTGACCGAATTCCTCCGCACCTTCTTCGGTGATCTACCGGTGCGCTTCCGTGCCAGCTACTTCCCCTTCACCGAACCAAGCGCCGAGGTGGATGTGCAATGGCGTGGCCGCTGGCTCGAGGTGATGGGCTGCGGCATGGTCGACCCCGCCGTGCTCGAAGGCATGGGGCTCGACCCTGAGCGCTGGAGTGGCTTTGCGGCCGGCTTGGGCGTCGAGCGCTTCTGCATGGTGCGCCACGGCATCGACGACATTCGCCGGCTATTCACCAGCGATCTGCGTTTTCTCGAACAGTTCTGACGCCCCTAGGATCAGGCACCTGCAGCCCCCGATCGGTGCCCTGTGCCGGACTGATCGTTAATGACGGCAAAGATCTGGCGGTCACCACGGCGGACCGGATCACGGCCTGCCTGGAGTCCGCTGGCTGGGAGGTTGTACGCGTCAGCAGCTCCGGCGGGATTGTGGGCTTTGCCAATCCTGACCAGCACCTGCGCCTATTGGGCTACGCCGCCTGCGTACCAACTGATTTCACGCCGCAGATGGATCTGGCGATTGTGCTGGGGGGCGATGGCACTGTGCTGTCGGCCTCACGCCAGACCGCGCCAGTGGGCATTCCGATGCTGACCATCAACACTGGGCACCTGGGCTTTCTGGCTGAGACCTACCTCGATCACCTCGATGAGGCGCTCGAGCAGGTGATCGCCAAAGACTGGACCGTGGAGGAACGCAGCCTCCTGGTAATCAGCGTGCTTCGGGGTGAACAGCGGCGCTGGGAGGTGCTCTGCATGAACGAGATGGCCCTACACCGTGAGCCACTCACGAGCATGTGCCATTTCGAGATCGCCATCGGCCGCCACGCACCGGTGGATATTTCAGCCGATGGGGTCATCCTCTCCACTCCCACCGGCTCAACCGCCTATGCCCTCAGCGCCGGCGGACCGGTGATCACCCCCGACTGCCCGGTGCTGCATCTCACGCCAATCGCGCCCCATTCGCTGGCATCCCGCGCCCTGGTCTTCAGTGACAGCGAGCCGGTGACCGTCTTCCCCGCCACCCCTGAGCGGCTGATGATGGTGGTGGACGGGAGTGCCGGCTGCTACGTCTGGCCGGAAGACAGGGTATTGATCCGCCGCTGCGAGCAACCGGCGCGCTTTGTGCGCCTAGCCGATCACGAGTTCTTCAGGGTGCTGGGCGAGAAGCTTGGCTGGGGCCTGCCGCATGTGGCCAAACCAGGCACCCTGCCAATGGCTTCGTGAGCAATGCCCTGCTGCTGATCGGCGAGCGGGCCCTAGAACTGCGAGATCGCCTAGAGGCATCGGGCTACTCCACCCTGGGTTGGAGCGGTGCCGAGGCAGTTCAATCGCTGCAGAGCCAACTGGTGAGTCCAGAGCGGGTGCAGGCGGTGCTGATCGCCAGCGATGAGATTCCGCTGGTGCCGCTGCTTCAGCGACACTGCGGCGCCGGCGAGCTGGTGCCCCTACTCGTGGAGGTAGAAGCCGATGACCTGGCAGCCCGCAAGCGCGTGCTGGAGGTGGGTGCCAATGACTTCTGGATCCACCAGGCCCCGCCTAGCGAGCTGCTACGCAAACTGCGCCAGCAGCTCGATGTGCACGAACCCACTGGCGATTCCTTGCTGCAACCCAGCCCAACCCGGGAGGTGCTGGCCCTGCATGATCTGCGCATCGATCCGCAGCTGCGTCGTGTATGGCGTGGCACGCGGGAGATCCAGCTGACCGAAAGGGAGTTCGCTCTACTGCAGCTGTTGCTGCAGCATCAAGGAGAGACCGTGACCCGTCAGCAGATACTTGAGCAGGTTTGGGAGCACAGCGGCGAAGAGGCCAACGCCAACGTGATCGAGGTGTATGTGCGCTACCTACGTCGCAAGTTGGAAGAAAAGGGTGAACGACGCCTGATCCACACCGTGCGGGGCCAGGGTTATGTGCTGAATCCCAGAGGTTGATGCTGCCCGCTGCCCTGCTGCCGCTGCTGCTGGCCGTGACACCGCAGCACTTGCCTGTAACTGCCAAGTGGTGCTTGCCCCAGGGCTGCATCGGCCTCGAGGTACCCCAGACGCCACAGCAGTTCCAGACCGGTCTGATGCAACGGCCGGCCCTGGGACCTTGGCGCGGCATGTGGTTCCGCTTTCAACCCGAGCGACCCGTGAGTTTCTGGATGAAGGACTGCATTGCACCACTCGATCTGGTCTTTATTCGTCGCGGCAAGGTCCATGAGATCAAGGCCAACGTGCCGCCCTGCAAGGCGATGCCCTGCCCCAACTACGTCTCTGATGGAGCGGTGGATGGGGTGATCGAGCTTCGCGCTGGTCGCGCCGCTGAGCTGGGACTCAGACCCGGCAGCCCCGCAAGACCACAACCGGGTTCAACGGGGCTAGGCGCGTCCCATTAGCAAGGGGAACGCCACGGCTGATCTGCAGCTGCAGCAGGGTTACCGCCAGGCCATGGCGCTCGAGCAGCGGTCGCAGCTCGGCCAGAGCTTCCAGCGTCGCCAACGGAATCACCACCACACCAGCTGGGAGCAGTCGGGGAAGCAACAACTCCAGCAATGCGGTGCGCGCGCTGCCGCCGCCACCCAAAAGCACCCGATCGGGATCCGGCAGCTGCGCCATCAACCGCGTGGCATCACCTTGAAGAACATCTGCCGGACTCACCGAAAGCCGCTGGGCATTGGCTTCAATCAGGGGAACCGCGCCAGTGCGTCGCTCGATGGCGAACAACTGCAGTTCTGGCTGTAACCGCAAGGCTTCCAGGCCCACGCTGCCGGTGCCGGCGCCGATGTCCCATAGGACGCCCCTTGGCGGAAGATCCAATTCGGCGAGCAGCTGAATGCGCACCTCACGCTTGGTCATCAAACCGGGATGATCCGCGTGTTGCTGATAAATCCCATCTTCAATCCCAAAGAGAGGTAGACGTTCAGCCACCAACGGCTCGGCTTTAGCGATCAGCACCACCAAATGCAGGGGATCGAGATCCGCTGGCAACCCATCGCTGGGCTGGAGCTTCAGCACCCGCTCTTTGGGGTGATCCAGTCGCTCGCAGAGCCAGAACTCGTAAGCCGCTTCCAATCCAGAAGCACGGAGAATCACCCGCACCTCAGCGGCGCCACCGCGGCTGGGATCTGTGAGCACGGCCAAGGCTTCTGGCCGCTGCTGCAGCAGCGCGCTCAGGGCATCAGGCTCACGCCCATGCAGCGACAGCCACTGAGCGTTCTGCCAAGGCTTACCCAACCGTGCAAACGCCAGCTGCATTGAGCACGGGCAGGGATGGAAGCGCAGCTGATCAGCAGAGAAGTGCTGCAGCAGCAAGCGGCCAATGCCAAACCAGAGGGGATCACCGCTGGCCAGAACCACCCCAGAGCGACCAGCAGCGAGGGCCTCAGCCAGAGCCTCAATCGCCACCTGGGGCTTGTCGGTGTTGAGCAACTCAGCACATGGCGACAACTGGTCATGCAGCCGGCTTGGCGCAGCAATCACAGCCGCGCTCTCCACCAATAGGCGTTGGTCCGGGGCCAGGCCAGCAAGGCCGGCAGCGGTGGTGCCGATGACATGAAGCATGGCGCCAGTCTCATGTGCACACTGCCCTGCACTAGACAAAATCAGCTGACGGTCGTCAAAGTGGTCCACGACATCTGCTCAGCTGTCCCTGGCCTTCCGTCGTCCCACCCGCCGCAGTCGCACTTTCCTGCTGGTGAGCCTCACCAGCTGGGGTGTGTTCCTGCTGCCCTTTGGCTTCCTCAGCCTCATGACCTACGAGCCCAACCCAGTGGTCGGGCAACAGCGTGGTGTGGCTGCCCGTCAGATCGGTGCCGGCTGGCTGCGCAGCAACCCCCTTGTGCGGTAAGGCATTTCAGGCAAGCTGTGGCCACTTCCCGCTGAGCCATGGCGCCTTTCGGCCTTAACACCGCGCGAGCACTGCTGCGGCGCGCCGGCCGCAAGCGCACCGCCTCAAGCCCCGCCGCCAGCTGGAGCCGTGCCTTTGGTTTGGGCTGGGATCAGCCCTACACAGTTCGCTACGCCAGCAATCTCGATGATGGCCCCTGGCACGGCGCCCCTTTGGGGGGCTTTGGCGCCGGTTGCATCGGCCGCAGCTCCAAAGGTGATTTCAACCTCTGGCATCTCGATGGCGGTGAGCACTGGTTCGGCTCCCTACCGGACTGCCAGTTCGCCCTTTTTGAAGACAACGGCAGCAGCAGCTGCGCCCATGCCCTAGCTGTAGCCCCCAATCACGACAGCTCCAACCCTGAAGCTGGTGCGCCCCTGAGCAGCTGGAGCTGGTATCCAGCCAGCACTCCAGAGCGCAGCACCGGGAGCTATAGCGCCCGCTACCCACTGAGCTGGTTCAAGTACCAGGGTGTGTTCCAGGCGGAAGCCTCCTGCGAAAGCTTTAGCCCGATCATTCCCGGTGACTACCGCGAGACCTCTCTGCCAGTAGCGGTGTTCCGCTGGCGCTTCCGCAACCCGACGAAGGAACCGCTGACACTCTCGCTGCTCTTGAGCTGGCGCAACACCACTGGTTGGTTCTGCAATACCGACCCCAGTGCGGCGGTCCACTTCCGCGACGACGGCAGCCCAGAGCACAACTACGTGCCCGCTGTCGGACGGACCCAGGGCCACCGCAACCGCACCGTCAATGCCACTGGCCTGCGCGGGGTATTGCTCGAAGGCCAGAGCGATGACCCCATCGCCGAAGGTCAGGGCCAGTGGTGTCTGGCGGTGCCTGACGAGCTGGACGGCGTCGAGCTGATGCGCTGCAGCCGCTGGAATCCCTATGGCGATGGCGCCGAGATCTGGCAGCGCTTTGCCGCCGACGGCTCAATCCCCAACAGCAACAACGATCGCCGCAGCGGGAAAAACGATCCAGCCAGCGCCGCCTTGGCTCTGCGCTTCACCCTGGAGCCCGGAGAGGAGCTGGAATTGCCTGTGGTGATCAGCTGGGATCTGCCAGTCACGGCCTTTGCCAGCGGCGCCCAGTGCCTACGTCGCTATACCGATTTTTTTGGTGACAGCGGCAAGAACGCCGCCGCCATCGCGTCTGAGGCCCTGCAGCGGTGGCCCGTCTGGCGTCAGCAGATCGAGGAGTGGCAGGCACCGGTACTGCTGCGCGATGACCTCCCCGAAGACCTGCGCATGGCCCTTTGCAACGAGCTTTATGACCTAGCCAGCGGCGGCACGCTCTGGAGCGCCGCCAGCGCCAGTGATCCCGTGGGCCGCTTTGGGGTGCTCGAGTGCCTTGATTACGCCTGGTACGAAAGCCTCGATGTGCGCCTCTATGGATCCTTTGGTCTGCTGCAGCTATGGCCGGCGCTGGATCGCTCTGTACTGCGCAGCTTTGCCCGCGCCATCCCTGCGGCTGATGCCAGCCTCAGGCCGATTGGCTGGTACTTCACCCAGGGCCGCGGCCGCGTCGAGGCAGAGCGGAAAGTCACCGGAGCCACCCCCCACGATCTAGGCGCCCCGAACGAGCGGCCATGGGAAGCCACCAACTACACCGCTTATCAAGACTGCAACCTCTGGAAGGACCTAGGCAGCGACTTCGTTCTTCAGGTCTGGCGCACCTACCAACTAGCCCCTGACGGCAAGGACCTCAGCTTTCTGGCGGACTGCTGGCCTGCGGCGGTACAGGCCCTGCGCTATCTCAAAACATTTGATGCCAACAGCGACGGCCTACCCGACAACGGTGGTGCCCCCGATCAAACCTTTGATGACTGGGCCCTCAAAGGCGTCAGCGCCTATTGCGGTGCCCTGTGGATCGCAGCGCTGGAGGCGGCCCTAGCCATGGGGCGCACCCTGGCCCTGGAACTGGGCCTCGACACCTCCGAGGACCAGAGGGACTTCAGCCATTGGCTGGAGCAATCCCGCACCAACTTCGACGCCCTGCTATGGAACGGCGAGTACTACAGCATCGACGCCGAAAGCGGCACGCCGGTGGTGATGGCGGATCAGCTCTGCGGTGACTTCTATGCCCGGCTGCTGGATTTGCCGCCTGTAGTCAGTGAGAGCAATGCCCGCAGCAGCCTGCAGGCCATTAAGGAAGCCTGCTTTGAAGGCTTTGCCAGTGGAAAGCTCGGAGTGGCCAATGGCCTGCGCCGCGACGGCACCCCACTCGACCCGAACGGCACCCACCCGCTGGAAGTGTGGACCGGCATCAACTTCGGTCTGGCCGCCTACTACCGGCTGATGGGGGAAACCAGCACGGCCCTTGCCATCTCCGAGGCCGTGGTGACGCAGGTGTACAGCGGCGGCATGCAGTTCCGCACTCCCGAGGCCCTCACCGGCCAAGGCACGTTCCGCGCCTGCCACTATCTGCGGGCCATGGCCATTTGGGCCCTGTGGGCCACACACACCGATTGGGAGCTGATCCCAGGCGCCAACCGACGCCCCTGAAGATTCAGCACAGCTCGAGTTTCATCGGTCGATCCAGGGGCCTTGTGTGGTGGTCATTGATGTTTGTGTCGCTCAGCTCGAGGTTGAAGAACCGGGCTTTTGGCTCAAGGAAGTAGGGGCCGGCATGCCAGGTATTGCGGTGCAAGGCGATGGCTTCTCCTGGATTCACCCGCACCAACTGCACTCGCTCGGCTGCGATGGCAGGGCTGTCTTCCAAAGGGGAGGCCAGAGCAATCCAGAACGGCCGCCCATCGGCTGAAGCCAGGCACTGGGTCACCTGCTTGTGGTGGGTGATATGTGTCACGGCATCAACGGAGCGGTACTGGAGCTCCATCACATAGAAGCGGGGCGTGCCGCCCCCCAGTTCCAGGCGCGCATCGCCGGCACCAAAAGGGGTGCTGTCAGGTGCAGCCGAAATGGCGCTGCAGCGATCAGCCAGCCCTGGATCGCTGACAGAGATGGGGAGCAGCGTGAGCGGTTCAGTCATGGCGGCACCGCGAAGGGCTGTCTGACACCGCTGTAGCGCCCTATACCCTGCTGCTGCCGCAGCCAAGGGCGCCAGCACCGATGATGGGTTCTGAACACCGGGATCCCGTGCTAATCCGCCTGCTGTGTTGTCTTGTGATGGCCCTGAGCTTGCTCGGGCTTCCCGCAGGGCCAGCCGCTGCGGAACTGCACAGCCATCCGGGTGATGACGGCACTCCAATGGTTCGCAGTCTCGAGAGCCTGCGGGATCTCGATTACCAGGCCTGGCAGCTGGTGGCCTACCGCGAAGGCCCCCCCGGCGGACCTTTACTGCTGAGAGTGGTGGGTTATCCCGGCAAGGTGCGCCTCGATCACCCCACCGAACTGATCGTGCTCAGCGGTGCCCACCGCTGGGAGCTACCGGATCGCACCCTCGACAGCCCTGTACTGAGCAAGGACGGCCGAGAAGCCGCTGCTGAGTTTGACCTGGAACCACTGATTGCTGGCCTGACAAAGGACCGGCCGCTCAGACTGCAACTCCCTGGGGTATTCAGCGAGTTGCCGGTGCCCCCCTTTGTCGTGAAGGAATGGCGTGAACTCCCCAGCAGCCCGCTCTGATCGGCACTGGATGGGCCGAGCCCTGGCCCTGGCAGCCCTGGCCGAAGGCCAGACCAGCCCCAACCCGCTGGTGGGCTGTGTGGTGCTCGATGCCACAGGTCAATTGGTGGGCGAGGGCTTCCACCGTCGCGCCGGTGAACCCCACGCCGAGGTGATGGCATTAGGCCGTGCCGGCGACCGGGCACGCGGGGGCACGCTCTACGTCACCCTCGAGCCCTGCTGCCACCACGGCCGCACCCCGCCTTGCACCGAAGCTGTCATCGCTGCCGGCATCACAAAGGTGGTGGTAGCCCTGACAGATCCAGATCCACGGGTAGCTGGTGGTGGCATCAGCCAGCTGCAGCATGCAGGCGTTGCTGTGATCACGGGCGTCTGCGCTGCTGAAGCGGCAGTCCAGAACCAGGCCTTTGTGCATCGGATCCGCAGTGGTCGCCCCTGGGGAGTGCTCAAGTGGGCCATGAGCCTTGATGGGCGCACGGCACTCCCCAATGGCGCCAGCCAGTGGATCAGCGGACCGCCTGCGCGCAGCTGGGTTCATCAACTGCGCGCAGGGATGGATGCAGTGATCATTGGCGGCGGCACCCTGCGGGCCGACGACCCCCTGCTCAGCAGTCGCGGCCGGCGCAGCCCTGAACCGCTACGGGTGGTGATCAGCCGTCAACTCGACCTCCCGCAGCAGGCACAGCTCTGGGATCAATCCGTTGGCCCAACCCTGGTGGCCCATGGGCCCGGAGCTGCTGCAGAGAACTGCGCCTGGCTCGATGGGCTTGGCATCAGGCGCTTGCCGCTCAATGCCTGTGAACCGGCGGAGCTGCTGAAGGAGCTGGCCGCACAGGGCTGCAACCGTGTGCTGTGGGAGTGCGGCCCCGAACTGGCCGCTGCCGCCATGAGCCAGGGCTGCGTGCAAGAGCTGGCGGCGGTAATTGCCCCGGCGCTTCTAGGAGGCCTAACAGCCCGCACGCCCCTAGGGAATCTGGGCCACACGACAATGGAGCAGGTTCTACGCCTGCCACAAACAGCTCAACAGCGTCTTGGGAGTGACTGGTTGTTTCAGGGCGCTCTGCCAGGGCCGCCACCAACTGAGGCATAGCGACCGATCACCACCCCCATCACGACGGCCAAATAAAGAGGACCAGCCGCACTGGTAGCGACACAGAGCATCCGAGCCAGCGGTAGGACCGGGTTGATGTCTCCAAAGCCAACGGTGGTGAGGCAAACAAAAGCGAAGTAGTTGATCTCAGCAAAGGCGCCACTGGATTCGATCACGCTGCCGGCACCGGCAGCAAAGGCCGCCTGGGTGAGATCCAAGGGTAGGAAGCTGCCCGGCTGAATCGTCTCCACCGCCCCCATCACCAGACCGGCGGTCAGTCCCAAGTGCAAGTACCCGGCAATAGCACCCATCAAAAGGGGGCGGTTCACATGGGGCTCACCAGCCAGGCGCTGGATCAACCTCAGGATGCTCCAACCCACCAGAACGCTCCAGCTCAAGGCCAGGGGCACTCCGCTGAAGGTGAGATCTAGCGGTGTCATCAGCCAGAGCCACATGGCCATTACCGCCAGGGTGCCCAGTCCCTTGTAGAGACGATCATCAAGAGCAGTGCCCTGACCCTGGCCAAAGCGGCCGCGGGTGAGCAGCAGGGCGATCAGTGAATAAAAGATGTAGCTGAGCCGGCCAAACCCGGGAAAGGCAAAGCAGACCAGCACCAGGCAGGTGAGCAGCAGCAAGAGCTCATTGGGGCAGCGCCCGGGTAGGCGCCACAGCATGCGCAAAGGCCTCAAGCGAGCAGATCCAGGCTCAACTGATCCCAGGGTCGGGGCGCAGGGGCCGCTGTCAAGGCGATAGGGATCGGTCCAGCGATCCAGTCGACCGGGTCCCAGCCCTGCAACAACGGCTCAAGCGCCCGCAGCCCAGGACCATCAAGCGGCTCGCACCAGGCCTGCTCCAGGCCCTCGGGAATCAGCACCGGCATGCGCTCATGCAGAGGTGCCACCAGCGCATTGGGGCGGGTGGTGAGAACACAACAGCTCTCCACTTCACTGCCATCGGGCCCAATCCAGCGGTCCCAGATCGCTGCAAGCCAAAACGGAGCTCCATCGGACCTGGCGATGCGATGCCCCTTCTCGTAAAAGGCATCGGCGGGCAGTAAGCCACGCCGATGGCGCCAGGGGCCGCGGAAACTGGCCTTCTCAGCCACCGTCTCAGCGCGAGCATTAAAGGGTCTTGGGGCCTCTAGGGGATCCTTTCGCCACTCCGGAAGCAACCCCCACAACACCAGGGCGATCTCCATCGCGCCGTGCTCCTGGCGCTGCAGCAGCACCGGCTCGCCCGGGCGGATCAAAGGACGCGGCTGGTAGTACTGCACCAGGCCTGCCGGCAGTGGGCCCTGAAGCCGCGGCAACAGAGCATCGAGGGAAGAAGTGAGGGAGTAGCGGCCGCACATCAGCTCATCAGCCCAAGCGTTCGGTTCTCACCCACCACGTGGTTCTGACACTCCCACTAACTTGGGTCCAAAGCGAGTGCAGCGCATGCCAATCCGCCAGGACGACAACAAACCCAACCGTCGGTTCGGGATTCTCAACCTGGTGCTGATTGGTTTCGGAGTGCTGCTGTTGCTCAGCAGTTTCCTGCCAAACCAGGGGATGCAACAGGTACCGCGCGTTCCTTACTCCCTGTTCATTAATCAAGTTGATGAAGGCGTGGTGAAGCGAGCCTTCATCACCCAAGAGCAGATCCGCTACGAGCTGGCCAACCCTGAGGAGGGGCAGCCGCCCCTCCTGGCGACCACGCCAATCTTTGACATGGATCTGCCCCAGCGGCTTGAGCAGCACGGGGTTGAATTTGCAGCCGCTCCTCCTAAGAAACCAGGAATCTTCAGCACGATCCTCAGCTGGGTTGTGCCGCCGCTGATCTTCATCTTGCTTCTGCAATTCTTTGCCCGCCGCGCCATGGGCGGCGGCGGCGGTGCACAGGGGGCCCTGAGCTTTACCAAGAGCAAGGCCAAGGTTTATGTGCCCGATGAACAATCGCGCGTCACCTTTGACGACGTGGCGGGAGTCGATGAAGCCAAGGCTGAGCTAACCGAAAT
>NHBY01000041.1 GCA_002168155.1 Synechococcus sp. TMED19 | reverse complement strand
GCTGCCCCGCAGTAGCGCGTGCTGCAGCGGCCGCATTTCTTGCCCAGAGTTAAGCCAAGCTCGGTGGCGCAGACGGCGCACTGCGTGAGGATCATCTTGTGTATGGTCAAATCGCTCGGGGGCAGCCCTACGATGCAAAAAGGCTTGAAAAAGCTCCCAGGCTAAAAGGCTAGTGCCTTACAGCCGCTAGCTGCGGCTAGCAAGCAAGCGGCTGCCGACCCGCGTGTGAGTCGTAGTAGGCGCTGCGCACTAATTTCTCACCGCACCCGTAAAACTCATTCACCCATCGAGAGCGCGGCCCCACGGCAGCGACACGGCCGGCTCCTGGAGGCTGCCCGGCAGCCCCACGCAAGCACGTCAAGCAGCCATGCCACGATGCCGCGCGTAGTGGTTGTGGGGGCGTCCTTCGCCGGCCTCTACGCGGCCAAGGGCCTGCGCCGCGTCGCCGACGTCGTTGTGATCGATGCGAGCGACGCCTGGGAGTACACGCCCGCGGTGCACGAGGTGCTGGGCGGGCAGAGGGCGCCCAACACGATCCTCGCTTCGATCGGTGATGCGCTGCCGGGCGTCCAATTTATCCGCGGCGTCGCCGTGGCGGCGAATGAAAGCGAGGTCCACGTCGAGCTTCGTGGAGGGCTCATCAAAAAAATACCCTACGACCACCTCGTCATTTCCGTCGGCTGCTCCTACGCGCGACCGATCAAGGCCGCGCTCACAACGTCGGACCGGCGGGCGCAGCTCGCCGGCGCACAAAGCATGTTTAGAGACGCCTCATCAGTACTCGTCGTCGGCGGCGGCGCTGTGGGAGTCGAGGTCGCCGGTGAGCTGGCTGCCGGTCGGGCCGTGACGCTGACGGCGCGGGAGGATGAATTGGTGCGCGACCTCCCCCCGGCGGCGCGGCGCTACGCGCTCCGGGCGCTCCGCGCGCAAAACGTGCGCGTCGAGCTTGGTGGAGGCGACGAGGAGCGCTCCTTCGACGCGCGCGTCGAGTGCTACGGCGCCCGGCCGCGGACGGGCTGGCTCGCGACCTTTCTGAAGCTCGACGCGCGCGGCTTCGTCCGCGTCGACGATCACTACCGGACGTCGCTCAAGAACGTCTGGGCCGCCGGCGACTGCGTCGCCAAAGACGCCAATCAGTATCTTGCGGCCTACGCCCACTTCGAGGGCGAGTACGTGGCGGCNANNGTGGCCTCGGACATTNNGGGANNNGCGCCGCCCGNCNCNTACGTACCGCCGCCGCGCATCGTCGCCCTGGCGCTCGGCCCGGACGACGGCGTTTTGTGCTACGGCCGCGTGGTGGTGTTGAGAGGACGCGCCGTGCCGTGGGTCAAAGCCTTGGTGGAGCGCTGGGTCGTTCGCCTGTGGCCGCTGCCCTACGAATTGTTTCGTCGGCTGCCGGCGCTGGCGTAGGTCCTGTGTATATACTGTATTATCACTGGCATGCGTCTCTAGCCGCCTTCCCCTCCCTCATGTGGACCATTGTGGTGCCCTGTTGTAACTGATGGCGGCCCGCCGCTCAGCCTCGAATGCGAATGCGAACGCGAACGAAACACCCCTCGACGCCGTCGACGCGACGATGCGCATTCGATACTTAGGTAAATACCTGCGAAAAGTAGTCGTCGGCGAGCCTCGATTCTGTACTTGATAAGGTTTTGAAAGATTATAACTACAGGAAGTGGATAGAAGACNTGGACTTTCGAGGAAGTGGTGGCNAGGCTAACCGTGATGCCTCTTGTGGAGAAGCATCGCGACGGGGCAGCAGAGGACGTAGAAGAGGAAGACGCCGCACTCGTCGGCGACGCACGGGCCCTTCTTGGTTCCCGCGGGCCGTCCCTCGCGGGTGGTCTCCGGAGGAGCGGCGCCGGGTTGGCGGGCGACGGGTGGCGGCGGTATCATCGGCCCGGCGGCCACCGGAAAGGGGATCTGCCGCCTGGGCGGGCTGCCCGGCACGGTCTCCCGGAAAGTCTGTCTCGCCANGGCNGCGTGCTCCTCGTCGANGGTTTCCATGAGCTGGTGCANNNTTCGNGCTTCCCCGTCGATGCGCTTGCGCTCGGCCGCGGCGTCCGCCGGGACGGGCGCTNGCGNNCGNGGGCGCGNCTCGGGCGCCTGCTTCGCGAGGTAGCGCCGGATCGCGGCGTCCTCGGCGGCGGCCGCGGTGGCCCGCGCCGCGCATTCGTCCACCGCCGCCTCGGCCCGGCGCGGTGCGTACAGCGTGTACCGCAGCCCCGGCGGCGGCAGCCCGACCGGCCTTTCCTCTATCGTAGGCATGGCGCGCGGCTCGAAGCGGAAGCTCGGGGCAGCCCTAGGCCGCCGCCGCCGCTCCTTCAGCAGCCTCGCGTAGGCATCGGCTTCGCGCGCGTGCAAGTAAGTGGCCATCGCGCCGCCGCCGCGAGTATGACACAACAAGGGTGGATTTTGAGATGTGTAGTATCCGTTGAGGGGGAAAGTCGACGTCTCTCCGCAGGCGCGTGACGCTACACTGGTTATTCACGACGTTTCACCGCCGCAACAGAAATACCAGAACGAAACTGCCCGATCGCGCGCGAACGAAACTACCCCTCGACGCCGTCGACGCGAGTGGCGGCCGCAAGCTCCGCTTCGGCAGCCTCGAGATCGGGTGCTGCCGCGCGTGCTGAGCGCGTTCCCCCGGGATTAGCTCACGACCGTTCTCATACATGTACCATGACCATGGCTCCGACGCCGGCCACAACTTCATGATGATGATGATTACCACTCCCCGACCGCAGATGTGAGGGGACCATCGAACCCCGGCGGCTCGGTCGCGCCCGCCTAGCATCTTCGCCTCCTCCCGCCCCCGTAGGTCCTTAATTAGTCGTCGGTCTTTCTTGGGTCTTCCCTTCCTATCCCGTCGTAGTCACGGTAGGTCTTCTTTAGTCGTCGTTCTTGCTTGGGTCTTGGGGGGGGGACAATCAGCCCGCGCGGCCGCGGCGCGTCGAGGATCTCGTGGCGTAGCGCCGCGGGCGCGGCGCCGGCGTCGCGACCGATAGGCGCGCGCGTCCGGGCCGCGGGGTCGGCGCTAGGACGCCCGGCTGGGCACGCGGCGCGGCGGCCGGCTCTGCAGGCGCCGCGTCCGGCTGGGTGCGCGGCGCGGCTTCCGTAGCCGTCAGCGCCGATCCGTCGTGGGCGTCGTCGGAGGCCGCCTCGTCGCCGACGGGCGGTGGGTAGGCGGCCCGGTATCGAGCCAGGCTCGCTTCGAGTTCGGAAATGCGCGCTTTCGCCGTCTCCAGCTCCGCATGCGCGTCTCTTGCCGCGCGCGTGGCGAGATTGGCGGCCCCGGCCCGGAAGGTCTCATAATCGTTCAGAACCCGCATTCTCTGCTGATCCACTTGCACGGCCTTCTGGAGCGCCACGTCGGCCGCCGCCGCGGCGACCCGCCAGGCGTCGCGCCACTCTTGAGCCGAAGCGTCCGCAGCGAGGCCCGGCGCACGGAGCCAATTCGTCAACGCCCGTTCGCATGCTTCATCGTCCGCAGCGATGAGGGCCGTGTCCCGATAGATCGGCGAGACCGTCGCCGGCGCCGCGGCCACCGGCGTCGGCGCGGCTGGCGGCGTCGCGTTCCGCACCGGCGTCGGGGCCGACAGCGAAGCTTGCGGCGGAGTAGCCTCGCGCACCGGCGTCGGCGCATTCGACGACGCGGCTTGCGGAGGTGTCGCCGTCGCCGCAACCGGCGAAGCCTGTGGAGGCGTCGCTTCGCGCACGAGCGTCGGTGGCGCTTGCGGCGGCGTCGCCCCTTGCGGCGGCGGCGGCACGGGCCCAGCGCGCCCGCGCCGACGGAGCGTCACGTTGGCAGGCGACGGCGTCTCGCCCGGCGACGCCTCGTCGGGCGGCGACGGCGTTTCCTTGCGTGGCGGCGGCGGCGGTAGAACTGGCGGATCGGGCGCTCGCGCGGTCGCGGTCACCGGCGCTTGCTCGACGCCGCGTCGCAGCGACGGTGGATCCGGCGCTCGCGCGGTAGCGGTCACAGGCGCTTTCACCCGCGCTTGCTCGACGCCGCGTCGCCCCGCGTAGGCGACGGACGGCGGCGGCGGGCGCCGCTGCGGACCTTTGCCGGGCCGCGGCGGCGGACGGTTGTGGGGCGCCAACGGCCGGGCTCGCGACGCGCCGGTGGCCGCGTGTGCGTGACCGCCCGTCGCGGGCGACGTCAGCCCCGTCGATACGCCCGCGCGCGCCTTCGCGAGGAGCCGCTCCAACTGCTGCCTCTTGCCGCGAGAGAGCAAGAAATGAGCTAGCTTCTCCTCGCGGCTCGAGAGGGCGAGCCCTTCGGCCGCCCACGGCGTTTTTGTCTCCATGCCGCAGTGTGCTGCTTGTGCTGCTTGTGAGGAGGCCTGGCCTTGTGCAAGCGCGTCTGGCGACGCAGCGATGCGAGGCGAAGCTCCCTTGGTCGTTCGCGCGCCCCGCGGACCGGCGTGGGAGAGAGAGCGCTCTCGTTGGAGCCTGCAGATCAACCATAGCGTCAGACACACTAGCGCGAATTACCCGCTCGCCTTCAAAATGTCCTCGGATACTCGCTCAAGCTAATCCTCTTCGACGGGAATCCAGTCGTACGCATCGTCGGGAGCGGGCGGCGGCCGCGGCGCCGGGGCGGCGCGCGCTTTCTCGTCGGCGAAGATGTCGGCGACGTCGGGCAATTCGTGCCCGGGTAGTCGTGGAGGCGTAAATTGAACATATGTGGTTAGTACATGAAAATTACTCGACGGACCGCCGGTGGCGTGTCGACGCGGCGGCGGCGAGCTTCTCGAGGAGCCGCTTCGCTTCGAGGACAGCGAGCGCGAGGCCCAAAACGACGACGAGGGCCGTGCAAATGGCCAGAAACGTGCCCATGCCAAGCACCGACCAGCCATCATCTTCCACAACGTCCGAGGACAGAAGGAGCCCAGAAAAGGTCGCGAGCGTGAGAACTGTAGCGCCGAGGACCGCTAGGGTATTGTCCGCATGGTGAATAAACGGGCGCGTGGCCGCGTAGAGTAATAGGGACAATATAGACGTCAGTAGCCCAAAGGCGAGCTGCGTGCTGGAACCCGGTTTCACTGTTACGGCTACGGCGGTGACCAGTAAGCGCCGCACGGACTCGATCGCCTCGAAATACCAGTACATGGGCAGGTAGTGGACGAAGAGGAACCGGACGCTCTTCAGGCTGGCGTCCTCGCGCCGCTGGGCGTGTTTGCACCGCTCGGCGAGCGAGCAGCGTTTATCGCGTTCGACACTTAACGTCTCCTCGAGCCGGAGGAGCTTAGCGCCGTGCGGACCGAGGGGCGGGTCGATGGCTTTTCGGTGCTTGAAGAGTAAAGCCGAGAAAAGATAGACGATGCCGACAGGGTACACCGCAACCATGATGCCCGCATATGCCGCGAAGCCCCGCCATCGATCCGTTTTACAGGAGATGGAGTAGTCGGCCGCGAGCACGGCTCTCCCGTCATCGAACGTGTCGTCGCAGGCGAAGGTCTGGAAGATCGAGGTGGACGTCGACGCGAAGACGAAGAAGCAGAGCTTCAGGACGAGGTCGATGAACGCCGCGGCGCCGGCGGGCCGCCCGCGCTGCCTCGCGACGATAGCAGCTGCACAAAGTGCCAGCGCGACCAATATAGGACCCAGCGTCACGAGCAGTAACCGATGGTAGAACGTGAGCCGGCCCACGAGGCATTTGAGCTGCACGAGACTGAAGACGTCGAGGTTCAGCGGATTGAAGACGTTGAGCAGGCCTGTGAGCTGCCTGGGCCACGTCACCGCATAGTACACTTCAGGCAAGTAGCACATACACTGGAGGAACGTCACGACGATTTTCACCTTCACGACCAGCGCCTCCTCGATCAGCCGCAATACGCTCGCCACGTTCACATCGAGGGATGGCCGCGGCACGCCGTCGAGGAGGTCAAGGATCACCGCGAGGTCCGGAGCGTCAAGCCGCGGGAAGGCCTCAGCGAGCAATGACACGAGGGCGTCGAGGTCCAGCTCCGCGGGAATCTTCACATCCAGACGCAGCAACTCGAAAAGCTCGTCCAGGCGCGGGCGCGGCAGGCGGGGCACCGCGACGCGGAACGACGCCTCGATTAGCGTCAGCCGCAGCGGAGCTAGTTCCGGGATTCGGTCGCAAATGTCAAACGTCATGCGCAGCTGCGGCGGCGTCAGGTCCGGAAGGATCTCCTGCAGGATGGCATCGAAGTCGAGCGATGCGTTCGTAAGCTCGCGTAGGTGGATCTTTGGCGCCTCACAAGCAAGGTCTGCGTCGTCCTGAGGCTGAGGAATATCGCTCTTGGGCGTCTGAGATTGAGGCAGGTACATAATGTCCTCGCTCTCGTAATCGTGAAATTCTTCGTCGGCCGAAGGGTAGTCCGTGTAGCGGACGAAGACGCCGCGCGCGCCGTCGTGGTCAGTATCGACCTCAACAACCTCTGCATTCAGCCAGGCCCCGACGACGCTAACCTTGACCGCTGTGCCGACCAGGTTGTTGCCCCACGGCGGTCGCGACGTGTTGGTCTCCTCGTCAGGCACGACACGTCCTGCCTTTGGTAGCAGCGCCTTGGCGCTCCGCGACCACCAACGCTCGCTACGCTTCGACCGGAAGCGCCGCTTCGCCGCATCGTGGGCGCGGGCTCGCACAAATCGCGCGACGACGAAGGGCGACGCGCAAAACACCAGCAACAGGAAGAGGTGCAGCCCGAAGAAGTGCCGCGTTCGGCGCGTCGCCGCGGCGTCGCACTTGTGGCACTCGCCCGTGCTGACCTCCCGGTAGTACTTGTGCTCGCACGACGCGCAGAGCGTCTTGTGGTAGCCCGGTGCGCATTGCGACGCGTTGCCGCCGACGCAAGCGCTTCCGAGGAAGCATCGCTTGAGCTTCGGAGACGTGCGTCCGGTGCGCCAATAGCCGGGATGAACGTTTAGCGTCGCCAGCGTCGTGCCTGGCGCGCAGTCGGCGTGCGTTGATCAGTCGAAGCAATTTTTGCCGTCGGTCGCGGAGGCGTCGTCGGCCAGATATAAGCCCGCGCCACAATAATCACACGAAACTGCACTTCGCGACCCGCGACCGAGCTGGAACGCCGCGCACGGCTCGCACCCTAAACGGCCCGCTTTCGGCTGATACGTTTCCGGCACGCAATCAATACATTCACTCTGGCCACTTGCCGGCTGGCTCCGACCGGCAGGACACTCCACACACTCAGTGGCAAAGTCGTCCGCTGTGAAGCGGCCGGCAGCGCATGAAGCACACTCCAGCTGACCGGGCAGCGGCTGGTGCGTCGAGGCTAAGCACGTGACACACTCGCTCTGGCCGCTCGCCGGTTGGCTCCGACCAGCAGGGCACTCGGTGCAGGAAGTAGCGTAGGTCTCCCTGGCAAAACTCCCGGCGGCACATGGCAGACTCTGAACCGCGTCTGGCGTGTACCACCCCAACGGAGGGACCTCGCAATAGAGCCCAAGTGGGCTGAACGTGCCGTTTTGACACTTCAAGCACGTAATGCTCAGACCGTCGTCAGCGATGTGCTCTGCTTCGCCAGGAAGGCACCTGGAGCAGTAGGATTGCCCAATACCAGCTTTCAAGTCATCGGGGCAAGGGTCGCAGGCGGCGGCGCCAGTGCTGCTGCTGTACGTGTTGTACGGGCAGTGATCGCAGGATGCTGACCCAGCAGGAGCATACGTCCCCGGAAGACACACAATGTTGCTGCATTCGCTCTGGCCACTCGCTGGGTGGCTCCGACCCGCGGGACACGCCTCACAGTCAACAGCGCCGTCTTCGGCCGAGAAGCGGCCAGCATCGCATGCGACACATTCGCTCTGGCCGCTCGCCGGTTGAATCCGACCCGCGGGGCACGCCTCGCAATCAACAGCGTTGTCTTCCGCCGAGAAGCTGCCAGACGCGCATACAACACACTCGCTCTGGCCGCTCGCCGGTTGGCTCCGACCGGCGGGGCACGCCTCACAATCAATATTGTTGCCTTCGACCGAGAAGCGACCGGCCGCGCATAGGACACACTCGCTCTGGCCGCTCGCCGGTTGAATCCGACCGGCGGGGCACGCCTCACAATCAACAGCGTTTTCTTCCGCCGAGAAGCGGCCAGTAGCGCATGCGACACATTCGCTCTGGCCGCTCGCCGGTTGGCTTCGACCGGCGAGGCATATCTCGCAATCAACAGCGCCGTCTTCCGCCGAGAAGCGGCCAGCAGCGCAAGGATCACACGCCGATTGACCGGACAGCGGCTGGTACGTTGAGGCAGCGCATACAGTGCACTGGCCAGTGCCATCTAGGAGGCCGCTGTCGCTGAACGAACCCGGGGGACACACATTGGAGCTGAAGACGTAGGCCGAACCCGAGTCGCCGCCGGTGTCGTCGTCGCGGTAGGCACCGACCACGACCGTGCCGCCGGCGATCGCCACGGAGTGGCCGAAGTAGTCGTACGACGAGACGTCGTCGGCCGTCAGCTTAGCCACCTGGTCGTACGTGGCGCCGCCGTCGGTCGTGCGGAAGACGTGGACCGCGCCCGAGCTGGAGCCGCCGTCGTCGTCCCCGTCGGCTCCGACCACGATAGTGTCGCCGTCGATCGCCACGGAGCCGCCGAAGTAGTCGTCCGTCGCGGCGTCATCGGCCGTCAGCTTGGCCACCTGGCCGTACGTGACGCCGCCGTCGGTCGTGCGGAAGATGTAGACCGCGCCGCCGGTGCCTGCGCCGATGGCTCCGACCACGATGGTGGCGCCGTCGATCGCCACGGAGCCGCCGAAGTAGTCGTTCGCCGCGGCGTCGGCGGCCGTCAGTTTGGCCACCTGGTCGTACGTGGCGCCGCCGTTGGTCGTGAGGAAGACGTAGGCCGAGCCCGATCCACCATAACTGACGCCAGTATTTCCATCGTTGTAGGCCCCAACTACGACGGTGGCGCCGTCGATCGCCACGGACCAGCCGAAGAAGTCGTACGTCGCGGCGTCGGAGGCCGTCAGCTTGGCGACCTGACCGTACGTGGCGCCGCCGTTGGTCGTGCGGAAGACGTAGACTGCACCCGAGCCGCCCTTCTCGTAATGGGAGGCTCCGATCACGATGACGCCGCCGTCGATCGCCACGGAAGAGCCGAAGTTGTCCCTATGCGCGTAGTCGGCGGCCGTCAGCTTGGCCACTTCGACATATGTGGCGCCGCCGTCGGTCGTGCGGAAGACGTAGACTGCACCGAAGCCGCCCTTCTCGTAATGGGCCCCGACCACGATAGTGCCGCCGGCGATGGGCACGGACCGGCCAAACAAGTCGATCGCCGCGGCGTCGGAGGCCGTGAGCTTGGCCACCTCGTCGTACGTGGCGCCGCCGTCAGTCGTTCGGAAGACGTAGGCCGAGCCCGAGCCGGAACCGGCGTCGTCGTCGCCGTAGGCCCCGACCACGACGGTGTTGCCGTCGATCGCCACGGAGTAGCCGAACTCGTCGCCCGCCGCGGCGTCGCCGGCCGCGAGCTTCGCGAGCTCCCTGAAGTCGACGGACAACCGCCGATGCGCAGCCCGCGCGACGAGCGGTGATGCTGCCAGAGTCCCATTGCTAGGCTCAAGAATGCGCAGCCCGTGAGTGTGCAAGCTCACCAGCAGGCATAACTGGCAGCATCTCATGATATATCAGGTTGCCGCCCGAGAGTGGGCGCGACCCATTCCGCACCGCACGTGCGAAGCAGCGCTGCGCTGCCCATGGCCGGCCAGCCCTAGTGAGTTTTGCGCCACTAGCATTTAAGCTGTTTTACGCATCTCAACTTATCGCCAAATCGCCAAATCGCCAAATCACCAGACCAAAAAAAGTCGAGATGTTTCATTTCCAGTGGAATTCCTGTTTGTATATAACGCGGCTATTTGGCTCGAGGTATGCAGTCCTTTGTGGAAATGGCATCGCCCACCTATTATGTGACCTATAGTCACGGTTGCGAGTAAGCTTGATGGGTGAAATCGGACGAACTACACCGTCTTGTTCTCTTTGGTACATACCATCAAAACCGTGCATCGCTAGCGGAGAAGGCGCACCTAATGACGTCGTCAAATCAGGTAGCGGAGCCTTCCAGTCGTCGGCGTGGAGTTTTAGGGGAGGCGATGCCGGTGTCGAAGGCCTCGAAGGCAGGCAGGCCACAGGTTCATCTTCAGATGAGAACATGTCCCGCCCGAACGCCACGAAGTCGCCCCTATCGCAGTCGCGCCAGAGCTCCGCCAAATCTTGATCTGAAGGTGGAGGTAACCCAACGGCAATGCTCAAACCACGCAAAGCCACGCACCACTGGGCCAGCGGTAAGCGTCGCTGCGTCTGCTTCGACC
>NHBY01000040.1 GCA_002168155.1 Synechococcus sp. TMED19 | reverse complement strand
CGGATCAAGGGGTTCAATCCCGTGGATTCGCTCTAGCAGAAGATTTTTTGCCGCAATTGGACCGGCCAGGCGCTCTCGCAGATGGTCCTCATCAAGCAGATCGATCATCCGCAAGCCGCTGCGTTCGGCCTTGTCCGAATAGGTAGGCCCAATACCGCGGCCGGTTGTGCCAATACGGGCCTTGCCGCGCTGCTGCTCCATCGCCTGATCAAGCAGGCGGTGATACGGCAAGGTCACATGGGCTGTGGATGCGACCTTGAGACCGCTGGCATCAATGCCGTTGCCCGCGAGCATCTCCAATTCACCCAAGAGAACCTTGGGATCGACGACGGTGCCCGATCCAATCAGGCAGGTGGTATCGGGGTAGAGGATGCCGGAAGGAATCAGATGCAGCTTGAGCACCTGGCCATCGACAACGATGGTGTGCCCCGCATTGACGCCGCCTTGGTAGCGAACAACAACGTCAGCGGAGCGGCTCAGCAGATCAGTGATCTTTCCCTTGCCCTCGTCACCCCATTGAGCACCGATGACGACAACGTTGGCCAAAGCAAGGGCGACTCAGGGCCGCTTCTCAAGACAATCCGCAAGTGTTTCAGATCACCGGGCCCCTCGTCAAAAAACCGGGTACCAAGGCTTGATTAGCTGCCCCGAACAACGCTCAGTTCAGCTTTGTGGAGCTCCTTCTCAAGGCGGGCCCGGAGATTGTCAGGAATAGGGCGGTTCTTGTAACTGGCGTAATGACCCGCCAGGGAGTTCAGAGCCGTCTGCATGGTGGTGAAAGAGGCCAGGCCATTCACAGAATTGTTAGGCCGATACAGCGCGATGTAGTCGTTAATCAGAGCCCTCGCCTGATCTTGCTGCTCACTACTGGTTGCACCTTCCTCCGGGCTGATGGTGACCAGCAGCGTGTTGACCATCGCCACGGTGTCATCGACGTAGGAGCCCGAAAGTCCATTGGGGGTCCCCGAGCAGGCGGTCAGCCCCAGCAACAGGCTCGCCGTCAGCACCAACGCCAAGCCATGGCGCAGCAGGGAACGGCAGAACATGNGCAGAGCTGCAATCACTTAAACCTCGCCTCAGCGGTTGAGCGTCAGGACTGTAGGGGGGTGTGCCCCACCACAGGGCTCATAGACCCTGGCGCTGCTGCTGCAACCTCTCTTGCAGGGAAGCCATCAATACAGCAGGAGCACCCTCATGCTTGTCACCACTGGCGCGCTCAACAAGCTCCACCAATCCATCTGCCGCGCCGCGGCCCACCACTAGACGCCAGGGGATTCCGAGCAGTTCGGCATCCTTGAATTTGACTCCAGCACGCTCGCTGCGGTCGTCGAGCAGGACATCTATCCCTGCTGCGCTCAGCTCGCCATAGAGACTCTCCGCCAGCTCGACTTGCAGAGACTCCTTTGCATTGGCGATCACNACCACCACTTCAAAGGGTGCAATCGGAACCGGCCAGACAATTCCAGCTTCATCGTGGTGCTGCTCCACAGCCGCTTGGGCCAGTCGCGAGACACCGATCCCATAGCAACCCATCCACAGCGCTTCATCTCGGCCGTTCTCGTTGGTGAAACGGGCGTCGAGTGCTTCTGAGTACTTGCGCCCCAACTGAAAAATGTGACCAACTTCAATGCCTCGGCTGGCACAGAGCTTCTGGCTTGGGTCATGGGTAAGCCCATCCCCTTCAAGAGCGCAGCGCAGGTCAAGCGGATCAGGAGCCATTAGTCCCTGCTGACCCCAACGCGCACCAACCCGATGTTGATCAGTGCTGTTGGCACCACAAACAAAAGCCTCGAGCCCCACGGCTGTGTGATCCGCCAAGCGCAGGAACTCAGGCTCAAGATTGGGACTTCCAGCCAGCACGTCGTCCTCTAGGTCTGGCCCAATGAAACCGAGCGGAAGTCGACTGGCATCGGCCAGCTCAGTGACCTGGAGGGGCTGCAAAGAAAGCAAGCACCCCCACTCCGAAGCGTGTTCACGCTGCAGGGCATTGCTGAGCTTGACCTCATTGAGCTGCTGATCACCACGAAGACTGACCAGCACAGGCTGAGCTCGGCCCTTCTCGAAGCGCGCCACCAGCAGGATCACCTTGAGGATCTGACTGGACTGGAAACCATGGGCGACACAGAGGTCATCGATCGTGGCCTGACCCGGTGTCTTCAACAATGTGCAGTCCTCAGCCTCCAGTGGCTGCGCGGGCTGGGGCAGCGCTTCAGCCCGTTCCTGATTGGCTGCATAGGAACCATCTGCGCTGCTGAGAATCAGATCCTCACCGGCAGCAGCGGTAACCATGAACTCCTTACTGGCCGAGCCGCCGATAGCACCACTGTCGGCCTCAACCGCTAGGGCCTGGACTCCACAGCGGCGGAAGATGCGGCTGTAGGTCTCCTCCATCACCACAAATTGGCGTGCCAAATCCTCTGGATCGGCATGGAATGAGTAAGCATCTTTCATGATGAATTCTCGACCGCGCATCAATCCGAAGCGCGGACGGATTTCATCGCGAAACTTGCTCTGGATTTGATAAAGGCTCACCGGCAGCTGTCGGTATGAACGCAGCAGGTCCGCCACCAGCGAAGTGATCACCTCTTCATGGGTGGGACCCAGGCCAAGTTCACGCTCCTGACGGTCACGCAGGTGAAACATGATCCCCTCACCCTCGGTGTAGCCGGCCCAGCGGCCGCTCTTCTCCCAGAGTTCCGCTGGCTGTAGCTGCGGTAGCAGCGTCTCAAGGGCACCGGTGACATCCATCTCCTCGCGAACGATTGCCGACACCTTGCGGAGCACACGCCACATCAACGGCAAATAGGCGTAGATCCCGGAGGCCACGCGGCGGATGTAGCCAGCGCGCAACAACAGTCGATGGGAGGGAATCTCCGCTTCGGCGGGGTCATCGCGAAGCGTCACCAACAGCAGAGCGGAGACGCGCATCGGGAGGCAGAACCAGTCGAGGCCGGAACCTATCACCGTGCGAATTGGCACAGTGAATGCAAATTCAATCCGACAAGGACGCTTTTACAACCTCCACACCCAAAGAATTATTTATGGAACAAAGAAAAACATCTGCTAGTGTCTGCGNAGTCCCGTCCGTCCAACAGCTGTCTCATGGTTGCCACGCCTCCGATGGGTTACACCGGCACATCATCTGAAGCCGTTGGGAGCTCTGACAGTGAGAGCGGAGAGGGCCTTATTGGTATAGACGAAGTGCAGCGCGCGCTGAATCGATCCCGCGCATCTGTTTACCGCTACACCAATACTGACCCCCGTAATCTCAACCCTCCTTTTAATCCNCGCAAGCTCAATCCTGAGTATCGGACTGATCAGAAGGAAGCCCTGATGTTCCATCCGAATGAGGTGGCACGTTTCGCTCGTGATGTACTGCGCATCAAAGAGGTAACCGTCGAGGTGCTGAATTCCCCATACTCCGCCACGCAGCAGCTCCTAAGCACAATCCTGGAAGAATTACGTGAGATCCGCGGCCTTCTAGCCAGCAGCGGAGTTGAGCCTGCTACCCAGCTAACCCCTCGTCGTGAGAGCAGCGAGCAACGAGCAGCTTGAACCTTTTCTGCTGCTCGGCGACAAGATGGTTTGCCAGTGGCATGATAACGACAGCCCTCGGGAGGAATGCTTCTCCCGTTCAGTCAGCAGAACTGTCTGGGTTGTCCCTGTCCCCATTCCATGACCTCTGCCCTATCCCAGCAGTCCCCCCTCACAGCCAGGCCTGACGATGCTGGCAATGAGACAGGTACGCCAACAAGCGACGACCCTCACAGTCCCGGGACCAGACCGCTAGATCAACTCACTGGACTTTTTATCGGCATCGCTGCAATTGCCGTGCCTTTAAGTGTCGTACTTGCAGACACCCTTTTGCCCTTACATCCAGTGCAGACGCCCTCTTGGACGGGCTCAATCATCCGCAAGTTTTAAATCCTCAGTGGATCTCCGCGCTATTCCCGCCCAACCATCACCTGGATTGATCCATGTCGTTGTTGAGGTTCCGGCAGGCGGACGCAACAAATATGAATACCTGCCTGCACCTGGCCTGATGGCTCTTGATCGGGTTTTGCATCCGTCGGTGCAGTACCCCTTCGACTACGGATTTGTCCCAAACACAATGGCTGAGGACGGCTCTCCTCTCGACGCCATGGTCGTGATGGAGGAACCCACCTTTCCCGGATGCATGATCCTTTCTAGGCCGATCGGATTGCTGGAGGTGATTGATCAGAAGCGCTATGACGCCAAGTTGCTCTGCGTTCCTGCCAACGATCCGCACCTCGATCGCATGAGCAACCTCGGACAGCTCTCAGCCCAGCAGCTTGAGGACATCGCCGAATTCTTCCGAACCCACCGTGGAATGGACGGCAGAATGACAGAGATCCAGGGATGGCTTGAGGGCCAGCCGGTGATGGATCACATCGATCGCTGCATCACTGCCGCCGCTGTACCAGCACCCCCTCAACCCCAAGAGCCTGATAAAAGCGAATCGGATCACTAAAACCGGCAGCTGCCAGTAGAGCTGAACGCCGAGCTTCGCCTATCAGATGCAATGGCACCTCATCGACTCCCGACGCTGGCAGATCGCTGCTTCGCTGGAAACGCAGTAATGCTTCCTGAAACTGTTGCTCGATAGCACTGTTAAGACCACTGCCGCCCCCCATCAGATCCACCAGCACCAAGGGGGCACCAGGCTGCAACAAACGCGCCAGGGCAGCCAGGAAATCGAGCTTGCTGCCGTCATCGGCCAGTTCCTGCAGGACCAGCACAGCAATAGCCGCCCCGAAGCAGGACTCGCCTGGCACGCTCTGAGCAGGTCCCTCGATCCAGGTAACCGCAGCAGCNGCACTCCCTAGTCGCGCCTTAGCCTCAGCCACCATGCCGGCAGCAGGGTCAACGGCCGTCAATGTCCAATCCGGCCGCTGACGGCGAGCTTCACTCAGTTCCGCTCCAGTACCGCAGCCCACCACCAGCAAGGGCGCGGCATCACCAGCAAGGCTGGGGAAACTCGCCACCAGGGAAACTGCTAGACGGGCCAGGCTGCTGTATCCCGGGATCCGTCGCTGGGCCGCATCGTCATAACCAGCGCCTGTGACAGATGGAGTCATGGCGACAGCGCGGGATCATTAGACCCTTGATGTTAGGCAGCACATCATTCGTAGCCGCAAAACGCGCTATTGAGCACCCAGCCGGTTAAGTTGGTCGGCGCCTGAGACCGCGACCGCCGTGCCCACCATCCGTTTTGAGCAGGAAGGCCAGCAGGTCGGTTGCATTGAAGGAGCGAACCTGCGCAAGGCCGCCCTCGATGCCGGCATCAACCCTTACATGGGCCTCAACAACATCAACAACTGCAGCGGGGTCGGCCAGTGCGGCACCTGCGTTATGGAGGTGGTGGAAGGGATGCAGAACCTCTCGCCCCGCTCTGATGTCGAGGAGGTGTATCTGGCCGACCGTCCTGCGACCTATCGCCTCAGCTGCCGCACCAGCGTTAACGGTGACGTGACCGTGCGCACCAGCCCCTCCGATGGTGTGGGCAAGGGCTCCAACAGCCTGATTGGTGCTCTCAAGGCCCTGCTGCCGATTGGTCGTCGCTGATCTGATCCAGTTCGTCCATCAAGCCCTCCACACCAGCCTGGTTCACACCAACCAGGTAGGTGCGCTTGAGTTGCTCCAGTAGTGCGCAGACCAGTTCCTGGCTGCGTTCAAGCGTTGCGTCTTGGGCCATGACATAGGCCAGTTCACGCCAGAAGGCTTCATTAGTGCGCTGCAGCAGATCCCTCCCCTGTTCGTCTTGCTGACGCAGCTCAACCGCCGTCCCGCGAGAAAGTTCCAGCACTCCATCGACCATGCCGCCAGCCAGCTGACGGCTGAGCTGGCGTTCGACTAGCAGTAAAGGTTTGAGCTGCTGCAAGGCAGGAGGGAAAGCCGTTGCCTCCAGGCTGCGCTGCAGCGCATGGGCAGCAAGATCCTGGAGCTCTGGCTCCAAGCGGGGCAGCACCTGTTCCAGCAACAGCGGAAGCCATAGCCGCAGAAGCTGCTCAAACTCCCCCTGACGGGCTGCAGCGTCCTGCTCAGAACTGATTTGAAGCTGGAGGGGCCGTCCAAGGGCACGCAGACGATCNGACACGACAGGTGAACGGACCAAGCCCTGCACACCATCCACCAGCTGCAGTGCCAGCACCTCAATNAGCTCCACCGCCATCAGGGTCACCACTCCCCGGCTGACCACCGCACGCACCGGCTCGGCATCCACCAGACCACTGCTGCGCAGCCTGGCCATGACCGGAACCACCCGGCTAAGGCGCCAGAAAGGCAACAGCAGCGGCAGGTCATACCAGCGCCTCAGCACGACATCACGCCAAGCCATCGCCGGTCGGCGCCGTTTCATCGCCAGCAACCGCAGCAGGATGTCGACAGCGAAGACGCTCTGGAACCACAGAAGATCGATCCGCCAGAACCGATCGGTGGGGCGCCCATTTTCATCGATGGACCGCCAGTAGTTGGTGGCCACCAGAGGCAGCACCTCCCGCTGCCAGAAACGACGTTCCTCNCTCCAAGGATGCTGCTCAAGCCACTCCGGTGAGAGCACCATTGCCGAGGCCTGACGNGCGGAATCCTGAGGGGGCTGGGCGTGCTGACGCAGCTGGTTCTTGATGCGCTCAAGAGTCCCGGACTTGTTAGCGACCAGGAACGGGTTCTCATCGATCATCAACTCGGTGAGCCGCACCTGTTCAGCAAGCAAGGCGCGACTTTCGGGAGCNTCCGGACCGTGCTTGAGCAGCTGTGCGTCGAGCTTCTGCCACTGGAGCTCGTAATGGGCGGTGTCACGGTGAGGTGCGATGCCCTTGATCGGATCAACCCAAGTCGTGATGTCAGGCAGCACCGTGAAGGGGATCACCAACGGTGTTCCCGGTAACGGGTAGATGCGGCGCTGCAGCCAAAAGTCGCGAAGGGGGACGTAGGTGATGTCAAACACCACCAACAGGAGATTCAAGCTGGCCCAAAGGGCAACAAACTGCTCCCAGCGGCGGCCCGGTGGGACGCTGCTCAAGGAGTCACGCCAGTGCCGCGGCCGCAGCCAGCGCGGTTGAACCATGCNAGAACCGCCATCGGAGTCCGAGCATCAGGGTACGGACGAGTACCTTTCGTCCAATGACGACAACGCCAATGGCCCTGCAGCAGCTGGATGCCTTTCTGGCCCATGCCAAAGGTGATGCAAAGCTCGTAGGCGCGCTGCAGCAGCCCCTGGCGCTGGAAGAGTTTCTAGCCCTGGCCCGCGGCGCCGGATATGACCTCAATGAGCAGGACGTGCTCGCCGCCCAGGCGAGGGAAGACAGCCTGCGCAGTGATGCCGAACTCCAGGCTTCAGCTGGACAGGAAGCGCGTCGTCTGCGCTCCTTCATCCCAGGCTGAAACANCTGGGGTGGTCGCCCCGTTGGATCGCTTTATGGTGACCGGACCTTCAAGGCCAGATTTGAACGCAGCGCCGAAACCCAGCTCGAACTCCCGCTGGGGCTTCTGGCGCAGCCTGGTGATCACCCTGACCGTGGCGCTGGGCATCCGCCACTTCATCGTGGAGGCTCGCTACATCCCTTCAGGATCAATGCTGCCAGGACTGCAGCTTCAGGACCGTCTNCTGGTTGAGAAGCTCACCTACCTGGTCAGAGCGCCTCGACGCGGCGAGATCGTTGTCTTCCGTGCACCACAGGCCTTTGATCCCGCCCTCAAACAGGACTATGCAGCGGGGCCNCTTCGCTGCTTTGTGGTCAACCTTCCCTTCATCGGTGGTCTCCCAGGACTCCAGGAACCCTCCTGTGAAGCCTTCATCAAACGCGTTGTGGCCATTCCAGGCGACAAGGTCGTGGTGGACCCCAACGGCCGGCTGAGCATCAACGGCAAGGCGGTCGATGAGCCCTATGTGAACCGGTTCTGCGCCAGTGAAGAAGGCAAGGGCTGCCAGCCCTTACGCGCTGTGGTTCCACCCAAATCGGTGCTGGTGCTTGGTGATAACCGAGCCAACAGCTGGGATGGCCGTTTCTGGCCAGGCACCCACTTCTTACCTGATAACCAGATCATCGGCCGTGCGCTGTTCCGCTTCTGGCCTCTAGCCAGCGCGGGCTCACTGGTCAGTCCAGATCCCACAATCGAGGTTCCAGCAACCCCGTCGCCAGCACCTGCCCCCTGAGGGGAACTCGTGTAAGTGGGCGGTTAGCCGCAAGACTGGCTTCACGCGGCTGATGCATGGCGTCGGGATCAAACAGCAGCCAACGGCGGCTACCGGTTTGCAACCGTTCCGGCTCGAGGTCCAGGAAGGTCGATCCCCCCCAGCTCAGAGCCTGCCAGAGCTCTTCAGGGCGCCAGCCGTCACCATCAACGAGCTCATGCCAAAGGGCCGGCAGGACCGCCTGATATCCCGCCACCCCCGCAGGACGCTGGTCCAGTGGCAGTAGATGCTCCTCATGATCCAAAGGGCTGTGGTGCACCGCAATGGCCTGCAAATGTCCATCACGCAGCCCTTGGCGCAGTGCAGCGCGATCAACACTGCTCCCGAGACTGGGCAGCACCACCCATCCATCCGCAAAAGGATCAAGGCTGCTGTGATCGACCAGCAGATGCCACCAGCTGACGCTCGCTGGCGGTGGCTCTGGAGCCGCAGCGAGCAAGGCGAGCCCCGCCGCAGTGGAGAGGTTCATCAGACGCAGCTGAGGGGCTCTCGGCGCGAGGGCCAGCAGGGTGTGAAGCGGCAACAGCTCACTATTCACCGGATCGGGAGGCCAGCCCAGCCGCAGGGTGTCGACCCCCTCTCGTACCAGACCCGCCTGAGTCAGAGCCGGATCCCTTGGCGCGATCAGCAGCGGGGCTGCATCGGCTTCCCCCAACAGCAGCAATCGCTCTAGCAACGGCAGTGGCGGCATGGCCTCGCCATCACTGAGGCCGATAGCACCGCAATTGAGCTGATCACCCAAGGGAGCCAGCTCAATTCCATCACCAGCACGGGTGACCGCCCCCCAGAGCCGCACCTCCAGCCCTTCAATGGGAAACAGGTTGAGACGTTCCGGACGATCACGCCAGGAGGCTGCCTTCGGCAACAGAGCCACGGTGCCGTAGCCAGCGGCAATCGCCTCACGGCTCAGGCTGCTGAGAGTCTCGGCGCAACCGGTTTCAGGATCCTCCAAATGACTATGGGGATCAACGAGCAAAGGAGCCAGCAACGTTCTGGGAGGTACATCCAAGACAGTTGCGGCATCAGCAGCGGCAGAGACCTCAGAGCCAAAGGCGATCAACTGATCACCGTCAAAGAGCGCATCACCACGCTGAATGGTTGCCCCTGGACCCTGCAGCAATTGGAGGTTCTTCAGCAGCCGTTTCACAGGGCGCCAGCCGCCGTGCGATCCAGCACCCCTCCCAGGTGGCCAGTCAAGTTGAGACTGGCGACCACATGCTGAGCGTCTCCTCCTGGGGCGTAATCAATAACACTCACACCACCATTGCCCTGCTTGACCGCCCAAATGTCCTGTGGACCGAGGCCAAGCAGGTGGCAGAGGATCGTTTTATTGACCGCATCGTGAGCCACCACCAGTGCAGTCTCACCGTCTTTAAGGGAATGAATGATCTCCTGCCAAGCAACCACTGATCGGTCCCAGACCTGCTGGATCGTCTCTCCGCCTTCTCCAGGCATCTCAACGGTGTGGGGCTCCGTCTGCCAGGCCGCCAGAAGTTCAGGCCAACCATCACGGATCTCCTGTTCAAGGCAGCCTTCCCAGGCGCCATGACCAATCTCCACCAAACCCGGACAGCTGGTGATCGGAAGATCAGCAGCCTGCTGCTTCAAGATCGCCTCGGCTGTCTGGTGGGGGCGGGTGAGGGAGCTGGCGAACGCACGGTCAACGGCCACGTCACTGAGGAAGTTGCCGGCGGCTTCCGCCTGTGCCCAGCCGCGGTCATTGAGAGGGATATCGATCTGGCCCTGAAAACGACCCTCCTTATTCCAATTCGTTTCTCCATGGCGCACCAGCAACACCCGCGGACCGCTCTTGCGCGAGGGGAGGCTCTCGCCCAGATGAGCGATGGTGTTGAGCGATTCAATCTGAACCTGACCGCCGCTCTTGAGGTTCAAGACCGAGAGGGAAGCGTTGTTGATGCGGTAGCGGTTGAAATGACTTGCCGGCAAGTCCAGAGCCGCCAGCAGAAGGCAACGCAGGATTCCGTTGTGTGCCACCACCAAAACACTGTGATCCCCCTCAGGAGGAAAGCGCTGCTGCAGTTCTTGCCAGAAGGCCTTGGCCTGCACCAACAGTTCCTGCACCGGGTAGTAACTGCTGCCATCAGCGCGCTGCAACTGAAGCTCGGCGGGGGCTGTTCGCCAGAGACGATCCTCATCAGGGTGAAGCCTGGCCACCTCGCCACGAAGAAGACCGCTCCAGCAGGAAAGATCGATCTCCAGCAGCTGCTCGGTGCTGGTGAGGGTTACATCGCTTCCCTGTCGAGCCAGTAGCAGTTCAGCGGTCTTGTGAGCTCGCTGCAACGGTGAGCAGAAGGCTGCAGTAAGCGGTACATCTTTCAGTGCATCCCCTAGGCGCTGGGCTTGTTCCACGCCGGCATCACTGAGCTGGGAGGCATCTTCACGGCCCTGAATGCGCCCTTCCTGATTGAAGCTGCTGAGACCGTGCCGCACCAGCAAAATCCTCGTGGCCAAGGGGAGTCTTCACGGTTCGGGGCGTCATCGTACGCACCCCGGCTCCGGCCAGCAGTGACAATGCCCTGCAACCGGAGAGCAACAGTGCCGAGCAGGGACTCAACCAGGCGAACAACACCGCTGCTGAGCCTGCTGGCCCTACTAAGCCTGGCTTTGGCATTACTGATCTGGGGCTTCTCACTGGCCCAGAGCATCGAACGTCCCTCCGTCGGCAACGTTCTCGAACAGCGCCAGCTAGAGCTTGAGGTGCTGGCAGAGCGGGATGGCGGTAGAGACCTTCTACCCACTGGCCCGCTGCCTCCTGAGCAGCAATTGCTGGAAACCCTGCAGCAAAGCCCACGAGCCGGGAGCAGCGACAGCCTGCTGGCTCAGGCTTTGCTGGAAGACAGTCTTGGCCTTGTGGACCAGTCACGGCGTCATCTCAACACCGTGATCAAAAGCGGACCGGAAGATCTGCGACCTCTTGCCGAAACCCTGCTGGCCCCGGATCCGGCGCAACAACCCCTGCCACCCCTGCCCGATCGGCCCCTTTATCGGCTGCTCGTCTGTGAGGCCTTACAGCAGCCTGCCGATGCCTGCTTATCGCCGGCAACGCTGCGCTGGGCTAGCTGGCGGCTGGTCCTAGTCAATCTGCTGCCACTGTTCGGAGTGCTCGCTGGCGGTGTGCTGTTGCTTCAGCAGCTGTGGCGCCGCTGGCGAGGTCAGCAGCCGGCGGCTCCAGAACTGCAGGGGCCCGATCTCACCATCACAGAAACCGTGCTGCTGATCGCCGGCGGTTTTGTCGTGCTCGGCGGGCTGGTGACACCCCTGCTGGCCATGCCGATGCTTGGGAGCCTGCTTGATGGACTCACCCTGACGCCGGCTCTTCGTGCCGCTCTGGAGGTCCTGATTCTCTACAGCGTCGCTGCCTTACCAGCTGTTGCGGTCCTTGTGCTGCTACTGCGCAATCTTCCTGAAGGTGAGGGGCGCTTACTGCAATGGCTCCCAAGCTGGAAATGCTGGCCACAGGCCTTGCGCGGCCTGCTGATGAGCCTGCCCCTGGTGGCCCTGCTCGGATGGCTGGTGGAACGCTTATGGCCCGATGCCGGCGGCAGCAATCCTCTGCTGGAAGAGGTTCTCAATGGCCGCAGTGGCGTGGCCATCGGTCTTCTAGCAATCACCGCCACCGTGCTGGCTCCCCTGTTTGAGGAAGTGCTGTTCCGGGGGGTCCTACTACCGGTGGTGGGTCGGCGCTGGGGCGTCAGTGCCGGAATCCTGGTCAGTGCGCTGGTATTTGCCCTAGCCCACCTCAGCCTCAGCGAAGCACCACCGCTTCTCGCTCTGGGGATTGGTCTTGGCTGGCTGCGCTGGAGCAGTGGTCGACTGTTCAGCACCGTGCTGATGCATAGCCTCTGGAACGGGCTGACCTTTGTGAATCTGCTGCTGCTGGGCAGCTAAACCTTGCCCAGCCCTGGGGCGAGTGGTTCACTGGCACATCTTCTGTGGTCCAGTCCCGGTGGTTGCCGTCCCCCTGCCACAGCACCCGGACACCGGCAGTGCCCAACAACGCGCGTTAAGTGAGCGCCGATCACGTGTTGCACAGCGCCGTGTCCAGCGCCAGAAGCGCTCACTTGAACTACTTCAGGGGTCGCTTTCAGCCCGCCGGGTTGAACGCCAAGCGCCCTGGTTGGCTGGTTTACACCGCGTTGCCGATGGCGCTCTTCTAGCGACAGGCGTTGCAGCCCTTGCTTTAGCTGGACTGACACTGCACTGGCAGGGACGCTGGGGCCATGATTTTCGAAATCTGCAGTCCGCCCAGGAGCTCGAACATCGAGTCATGGAGAGCCGCTCGGCTCTAGAGCGGCATTTCCTCAGTCGTGCAAGCCGTCCAGGCACTCTGGTGGCGACGAGCAGCAAGGATTTGTTATTCCTGCCCAGCCCGCCTCCGCGAGGGACAGGCAGCAAGGTTCAGCAGCCCCTCCAGTTCGAACTGATCGCTAGCGGGTACTGAGCGTGGCGCGAATTCAAGCCCCAACGCGTGGTCGCACCCTGCGTGGAGCGCATCGTTCGCAGCGAGTGCTGCAACTTCACGTCGTTCCCGCCAGCCGTCTCATCACAGTGATGGTGCTTCTGGCTTTGGCCTTAGGTGGTCTTGGCCTGCGGCTCGCTTGGCTGCAGCTGATCGAAGGCACCCGCCTTGAGGCCCGGGCTCGCCGAGTGCAGACCGAAACCCGTAATCCCCTGGGCAGGCGCCGCACGATCGTCGATCGTCGTGGACGACTCCTAGCCATCGACGAGGAACGCGTCACCGTCTGGGCCCATCCCCGTTACTTCCGTTTCCCTGGAGACGAGTCATCCATTCGGCGCAGCACCACCGAGGTGTCAGCCAAGATGTCTCCATTGCTTGGAGTTGCTGCCACCGACTTGGTGCAGCGCATGGGCCAACACCGCTCCGGGGTCCGTTTAGCCAACAACCTTGAGCCCTCACTGGCTACCAGGCTGCGGAGACTTGGCATTGACGGCATCGACTTCGAGCATGGCCCCCAGCGCGTTTACCCCCAGGGCAGCCTGTTCGCCAATGTGCTCGGCTTTCTCAACCTTGAGCGGGTGCCTCAGGCAGGACTTGAGCTGAGCTTGAATCAGCGGCTCCAAAGCCAAGAGTTGCCTCTAGGAATCCGTAAGGGCGGTGATGGCACACCGCTGCCCGATGGAATTGGTGCAGGACGTATGCATCGTGATGATCTGCGCCTGCAGCTCACGCTCGATACCCGCCTTCAACGGGTGGCGCAGCTGGAGCTGGCCCGCCAAGTCCAACAATGGTCGGCCAAGCGTGGTGCGGCGCTGGTGATGGATGCCAGCAATGGGGAACTGCTGGCTCTTGCATCCGTTCCGACCTATGACCCAAACGAGTTCTGGGAGTTCTCCCCCAGCCTGTTCCGGGAATGGTCCGTACAGGATCTTTATGAACCAGGTTCCACACTCAAGCCCATCAACTTAGCCATTGCGCTTCAGGAGAAAGCGCTGAGCCCTGGCAGCACCGTTGTTGACAAGGGCAGCCTGATGATCAGCGGCTGGCCGATCTACAACCACGACAAGGTTGCCCACGGCAAGGTGGGGCTAGCCAAAGTGCTACAGGTCTCGAGCAACGTCGGCATGGTGAGAGCCATGCAACGACTCAATGCCGACCGCTACTGGGAATGGCTCGAACGGCTCGGCATTGGCTCAGCACCGGACACCGACCTACCAGGTGCTGTCAGCGGCCAGCTCAAAAGCCGCAGAGTGTTCACGGGCAACCCGATTGAACCGGCCACAGCCGCCTTCGGTCAGGGGCTCGCCCTCACTCCTCTGAAGCTCTTGCAGCTGCACGCCATGCTCAGCAATGGCGGTCATCTGGTTAGCCCGCACATCACCCGTGGCCTTCGCAGCGGTGATGACCTGGCCGGACCTGGCCGCGCTCGCCGACAAGCATTGCTGGATCCCAAAGTCAGTTCCCAAGTACTCAGCTGGCTTGAAACCGTTGTCGAAAAGGGAAGCGGTAAAAAGGCACAAATCGCCGGTTATCGCATCGGCGGCAAGACCGGCACCGCTCAGAAAGCTGCCAACGGTGTGTACATCCCCGGCGCTCGGATCACCAGCTTTGTGGCCCACCTCCCCATTGATGACCCGCGTTATGTGGTGCTGGTCGTGGTGGATGAACCCCAAGGAGATCACGCCTACGGCTCCACCGTGGCGGCTCCGGTAGCCAAAAGCATCATGGAGGCGTTACTGGTTATCGAGCGGATCCCCCCCAGCCGATCCCGAAAGAGCTGAAGCCTTAAGCCAGGCTTGAAGCGCCATTGCACGCCATGGCTACCTTGTCGATAACCGTATGCCTGATGCCGTGGCGACCTTGCTTGAGCAGCTGTCCAGCATGACCGTGGTGGTAGCCGACACCGGCGATCTCCAGGCAATTGAGAAATTCACTCCGCGCGACGCCACAACCAATCCTTCCTTGATCCTGGCGGCAGCACAGATTCCCGCTTATCAGAACCTGATCGATGAGACCCTTCGGGCCTCCCGCGAGCTAATCGGTCCCACAGCACCTGCAGAGCAGGTCGTGACCGAAGCCCTCGATGAGATCTGCGTCAACTTCGGCAAGGAAATCCTCAAGATCGTCCCTGGCCGTGTCTCCACTGAGGTGGACGCCAGGCTCAGCTATGACACCGAGGCCACCATCGCCAAGGCCCACAAACTCATTGGCCTTTACAACGACGCCGGCATCAGCAACGACCGCGTGCTGATCAAGATCGCCTCCACTTGGGAGGGCATCAAAGCGGCTGAGGAGCTTGAGAAATCAGGCATTCACTGCAACCTGACCCTGCTATTCGGGTTCGCCCAGGCCGCCGCCTGCGCCGAGGCTGGTGTAACGCTGATCTCTCCCTTCGTCGGTCGCATCCTCGACTGGTACAAAAAGAGCACCGGTCGTGACAGCTACCCCGGCCCCGAAGACCCAGGCGTGGTCTCTGTCAGCAAGATCTTCAACTACTTCAAGACCCACGGCTACAAGACCGAGGTGATGGGAGCCAGCTTCCGCAACGTCGACGAGATCGTCGAGCTAGCCGGTTGCGACCTGCTAACCATCTCTCCGAAACTGCTCGATCAGCTGCGAAACCAGGAGGGCACCCTGGCACGCAAGCTCGATGCTGCGAATCCCAGCAGCAATCTTGAAAAGCTCAACATCGACGCCGCCCGTTTCGAGCAGATGATGGGCGAAGACCAGATGGCCCACGAGAAGCTCGCGGAAGGCATTCAAGGCTTCACCAAAGCGATTGAAACCCTTGAGGCCCAGCTGGCCCACCGCATGGCGGTGCTGGAAGGCGGTGCCGCCTTCGCCCACGCTGCCCAGGAAATCTTCCTGCTCAACGACCTCGATGGTGATGGCTGCATCTGCCGCGAAGAGTGGCTGGGTAGTGATGCGGTATTTGATGCGCTCGATTCCGACCACGACGGCAAGCTGCACCCCGAAGACGTTCGTGCCGGTCTGGGGGCTGCTCTGGCCGTCGTGCGCTAGAGCTCACTTCACGGCAGCGACTGGCAGCGACCAGACCGCCTTGGCGCCAATAGCGCTAGGCGGTTCTGCTGCAGAGGATTGAAGTTGTCATCACTGGCGAGTAGCAGAGTCGGTCTGCCGTCCTCCAGCGGCGGACCGTCTTCCAGGGCCTCCCAGTTATCGGGCTCAAGCCCGAGGTGATTCAAATTCCAGCTCATGAGAGGCGATAAGGGAGCACCAGCTTTTGCTTCGAGTGGAATCGATGGCAACAGGCTGAGGCGGTTCCACCATCGATTGGGTTCGGCGTAGCCACGCCAAAGCGCCAGCAGCATCGGTGTGCGCTGCTGCAATCTTTTTGAGGATTCAGCGGGCAACAGGGCAGTCAGTCCCCAGTGGTCTTCAAAGCCGCTCGGGGGTGCCACCATCAGCGGCGTGCCGAGGGGAGAAAAGATCAGATCCGGCCCCTGTAAGCGAGCCAACAGCAAGCGCAGCTGCCGCCCGGGATCCTGCTGCAGCGCTGATTCTGGTGCCAACAGCAGACGATCAGGAGCAAGCGCGACAAGCGCTTCTGGTCCCCTATTCGAGCCCATGCCCCTCCCCTCAACGGGCTGCCACGCATCAGGCAAAGCTGAGCGGCTTAGGACACGGAAGCCACCGAGCTCAGTGGGAGCAAGCTCAAGCAGCGCTGCTGCTGGTTTGAGACCGGTACGGCCTTCACTAGCCATCCAGAATCGGCCGCCCTGGCCTGCACGCACTAGAGCCTCCCCATCAAGTCTGCTTACGCCCTGATCAGTGAGGGGCTGCGGTGCCTTAAGCAGAAATTGGGGCTGTCGAACGCTGCCCCGCCAGCTCAGCTCAAGGCTGTGGGTTCTGGGAGCATCACTGAGCAGCCACAGGCGCCGCCCTGGCCAGTCCAGCTCCATGCCGGAGAAACCGCCCAGCGGCAACGCACCGGCCTCTCTGGGCAATCTCTGTTGCCACAGCAACTCCCAGCCAGCCGAAAGGGGACATGGCAACAGCAACTCAATCACTGCTGCACACCAAGCAGACCGCCACCCAGCCTGCGGATCACCCGCTGGGCAATATCTCCGTAGCCCATCTCACCGCTGAGGATCTGGGCAATGCGACGCGGTGCTGTGGGCCTTTTGATACCCAACTGATAACCCACCTTGGGGAAGCGATAGAAGACCTGGCCGATGCGACGGCCCCAGCTCATCGATTCACCCCACTCCCTCCGCATCACTGCGGTGTATTCCCCCAGGGCTCCTGAATCCCCGGCCAGGTCATGGTCAATGGCCTCAGCGGCCCGCAGGCCTGAGAGCAGTGCAGGGCGCAACCCTTCGGCCAGGAATGGATCCGCCAGCGAGGCCGCATCACCGACGACCACCACACCAGGACGATGCAAGCTGTGATGGCCGTTCCACACCCGCAGGGGCCAGCGTCGCCGCTCACCAGCATCAGCGGACAGCCCCAGGTTGGGAAGCAATTGCTCCAGTACGGCGTCATAGTCGCCGTCGCGCTGCCCCAAGAAGGTTCCCACGCCGATGCTGTAGCCCCCATGGCGAGGAAAACACCAGCAGAAACCATGCTTGACCAGGCCAAATTCAAATCGGGCCGTCTGGGGCTCGCTCACCTCCCCCTCCACCTCCACAGACAGGGCTGAAGCCAATCGGGGCTTAGGGTCTCCCACCCCCAGCTGACGGGCGAGGGTTCCGTGGGAACCATGGGCAAGCACCAACCTGCTGCAGTTGAGATAACGCTCGCCACTGGGGCCTGAGAGGGTGAGCTGCCACCCTTCACCATCTCGGCAGACCTCGCGAACAGCATGGCCTTCGAGGCGCTCAGCGCCGGCCGCCCCGGCCTGATCTGCCAGATAGCCATCGAGGGCATCGCGACGCACGATCCAGAAAGGAGCCTCACCTGGGAGATCGGCAACCACCGGATCCTCAAGACACCAGGTGAAGCGCACCTGGTTGATGACCCGATCCACTGCGGGAGTCAGATCAAAAGGAAACCAGTTCTGCACCGATGCCGCCATCCCGCCCCCGCAGGGTTTAGAGCGCGGCAAAGGTCGTTCGTCAAGCAGGACTACTTGATGGCCTCGGCTGGCCAAGTGGTAAGCCGCTGCGGCACCGGCAGCACCAGCGCCAACAACTGCGACGGCGACGCTCGTCAAACCTTGAGGATGTCCGCTTCCTTGTCAGCTAGAAGCTTCTCCAGTTCAGCGATGGATTTGTCGGTCTTCTTCTGCACCTTGTCCTGCTCATCTCGGCTCAAGTCCTCAGAAAGCTCTCCCTCCTTCTCCTGCTTCTTGATCTGATCAATGGCATCGCGGCGCAAGTTGCGCAACGCCACCTTGCCTTCCTCCGCATATTTAGAAGCGAGCTTGCAGAGCTCCTTGCGGCGCTCCTCAGTGAGAGGGGGAATGTTGATGCGGATCAACTTCCCATCGTTGTTAGGAGTCAGGCCCAGATCACTGGTGGCGATCGCCTTTTCGATCATCCCCATCGCACCCATGTCAAAAGGCTGGATCTGGATCGTCTGAGCATCGGGAGTCGAGATCGTCGCCAGCGACTTCAGCGGAGTATCAGCTCCGTAGTACTCGACCACGATCTTGTCGAGCAATGAGGTGTTAGCCCGCCCGGTACGGATGGTGTTGAAGTTGCGCTGGGTGGCTTCCAGCGACTTACTCATGCTGGCGTTGAGGTCCATGGTCAGGCAGCAGGGGTGATACGGGTGCCGATCGGTTCACCCGCTACGGCCCGGGCGATGTTGCCCGCACCAAATAGATCAAATACCACGATCGGGATGGAATTGTCCTTGCAAAGGGCGATGGCGGTGGCATCCATGACCCCCAGCTCTCCGGTGAGAACATCCTGAAAAGTCAGGCTCTCGTAGCGCACTGCATCAGCGAAGCGCGCTGGGTCTTTGTCATAAACCCCATCAACTTTTGTGGCCTTCAGCACCACATGAGCATTGATCTCTGCAGCCCGAAGCGCCGCTGTGGTGTCAGTGGTGAAAAAGGGGTTACCGCAACCAGCCCCGAAGATCACGACCCGACCCTTCTCCAAGTGCCGCATCGCCTTACGACGGATGTAGGGCTCGGCGACCTCCTGCATAGCGATAGCGCTCTGCACGCGCGTGGGAACACCGGCACGCTCTAGACCGTCCTGCAGTGTGATGGCATTCATCACCGTCGCAAGCATGCCGACGTAATCGGCTGTAGCTCGCTCCATGCCTGCAGCCGATCCCTTGAGGCCACGAAAGATGTTGCCGCCACCCACCACGATCGCCAATTCGGTACCCGAGGCCACCACAGCCGCCACATCAGCAGCGATCGAACTGACGATCGCCGGATCAATTCCGTAGCCCTGCTCACCCATTAGGGCCTCGCCGCTGAGCTTGAGCAGAACCCGTTGGTACGCCATCGGCAAAACCTGTCCGGCGAACAGTAGCAAGCACCTCCATTGCTGCCCGGGGGTTGCCTCATACCCTCCTGATCGCTTGCATTGCGGCAACCAGGAGGACCCCATGGGTGATGGCTGCCGGAGTGGAGTTATGGCAAGGCTCACCCTCTCGGCTGTGGCCGATGCAACCCGTGATGCCAGCGCCTGGAGTCAGCCCGATGTCCACCGAGCCTTGTTGGTCAGCGGCCTCTCAGTGCTGACCTCCGCCACCTGGCTGCTGCGGCGCGATCTCAACGGTGAGGACCTCAACGCCGCCTGAGCCTCAGAACTCAATACCGCGCTGAGCCTTGACGCCCTGCTCCCGGAAGGGATGACGCACCAGTGTCATTTCAGTCACCAGATCAGCCGCTTCAATCAGGCCATCGGGTGCACCGCGACCGGTGAGAACAACATGGGTTCCTTCCGGCCGCTCACTCACGCCAGCAAGAACTCGATCAAGGGCGAGATAGCCCAGCTTCATCGCCACATTCACCTCATCGAGCATCACCAGATGAATAGATGGGTCTCTGAGGTAGATCAGGCCCTGCGCCCAGGCCTGCTCCACCAAGTCAATGTCGCGGTCCCGGTCCTGGGTCTCCCAGGTGAACCCCTCACCAAGGGCATGCCAACGGATCTGCTCCCCGAAGCGCTGCAAGGCCAAAGCCTCACCGGGCTGCCACGCCCCTTTGATGAATTGCACGACCGCCACCTGCTCACCGTGGCCAAGGCTGCGGAGAACCAGCCCTAGGGCCGCGGTGGTCTTGCCCTTGCCGTGGCCTGTGGTGACGATGACCAGTCCCTTTTCCGCCGAACGATCACCCACGCGCTGGTCCTGCACCTCCTTACGGCGCTGCATCCGCAGTCGGTGGGATTCGGCTTCATTGGCAAGGGCGTCAGCAGCGCTCATGGGCTCGTGGGCTGAGGTCGACACAGCAATCGTTGCAGGGCCGTACCGGCCAGCAGCTCATGCCGCTCGACCCGAAAGCCACACCCTTCCAGTTCCTGCCCGAGATCGAGCTTGAGAAACGCTGTGGCGGTCTCAGTCTCAAACAGCGCGCAGAACAGCTGCTGCAAGGGCTTCATGACACCGGCAGCAGGGTGCATGTCGACCATCACAAAAACACCATCTGGCCGCAGCAGACGGCGGGCTGATCGCAGCAAAGCGCGGCGCTCTAAGGCGGGGAATTCATGCAGGGCCAGGCTCAACTGAATTCCTGCAAACGTCGAGTCCGTCAGTGGTGGATCCTCCGCCAGTCCCTGAACGAGGATCAAATCGCTATGGCGAAGCGCGGCCAGCTCCAGTGCACGTGGTGCAATATCGAGACCCGTGACCTGCAGACCAGCCTGCAGCAGGGGGGCTGCGGCCTCACCGCTGCCGCAGCAGAGATCCAGCACTGGGGAGCCCTTAGGGAGAAGGGGCACCAGCCACTCGGAACCGAGAGCTCGTAGGCGCTCAACTCCACCGACGCTGAGCGCGGAAGTGGCGGTGACTGTGTCGTAAATCCAGCGATGGCGATAGGCCAGTTGCCGCAGGGGAGAACCCGCCATGGAGATCAGTAGTCAGGCGCCGCGGCGTGCCAGGGCCGCATCCACCGCCTGCTGCTGATCACGACGGGTGATCCAGTGGTGGTAGGTGCGGGTGTGGACCGCCACGGAGTGGCCCATCATGCGCGCCGCCACGGTATCGGGCAAACCCATGTGAATGGTGCGCAGAGCCCAGGCATGGCGAAGGTCATAGGGGGTCAGCGGCAATCGGTAACGGCGGAACTGCTCGGCCACCCGCCGGCCCACCTGTTGGAGCGTGGTGCGACTGAGATCCGTGCAGACCGCAGGCAGGAGTTCACGACAGCATCCCAAGGACCTCAGCCCGAAGCGATCCACCCACTCCGGCAGAAAGGGCCAGACCTGATGCTCACCGGTCTTGGTGGTGGGCAGCACGCGCAGCACGGCGTCCTGGTCCTGATCGAGCCCGTTGAAATCAGTGAAGAACACCTCATGGTTACGCAAGCCATAGGTGGCCATCAAGCCGTAAACCAGCCTCCAGCCAGGGTTGGGGATGGCCTCAACCTGTTCGAGGATGCGACTGTCGCTGGGCAATTGGCGGAAACGGGCCTGATGCAGGCCATAGCCAGCGGCGCGCTCGCTCCAGTTCTCAGGCAGGTTCAGCTGCTCCTGCCTCGCCAGGAGCCCAAGCACCAGACCGCACTGCTGACGAGATCGACTAGCCAGCGGATAGCTCTCAAGCACCCGCTCCAGCAGTCCGGCGCTGAGTTGAGAATCCCCTTGACCTTGATCACGCAACCGGCGCAAGTAGGGCTGATAGGCCGCACTCCAGGTGCTGCGGGCACCAGCTGGATGACGGCGGCGGCGAGGGTCGGTCTCAAAAGAGTGCTGAAAGCGTTCCAGCGCTGATTCCAGGGCCGTGGCGGCAGCACCCGAGCTTTGCGGAGCCTCAATCCAGTGGAAACAGTCGGCTGCCAACTCAGCCTCCACCTGATGCAGACGCTGCAATGCCCTACGCCGGCCTGCAGCGTCATCCATCAGCCCCAGGCTGATGCGCTGAACCTTCAAACCAGGCTGTCCATCACGGCGGGGCAAGGGACCCCGCAATCCCAGGCGATGCCCGCGTCGCTCCAATCGCAGACGTAAGCCGCTGCTGCGGAGGCCGGCATTGATCCGGCTCAGAACATCGTCCTGGGGTGGATTCATTAGCCAGAACGTACCGATGTACATAAGGCTCAGCCAGTGACGGGTAGGCTCCCTGCAGTCAAAAGAGTTGCTATGTCCCGGGTTGGGATCGTGCTCCTGAATCTGGGGGGCCCGGAGCGGATCCAGGATGTCGGCCCCTTCCTCTACAACCTCTTTGCAGATCCGGAGATCATCCGTCTGCCGATACCCCAGCTGCAGAAGCCTCTGGCCTGGTTGATCAGCACCCTGCGCAGTCGTAAGTCACAGGAGGCCTATCGCTCTATTGGCGGTGGCTCACCACTGCGCCGCATCACCGACCAGCAGGCACGGGAACTCCAGAGCCTGCTGCGGCAGAGAGAAGTCAACGCCACTACCTATGTGGCCATGCGCTACTGGCATCCCTTCACCGAGTCGGCCGTTGCTGATATCAAGGCTGATGAGATCGACCAAGTGGTCGTACTGCCCCTTTACCCCCACTTCTCGATCAGCACCAGTGGCTCAAGCTTCCGCGAACTGCAGCGCCTGCGCCAAGGCGACCCCAACTTCGCCAAGCTGCCTCTGCGCGCTATCCGCAGCTGGCACGACCACCCTGGCTATCTGCGTGCCATGGCTCAGCTGATCGCCAATGAGATCGATGCCTGCGTTGATCCAGCCAAGGCCCATGTGTTTTTCAGTGCCCATGGCGTGCCCAAGAGCTATGTCGAGGAGGTGGGTGATCCCTACCAAAAGGAGATTGAGAGCTGCGCCGATTTGATCATGGAACAGCTAGGGCGGGGAAATCCCTGGACCTTGGCCTACCAGAGCCGGGTGGGTCCGGTGGAGTGGCTTCAGCCCTATACGGAGGAGGCCCTTGAAGAGCTTGGCGCCAAGGGAGTTAAGGAGCTGGTGGTGGTGCCCATCAGTTTCGTGAGCGAGCACATCGAGACGCTTGAGGAGATTGATATCGAATACAGGGAAATCGCCACCGAGGCAGGTGTAAGCAATTTCCGCAGGGTGCCGGCTCTCGATACAGATCCCACCTTCATTGCCAGCCTTGCTGATTTGGTGCAGGAGTCGCTCGCCGGTCCAGAAGTCGACCTCGACCAGGCAGCAGCTCTGCCTGCACGCACCAAGCTCTACCCCCAAGAGAAGTGGGAGTGGGGTTGGAATAACAGCTCTGAAGTCTGGAACGGCCGTCTAGCCATGTTGGGCTTCTCCGCATTCCTGCTTGAGCTCATTAGCGGCCAAGGTCCACTCCATGCCCTAGGTCTGCTCTAAGGCAAAAGCCGAATCGGCCAAACCCGATTGGATCTGTCATGACTTCAAATAGAGGATCGACTCAACCCTCGTCTTGTCCTTGCGCCTGCTCATCCTGCGGCGGCTCAAGCCCGATAGCTGATCCACATGGACAGGAGTGATTGAGCCGGCTGAAAGCCAACCAACCCTGGTTCAGCGCAGCCTGAAAATCGCGCCGCTTTAGGCACCCCGGTGCGCAGCTGGTCGAGCGGCTGGGTACAAGAAGTGATCCAGGACAGCATGTGCGGCAACGGTTTGATGATTGGTGCGGATTCGTACGAACAAATCTGTTGATATCTGGCCTGGACGGTGGGCAAAGGGAGCTGGATAGCACTGGCATGAGGGTGCTCAACGGCACTCCTTTGAGCATTGATCAGAGCAACGGCCCATCGTCTTAACCATTCGCCACTTGGCTCTCAGCTGCGTTGGAGCCTGCGCTGCAGCGGCTGCTGGTTCGCAATCTTGCGCGCCCTGGCAACAAGCCGGACCGGCACCTAAGTTGGGAAACTATCTCCTGAGTGCCGGGTCCAGCCGTGACGATCACGTCCCCCACGCCCACAGCGAGCGCCGTGGCGGTGCCAAAGCGGGTCAGCGGGGCCTACGCGCTGATGGACTCGCTGCACCGTCATGGGGTCAACCACATCTTTGGTTATCCCGGCGGGGCAATCCTGCCGATCTACGACGAACTCCACCTAGCAGAGGAGCGGGGTGATCTGCGCCACATCCTGGTGCGCCACGAGCAGGGGGGATCCCACGCTGCTGATGCCTACGCAAGGGCCACCGGCAAGGTAGGGGTCTGCTTCGGCACCTCCGGGCCCGGTGCCACCAACCTGGTGACCGGCATTGCCACCGCTCAGATGGACTCGGTGCCGATGGTGGTGATCACCGGTCAGGTGCCCAGGCCGATGATCGGCACCGATGCTTTTCAAGAAACAGATATCTTCGGCATCACCCTGCCGATCGTGAAGCACTCCTGGCTCGTACGCGATCCAGAGGATCTCGCCAGTGTGATCGCCCAAGCCTTCTTCATTGCCGCCAGCGGGCGACCCGGCCCTGTGCTGGTGGACATCCCCAAAGATGTGGGCCAGCAGATATTCGACTACGTCCCCGTCGAGCCAGGCAGCATCATTCCCCGCGGGTTCCAGCAGCCTCCCCAGCATGAGCGCACTGACATTCTTGCGGCCCTTGAGCTGATCGAACAGTCCCAGCGCCCCCTTCTCTACGTCGGTGGTGGCGCCATCTCAGCTGGCGCCCACGACAGCATCACCGCCATCGCCAAGCGCCATCGCATTCCGGTGACCACAACCTTGATGGGCAAAGGAGCCTTCGATGAAAAGGATCCCCTCGCCCTCGGCATGCTTGGGATGCACGGCACCGCCTACGCGAACTTTGCGGTGACTGAATGCGATCTTCTGATCGCCGTTGGTGCACGTTTTGACGACCGTGTCACCGGCAAGCTCGACACCTTTGCTCCGCGAGCCAAGGTGATTCACTTTGAGATCGATCCTGCTGAGGTGGGCAAGAACCGCAAACCCGAGGTCGCCGTACTCGGCGATGTGAAGCTCAGCCTGGCACAACTGCTCGAGGAGAGCCTGCAGCGCAACGTCGAACCGGCCACAAACTCCTGGCTGGCCCGTATTGACAGCTGGAAATCTCGCTATCCCTTGGCAACACCACAACCAGAAGGAGCCATCTACCCACAAGAAGTGCTGATGGCAGTGAGAGATCTGGCACCCAATGCCACGATCACAACTGATGTCGGTCAACACCAGATGTGGGCTGCACAGTACCTACGCTGCGGCCCGCGCCAATGGATCAGCAGTGCCGGCCTTGGCACCATGGGATTCGGCATGCCGGCAGCCATGGGAGCGCAAGTAGCGCTACCCGACGAACAGGTGGTGTGCATCGCCGGCGATGCCAGCATCCTGATGAACATCCAGGAACTTGGAACCCTCGCTCAGTACAAGCTTCCCGTAAAGCTCGTCATCGTCAACAACCACTGGCAGGGCATGGTGCGCCAGTGGCAGGAGAGTTTCTACGAGGAGCGCTACTCCGCCTCAGACATGCTGCCTGGGATGCCGGATTTCATCGCGTTAGCTCGCTCCTTTGGTGTTGATGGTGTTCTGATCAACGAACGCGAAAACCTTCAGAGCGAACTGCAACGGGCTTTTGATACGCCTGGACCGATGCTGATTGACGTCCATGTACGCCGAGGGGAGAACTGCTACCCAATGGTTCCCCCTGGCAAGAGCAATGCTCAGATGGTTGGCCTCCCCAGTCATCCGGAACTGGCCGTGAGTGAGCGTCGGACCTGCAGTAACTGCCAGCACGACAACCCTTCTGAGCATCTTTTCTGCAGCAACTGCGGTAGCAGGCTCTAGGAGAGCATCTCCTTGCCCTTCTCTAGGGCCTGCTCCTGCTCGGCGTTGAGTTTCGGGTAGTGGAGCTTTAGTGCCTGGAGCTTTTCGATAATCGTCTTGGTCACCACCAAACGACCAAACCATTTGTTGTTCATTGGCACGCAGTACCAGGGAGCATGGCTGGTGCTGGTGTGACGCATCATGGACTCGAATGCCTCCTGGTACTGATCCCAGTAGCGGCGTTCCTCGAGGTCACTGAGCGAGAACTTCCAGTTCTTGTCGGGACGATCCAGTCGCTTCAGGAAGCGTTTGCGCTGCTCGTCAGGGCTGATATGGAGGAAGAACTTCAGCACCAGGATGCCGTTACGCGTGAGGTGCTGCTCATAGGCATTGATGTCCTCGTAGCGATGTGGAAACACCTTCTTGTCCACCAGAGCTGACGGCAGGCCCTGATGGGAGACGAGATCATGCACCTTGACCACCAGCACTTCCTCGTAATACGAGCGGTTGAAGATGCCGATCTCCCCGCGGGATGGAACCCGCTGGCTGTAGCGCCACAACCATGTGTGCGCCATTTCCTCGGCTGAGGGCTTTTTGAAGCTGTGGACCTTCACACCCTGGGGATTAACCCCACTCATTACGTGCTTGATGGTGGAGTCCTTGCCGGCCGCATCAATGGCTTGAAGCACGACCAGCACACCCCAGCGCCCATCGGCGTAAAGAACATCCTGCAGCTCAGCGAGCTGTTCCACTCCTTGCTGCAGCAGCTCGGCTGCGTCTTTCTTGTTAGCAATCTCGCCGTGGAAATCCGGGTGGCGATCATTCAGCTGAAACGAGCCATCGGTAGGTACCTGGTAGTAAGCGATGTCTTTCCAGTGGTGGGCCATGCGGCAGGGTTAAGGACCTCCTTGAGGTAACGCCATGCCACAAGTGGAGCCTGCGGTTGGAGAGAATGTTTTTGGTTTAGGGGATTGGGATGAAGCGGCGGCGATGGTGGCAGACCCTTGCAGCGCTGCTGCTGGCCGTGGCTCTGCTTTCGCCATTGCCTGCAACCGCAGCTGAGGTACTGCAGGTGCGGGAGCCGGATCTGCTGCTGATTGGCGATCACAACCGCACATACAGCGTTCGACTGGCTTGCATCACGCCGAAGGCAGGCCAGGAGGCAGAGGCCGTGAATTTTTTGCGTAAACAGCTGCCCCGGCGTCAGAGGGTCAACCTGATGCCGATGGGCAGCCAAGATGGGCTACTGCTGGCCAGAGTTCGACCTCTTGGCAGTGAGATTGATCTCAGCACTCAATTGGTTGAGGCACAGCTAGCAAGTAATGGCGGCGAATGCACCAATCGCAAAGGTGAAGCGTGAGCCTCAACAAAACAGCCAAAGGGATTGTCATGGTGCCGTGTCTGCTGCTTGGCGGCGCGTTTCTTTCAGCAGCAATTTGGGGTGATCAGGCAAACCACACACTTGCCATCAGCCTCGGACTGGGGCTGATGGCGGCTGGGCTCCTGGCCCAGTTGATACCCACAGAAACCTGAGAGCGGCTCAGTTCTGCTTTCCTCCCTCCTCCTTCATCAGAGTGAAGAACTCAGCGGTTGGATAAAAGACAAAACTATCCTTTTTCTCCTCGATCATCTGGGCCAGTGCATTAGTGATGTCCGCAGCCTGGATCTCAGGATTGGCACCTTGGATACTTTTTGCTGCACGGCTTGCATCGCCGTAGCTAAGGAAGAAGACACCCTTCACGCCATTAGGAGTCTTGACGGTGATGAAGGGATTGTGAAAGAAGACTGGCACTGAAAGACCCTTCTGGATGTCTTCTGCGCTGACTCCCTGGTTGCGGAGGATAGCCGCGGCCTGCTTCATATCGGCTTGGGCACCCACAACAGGAGTCACGATCTTTTTGCCATCAGCCTCGAGCTTCTCATTCATTTCATTAACCCGGTCATTCGCCACATTCATCGGGATGGCAGAGACCTTTGCTTTGGCCTCAGGATTGGTCTTCTTGAACGTGCTCAGCTCCTTCTCAGCGCGGGTCTTCTGAAGAAACATCGGCAAAAGCAGCTTGTCGTCACCCTGGGGAATGGGTAGGGGCACGCCCTGCTCAGAGGTCAGCAGAAAAACGGGAATCACAGACAGCTTCTTGAGAGCCTGATCTTCGGGAATAGCCAGGGCAGGAACTGCAGTCAGGGCAAGGGGTATGGCAGCAATGGCAGCTGTAGCGAAGGACCGCGCCTGTGCAAAAACGTCCTGCATGAGACCCGTAATTGGATTGGAACGAGCGTAGTCATGGCAACCGACCTAACCTGCCGGCGCTGGACGGATTGCGGCATGACCACTGACTCATGGCGCCGGATCTGGCGGAGCCTCGGTGTCATCGCTGCCATGCTGGGCAGTCAGAGCCTTGTGGCTGCGATTCCGCAACCTGGCCACGCCCTGATGTTGCTCCCCAGTGAAGGCGCGATTGCCGGCCTCGGAGATGGGCTGCGTCGCGGGTTCCTCCTAGCCCAGGAGCAATCACGCCTATGCACAGACAAACAGACCGACTGGTCGGTTGGCTGGCTCTCACCAGGCGCTGACCTAACTGAGAAGCTCCGCCATCGCGCCCTGCCGCCACTGCTTGTCGCACCACCAGCTGCAGCCCTTGTGCCCACTGGTCTTCTCGCTGAGCGGCGTCAGCGACAGGTGCTACTTCCGCTGCAACGTGGAATCTCCTTGCAGCAACTCGCAAGCCGCCCAGGCTCAGACAGGCTCTGGCCGGTATCAGCCTCCCGCAGCCTGGAAATAGATGTCCTGGTCAAGGCTCTTCTCGAGCAGAACCGCCTCAAGTTCATGCTGATCACCGATGGCACGGCCGATCAACAGCAACTGGCGGATCGCTTTCTCGAAACCATGGGGAACCAAGGAGGCGAACTGATCGGCCTGGAACCAAGTGCGCGGGTTATCAATGGTGATGACACCAAAGCGGTGGAACAACTGGCCTTTGATGTGGATTGGTTCCGGCCGCTGGCACTGGTGGTCATGACAAGTGAGAACAGCTCCCTGATGAAGGAAATTCTCAAACAGCGCTGGCCCCAGAGCATGCAGTTGGTCTGGAATGTTTCCCCAAGCCACAGCACACCAACTTCACAGCTGGGCGTTGATGAAGCCAACCGGGGGCCAGGCTGGGACAACTTCAGCAGCAATTTCTCGGAGCGTTTCGGCTACGAGCCTGGAATGATCGAAGCTTCCGGATACGACGCCGGCCAACTGGTGGCGCTCTCGGTGATGAACCAGAGCCTCAGCGGCGGGCAGGGCATGAAGAGCTTTGATTCCGAGGCCTCTATCGAGCCCTACTGCAGGTCACTACGTCTTGCCGCAAGCGGCAAGGCCACCAGAACCAATGGCGCTGGCAGCAACATGGACATGAAAGCAGCAACTCCACCGACGGCAATTCTGGAGGTGATCCAGAAAGACGCCAATGGAGTCGAGAGTCGCACCACCTACAACCTTGGCGCGAGCTAATTGAGATCAGAAGATCTAAGCAAGCCGGGCATCTAGGCCAAATCTAGATACAAGGCTAAACAGATCACTCTTCTTCCTCTTCGCCTTCGCCACCAACAGGTACTAGACGAATTTGTTTGCGACCGAGCTTGATCTCAAACTCATCACCGGGCTTGAGGTTCAGCAGAGCTGTGTATGCCTTGCCGATCAGCAGATTGCCATTGCCCTGAACAGTGGCGACGTAGCTGAGCTTACGACCACCCTTGCCGACAGTGGCTCCACCGATCTCGACACCCTTGGCTTCCAGCAGAGCCTCGTAGAAGGCCGTGAAGTTCAGGCGCTCGCCGCCGTCTTTTTTATTGGAGACATAGCCACAGGCGCGAACGATCTCAGACTTACCTGCATCGCCAAGGTCCCGCACCTTGGAGAGAAGATCTTGACCAGTGAGCATTCCAGTGATTTGAATCTACATCGTCAAGATAACCATTAGATCATCCGTTTGGAAAGGGTCAAGCAGAAAATTTGCGCACATATTTCTGAGCGGCACTGATGCTCCACGGGCATTACAGGCGGGGCAAAGCTCATAACAACCACTGACAACAGCAGTAAACGACAGTGCAGTGGACATTGCCTCTGCTGCTATCGCGCCCCGCGCAAGCCATTACGGCCTTAGGGCAACAAGCTTTTGCAAGCACACTCAGGAAAGTTGGGCACGAGTGCAGCTGAACCTGCAAAGCCTCGTTGAACTCCGTTGAAGGAGGCCGATCCACCACCAACAAGGCATTGATGTCAAGCAATTCTGAGGTGGTTGATCAGCGTCTTCAACAGCGCCATCTCAGCTTGCCTGCAACAGACAACAGCCTCAGCTCTCAAAAGCCTCTGGCGAAATGAATTCACGGGCCGGCTTCTGTTCACGATGAGAACAGTGGAGATTCCCCGGTTTCGCTGTTCCAAGCAGGGGTGAACAAGCCTGGAGCAGTGGCAGGCCTACTTCCGTCGCATTGATGAGTAGCGCCCTTGCTGAGGCTGCAGCACCAGAAAGGAGCACTGCATCAACTGCAGATGAATCTGCTGCGCCTCAGAGCAACAGTTCAGCTTGCCGATACACGACTCAAACCATTCAAGAAGCTCAACGACCGATAGCTAGCCAGGCGTGGGAGGGGGTACTGGCGAGCTTGAGGTGCTCTACGAAACCATGCGCGGGCATCTGCAGAGGCAACGGACCCAACCTGAATCCTCCAGATTGCATGTTGCATTGAGCGCCTAAAGCAGATCAAGCGCCATGCCTGCAAACAGACCCAGGCCCAACTGAGGAACGCTGACCTCAACCGGTGTCAGCGCAGCTGTCCTAACTGGGTGAAACATCCAAGGCGGAACACCCTCAAGCTGCCCCCACTCCTGCATGTGATATTTGATCCTCAATTACCGCGACCAGGGAAATTATTTCTCCTTCACAGCTGACACGCCGAACTTTCGCGCAAGGACGCCGCGCCACTGCATGCACTCCACGAAGTAAGCGAAGCCACCCGCAACCAGGCGGAGAGTTTTCTTGATTACGAGGACATCGAGTACAGCTTCTGTCTAGATGAACGGCTCTACCCACAGGATTGCCTTGGCAGACTCCAGGATCTGGATCTGTAGAGGCTGCCACTAGAACGCGAACCCAAAAAGGGCAGACAACAGTTCCAGGGCTTGAGCAGCCGCTGCTACAGCTACAACGAATGTCGCCAGGGCCTGCGCTCGTTCGTGATGATCTGCTCCACAACAACTTGATCCCACCGCCCCGCCAGTTACTGCCAAGTGACATCCCCACAGCGCTTGAGATTTATCGCGATGCTGTGCTCACCCAGGCACCAGGTCTCTACAGCCCTGAACAGGTACAGGCCTGGGCGTCCCTTGCGCTACTCCCAGGAGTGCTGGATGAGCCACTGCAGCTGGGCTATGGACTAATCAGCGAGGGACCGGAAGGTGCGGCAGCCTTTGCGGTGCTGCATCCACCGCAGCGGATCGCTCTGCTCTATTGCCGGGGGTGGGCTTGCCGTCAGGGGCGCGGCCGACAGCTGCTGCAGTCTCTTGAGTCAGAAGCCTGCAGACGTGGCTGCAGTGAACTTCAAAGTGAGGCCAGCCAACTGAGCCGCCCGCTGTTTCTGAAGCTGGGCTGGGAGCAACTAGGGACGGAGCACATTCTCATTGCCGGTATTCCCTTCGAGCGATACCGCATGCGGAAGGCACCGCTCCGTTTGCATGAGAGGCTCGAGGTCACCGCAACCGATTCACCTTGATCAGCCTGCAGCAGGTGAGCAAGGATTTCGGGGTCAAAACCCTGTTAGCCAGCGTCAATCTGGAAGTTGGTCCCAAGGACCGTCTCGGTTTGATCGGCACCAACGGCTCGGGCAAATCGACTCTGATGCGAGTGATGTCCGGTCTCGAACCCCCAGGGGAAGGAAAGGTTCAGATCAACCCGCGCAGCCGGGTCATCTATGTCGATCAGAACCCCACACTCGACCCTGAACGCACTGTTCTGGAGCAGGTTTTCGCCGGCAGCGGCGAAAAGATGCAGCTCGTCAAGCGTTATGAAGGCCTCATCCGGCAGCTTGAGGCCGACCCCAGTGATGCAGCCCTGCTGGGGGAACTCAGTGGGCTCAGCAGCCGCATGGATGAACTCAAGGCCTGGGAGCTTGAACGGCAGTGCCAGGAAGTGCTCAGCCGCCTCGGAATCTGTGACCATCAACGCAAGGTGGGAGAGCTCTCAGGGGGTTACCGCAAGCGACTCGCCCTGGCCTCAGCCCTGGTGGCCGAACCCGACGGACTTCTACTGGATGAGCCCACCAACCACCTTGATGCCCTGGCCACCGAGTGGCTGCAGGGTTTTTTACAGCGCTTCAGCGGAGCTCTGGTACTGATCACCCACGACCGCTACTTCCTCGAGCGGGTGACGAACACCATCATCGAGCTCGACAGCGGTGAGCTCCGCCGTTATCCCGGCAACTACGGCGCCTACCTAACTAAGAAAAACGAGGAAGAGGTGGCCGACGCCGCGCGTCTGAGGGCTTATCGCTCAGTGATGCGTCGTGAAATGGAGTGGCTCAAGCGCGGCCCCAAAGCCCGCAGCACCAAGCAGAAAGCCAGGATTCAACGCATCGAAGCGATGCAGGAGCAGTCCTTCAAAGGTGCCAAGGCCAAGGTGGAGATGGCCAGCGTCGGCCGACGTCTGGGCAAGACCGTGATCGAAGTGGAGGGGCTGCAGCGGTGTCTGGCTGAACGTGTGTTGATCAAGGACTTCAGCTACAGCTTCAGTCCAGAAGACCGCGTGGGGTTCATCGGCCCTAACGGAATCGGCAAATCAACCCTGCTTGATCTGCTCTGCGGACTTCAGCTACCCGACGGCGGCGCTGTTCAACGGGGTGAGACCGTTGTGATCGGCCGTTTTGATCAGCACTCCGAAGCACTGCGTGATGACCTCAAGGTCATTGATGTGATTAAGGAAGTGGCGGAGCACATCGATCTAGGTCAGGGCAACAGCCTCAGTGCCTCCCAGCTGCTTGAGCGCTTTCTCTTCCCCCCCGCCCAGCAGCACAGTCCAGTGGCACGCCTCTCCGGCGGCGAGCGCCGCCGGCTTCATCTCTGCCGTCTGCTGATGGGCGCACCGAATGTTCTGCTGCTCGACGAGCCCACCAATGACCTCGACATCCAGACGCTTGCGGTGCTTGAGGACTACATCGAGGATTTCCGTGGCTGCGTGATCATTGTTTCCCACGACCGTTATTTTCTCGATCGCACCATTGACAGGCTGTTCTGTTTCAGGCCGGGTGGACAGCTGGAACGCTTTGAGGGGAACTACAGCGAATGGCTGGAGCAAGAGCAGCGAAATACAGCTGGCGACAACTCATCGGCAGACGCAAGCAAGATCCCCAGCAAGGAGAGCAGCGCCAAACCCAAGAGCGAGAAACCCAGGAAGCGCAGCTACAAGGAACAACGTGAGCTCAATGCCCTGGAAGAAGAGTTGCCCCAATGGGAGCAGCGCAAGGCTGAACTGGAGGCAAAGCTGGCCCAGGCGGATTACGGAACGCTGGAGCAGCTCACCCAGCAGCTAGCGGCAATCTGTGAACAGATTTCCAGCGGAGAGGACCGCTGGCTCGAACTGAGTGCTCTGCCGGAGTCATGACTTGCCAGAGCTGCCAGCTGAGGAGAGTTTGAGAACAGTGATAACCGAGCCTGATGCAGGCGATTGACTGGCTCTGGATCATCCACCCGTTTCTTGCGGTGACGCTCATCTATCCCCTAATCGGGGTAGTGGCACGACTAGGACTTCAAACCCGTCAGCGCCGGGTTGAGCAAGCCAAGCTGCCGCCTTCCACCGGCAGGGATCACAGCGATCTGGGCCAATGGCTCGCTGCTGCGGTGGTTGTGATCGTATTGATCGCCCTGGCCGTGGTCATCGGCAGCAAAGGACTGGGCAGCGACGGTGGCCGAGGGGCAACTGCATTAACCCCTCTACTTCTGGCCTGGCTTGGCAGCATCAGTGCCCTCATCGCCCTGATGCGCGTACGGGGTGCTGCCTTGCGGCTGAGCTTCAGCCTGATCACATGGTTGGGACTGCTGAGCCTCGGGGCACAACCAGAGGTGTTCCGACTCAGCGACAACCCTCTGCAGCCGGCGTTCTGGCAATCCCACTACTGGGGCGGGGTCATGGTGTGCGGCCTAATGATCTTCAACCTGGCCGCACGGCCTGAGATCTTGAACCATCGGCGCTGGCGGCGCGTGCACATCGCCGCCAATGTCCTGGCGGCGATCCTCTTCATCTGTCAAGGGCTGAGCGGCACACGGGACCTGCTTGAGATTCCGCTGAGCTGGCAGCAACCGTTCCTAAGCCAATGCAACTGGAGTGAAGCCACTTGCGCCGATCAGCCCCGCTGAGATAAGACCGCTTGCCTGGTCTGTCCATGCGACTTCAGGAATCAGCAAGTGATGTGGTGATCCTGCAAAGTCCAGCAGTGGCGACCTTGTGTGAGCTTCTCCTAGCCGCCCTACGGCTCAAACAATGAGTCTGAATCCGATAGGGCGCTAGCTCATCAGCGCGACGCAATCGATCTCGACCTTCGCCCCCTTGGGCAGCGCCGCCACCTGCACACAGGCCCGGGCCGGTGCCACGCCCTGGCCAAACATTTCGGCGTAAATGGCATTAACCCTGGCGAAATCGGCGAGATCAGTCAGGAACACTGTTGTGCGCACCACCTGCTGAGGCGTGCAACCCGCAGCCTTCAGCACCGACTCAAGATTGCTGAGTACCTGGCGGGTCTCCGCCTCCACATCACCGTCCCCGACCATCACACCGGTCATCGGATCCAACGGGATCTGACCGGAGCAGAAGAGCATCCCGCCGGCCTTCACCGCTTGGTTGTAGGGGCCCACCGGCGCCGGTGCTGCCTTGGTTTCAACCGCCTCAAGACCTTTGCTGCTCATCAAACGGCTTTATCCAGGTCTAGTCATCATCGCCTCAGTGCCCGATGCAACTGCGTCAAACGCAAGGGCTTGCACATCGCCACCGCCAGGACATTGACGATGACCACGGCATAGCCCACAAGAGATCAGCGCAGCAGCGCCGAACAAGGTCCCCAAAAGCGTTGTCGGCCGGCATGTCATGGCTCAGAACACATCTTTACGGCGGCGGATCTCCGCCAGCACATCAGCACCATCAACAGCGCCACTGACCATCTGCAGCGCTGGTTGTCGGCAGCGGAGAAAGGGGTTGGTGGCCAGCTCGAGGCCAATGCTGGAGGGAATGGTGGCCTCCCCTAAAGCCCGCTGATGCTTCACGAGCTCAAAGCGCTCGGCCAGCGCCTGGTTCTCAGAATCCTGAGTGATCGCAAAGCGCAGGTTGGTCTCGGTGTACTCGTGGGCGCACCAAACTCGGGTTGAAGCTGGCAAGGCTGCTAGCTGTTCCAAAGAAGCCAGCATCTGGGCTGGCGTGCCCTCAAAGATGCGACCGCAGCCTCCGCCAAAGAGGGTGTCACCGCAGAACAACTCAGCGCCTTCTTGAGCGGTGGCGGGCAGGTAATAGGCAATGTGATCACTGGTGTGCCCCGGAATGGAGAGCACCTCGACAGGGCGTCCAAAAAGCTCCAGCTGATCACCGCCGGCCAAGCCCCTGGTCTGAAAAGGAATCCGCGTCTGATCAGAGGAGGCTGCCCAGACCTCGGTCCCTGGCCAGCGCGCCAACAGTTCGGGTGTGCCGCCAATGTGATCGTGATGGTGATGGGTCTGGAGCACCACCGTCAGCTCCAGACCCCTGTGCTGCAGCAATGCCGCCACCGGCTCAGCAACTGCAGGATCGACCACTGCGGCGCGGCTCCCCGCAGGCTCAATGAGCAGGAAGACGTAGTTATCCCGCAACACAGGCAGCCTGACGATCTCCACCACGGCGGTGCATCTGACACCAGTGTGAGGCAGCTCGTTAAAGTCCAGCGCTGGAGCGGGAATCAGCATGCTCACCGTCGCCCTACCCAAGGGGGCCCTGCTCAAGGATTCCGTGGCGCGCTTTGCCGCGGCCGGCCTCGATTTCAGTGCAATCAACGATAAGGACAACCGCCAGCTGATGCTGCCGAGCGCCTGCGGCAGAGCCAGGGCTCTGCTGGTGCGCAACGGTGACGTACCCGTCTATGTGGCTTACGGCCAGGCCCAGCTTGGAGTTGTGGGATACGACGTACTACTCGAGCAGCAGCGCACAGTGGCCCAGCTTCTGGATCTGGGCTTTGGCGGCTGCCGCATGGCTGTGGCGGTCAAGGAAAGCAGCCCTTACCGGCGTGCGGCGGACCTGCCCGCTCACTGCCGCGTGGCCAGCAAGTTCACCCATTCGGCCAAGGCATTTTTTGATCAGCTCGATCTACCCGTTGAGCTAATTCATCTCACTGGTTCAGTGGAACTAGGCCCTCTCACAGGCATCTCAGAGGCAATCGTCGACCTGGTGGCCACAGGCCGGACTCTGCGAGACAACGGCCTGATTGCCATCGAAGACCTTTTCCACAGCACTGCGCGGCTGATCGGCAACCCCCTGGCGCTGCGCCTTGATAGCGGCGAACTGCGGCAACTGGTCCAGTCCATGAACGAGGGCGGGGCCACCCCATGAGCGACCTGCAGCGAGTACGGCGACTGCTGCCCTACCTACGCCGTGACCGTCGCCGACTTGCTACTGCCTTAACGATTCTGGTCCCTGTGGCGGCGGCCAGTGCGGTGCAGCCGCTGCTTGTTGGTCAAGTCGTGAGCGTGCTGCGGGGAGAAACCGCCTGGGGCTGGCTGCAAGCCATGCCCACCTCCCAAGCGATGCACAGCCTGATCGGCCTGCTACTGCTTGCGGTGTTGCTGCGTCTGACCTTGCAGGGCACCCAGAGCTTTCTTGTGCAGAGCATCGGTCAGCGGTTGACGGCCAGGCTGCGGGGTGATCTGTTCCGCCATTCGCTGGATCTATCTCTGCGATTCCACGACCGCACTCCGGTAGGCAAGTTGCTGACCCGGCTGACCAGTGATGTGGATGCTCTGGCCGAGGTTTTTGGCAGCGGTGCCATCGGTGTACTGGCTGATTTGGTGACCCTTGTGGTGATCGCCACATTGATGCTGACGATCGAATGGCGTCTGGGATTGCTTTTATTGGCTTTGCAGTTGCCGCTCACCTGGACGGTGATCACGCTGCAGCAGCGCTACCGACGCGCCAATTACAGGGTGCGAGAAGAGCTCAGCCAGCTCAATGCCGATCTGCAGGAGAACCTTCAGGGGCTGGAAGTGGTGCAGATGTTCCGCCGCGAAAAGCTCAACAGCGAGCGCTTCGGGCGAACCAGTGCCCTCTATCGCAATGCAATTAACGGCACCATTTTTTACGACAGCAGTATCTCCGCGCTATTGGAGTGGGTGGCTCTCGCTGCAGTAGCCCTGGTGCTGGCAGTGGGCGGCAGTCTGGTGACCGCAGGTGCGATGGGACTGGGGGTTCTGACCACCTTCATTCTCTATTCCCAGCGATTGTTTGATCCCCTGCGCCAGCTGGCAGAGCGTTTCACCCAGATCCAGGGGGGCCTGACAGCGGTGGAACGCATCGGTGAGCTGCTCGACGAACCCCAGGAGATTGTCGAGCGAGGCAAACCAAATCCCGTTCTTGACCATGGAGCGGCACACGGTGAAGTGATCTTCGAGGACGTCTGCTTCTCCTACCGACCCGATGAACCGATCCTGCAGCACCTGAATCTGCACATCACCCCTGGAGAACACGTGGCCTTGGTCGGGCCCACCGGCTCTGGCAAAAGCACGGTGATTCGTCTGCTCTGCCGCCTCTATGAGCCACAGCAGGGACGGATCCTGCTTGATGGCACTGACATCCGCGATCTTCCCATCAGCGAGCTACGCCGCCAGCTTGGTGTGGTGCTGCAGGACACCTTCCTTTTCAGTGGGAGTGTTGCCGACAACCTCACCCTCGATAGGCAACTGCCTCGACAACAGCTGGAGCAGCTCAGCAATGAATTGGGCCTAAACCCGCTGCTGCAGAGACTGCCCCAAGGACTCGATACCCCATTGAGAGAGCGCGGCGGCAATCTGAGCTCTGGCGAACGGCAACTGCTAGCTGTTGCACGAGTAGCCCTAAGGGACCCCTCGGTGCTGGTGATGGATGAAGCCACCGCTTTCATGGACCCCAGCACAGAAGCCACCCTGCAACGGGATTTGGCTCGCGTTTTGGATCACCGCACTGCCATCGTCATCGCCCACCGCCTGGCAACCGTCGAGTCCAGCGATCGCATCTTGGTGCTCAAACGTGGCCAATTGGTGGAGCAAGGCAGCCATCAGGAGCTGAGGCGCCTAGGTGGGCTCTACGCCCAGCTGGCCGAGCTTCAAGAGCGTGGGCTGGCGACCCTCTGAAGCCAAGGCTCCAACAGCTGCTGTAACGGTCCCGGTTGATCGCGCATCGGAAGATGGCCAGCCCCCTGCAGTACCTCCACCTCGTGATCAGGGGCATAGCCGGCAAGGTGGCGGACATAAAGCGGCTGCATCACACGATCACGGCTGCCGGCAATCCAGAGGCTTGGTACTGCCAAACGGGCAACGCGCTTGGGCAGGTCGGCCACTGCCCGGCGCTGGGTGCTGTTGATCAGTAAGCCGCGGGCGGCGCGACGATCACGCTGAGTCAAAGCCAGAAAACGCCCAACCCGGCGCAGCTGACGGAAGGGTCGTCGCTGATATACACCGCCGCCTGAACCGATGAGCACCACCCCAAGCAACTGCGGGCCGAACTGCTCGCTGGCATGCAGGACGACGCTGCCACCAAGGGAATGGCCGATCAGCACCAAGGGAGAACCATTGGCGCGACGGCTGGCTTCTGCCGCAAGCCAGCGGCCATAGGCCGGCAGTGTGGGGTGCAGGCCCGCGGGTCTGATCGCCTGGCCGCAGCCAGGTAGATCCGGGGCCCAACAGCGCCAGCGAGGTTCAAGCCGCCGCCGCAGGGGCTGCCAAAGACTGCCCCGCAGCAACCAGCCATGGGCCATCACCAGCAACGGTGGTGCTGAACTCATACAGACAGGCAGGTCCCTTAGGTTGGTGGTTGTGAATGCCCGGTCCAGGCCGGAATGCACGATCCCATGGCCTCGCAGGCAGCATCAACAGCCTCGCAGGCGGAACCTCTGCTCGATCAGCTTTATGGAGACTGGTGGCGTGAATTGCCCACCAGTAATGAGCGCCTACGACTGGTGGCCAGTTTCTCGCGCCCGATTGATCTTGTTGAGCTCGAGCAGCTCTGTGATGCCGTGGGCTGGAGCCGACGGCCGCTGAGGCGGGTCCGCAAGGCGCTAAGCCATTCCCTGCTTGTGGTTGGACTCTGGCGCCATGACCCTCGCGTTCCAAAGCTGGTGGGTTTTGCCCGTTGCACCGGTGATGGTGTGCTTGATGCAACCATCTGGGATTTGGCGGTTCATCCTCTTTATCAAGGCTGCGGACTGGGCAAAGGGCTAATGCGGGTACTGCTCGAGCGTCTCCGGGCAATGGAAGTGGAGAAGGTGACACTGTTTGCGGATGCTGCTGTGGTGTCCTTCTACGAAGCCCAGGGCTGGAATCTCGAGCCAAGAGGTGAGCGCTGCGTCTTCTGGTATGCCCGCTAGCGATAGCGGCGAGCCAGCTCCTCAGGCTCGGTGCCAAGGCGCCAAGCGGCCCGCAACCGGGCATTGCGCCAGCTGCTACGCCACACGCCCAGACGGCGCCAGCGACGGTCACTGACCAGAACCGCACCAGCAGCAAGCGCTACGCGTCCGCGGCAGCCCAGCCGCTGCACCAGTTCCAAATCCTCCATCAACGGCAGTGGCCTGTGGCCGCCAACTTGGTGGTAGACATCGGCCGCTAATGCCAACCCCTGATCGCCATAGGGCAGACCACGCCAACGGCTGCGTAGGCCCACCAAGCGCTCCAACAAGCGCAGCTTCCAGCCACCGCCATCCACCCGCAAGCGGAACGCTGCAGCCACAACCCCATCAGCCTCTAACGCCTCAGCCAGCAAATTCGGCCATCGCAACGGAAGTCGGGCATCGGCATGGATGAACAGCAGCCAGGGACGGCTGGCATGGGCCGCACCGACAGACAGCTGCAAGCCGCGATTTGCGGCTTTGGCATGGATGACAAGGGCCCCCATGGCAGCAGCAGCAGCAGCAGTGCCATCGCGGCTACCACCATCGACCACCAACACCTGCTCCGGCCCCTGCAACTGCGTCAGCAGACCCGGCAACTGCTCCATTTCATGGAGAGCCGGAATCACAACGCTCCACTGAGCGCGATCAGCGGGATCAGGCCTCACTGCACCAAGGAGCAAGGTCACTGAGCCGATCGAGGTCTTGCTGCTCGCGCAGCAGGTGCGGATTCAACGCCAGCTCAGCAGCCCGCTCAATGGTGCGGGCGAGCACCTGATCACCCCCCCAGGGAATGCCACTGAAGAGCCTGCCGCGCTGATGCTCAAACGCTGCAGCCGTCAGACCGATCAGCCAGTAACCGCCATCAGCGGCAGGACCGATCACCAGGGGCTGATGGTGAAGCGCAGCAAAGGCCTGCTGCAGATCGGCAGCCATCAGACCGGGCAGATCACTGCCCACCACCACCACTTGCTCACCGCCATGCCGCAGCGAGTGGCCCATCAGACGTTGCAACCGTTGACCAAGGCAGCCTGCCCCTTGATGTTCCCCAAGCGCCAGGCTGAATGAGCCATTGGCGAGACCCTGCCAACGCTCCGCCTCAGCCAGGGTGTGCTGCAAAAGGCGCCGTTGCACACGAGCAGCTGCTGCAGCACCAATACCAACAGCCAGACGACTTTTACAGCGGCCTGGACTGGGTCGGCGGGCCATCACCAACAGACGCTCTGGAGAGCAGTTTCGACTCAACCGCCCGGCTGCTGCGGCAGCTCTGCAGGACGCACNACCAATTGGCGACTCTCGCCATCACGCTCAACGGTCACCTTGAGCTCCTGNCCGACCTCGGCCGCCTCAACGGCCAGCTGCACCTCAGTTGGATTGTCCACCTCCTGGCCTCCGACAGAGAGGATGAGATCACAGGTCTGGAAGCCCGCCGCCGCGGCCGGGGTGCCCTTGACCACATCAACGATGACGACCGCATTGCGCTCAGGCAACTTGCACTGGTTGCCAGTGGCATTGATCTCNCGGGCGAGTTGTGGGGTCAGGGACTGGAGCCTCACCCCGAGATAGGGATGACTGGCACTGCCGCGCTCAAGGATCTGCTGGGCNACCTGCTTGGCTTTATTGATCGGGATCGCAAAGCTGAGTCCACCGCCTGGGGCCTGGCGGATCGCGGTGTTGATGCCGATCACCTGACCATATTCATTAATCAGAGGACCACCGCTGTTGCCGGGATTGACAGCAGCATCGGTCTGGATATGAGCGACCCGCTGGCCACCGCCAAGAGCGTTCTGACGGGCCTTGGCGCTGACGATGCCCATGGTGACGGTGTTATCAAGACCAAGCGGATTACCGATGGCAATCGCCCACTGGCCAGGACGAACATCAACGGAATTACCCAGAGGGGCCACCGGCAGATCCTGGGCTGCCACCTTGACCACGGCCACATCGGTGAGGGGGTCAGCACCCAGCACCTTTCCAGGGAAGCTGCGGCCATCGGGCAGGGTCACGGTGACCGTTCCTGCACCTTCCACCACGTGGGCATTAGTGAGGAGCACGCCATCTGAGCGGGTGATAAAACCCGAGCCCTGACCGGCCTGCTGCTGCACAGGCGGTCCCCCACCAAAGATCCCTAGGGGATTGACCACATCACGCTTGGTGTCGATCCGCACCACCGCCGGCCCCACCTTGGAGACCGCATCGGCCACAAAGTTTTTACCGGTCTTTACCGGAGCCGGTGTGGGGGAATCACTGATCTGGGGAGGCTTGGATTCAGGAGCCTGACGCAGACTGGCCTGGCATCCAGCGAGAAGGCCAAGACAGGCCACAGCAAGGCCACGGGAGAAGGATCCACGCACGGATAAAAGCAAAGCAGCAAACGACCATGTCGTCAGTATCGCCACATGCAGCGCTGNGCAGAAGGGGCCCCTATATTCGGTCCCCTGGCCAGGGTGGATCGGTTCTCCTCACGTGACAGCCTTCCCCTCGCCCGACACAACTCTCTGGGAACAGGTCCGCTCTGAGCTGCAGTCCAACCTCAGTAAGCCAACCTTTGAAACCTGGATCCGCCCNGCGATCTGCCTGCGCAGCGAGCGCGGCCGCTTGGTGCTCCAGGCCCCGAACCCCTTTGCAGCGGGCTGGCTGCGCCGCAACTATCTAGGCCTGATCGCCGAGGTGGCGAGTGCCATCAGCGGTGGTCCGGTGGAGGTGGNTATCCAGGCTGGCAGCGATGAGCCCGCAGAGCTGGAGGGAGCCGGCAGCGCCCCCATCCCACCCTTGCCTGAACAGCCGGCCGCTGCTCAGCCCAGCACCCCCATGGGCCAGCAGCCGCGGATCAAAAGCAACCTCAACCCCCGCTACACCTTCCAGCGCTTTGTCGTTGGGGCCAACAGCCGCATGGCCCATGCCGCTGCACTGGCTGTAGCGGAATCACCGGGNCGTGAGTTCAACCCGTTGTTCCTCTGCGGCGGAGTTGGCCTNGGCAAGACGCACCTGATGCAGGCCATCGGCCACTACCGGCTCGAGATTGATCCNGANGCTCGAGTCTTCTACGTCTCCACCGAAACCTTCACCAATGANNTGATCCTGGCCATCCGCAAAGACGGCATGCAGGCTTTCCGAGACCGTTACCGGGCCGCGGATCTGATCTTGGTGGATGACATCCAGTTCATCGAAGGCAAGGAATACACCCAGGAGGAGTTCTTCCANACCTTNAANGCNCTGCATGANGCNGGNNNNCANNTNGTNATCGCCAGNGANCGNCCNCCCAGNCAGATCCNNCGNTTGCAGNAGCGNTTGATCTCNCGTTTCTCGATGGGCCTGATCGCTGACATCCAGGTACCTGATCTCGAGACGCGCATGGCAATCCTGCACAAGAAAGCCGAGCAGGAGCAGATGCGGCTGCCGAGGGATCTCATTCAGTACATCGCCGGGCGCTTCACCTCCAACATCCGTGAGCTGGAGGGAGCCCTAACCAGGGCTGTTGCCTTCGCCTCGATCACTGGTCTGCCGATGACCGTCGATGCGGTGGCGCCGCTGCTGGGCACCGGCATGCCGGATGGAGACATCAACCCCAAGCTGGTGCTCGAGAAGGTCGCCGAGGTCTTTGGTGTCAGCAGCGAGGACATGTGCAGCAGCAGCCGCAAACGCGCCGTCAGCCAGGCACGCCAGGTTGGGATGCATCTGATGCGCCAGTGCACTGACTTGAGCCTGCCCAAGATCGGTGAACACTTCGGCGGCAAGGACCACACCACCGTGATGTATGCGGTGCAGCAAATAGAGAAAAAGCTCTCGACCGATCCTGCCCTGGCCGCGCAAGTGCAGCAGGTGAAAGACCTGATGCAAATGAATTCAAGGCGGCGTTAGCCCACCAGGGCATCAATACTGGCGGCGAAAGCATGATCCTCCTCCCCCACAGCAGGTTCATCACCATCACCAACTGGAGCCAGGGTGAGGTTTACATACGTTCTCCCGAAACTGATGTCGGGATAACGCGACTCCTGCTTGGAGAGCAACTCAAGGCGCTCGAGGAACACCCGAGTTGCTTCGTAGTCACTGAATTCGAGCCGGCGCTCTAGCCGCTCCGGACGCTGCCGGTGGGTCCAAGGTTGGTCCATTGGTGGAACTTACCCCAGGGCGTTGGTGCGGGCTTCACTGAGGCGAGTGGCCCAGGCGCGGGCGTAGGCCTCATTTGCAGCCTGCTCATCGTTGTCCTGGGACTCGAGCGAATAGGGGAACGTTCCCTTGATGGCTGCGTTGGTGACGCAGAACATTGATTTTTGGAAGCTTTGGCAGATCTTGACGCGCACATCACCCTCCCCACGACCGCGGTCGCGGTACCACTGGTGCAGGCGTTCGGGTAGGTGGCGATACATGTCCTGCATGCAAAGGCTGGGAGGAATGCCGGCGCCCATGCTGGGCAAGGGATCAGCGAAAAGCGCGCCGTACTGGAAGGTTTCTTTATCCGGTGAGATCTGACGAGCCTGGGCGTTGAAAGACACGGTCCCAAGGAAAGGGGTGCCGCGCAGGAACACGGCTTCCACATAGGGCACCGCCACGTCCACAAGAAACGTGAGCTTGGCCTCAGGCGGCAGCACCCAGAAGTGCTTGCCATTGATTTCCACCCCATAGGTGATGGGATTGCCGGCAGCGGCAACAAGCCGGTCACGAATGAAATCGACGACACCAGCGATGTTCGTGACCTCGCCGGCCTTCTCGGCTTCCGAGAGATCAATGAACAAATCGCTCATGATCCGCCAGAACTGCCCAAGGGCATGGGTAGTTGCAGCGGTGCGAATCAGCTCTGGCAGGAACTGTGGAAAGAGTGGGTGAAGGAAAGTCGGCAGCGGGTCAAGTTTGCTGCGCTTGTGGTTGATGATCGCGGCACAACGCAGTTCAAAGTCGGGACTGTCGAAGTAGGCATCCATGCCGCCAGTCCCATGCCAGAGCATGGCCCGCATGCAATATTCGGCGTATTCGAAGTTGATGCGGTCATGCCAAAAATGGCGCCACAACTTAGCTAAAGACAGATCACCATCAAGAAAACGAAAAACAGGGAATGGATTGAGGAACTGCTTCTCGGCCTGAAAGATCAGGTTGATGCTGTATGCATCAAGGACCTCTCCATAGCTGCGTAGTACGTCCACGACCTGAATGAGGTGGTCGGGGGTGTCCTCAAGCAGGGTCTGATTGTTCAGCAGCCTTTGCTGCAGCAACTCAATACCTGGATGGGGACCAGCGGAAACAAGGTTTGCGGGAATAACCGGCATCAGCCCAGACCTCCGTGCAACTGGGAGAGCAGCTGGGTCGCTGAATCACTAATGCGGGCCAGACCTGAGGGCAGGATGCCGATACCCAAGACAGAGAGCGCCAGAGCAAGAGCAGGGACCGTCTCTCGTGGCGCTACAGGCAGCAATTGCACATCAAGACGACCATCTTCAACAGGGTCGGTCTTGGGGGTAACGGCCAGACGACCAAAGAACGCGCGGTTCACCAGCAGCAGGAAATACACAGCTGTCAGACCGGAGCCAACGATGCAGAGCAGTGTGGCAAGTGGAAATGCCTGGATGCTGCCGCGGAAGACCAGGAATTCGGAAATGAAGCCAGCCATCCCTGGAAGACCCGCACTGGCCATCACACCGAGGATCATCAAAGTCCCCGTAAAGGGGAGGCCACGTTCGGGATTGAGCAGACCGCGCAGCACCTCTAGATCGCGGGTTCCGGTCTTGCGATAAACGATGCCCACAAGCAGAAACAGCAGCGCAGAGATCACGCCGTGACTCACCATTTGGAAGACGGACCCCAGCAGTGCAGTGGGAGTGGCGGCCGCCACCGCAAGCAAGACATAGCCCATGTGCCCCACCGAACTGAAGGCCACCATCCGCTTCATATCGCGCTGCGCGATGGCCGCCAGGGAGCCGTAGAGCACTGAAATCGCCGCCCAGATGGCCAGGCTTGGTGCAATCAGCGGCCAGACATCAGGGAACAGCCCCAAGCAGAAGCGAATCAAGCCATAGGTGCCCAGCTTGAGAAGCACTCCTGCCAGCATCACCGACACCGGAGTGGATGCCTGGGTGTGGGCATCAGGCAGCCAGACGTGAAAAGGAAACAGAGGGATCTTGATGCCAAAGCCGATGAGCAGTGTGATCAGCAGCACCAACTGAGTCGCTACAGGCAGCTGATCGGTGAGCGCCGGAGTGATGTCGAAGTTGACACTTCCATTAACGAAGGCAAGGCCAAGGAAAGCCGCCAGGATCAAAAAGCCCGAAATCGCCGTGAAGATCAGGAACTTGGTGGAGGCATAGGCCCGGTTTGCACCACCCCAAACCGCAATCAGAAGCCAGAGCGGGATCAATTCCAGCTCATAGAAGATGACAAATAGCAGCAGATTGTCGGCGAGGAAGGCCCCATTCACAGCGCCGCTGATCAACAGCAGCATCGAGAAATAAAGGCGTGGACGCTGGCTGATCTGTCGCGTGCAAACCGCAGACACCAGGGTCAATGCCGCATTGATCAAGACCAGCGGCAGCGAGAGGCCGTCGACAGCTAGGCGGTAATCCAAACCAATGCTGCTGATCCAAGAGAAGGATTCCTGCAGCTGGGGGCCGCCATTGGATGGATCAAAGGGAATCAACAGCGCCACAGCCACAAGCAGCTGCAGAGTCAGAAAAACAAGTGCGATTGCCCGCATGCGGGTTGGGGGCAGGCTGCTGGGAAGAAGCAGCAGAGCCAAACCTCCGAGGAAGGGGATGAGAAGCAGTGCGGTAAGCATCAGGCGACCCTCCACCAGATCAAGCCGGAAAGAAGCAGAACGATGGCCAACAGCACGGTGAGTACGTACGACTGTGTCTGCCCGCTGACGGCCAGCTTGAGACCTTCAGCAGAGACCAGAGATGCTGAGCCGATGCGGTTCACCAATCGGTTGACCACCTCACGATCAAAGGCATCGGTCATGCGAGCAATGAAGCCGACAAAAGCCACGATCGTGGAGCGGTAGAAACGCTCGGTGTAAAAGTCATAGGCGAGCAAGTCCTGAACGGTACGGAGGGGTTTGAGCACCGATCTGGACCAGAACTTATCGAGAGGAACGAGGGATCCAGCCAGAGCGCCCAAGGCACCGCTTAGGACCACCAGCGAGACGCTGCTGGAACTGACCGTATCGAGACTGGGGGTGGAATAGATGCTTCGAAAAACCAATGGCACTAGCAGCACAAGCACCGCCAGGCTCACCATCGGCAACGCCATGAACCAGTTGACCTCAGGGGTGCGGCGGGTCTTGGGGTGTGGGGTATCAAGGAAAACCTGACGGAACACCCGCACGAGATTGAACGCCGTCAGGCCATTGGTGATCAACACGACAGGCACCAGCCAGGGAGCCGAACTGTTGAGGCCATCAATGAGCAGACCAAAACACCAGAAACAGCCCAAGGGGAGCAGACCGGTCAGGCCAGCACTAGCCACCAAATAGCTGGTGGTGGTGGCGGGCATGCGGGGTCCAAGGCCACCGAGTTCGGTGATGTCCTGGCAGTTCGTGGTGGCGATCACACTGCCGACGCTCATGAAGATCAGGGCCTTGGCCAGGCCATGGGCAAAGAGAAGCAGCAACGCAACCACCGGCTGCTGCATAGCGATGGCAATGAAGACCAGGCCCAGATAAGAGGTAGTGCCATAGGAGAAGGCGCGCTTGATATCCACCTGAGAGATGGCCACCAGAGCACCACCCAGTGCACTGATGGTGCCGATAATCAACAGCACATCAATGGCAACAGGGGAGAGCTGAAGCAGCGGCATCACCTTGAGCAGCACCAGCGCGCCGCAGGTGACCACAGCTGAGTTGCGCAAGATCGAGGCCGGGTTGGGGCCTTCCATCGCCTCATCGAGCCATAGGTGCATGGGGAACTGTGCGCACTTCCCCATGGGGCCTGCGATCAGACCGAGGGCGATGAGAGTTTCAAGCAGGGGGCTGATGGACCCATCGACGCGCACCTGACCGACCCAGGTATAGAGGTCTTCAAAATCGAGGGAACCAGCCCAAGCGGAGAGAGCCACCAAGCTCATCAACAGGAGCACATCACCAACGCGTTTGGTCAGAAAGGCATCTCGCGCTGCTGTAACCACAAGGGGTTGGGCATACCAAAAGCCAACCAGTAAATAAGTGGAGAGGGTGAGCATCTCCAGGACGAAGTAGCTCAAGAAGAGGTTGCTACTGAGCACCACTCCCGCCATGGCCCCTTCAAAGAAGCCGAGCAATGCATAGAAGCGGGCCAGCGACCACTCCTTATCGAGATAGCCCAGGGCAAAGAACTGCCCCAGCAGACTCATGATCGTGACGAACTCCAGCGCGGCCAGATTCGTCAAGGTGAGGTCGAACCCAATATTGAGCTCAAGGCCTGCGGCGTTGAACCATGGCCACTCGAGCAGCACGGCACCGTTTTGCTCCACCCAGCTCAGCAAGACCGAGCCGTGAATGACCCCGGCCATGGTGAGCAGCAGGTTGAAGTACGCCGCAGGCCTTGGGCCATTGCGTTTGACCAACCCGCTAGCCCAGGGCAGGGCCAAAAGCATGCCGCTAAAGCCGTACAGCGGGATCAACCACGCCAGCTGGATTGAAAGTGGGAACTCGGCAGTCAAACGACCAGGTCTGCTGTGAGGTGGGAAAATCTATCGAGAGTCAGAATCGGGCTCGCACTTGCAGCTGCAGATGCGGACTCAATTCGCTGAGCCAGCGGGCGATATCCCCACTGTGATGTTGTTCCTCTTCCAGGAGCGCCTGGAAAAACTCAGCGTGAGTGGAGTCTCCGATCAGTCTGCAAAAGCGTGCCGCTTCTGCGTAATGAACAATCAACTGATCTTCGAGCAGGCTGTTTAGTTCCAGCAGTCCAGGCAGATCTGTAGCCGTTGAAACCGATCGAAGCTGGGAAGCAGCGGGTGCGACTCCAAGGGCAATCATGCGCTTGACGATGCGCTCGCTGTGCTGCATCTCTTCCACCGTCTCGCGGCGAAAGCGATCGGACGACGACTGATCGCCCCACGCCTCGAGCAAAGAGGCGTGGGTCAGATACTGCTGAACGGCGGTGAGCTCGAGACTGAGAGCCTGACCGAGGGCAGCCAGAACGCGTGGATGTGCGCTCGTCATCAATCTCAGCTGCGGCGTGCGCCGCTGGCGGACAGGGCAGGCTCTACCTCGACATGGGGACGAGCAATGATGTGGGCTGCCACCAGGCCATCACCAACACGCTCACAGGCATCAGCGCCGGCCCGCACTGCAGCATTCACCGCGCCGGTCTCGCCGCGCACCATGACGGTCACATAACCACCGCCGACAAATTCGCGGGCCACCAGGGTTACTTCAGCGGCTTTGGTCATGGCATCGGCTGCCTCGATGGCAGGCACAAGGCCACGGGTTTCGATCATGCCGAGGGCGATTCCCTGCACGGAGTCAGTCATGGCTATGGAAGGAGACGGGGATGGGGGCTTGCGGGCGCTGCTGCCGGATCGGGTCGAACCGCCGGAGGCCGCCGGGGAGGATGGCACAGCTTTGCTGGTAGCAGAAGTCGGCTTGTCAGTAGAGGCGGGTAGCGCCTTGGCCGGCTCACTCGATGCCGGTGTGTTGGCAGCGCTGGAGCTCGAACCAGAAGCCCGGCCTGTACTGGCGCGGCGGCTGGAGGGCTGACGGCTGGAGGGCTGACGGGGAGTGGGGGTGGCCATGGCGTGAGGGATGAACGATTGGCGAGGCGAGGGAGGAGAGAGTCAGCTCTGGGTCAGCCGTCAGGTGCCCAGAAATCGATGATCCCGCCGATGGTTAGATCCGTCTGGACCGTGGGATCGGGGCAGGCAAAGCGGGCTGCCGAGCCGCTTGCGGTGAAGACCCAGTTCCCCGGAGAGGCACCGACAGGGTCTACTGCCACAAGCTTCTTGCCTGAATTGTTCCGAAGCACCCTGAGGTGCATGTGATCAAGACCACCAACCCGGTAGGAGCACACCAGAGAACCGACCACCTGCATGATCTCCATCAGCCTTTTGCCGGCGGAACGGCCGGAGCAGAAGCCGATGCCGGAGCCGCTGCACTTGAACTAGAGGCCTTCGGTGGATCGGGTTCCCAGTGGTCAATGATCCCAACGATGGTCAGGTCACTGGGATAGGACTTACTGCCAGCTGCTTCACGGGCTGCAGAACTACCAACACAGATCACCCAGTCACCGGGCTTGGCACCCACCGCATCGACAGCCACTTTCTTGGAGCTGCCGTCCTGAACCACCTGGAGGTGCTTGTGTTCAAAATCCGGAATCCGGTTAGTGGAGACCAGGGGCTTGATGACCTTGACAATAATCATGATCAATGACCTCCAGGGGCGACGGTGGTGATGGTGGTGCTGATGGTTTCACTCGGGTCAAAGCCGTTGCGATCGCGCACTGAAAGGAGCAGATGAAGCAGCCCCTGCTGGCAGAGATCGCTGTAGCGGTTCTGCAGGGCTTGAATCACCCGCTCACCGTTGCCAATGGCCCTCTCTCGCGCCCCGGGGACAGAACTGCGGTAGTCGAAGCGGACCACAACAGGGATGGGCAACCCACGAGAAACGTTGAGACCAGTGAAAATTTTGACGCCTACATCAAGGTCGGCTGAGCCCTCCTCCACCGTGTCCATGTGGGCGAAGTAAGTGAGGTTGCGCAGGTGAATCTCTTTGAAGCCGATACCAACACCGATGAAACGCTCAGCGTGCCCGGCATCGCTATAGGTGCCGCCATGGAACTGACGCACATAGTCGATCTGCGAGAGATTGTTTTCCAGGAGTAGAGCGATGAAACGCAGCATCCCCTCATCGGCTTCACCTGGGCAATGCTCTTCAACGATTTCAAGAATCCGTTGTCGTGCCTGATCAGGGGACAGTGAAGCGGTGGCCTCGTAGACGTCTCGGCCATCAAGCCACTGCTCCAGCGACGCATGACCATTCCGGTCCGGCACATGAACCCGAATGGCATCGGTGTCCGTATCCAATCCCAACAGCAGCAGATCAACGGAAGCGCCACAGCAGAAACCGTTTTCTACGGCCTGTCGGAAGTAGTCGAGTCGTGACATCCCTGCCGCAGCGGCAGCAGCATCATCTGAACCGTGGGCAGCGCAACCCTCATGGCTGGGATCCAGCGAGCTGAAGTGATAAACGACGCACTTCAGATAGCGGGTCGGCTCATGGGCGGAGTTGGGTTTGGCCTCTCGGAAACGGGAATGTTCGGTGCGGACCCAGCGATCCACGGTGTCTTCGATGTCGAAGAGAGCACCAGCATGGGGACGGCGACGCACGCAACTGAAGGGGATACGCAGCGTGTAGGCAATCGTGTGGGCCAGCCGACCATCTGCGCACGGGGTGATGTCAAGCAGGTGAAAGCCGCAGTCGAACAGCCTCTTCTGAAATGCCTCACCATCTCTGCCTCCAAGGGGATCCTCAAGGAAAAAACGGTTGGAGGTGCGCTCGTAGGTCTCAAACACACACCAGGCAAACAGCGAACGCATGTCCAGCTGGCTCACCCAGGCGTTGGAGAGGATCAGCTGCGGAAGTTCGTAGCCGAGCTCGTCTTTGGCCAGTCGTTGGGCACGGCTAACGAAATCAGGATCTCGCTGCATTGCTGAGAGCTTTTGCAGCACTGGCACGATGCGATCAAACGCACCCTTGGTCTCCTCCTCGTAATTGAGCAGCGCACTGTTCGCACGCGGGTCAGTCAAGGGGTGCTGATCACTCGGCCAGACGGTTGAAGTCGGCCGGGGGGCCACCACGGAGGAGGGCACCACCTTGGTAGAGGCAACCACAGGGCTTGGTCGACGACGGGGCGCCGTCGGAGCCAGAGGTCGCTGGCGATCGCCGCGACGGAGAACCATCAGCCGCGGGCGCCGCCGGAGACGGTGATCAGTGAGCCCTTGTCGGTGTTACCGCTGGAGCCTGTGACCCGGCTGACGGGCAGTTCAACCTCGTCATTGCGCTTCTGCTGCATCATCGCCATAGGGTTCATGGATCCAATGCGAGAGGGGTTGCGGCGACGTGCCGAGGCTCCCTCAGTGCCAGTAACACGCTCACCACGATCCCAGTCATCACCGGTGATCTTGGTCCCTGAACCCTCACCAGTGACCCTGGAACCGGGG
>NHBY01000039.1 GCA_002168155.1 Synechococcus sp. TMED19 | reverse complement strand
TGCGGATTGTCTTGAGAAGCGGCCCTGAGTCGCCCTTGCTTTGGCCAACGTTGTCGTCATCGGTGCTCAATGGGGTGACGAGGGCAAGGGAAAGATCACTGATCTGCTGAGCCGCTCCGCTGACGTTGTTGTTCGCTACCAAGGCGGCGTCAATGCGGGGCACACCATCGTTGTCGATGGCCAGGTGCTCAAGCTGCATCTGATTCCTTCCGGCATCCTCTACCCCGATACCACCTGCCTGATTGGATCGGGCACCGTCGTCGATCCCAAGGTTCTCTTGGGTGAATTGGAGATGCTCGCGGGCAACGGCATTGATGCCAGCGGTCTCAAGGTCGCATCCACAGCCCATGTGACCTTGCCGTATCACCGCCTGCTTGATCAGGCGATGGAGCAGCAGCGCGGCAAGGCCCGTATTGGCACAACCGGCCGCGGTATTGGGCCTACCTATTCGGACAAGGCCGAACGCAGCGGCTTGCGGATGATCGATCTGCTTGATGAGGACCATCTGCGAGAGCGCCTGGCCGGTCCAATTGCGGCAAAAAATCTGCTGCTAGAGCGAATCCACGGGATTGAGCCCCTTGATCCGGACGATGTGCTGGCTGAGTACGTGGACTACGGCCGGCGGCTGTCCTCCCACGTTGTGGACTGCACCCGCTCAATCCATGACGCAGCAAGGGCCCGCAAAAACATCCTCTTTGAAGGAGCCCAAGGCACCCTTCTGGATCTTGACCACGGCACTTATCCGTACGTCACCTCGTCGAACCCCGTGGCAGGTGGAGCTTGCATCGGTGCAGGGGTGGGACCGACGCTGATCGATCGCGTCATCGGGGTCGCCAAGGCTTATACAACNAGGGTCGGGGAAGGTCCTTTCCCAACTGAACTGGAGGGCAGCCTCTCGGATCATCTCTGTGACCGCGGGGGCGAGTACGGCACCACTACCGGTCGNCGCCGCCGCTGCGGTTGGTTTGATGGCGTTATCGGGCGTTATGCCGTAGAGGTCAACGGTCTGGACTGCCTGGCGATCACCAAGCTCGATGTCCTCGACGAGCTTGATCAGATCCAGGTTTGCGTCGCTTATGAGCTTGATGGGGTCAAGGTGGACTACTTCCCGAGCAACGCTTCTGAGTTCGCCCGGTGCAAGCCGGTATTCCGTACCCTTCCAGGCTGGCAGACCTCAACGGCAGACTGCCGCCGCCTGGAGGATCTTCCTGAGACTGCAATGGCTTATCTCCGCTTCCTCGCTGATTTGATGGAAGTGCCGATCGCCATTGTTTCCCTAGGTGCCAGCCGCGATCAGACGATCGTGGTGGAGGATCCGATCCACGGCCCCAAACGAGCTCTTCTCAGCGCATGACCACAACCCCCTCCACCCTTGATGTGGTGGCCATCGGCAACGCCATCGTCGATGTACTTGTCCAGAGCAAGGATGATTTTCTCAGCTCCCATGGTCTGGCCAAGGGCACCATGGCTCTGGTGGATGAGGAGCAGGCCGAAAGGCTTTACGGGGCCATGGGCCCTGGAGTGGAGACATCCGGAGGATCNGCCGCCAACACGCTGGCAGCCATTGCTCAGCTGGGGGGGAAGGCCGGTTTCATTGGCAGGGTCCGCAATGATCAGCTTGGGTCGATTTTTGCCCATGACTTGCGAGCCACTGGAGCCCTTTTCGATACTCCCCCTGTGGAGGGAGGCCCTTCCACGGCCCGTTGCATGATCCTCGTCAGTCCAGATGCCGAGCGCACCATGTGCACTTACCTCGGTGCTTCAGTCAATCTGGACCCCCGCGATGTGGATTTGGCGATGGTCCGCCGTGCTCGGGTGCTGTATCTAGAGGGTTATCTCTGGGATGCAGAACCGGCCAAACGCGCCTTCCTCGCTGCTGCAGAAGAGGTCCGCACCCATGGTGGCGAGGTGTCATTGAGCCTGTCCGATCCCTTCTGCGTTGACCGTCATCGCGACAGCTTTCTTGAGCTAGTGCGTAATCACGTCGATATCCTTTTCGCCAATGAGGCTGAGATCACCAGCCTTTATGAGACAGAGAGCTTCGAAGAGGCCGTCAGCCAGGTTCGTCAGCACTGTCGTCTGGCCTGCCTCACCCGCAGTGACAAGGGATCGGTAGTCCTGCAGGGAGAGACCACCCTCACCATTGAGCCCTTCAAACTTGGCCAATTGGTGGATACCACCGGCGCTGGCGATAGCTACGCCGCAGGTTTCCTTTACGGCTATACACAAGGACTCAGCCCTGAGTCCTGCGGGAAGCTCGGCTCACTATGCGCTGGGCAGGTGGTGACTCAGATNGGNCCACGGTCTCAAGTTCCTCTCAAGGAGCTTGTNGTTCAGCATCTTCCTGATTTGGCGAAGGCCTGAGCTGGTCTCCGGCCCACGTGCCGTAAGCGACCGAGGAGCCCACGGGCCAGCAGATCCATTCCGGCAGGTCATAGCTGTGTCGTTCCAGCACAGCCTGCTCGAGAGCGGCGAGCAGGCTGAGGCGGGATTTGATCAGCAGCTGCACTTCAGCTTCGTTACAGAGTTCGCCGTTCCAGTGATAGAGCGATGTCACCGGAAGCAGGCTGATGCATGCCGCCAGACCCTGCTCCAGTACAGATGCCGCCAGGGCTTTGGCTCGGGCGGCATCCGCCTCTGTGGTCAGTGCCAGCATTAGGGGGTCAGAGGACTCCATTGGCGATCGATCAGCTCATCGATCCTGCCCCGGGTTCTCCAANCGTGGCCAGCAGTTGATCCAGACCAAGAGCTCCTGGTTCCTCCTTGGGGCGTTCGAGCAGCAGCAGTCTCAAGCCCAGCTGGTGGCAGATCTGATGCCACTGACGCTCAGGGGCACCACCTGACTGCCTGGCCAGCACGCAGTTGATGCCCCAGCGACGGCAAAGTGCCGCCTCTACAGACCCCTCNGTAAGCCCTCCGGATCGAGGGCGCAGACAAGCGATCCGTTCAGCTGGCAGCCCATGCTGCAGGGCCTGGCTCAAGGCGCCCGGTGTCGGCAGCAGGCGGGTTGCATGGCCGCTGGCGCGGCTGAGCTTCAGTGCACGGCCCAGCTCTCTTGCTCCCAGGGCCAGCAGCAACTGCTGACCNTCNAGGGGCACAGTTGCTAGTTGCTCGAGATCCGTGAGTAGTTCGGCATTACCTAATGGCAGAACTGATCTTTTAAGTCGCAGATGCGGCTGTCCAATTGCCTCACAGGCCTTCAGCAGTGCTGGATGCAGCCGTCTGGCAAACGGGTGTGCTGCATCGATCACCCAACGGCAGGGCCAACTCGCCAGCTGGCGCTCCAAGGACTCCCCTACCCCCAAGGCACCGACCCGTTGCTCAAGCCGGGGATGCACGGCATAGGGGCGGATGGCGCCAGAGCTAACAACACTGACCCGGAGCCACCATCCACGTCGAAGTAACTCCTCGGCCAGGGGAGGTCCCTCACCGGTGCCGCTGATCAGCCACAGGCGCTGCTGAGCTGAGGCAATGCCGATCTCAGGCATGGGGCTGGCCCCTCCAGCATGTGTGGGGGAGGATGGGCCCCTCAGCCGCGCATCGGACGTGAATCACTGCCTGATTGAGGTGGAAGTGCTCGAGGCACCGACGATCCGTTACACCCAGGACAACCAGATGCCCATCGCTGAGATGCAGGTGGGTTTGGATGGCCTTAGGCCTGAAGACCCACCGGGGCAACTCAAGGTGGTCGGTTTCGGCAGCCTGGCGCAGGATCTGCAGAACCGTGTTCAGGTGGGTCAGCGGCTCGTTCTTGAAGGCCGACTGCGCATGAGCACGATCGCCAGGGCGGATGGTCTCAAAGAGAAGAAAGCGGAATTCACTCTCTCTCGCCTGCATCCCCTCGGAGCTGCATCGGCTGGCTCCGCTCCAGCAACGGCTGCGCGCCGTCAGCCTGCGGCTGCGCCAGCTGCTGCCGCAACACCTGCTGCCNCTCCCGCTGCAGTGGAGGCCTCCAGCTGGAACACTGGTCCGCTGGTTGANCTTCCGGAGGATGAAATCCCCTTCTGAGGCGACTTTCAAAGGCCGGACAACCTTCAATCAGTTGCTGTTGAGCTGATCGCCCGCTCGCTCGAGTAGCTGTCCCAGTTCTCGCTCGAGTGCCGCCAGATCCAGCCGAGCCTCCGGCCAACGACCCTCGTCAAGCTGTCGCAGCAGCCAGTGACGGTCCTGCTGTAACTGCTNGATCAGCTCTTGGGCATTAGGGCTTGAATTGCTCATCAGCTGTTCCTCTTACCCGCCATCTTGGCCTCCACTGCGGGAAGATGACGCGATGAAGGATCTGTTCTCTCCGGGGTCTCTGCTGACCATCGCTGGTGCNACGCTGACGGTGATCGGTTCGGTTGCTTATGCCACCGATTCACCCAACCTCAGCCTGCCGACGATTTTTTATGGCATTCCAATTTTCCTGGGTGGCCTTGCNCTGAAGTCGTCCGAGCTGCCGCCTGCCGAGCGCTTGACGAAGTCGGCTGAGTTCAAGGGTCTGCGGGAGGCCAGTGCCACGGAGGGTCAAACCAAGCTGCTCAAAGATGTGGTGCGCTGGCGCTATGGCCAGAAGGCCCACTTGGAGAGTTCGCTTGAATCGCTGAAGCTATGGGATGAGGAAGATCCGCCCCAGTTGGAGAGCATCGCTGAATACGACCACGATGGTAAGTACGCGTTGCGACTGCGCTTTGCCCTCGGGGCAGTCCCCCTTGAGCGCTGGCATGAGCGTCAGGAGCGTCTCGGACGTTTCTTTGGTCCAGGCCTAGAGGCAGCACTGGAAAATGGGGGATCCGGTCGCCTCGATCTCTGTCTGCGTCAGCCATGCCAGTAGAGCCCAGCATTCACGCGCAGGACAGCCTCAGGGTGGAGGTTCTCAGTGAAGCCCTCCCTTATATCCAGCGTTTTCGCGGCCGGCGGGTCGTGATCAAGTACGGCGGTGCCGCCATGGTCCGGGAAGACCTGNGAGATGCTGTCTTCCGTGATGTGGCCCTTNTGGCCAGTGTTGGAGTCGAGCCAGTGGTTGTCCACGGTGGTGGACCTGAGATCAATCAATGGCTCAACCGCCTCTCAATTGAAGCTGTCTTCCAGGAAGGCTTGCGGGTGACCGATCCGGACACCATGGACGTGGTGGAAATGGTTCTGGTGGGCAGGGTCAATAAACAGATCGTCAACGGTCTCAACCGTGTCGGTGGCCGGGCGGTCGGGCTTTCCGGAGCAGATGGTGCTCTGGTGCAGGCCCGTACCCACGGCGATGGCTCACTCGGGTTGGTAGGGGATGTGGCCCGCGTGGATCCCTCGGTCATCATTCCGTTGCTGGATCAGGGGTATATACCGGTGATTTCGAGCGTGGCCCCTAACCACGAAGGACAGCCNTACAACATCAATGCCGACACTGTGGCTGGTGAATTGGCTGCGGCGCTCGATGCCGAAAAGCTTGTGCTGTTGACCGATACTCCAGGAATTCTCAGGGACCGGGATGATCCGGGCTCCCTGTTCCGCCAGCTGAGCCTCTCTGAGGCTCGCGGTCTGATCGATGAGGCTGTTGTCGCTGGCGGCATGGTGCCTAAGACCCAGTGCTGCATCCGTGCCCTGGCCCAGGGAGTNCGTGCGGCCCACATCCTTGATGGCCGCGTTCCCCACGCCCTGCTGCTGGAAGTCTTCACCAATGCCGGCATCGGCACGATGGTGGTGGGTAGCTGCCGCGACTGAGGCCATGCCGGAGGCACTGGATCAGGCCATGGCTCGCGCTCGCCGCTCCTTAGAGCGCGGAGATTATCGGCAGGTTCTACAGCAACTTGAGCCTCTAGCTGATCAGCTCCCGGTGAGCCTGCGTCAGGGGGGGGAATTGCGTTTGCTAATGGCCACGGCCCATCAAGGCCTTGGTCAGAACGATCGAGCGATTAGTTGCAGCCGCGCAGCTGGCAGCTGCGCTGATNCGCAGCTGCGGCGCCAGGCCAAGGCGCTGCTGGCCGTGCTCGAAGCCCCTGAGCTGCAGATCGGTGCCGANCATCTTGTGCAATTGCCTTCGCTGGGTGAGATGCCGTCGCTAGAGGGCATGGCCAGAGCTTCGTTGGCTCGCCGCCGTCGCCTTAAGTCAGCACCACCTCCGCCACCACCAGTAGGGCTTACCCGCTCCCCTGTGGGCTTTGCAGTGGTGGCCCTGGCCCTGCTTCTGGGATTGACTCTGTTGCTTGGCGGATGCGTGCGGGTGGACACGGTTTTTGACTTCCACTCCCCTGGNCGCGTGCGCGTGCAGCAGCAGTGGCAAAGCCCCTCGGCTGAACAATGGATGACAGCTACGGCTCCAAGCTCAAGCCTCCTGCTGGCACCTGCACTGCAGGTCTGGTTGCAGCAGCAGGTGCATGAGGCCGCCGACTTACTGGGCGAACCGATCCCTGAGCCCCAGCTCCACTGGCGAGAGCGTAATTGGCTGCTGGGGGTGCAGCAGAAGATAGAACTGCAGTGGGATCTCACCGGTGTGCAGCAGGTGCCTGGGCTGGAGCTGCATCTGCATTTGCAGCCCTTTGGCAAAAGGACTGTGCAGCATGCTGAACCACCGGTGCAGTGGGAAGCTCCCGGTCGTCTTGAGTGGCAGCCGCAGCCGGCGATTGCCAATGTCCTTGAGCTGCGCTGTTGGCGTTGGAGTCCTCTGGGGCTTGGAGCAGGCGTTGTTGGCGCGCTACTGGGTTTCACCCTGATGATTCGCTCTCTGCTGGAGGCCTCCTAGAGCTCTAAAGGATCTGGATCGATGGCCAGGTTGACGTTGCGATGCAGCAGCTGACGCAGCTCCCGCTCAGGTGGTAAGGGGAGTTCACTGCCTGCAGGACCCTGCAGTAAGAGCTGCCAGCGACTGAGTCCAGCCACTTTGGCTCGTGCGGCCGGTGCCGGACCAATTGCGNACCAGCCGGCCTTCTCCAGTCCTGCCCGTACCGCTTCCAGCAGTGCTGTGGCGCAGCTTGCGGTAATGCTGGCCTGAGGCCCAGAGAAGCGCAGGAGGCAGGCGCGGGAGTACGGCACAAGGCCTCCTTGACGCCGCACGGATTCTTCCTCTTCTAGGAAACGGCCGTAGCGGCCATCAATCAGATGACGGATGACCCGGTGATCCGGGCTGTAGGTCTGAACGAGTACCTCTCCAGGCTGCTCGCCTCGGCCGGCCCGGCCCGCCAGCTGCAGGAGCAGCTGCAGGCTCTGCTCAGCAGCGCGGACATCTGGGCGATGCAGCAGCCCATCGGCNGCCAGTACTGCCGCCAGGGTCACCTGCGGTAGATCCATTCCCTTGGCGAGCATCTGGGTGCCCACCAGCACATCGGCCTCACCGGCTGCAAAGCGATCCAGCAGACGCTGGTGGCCATCACGGCCTCGGGTGCTGTCCCGATCAAATCGCAGCAGCCGCAANCCCTCCAGCTCCTGCTCAAGGGTGTCCATCACTCTCTGGGTCCCTGCGCCAAAGGGTTTGAACGCAGTTGATCCACAGTGATTGCAGCGTTGGCCAATCTCCTCGCGGTGATCACACCAGTGGCAGCGCAGCCAGCTGTGTCCGTCATGGCTGCGGTGCACCGTGAGCGAGACATCGCAGTGGGGGCACTGCACCGCTTCACCGCAGCTGCGGCAGCTCAGGAAGGTGCTGTAGCCCCTCCTGGGCACCAGCACGACAGCCTGTTCTCCGCGTTGTGGCAGGGCTGCCAGTCGTTCAAGCAAGGGGCGACTGATCAGGCGCCGGTGTCCGTCCGCCAGCTCCATCCGCATGTCCACCAGCCGCACTGGCGGTAGAGGCCGCTGCCGGATTCGCTCGGTTAGCTGCAGTAGCCCGAGCGTTCCTGCCTNTGCCTGGGTCTCTAGCCAGCTCTCCAGGCTCGGTGTGGCGCTCCCTAGCAGTAGGCGGCAATCCTGCAGCCTGCTGCGCATCCAGGCCACATCCCTGGCGTGATAGCAGGGCATGGGAGATTCCTGTTTGTATGAGCTGTCGTGCTCCTCATCGAGAACAATCAGCCCCAGTTGCGGGAGTGGCAGAAAGATTGCCGAGCGGGTCCCCACCACAAGGCAAGGATTGCCGCTGCGGCAGCGGCGCCAGGCCCGCATGCGTTCGCTGTCACTGAGGCCTGAGTGAAAACTGACAACCGCGTCGCCGAACCTTCGGCGACAGCGCTCTAGCAGTTGTGGGATTAGCCCGATCTCGGGGGTGAGGAGGAGCACGCTTTGGCCGGCGGCCAGTGGCGCCTGACAGCAGCGCAGGTAAATCTCGGTTTTCCCTGATCCTGTTACTCCCCACAGCAACCAAGCGCTTTGATCGCTGCTAACAGCCATGGTCTCCAGTACCTGCTGCTGCTCATGGCTCAGCGGCGGTGGCTGCTCCTGGGGGATGACCGGCGCGTTGATGCGTATGTCTTCTCCCACCAGACGTTGCCGTAGCTGNAGGAACTGGCGCTGCTCCAAGGCTTTCACCACCGAGCGACTCAGGCCGTTCTGCTCAAGCTCGCTCAGGCTCCGGGGCCCNTGCTGCTGCAGGTGCTCGAGCAGCCGCTGTTGTTTGCTGGTGAGCTCTTTTTGATGGGACTCTGGCGGTCTTNTCTGGCATAGCTCGGCTACCAGTTGCCGCCGCCCATGGCTGCTGCCGGAGCGTTTCTGTCCAAGCCAGCCACTCGGCAAGGCTGTTTTTAGGACTTGAAACGGCGCGGTGTGGCAGCGCTCAGAGACCTCCTGAAGCAGCTGTTGCCAGGCTGGATCGACAGCTGCGCTCTCAAGCCGCTCAAGTACCGGTTCGAGCGCCACGCCAGCGGGGACTTCGACCACCTCTGAGCTGATCAGTCCCGTGTGAAGTCGACCACGCAGGCGGACGCTAACCAGATCACCTGCCTGCAGGTCATCAATGGCACTGCCGTCGTAGCTCAGCAGGCGTCCTTCCCGCCCTGCTTCCACCCAGACGCTGACTGGTCTCACCGCCAAGCCCAAAACGCCCAGGGCACTGGACAAACGAATATCTTCAGGGAAAGCGGCAGATCTTGCGCTGAGACATCCCTTTTCTTAAGATGGGTGAGTTGAGCTGCCAACGCAGCTGTCGGAACACGGCAGAGTTCCGTCCAGTGGGAAGACTTCGAGGGGTTCGTCCCCTGGTCTGCGATCACCCCTGACAACCCTGTCGATGCTCTGGATACGTCCTGGGAATTTCTTCGCTCAGCTGTACCGAATGACNGCTGCTNGTGGTCGCCAATTTGGTCGNCAGTGGATTTGAGCGAGTCGCCTGTCATTACTCGTCCACCCTCCTGTATCGCATGCCCGCTGCCACCGCAAAGTCGACTGCACCTTCCGTTGAGGAAACAGCGACTGCTGCCCAATCACCTGATTTGATTGCAGAGCCGGCTGCCAAGGCCAAGACCACTAAGGCCAAGGCTGCTGCAACTACTGATGCCAAGCCTGCCGTGAAGGCCGCCAAGGCCAAGACCGCCAAGGCTGCTGTGGCTAAGACCACCAAGGCCAAGACTGCTGTGAAGACCACCAAGGCCAAGACCACCAAGGCCAAGGCTGCCCCAACTACTGATGCCAAGCCTGCTGTGAAGGCCACCAAGGCCAAGCCTGCAGAGGACGCTGCACCGGCTGCTGCGGCCACTTCTGCGGTGGCTGTCACCACCACTGTCTCCAAGGACGGCAAGGCGGCCAAGCTGCCCAGCATCAAGATTGGACCTAAAGGGGTCTACACCGAAGACTCGATCCGGGTGTACCTCCAGGAGATTGGGCGCATCCGCCTGCTCCGTCCCGATGAAGAGATTGAGCTAGCCCGCAAGATCGCTGACCTGTTGCATCTTGAGGAGATTGCTGACCAGTTCGAGGAGGACAACGGCAAGTACCCGGATAACCGGGAGTGGGCAACTTTGGTGGACATGCCGCCAATTAAGTTCCGCCGTCGCTTGATGCTTGGCCGTAGAGCCAAGGAAAAGATGGTGCAGTCCAACCTGCGCCTAGTCGTCTCGATTGCCAAGAAATATATGAACCGTGGCTTGAGCTTCCAGGATTTGATCCAGGAAGGCAGCCTCGGCCTGATTCGCGCAGCTGAGAAGTTTGATCACGAGAAGGGCTACAAGTTCTCCACGTACGCCACTTGGTGGATCCGCCAGGCCATTACCCGCGCCATCGCCGATCAGTCACGCACGATCCGCCTGCCAGTGCATCTTTACGAGACCATCTCCCGGATCAAGAAGACCACAAAGGTGCTCTCCCAGGAATTTGGGCGTAAGCCAACTGAAGAGGAGATCGCAGAATCCATGGAGATGACCATCGAGAAGTTGCGTTTCATCGCCAAATCGGCTCAGTTGCCCATCTCCTTAGAGACCCCTATCGGAAAAGAAGAAGACTCACGCCTTGGCGACTTCATCGAGGCGGACATCGAGAATCCTGATCAGGACGTCGCTAAGAACTTGTTGCGCGAGGATCTTGAGGGCGTGTTGGCCACTCTCAGCCCCCGTGAGCGTGATGTGCTGCGGCTTCGCTATGGCCTCGATGATGGCCGCATGAAGACCCTCGAGGAGATTGGTCAGATCTTCGATGTAACGCGNGAGCGCATTCGCCAAATCGAGGCGAAGGCACTGCGCAAGCTGCGTCATCCCAATCGCAACGGTGTTCTTAAGGAGTACATCAAATAGATAGATCGATGCAGCTCGACGATCTGCGGTCACTCCGGTCGGCTCCGGAGCTAAATGACGCTCAACGGCAACTCATTCTTGCTGAATTGCGTGATCGGCTTGCTGCATGTGAATGGTTCACGGTGGGAGTGATGGCGGCAACGGCCCAGCAGGCCATTGCCGCCCTGCGTGAACTTGAACTTGCTCTGAGCTGGACCCCACTCACCCTGGCGGGAGAACCGCTGCCTACAGGAGCTGTTTTCCTTAAAGGGAACCAGCGCACCGGCAATGCTCTGGTTCGTTCTGAGTCTGGTCTTGGCGTGGGGATCCTCATCAGCGGTCAGGCTCCCAGTAATCCTGACGCTGAGGACACTTGGGGACCTTTTCCTCTGGGCTTTTTCGGATGATCAGCGCAGGCCCTCGGTCTCGATGCTGTCCGTGAATTCTTGAAATGCTTTCTTGAGACGTTCAACTGGGGATAGGGCCTGAGGAGCTTCTTGCAGGGTCTGCTCGGCGTAATGGCGCAACAGTGCTGGTTGCGGTTCNAGCAATGAGGCCACAGCGCTTTTGAAAACCACCAAGTCCTGCTGGGGGGTAAGGCCCTCCAAGAAGGGCTGGAGCTCCCAGCGCTCAGCCCCAGGGTTTTCTGTGGTTGTCAGCTTGCGCACGGCGCGGGGCCTGAGCAGCTGGAAGGCGGGCTCACCATCACGATCACTGGTGTGACGCAGTCGGGCGATCAACATGACGCCGCTGCTCATCAAAATCAGCTTGATGGTGCCTTCGGCCAGTAGGGGCAGGAGCACGACCGGCTCTGTTGTAGGGCGGGCAGCAGTTTCTGTGGGCCTGGGATCGCTGCCGGCACTAACTCCTTGGACGACCGGACCAGGCATGACGCATCTATCTGTATAACGAATCGTATCGGCCTTGCTGTATTGCCGGCCAGTGACGAGCGCCAGGGTCTCTCTGTTCAGAGTCGCTGCGTAGTGTGGAAGGCTGTTCTGCTTGACCCATGGCCCTCGAGAACCTGCGCATCGCCTCACGACGCAGTCAGCTGGCCATGGTGCAGACCGAGTGGGTAAGGGACGAGCTCCTCAAGGCCCACAGCGGCATGGAGATCAGCATCGAGGCGATGGCCACCCAGGGCGACAAGATCCTTGATGTCGCCTTGGCCAAGATCGGTGACAAGGGTCTGTTCACCAAGGAGCTTGAGGCCCAGATGCTCGTGAACCGGGCTGACATTGCGGTTCACAGCCTTAAGGACCTGCCCACCAACCTCCCTGAAGGTTTAATGCTGGGCTGCGTCACCGAGCGGGAGGATCCTGCTGATGCACTAGTGATGCACGCCAAAAACAAGGACAAGTCGCTGGCGACCCTGCCTGAGGGAAGTGTGGTGGGCACCAGCTCTCTGCGCCGTCTGGCTCAGCTCCGTCACCATTACCCGCATCTGACGTTCAAGGATGTACGCGGCAATGTGATCACCCGTCTTGAAAAGCTGGATTCCGGTCAGTTTGATTGCCTGATCCTGGCGGCTGCCGGCCTTGGCAGGTTGGGTTTGGGTGATCGCATCCATGAATCGATTGACCCCTCGATTTCCCTCCATGCCGTGGGTCAAGGCGCTCTGGGGATTGAGTGCCGNGATGGCGATGCCGAGGTGCTAGCCAGCATCAAGGTGTTGGAGCACCGCCCCACCGCATTGCGCTGCCTAGCTGAACGTGCCTTTCTGCGCACCCTTGAAGGAGGGTGCCAAGTGCCGATTGGCGTGAACAGTCGCTTTGATGACGAAGGCATGCTCGTGCTTACGGGCATGGTGGCGAGTCTTGATGGGCTCCAGCTNCTTCGTGATGAGGTGCGNGGCTCGGTGGATGATCCNGAGGCGATCGGGAACCAGCTGGCTGAACTGCTGCGTAGTCAGGGCGCCGGCGAAATCCTCGCCAAGATCTTTGCCGAAGCCCGCCCCGAGGCCTGATTGGTGAAGGCGCTGCAGCCGTTGAGGGACTACCTCCAGCAGACCCGCCTGCTGGCATCGATCAGCAGCACCCTTTATTTCGACCAGAACACTGTGATGCCTGCCGCGTCAGCCCCCTGGCGCGGCGAGCAGCTGGCCCTGTTGGCAGCCCAGCTGCATCAGCGTCAGACCAGTACTGAGTACTGCGATCTGCTGGAAGCAGCGGAGGCAGAAGCTGCTGAATCTGAAGCGTCGGGACCTGACCGCAACCTTGAGCTGCTGCGGCTTGAGCTGGATCGTCGCCGCTGCCTTGACCCTGATCTTGTGGGTGCCCTCACCCGCGCCCAGTCCCATGGAAATGCAATCTGGCAGGAGGCCAGACGCACCGACACCTTTGACACCTTTGCTCCAGCTCTCAAGCAACTAATCAATCTGCGCTTAGAACAGGCCAGTCAGTTGCGGCAAGCTGAGCCGCCTGGTCGCAGCCCCTGGGAGATCCTGGCGCAGCCGTTTGAACCGGACATCAGCAAGGCACGTCTGGAACAGCTTTTTGCACCGCTCAAGCAGCAACTGCCGCCATTGCTGGATCAGGTGATGGCCAGTGACCAGCCAGCGGCGGCAGCCCCTGATATCTCACCACCTGTGCAGGACCAGCTTTGCGGTGAGCTGCTGAGCAGCTGGGGATATGAGCGACAGCGCTGCCATGCTTCCCGCTCGGCCCACCCCTTCTCCTGCACTCTGGGCCCGAACGATTTCCGTATCACCACACGCGTGGTCGAGGGCCAGCCATTTTCCTGCTTCCTTGCAGCAGCCCATGAATGGGGGCATTCGCTCTATGAGCAGGGTTTGCCCCGTGATCAGCCCCAGTGCTTCCCCTGGCCCCTCGGGGATGCCACGTCCATGGCGGTCCATGAATCCCAGTCCCTGTTCTGGGAATGTCGCGTAGCGCGTAGCCAGGCCTTTGCCGCGCTTTGGTATCCCCGCTTCTGCCAGACGCTCACAAGAGATCCCTGGGGCTGTTCCGATGAGTTCTGGCGTGCCCTTAACCCGATGCGGCCGCGCTACATCCGTGTCGAGGCAGATGAACTCAGCTATTGCTTGCACATCGTGCTGCGCTATGAGCTCGAGTTGGCGCTCCTCGAGGGGGGATTGCCGGTAGAGGAACTGCCGCAGCAGTGGAATCAGCGTTTCGAGCAGCTGCTGGGGCTGATCCCCAAAAGTGACCGCGAAGGGTGTCTGCAAGACATCCACTGGGCTGAAGGGATGTTTGGTTACTTCCCCTCCTATGCCTTGGGACACCTGATCAGTGCCCAGCTCAGCGAGGCCATGGTTGCCGATCTTGGCCCTCTGCATGAGCGGATAGCAGCTGGTGAGGAGCAGGTGCTGCGCCAATGGCTGGGACGCCATGTCTGGCCTCTGGGCCGCAGCGTCAATGCTGAGCAGCTGGTGCAGCAGGTCAGTGGTGCGGCGCTCTCCGCAGAGCCGTTCTTGAACTACCTCAGCGACAAGGTGGAGCGGCTGCAGTCTCCTCAGCCGGCAGCCGTGAGCTGATGCAGGGCGCAGTAGTCCTGTCCATCAAGATCACTACTGCTGGCCTGTTCGAGCAGGGCCAGCAGTGACTCCAGTCCGTCAGCATTAACCCCGAAGGTACTGCTCTCACGCAGGAAAAGAGCCAGGTCCTTGCGCAGCAAGGCGGTGCTGAAGTTGGGGCTGCTGTAGTGGCCGTTCAGCATCCGCTCTAGTTTTTTGTCGTAGGTCGGTGCGTAAACCGCCGAGGGGCGCAGCACCTCCATGAACTCTTCAACCGGAACATCAGCGGCCTGAATCAACCGCAGAGCTACGGAGAAACCGTGGGTGAGGCTGGCGATCAGTTGGTTGAGCGCCAACTTGCTTGCCATGCCGCTTCCCACAGGCCCCATCAGCCTTGGTTGGCTGCTTAGATCACAAAGCAACGGTTGTTGCTTGTGGAATGTCTCCTCGCAGCCGCCGGCCATGACCAGCAATGTTCCCTTGAGGGCCTCTGGCTTACTGCCGAGGACCGGGGCTTCCAGGTAAGAGCCTCCCTGTTGCTGGACTTGCAGCTCGAGGGCACGGCTTTCGCTGATGCCCATGGTTCCCATGCCCATCACTGTGGCGCCGTCTAGGTCCGCCAGTTCAGCGATGACTGCACAGCTACAGGGGCCATCGCGCAGGACGCTGATTACGGTGTCGCAGCCGCTGGCAGCTCCTTTGAGCTGCTCGATGCTGGTGGCCCCGGCATCCATCAGTGGAGCGGCGTTGGCAGCGGTGCGGTTCCAGACCCGCAGCTGATGGCCGCGCTGCAGTAAGCGCTGGCCGATCGCGGTACCGAGCAGCCCGGTTCCGAGCAGTGCGATGGAGGCCATGTAAGCGGTAGTTGTGACGGTGATGTGACATCGGCTGCATTCCCCAGCAGAGATGCCACCGGGGAGATGCAGCTCAGACGTATCTCGCGCGAAGAGTAGTGCTGCGTTTCACCACTGCCATGCGTTTGCTTGATTTCGCCGTGCCTGTGGCCGGAAGCCTTTGCCTTGTGGGCAGCAGCAGCTTGTTCTCACCAATGGCGGCCCATCCCAATCACCAAGCCTGGGAGAACCGCCGTGCGGTGCTCTCTGAAGCACCGATGCTTGCGGATTACGAACTTGATGACTGGGACGATGAGGATGACGATGGCAGCTATGGCAGCAACCTTCCGCAGCCACTGGCCAATGATTCGCTGCAGAGCCAGCGGCGTTGCAACATTGGCCGTTTGATTGGCGGCCTGGCCGGCGGCGGGCTGGGTTATGCGGCTTCTCGGGACAATGGCCGCAGCTGGGCGGTGCCCCTCGGTGCCCTGTTGGGTTCTCAGGTGGGTTGTCCCATGGCCCTAGGACAGGGCCCTCTTGGTGGTCTTGGCTTTTGAGGGTTAGAACCAGCCTGTCCTGAGGTTCTGTTCCATGGCCGATGCTCTGCTCAGCCCCAGCGAATGCGAAGTCTTACCCCAGCAGCTGCCGGGCTGGCAGCTCAAGGAGGGCATGCTTCACCGTGAGCTGCGCTTCGCCGACTTCTCAGAGGCTTTCGGCTTTATGAGCCGGGTGGCGCTGGCGGCGGAGGCCATGGGCCATCATCCCAACTGGAGCAACGTCTGGAACCGGGTGACCATTGATCTGGTCACCCATGATCTGGGCGGTATCTCCAGTTTGGATCGCGCTTTGGCTGAACGGATCAATGCGATCGCAGCCCAGGACTGAAGCCCATCATTTGGCTGAAGCCATCAAGGAGCGAGATTTTGGTTGGATCGGCACCTTCAATTTTCGCGCGCGGAGCTACACATGGGTGAGTGTTGATTGNGGCCGAGCGAGCCCATGCAATTGCGGGTGGATGCCGAGCTCGATGCTCTGACACGGGAGCTGCAGCTGCTGTCAATCGACCACAAGGTCCTGGTCTGCACGAGCAACCGCCCCTTTGCCCTGGCCTTGGCCACCAGCTTTGCCCTGGCTCATACCCGCAATCCAGATCAGTTGCTTGGGATTTGCACTCGCCCGGATGAGGCGCTGGAGTTGATTGCTGCGGTGAATCAGCCCGTCCTCGCTTTTGTCAGCGAACATCTCGATGACGGTTCCGGCCTTGAGCTGGTGCGTCAGCTGAAGGACAGGCCGGCAGCGGCCCCACTGGTGTCAACAGTGCTCACCCTGGCATCGCTAGACCCTGTCGTTNTGCGCCGCGCGCTGCATGGCCCATGNGACGCACTGCTCACGCAGCGAGGTCTGCATGTCGCACTGGTGGTGGCAGCGCTAGAGGCTGTGATCGGCGGCTTCCGATTTGTTGATCCGGTGGCGTCCTTTGTGCTGCGTGAGCAGCTACCCCATGATCATCCTCANCTCACGCAGCGTGAGGCAGAAGTACTGCGCCTGGTTTGTGAAGGGCTCACCAATCGGGAGATCGGCGAGCAGTTGCATATTGCCGAAACNACAGCCCGGGGCCATGTGCAATCCATTATTCAGAAACTGCATGTGCGCGATCGCACGGCTGCAGCAGCAGAGGGTGTGCGCCGTCATCTTGTGGATTGATAATGTTGGCCTGAGTAATGNCTGAGTCTCCGCTTAAGTTATTCTAAGTGCTCAAAAAATATGACTAAATNAGAGCGCAAACCCCCTGAATGAAGGGGTACAGCNCGGCANNGCTGTCAGCAAGCTTGATGAGTCTTTCAGTTCCACCAATGGCACTCGTCAAAGTCGGTGACTTCAATCAAGACATCACCAACTTCAATGCCGAAACCGATCAGCTTGATTTTGGCAATATTTCTGTCCATAGCTTGATCCTCGGCCAGGAGGTTGATGGAACAGCAACCATCGTTTACCCCTGGCAGCCGGATCAATCCCAGCGNATTCTTGGNCTTGATGGAGAGGGGATTCAGTGGAGTCANCTCAGTGAGGCGAACTTTGCACCAGTCGGTAATGAGCATCTCCGTGGTGACATCGGNGGAGTCTTCTCCTGGGAGAACGGCCTTGGTCCCGCCTTTGCTGTAAAAAGCCCAGACCAGCCGGCAACGGTCTATATCCGTTCCCATCAGCAGGACAGTGTTACCACAATCGATAATTTNAACCCTCTGACTGACAAAATCAACTTCCTCTACTTTGGAACCNGAGAGCGACTGATAGTTGAGAACGATGGTGTCGACTTGGTGATCCGCTCAGAGCCGATTGGTCAGAAATTTATTTTTAAGAACGTCCAGAAACAGGAGCTCNTTGGAGCCAACCTCGAGTTCCATTTTGATCAGATTGAAGAAGATCTGCTTGATCGNGCNTTTGGTTTCCAGCCTGCTCAGCTTTCNCTGGTTTCTCGCGAGGGCCTCTTTACTCCGCAGGGGGGGGCCACCGANGGAGATCAGGTGCGTGAGGGGGCTTTTGTGACAGCAAGNGGGGAAGCTCCTGGAACCCCCACGACNCCGGAAGAAAGCGCGCGGTTGATCATGGAACGGGGCAGCATGCCCATGGAAATGATGATCAATAGTGAGGACGTCACCGGTATTGACGGTGGTGACGGCTTTCAGAACGCCATGGCCACGGCGATGGGCATGGACGGAATGGCCATGGCTACTGCCAACGGGCCCCTGCAGCTCTCAGTCGCTGGGGATCTGTATTGGGGTGGCATGAGCGGCTCGCTGATGATTACCAACACCAGTGACCATNCGGTGGAGAACTGGTCGGTCAGCTTCGATACACCACACANTGAGTTTCANAGCTGGGCTGGTGCTGCTGCGATTCAGCCCCTTGCTGATGGGATGAATCGCATCACGCTGACTCCGGCTAGCTGGAACGGCAGCATCGCCGCTGGGCAGAGCATTGCGGTCAGCTTCAACGCGGTGAGCAATGGACTAGCCAACAGCGGTGTACTGAGCGATGAGTTGTTTTTCGCAGCGGTGGCGATGGAAAGCATGGACGTCATGCCGCCGATGGATTCGGTGATGCCGTTGATGGATGACAGTCCTGAGCCGACGACGCCTGAGCCAGAAAAATTTGAGCCATTAGCTGATGTTCAGCCCCCTGCTGATGAGCCGCATGCTGAAACAGAAAGTCAGCAGGAGTTGAACGAANTGGAGGCCGCTATCCCATCGCCTCCGCTCGTAGGGGAGCAGGCTCCGGTTAACGCTCGCTCCATCGCTGCTCTTGATGTCTCTGTCTCGGGCAATCTCTGGTGGGGTGGGATGAGCGGGGTGCTCAACATCAGCAACACCAGCGATGAGCCGCTGGAGGACTGGGAGCTGAGCTTCATNACCCCGCATGCCAACTTCCAGAGCTGGTCCACCGAGGTGCAGTNGCAAAGCCTTGGCGATGGNCTCACTNAAGTGACCTTGCGTCCGGCTGCTTGGAACAACAGCATTGCTGCCGGCTCAAGCATCGATGTCAGCTTCAATGCCGACAGTGTGGGGTTGTNCAACAGCGGTGAGCTCACCAATGCTCTTTTCTTTGCTACTGGTGAAGCGACCATCGCAGCTCCTGCGGCTGAAGGCGAGCTGGAAGAGAACGCAGATGCTTTGTCTCAGGNCGNGGCAGCTCAGCAAGTCGATGCTGAGTTGGTGGAGCCGATCAGCGGCATNGANGTGGGCGNGNCGGNTGATGTGGAGTCGGTTGATGACTCCACATCCATTGAGACCCCGGCTGATGTGATGCCGCTGGTTGATGNTCTGGCTCCGNTCGATTCATCAGCGGCTGATCCTGAGCAACGGATNGTGGCCTACTTCGAGGAATGGGGCATCTACAGCCGTGATTTTCTGGTGCAGGACATCGATGTCGCCCCGCTGACCCACATCAACTACAGCTTTTTTGATGTGACATCAACAGGTGATGTCTCTCTTTTTGACTCCTGGGCTGCTACCGACAAGCGTTTCTCCCCGACTGAGCAGGTCAGCCAGACCTTCAGCAGCACGGAATGGTCGGCATTGGCTGCTGATCGCCGGGCCCTTTATGACAATGGAGAAGACTTCACCGCCACGGTCAAGGCTGATGGATCGGTGGTCGTCACAGGCGTGCCTGTTAGCTGGGAGACTCCTGATGCGTTGGCCGGAAACCTGCGTCAATTTGAGTTGCTCAAGCAACTCAATCCCGAGTTGAACCTCGGACTTGCCCTGGGCGGCTGGACCCTTTCCGATGAATTCAGTCTGGCGGTGGATTCTCCGGCGGATCGCGAGGCGTTCACCGACAGCATTATTGAAACCCTGAAGGCCTACGACTTCTTTTCCGTTGTCGACTTCGACTGGGAATACCCCGGGGGCGGTGGTAAGTCCGGCAACGCTGTCAGCGCCGACGATGGTGACAACTTCGAGGCGACGCTTGCACTGCTGCGCGACAAGCTCGACGCTCTGGAGCTTGTGATGGGTCAGGAGTATGAGGTTTCGATTGCTACGGCAGGTGGATACGAGAAACTTGCCAACCTCAATCTTGAGGGGATCGACCCTTACGTCGATTTCTACAACGTAATGACCTATGACTTTCACGGCGGCTGGGAGCCGACGACGGGTCATCAGGCTGCCATGACTGGCGATGCCGGCGGCTACGACGTTGTCACTGCCATTGCTCAGTTTGATGCTGCCGGTGTGGATCGCGACAAGGTGGTCCTTGGTGCTCCGGCCTACACCCGTGCCTGGGGCGGGGTCCAGCCTGCTGACAGCTATGGCTACTTGCAGACCGGTGATGCTCGCCAGGCATCAGGCTCTTTTGAAGCAGGCAATTACGACTACAAGGACCTTCTCACCGGCGTGGAGGGTGAGCAGTACCAGCTGATCTGGGATGACAGCAGCAAGGCGGCCTTTGCTTACAACGAGGATGCCCTGATCTGGAGCTCGATGGAGACCACCGCAACCATCGCCGGAAAAGCCAGCTTTGTTCAGGAAGCAGGACTGGGCGGAATGATGTTCTGGGCGCTCTCTAATGACAGCCAGGGAGATCAGAGCCTGATCGGCGCTGCCAGTGATGTGCTCACAGGTAGTGCAACGGCTGAGGAGGTGGTTGCCCGAGCACCGCAGTTCGATGCCGTGATCGGTGGTGATGGGGTCTTTGCTATCGAAGACTTCACCGCTCTGGCCTGATGCCTCAGAGGGTGTTCACCGTGGCATGGGCGGTTGCGCCGGCCCGCAGCGGATGCTGCGGGTTCTGTTCCATGCGGATGCGAACCGGGAAGCGCTGGGGCACCTTGACCCAGTTCCCGGTGGCATTCTGCGGAGGTAACAAGGCGTTGTAGGCGCCGCTTCCGGCCGAGATGTTGATCACCTTTCCTTTGAAGGTTTGTCCGGGATACATGTCCAGTCTGATGCTGGCATCCATGCCTGGCCTGATGCGTCTGATCTGAGATTCCTTGAAGTTGGCATCCACCCACCAGTGGGTGTTATCTACCAGCTTGAAGAGGGCCTGCCCCGGTTTGACGTATTGGCCTTCGCGGATGCTGAAGCTGTTGCTGATAAAGCCATCCATCGGCGCGTAGTAGCGCGTGTAGTTGAGGTTGGTCTTGGCAGTTCCAAGCTCACTGGCGTGGGCTTTGATTCGCGCTTCCTGTTCATTGATCCGTTGCTCGATGCGGGCAATCTCGGCTTGGGCTCGGCCTACCTGGGCATCTGCCTCAATGGTGGAGGCTTCCAGCTCCTGCTCTTTCTCTAGGGCCACGACCTGTCGATCGAGAAGAAAGGAGTAGCGCTTGCGGTTAAGGGCAACGATCCAGCGAGCTGCTTCATTGTTTTCTAGTTCCTGTCGGGCTTTGCGTAATCCCTGCCGCATGCTGGCTAGATGGGATTTGGAGGCCTTCAGCTGGTTTGCTTTGGTGTCAACCAGTAGTTGTAGGGGTTCTGGTTCAATTTCATAGATCAGCTGGCCGCTCTTAACGTATTGATTAGGCTCTACTTTGATCTGATTGATGTAGCCCGCCACATAGGGCGCCACTGTGATTGTGTAGGCATGAACATAGGCATCTGGAGTGTTAGGCCAGAAGTGGCTGTAAGTGAAGAATCCTCCCAACGCCAAGGCGCTGCCACCGCCGAGGACCGCGCCGACCACCAGGAGTTTGCGGTTCTTGTGGTCCGGATCAGTGCTTCGGGCCACGCTCTTGGAACAACCACTCTTGAATCGTAGGCAGAACGCCTCAAAGGTGCTCAGCCTTCTCGGTGTACAAAGGGAAGCACCCCCAGGCCAAGTAAGAGGAACCCTGTCATGGTGGCGATGTTGATGTAGGCCACAACATCAGCTTGTTGGGCAATTGCTTGATTGATTAACTCCAGCGACGCTTGTGACCAGGTAGGAGTGTTAATGCCCTCCAACATCTGCTGCTGCAGCAGTTCCCTGTAGGGAAGGATGGCGGTGTTACTGGCTTCAACCGGACCGCGGAAGCGGTCCCAGCTGCCTTGGGTTGAAGCTGAATGAATTGCGCCGCTAACACCACCGGCTAACACCTTGGCAATGGCAGTGCCAAAGAAGTTGATGGCACTGGCACTGGTCATAAGTTCGGGCGGCATGGTGGCGTAACACATCAAAAGCTCAAGAAGAATCAAGCCAAAGAAGAATCCAAGACAGATCAGCTGTAAGGAGAGGTTGGCATTGTTTTGATGCGAACTGGTCTGAGCCATCCAGATCGCCGTGAGGCCAAAGCCAAAGACTCCAATGCTTGAGAAGATTTTGCGGACATTCAATGTTCTGGCCAGGTAAAATGGATTCACGACTGGGGCAAAGAGGCCGATTCCCACGACGCTGGCCATTGAAAAATATAAAAAGGGCAGGGTGTAACTTCCGATGGTGTTTCCACCGACACGAACCATGAAGTTTGGGACAATGGCAAATACAAGAAATACGGCAAATAGGATGAGCGTTAAGTTGATCGTGCTGATCGTGAAGTTGGTATCACTGAAGACCTTCGGGTTGATCAATGGTGGCGCCGCGGCAAAGCGGATTGCGAACAAAACCATGCTGACTAGAGAAATGCTGAGCATGACGACATAGCTCTGGCACTGGAACCACTCATGCTGATTGCCCACTTTCAGAGACATGGCAAATAGTCCAAACCCACTGCAGATCAACCCAAAGGTCAGCCAGTCGATTGACACGGTTGGATCGCCTTCATCAGCAGGCAGATAGCGAATGATCAGAACCAGGGCTGTGATCAACAACAGTGCAAGCGCCCCAAAGAGCACTCTCCAGCTCAGGTACCAGGTCACGGCTGCTGAGAGCGCAATGCCGATAGTTGCAGCAAAGGCGAATGCCAGCACAAAGATTCCCTTGCCGTAGAGGCTGTGCTGTTTGCCAAGACCACCGTTGAGAAAGCCGCCACCGACCGCAGCGCAGCAGGCGGCCCCCAGCCCCTGAAGGATGCGCATGGCGATGAAAAAGTTCGACTCCTGCGCTGCAGCGCAACCGATTAGGCCGAGAGCAAAGACACTGGGGCCAGCAATTGAGAGGTTGCGGTTGCCAAAACGACGTTTGAGGTTGCCCACAAGGGTGAGCATCAATGCGCAAGTGAGCAGATATGCCTCCATGAACCAGTCGCCCTGGTATGGAGTCCCATCGATATAGCCACGGACGTATTGGTGAGCAGGAACGCCGATTGCACCACAGACGATGTAAGTGCCCATCAGCACTATGTTGGCGGCGGCTAAAACCCCGCGATTGGTTAACCAGAAGCCTGTGCCCGCCAAAGATTCGGGGTTATCTGCAGCACGCTAAGTCCCATAGCTCTTGCGTGCGCTTAGTAATAATATTTGAGGTTGTGGATGAAGCCAATAACCACGGTTTTAGGGGCTGATGGACTCAAGCGGATGCATGCTCTTGAAAGCTGGTCAATGGATGTTGACTCCTGGTTAGGAGAAGCGCAGCTGCTCGTTTTCCACATCCACCCGTGCGGTGCTGCCTTCGACGTAGCGTCCAGCCAAGATCGCCTTGGCGATCGGTGTCTCCAGCTCACGCTGGATGGCCCGTTTAAGCGGCCGTGCGCCATACACCGGATCGTACCCGGCGTCGGCGAGCCATTGCCCCGCATCAGCGCTGAGAAGGAGGGTGATCTTGCGATCGTCAAGACGCTTGGCCAGCCGTTGCACTTGTAGGTCGACGATCTGACGCAGTTCCTCAGCTCGCAGACTGTGGAAGATGATCGACTCATCGAGTCGGTTGAGGAACTCAGGGCGAAATTGCGCCCGTAGGGCGTCATTGACCCTCTGTTCCATTTCGGCATGGCGGTTGTCGTCGCCACCGAGCTCCAAGATCGACTGGCTGCCGATGTTGCTGGTCAGGATCAGCACGGTGTTGGTGAAGTCGACTGTGCGTCCCTTGCTGTCAGTGACGCGGCCGTCATCAAGGATCTGCAGCATCACATTGAAGACATCTGGGTGGGCTTTCTCCACTTCGTCGAACAGGATCACGGCATAGGGACGGCGTCGCACTGCTTCTGTCAGCTGGCCGCCCTCCTCAAAGCCCACATATCCAGGAGGAGCACCGATCAGTCTGCTGACCGCATGCTTTTCCATGTATTCACTCATGTCGATGCGCACCATGGCGTCATCGCTATCAAAGAGCTGATTGGCTAGGGCTTTGCTCAGCTCGGTCTTGCCCACGCCGGTGGGGCCAAGGAACAGGAACGAGGCGATCGGCCGGTTGGGATCGGAGAGTCCGGCACGGGAGCGCTGAATCGCATCGGCCACGGCCTTGACGGCTTCGCTTTGGCCGATTACTCGCTGATGCAGGTGTTGCTCAAGTTCAAGCAGCTTGTTCATCTCCGAACGGGCGAGTTTGCTGACGGGAATGCCGGTCCACTTGGCAATCACTTCAGCGATGTCTTCTTCAGTGACCTCCTCTCGTAGAAGTTGGTGTCCGTCGCTCTCGCTGCTGGCCAGTTCCGCTTCGCTGGATTCCAGCTTGCGGTTGAGCTCGCTCAAGGTGCCGTACTCCAGCTCGGCGGCCTTGTTGAGGTCATAGCTGCGTTTGGCCTGTTCAACCTGTAGCTGCACCTGCTCAATTTCTTCCTTGAGGGCCTGGAGCTCATCGATAGCGCCTTTTTCCTTTTGCCACTGGGCATTGAGGCTGCTCTGATGTTCGGCCAGTTCGGCAAGTTCCCGCTCGATGCGCTCGAGTCGCTCGAGGCTGGCACTGTCAGATTCACGGCCTAGAGAAAGCTTCTCCATCTCCAGTTGCAGGATCTTGCGGTCGATCTCATCGATCGCCTCCGGCTTGGAGGTGATCTCCATCTTCAATCGGGCGGCGGATTCATCTACAAGATCAATCGCTTTGTCAGGCAGAAACCGATCAGCGATGTAGCGGTTGCTGAGCACAGCTGCAGCCACGAGGGCGGAGTCTGCGATGCGAACACCATGGTGCACTTCATACCGCTCCTTGAGGCCGCGCAGAATCGAGACGGTGTCCTCCACTGTGGGTTGATCGACAAAGACCTGCTGGAAACGTCGCTCCAGGGCCGGATCTTTCTCGATGTGTTGGCGGTGTTCATCGAGCGTGGTCGCACCGATGCAGCGAAGTTCACCGCGGGCCAGCATCGGCTTGAGAAGGTTGCTGGCATCCATGGATCCACCGGTGGCTCCTGCTCCCACGACGGTGTGTATCTCATCGATGAACAGGATGATTTGTCCCTCGCTGGACGTGACCTCCTTGAGTACGGCCTTGAGTCGTTCCTCGAATTCACCGCGGTATTTAGCTCCTGCGATCAAGGCACCCATGTCGAGGGCGATGAGCTGACGGTTCTGCAGCGCCGATGGCACATCACCGTTGACGATGCGCTGAGCCAGACCTTCGACAATGGCGGTCTTGCCGACACCGGGCTCACCGATCAGGACCGGGTTGTTCTTGGTGCGTCGCGAGAGGATCTGTATCGTCCGACGAATTTCCTCATCGCGGCCGATCACGGGGTCAAGCTTGCCGTTGCGCGCTTCTGCTGTCAGGTCTCGTCCATATTTCAGCAGCGATTCATAGGTTCCTTCTGGGTTCTGATCGGTCACTCTTTGACTACCGCGTACGGATTGAATAGCTTCCTGTAGGCCTTTTCTCTGAATTCCAGCAGCTTGTAGAAGCTCACGACCACAGCGTTCATCGGCGGCCAAGGCCAACAGCAGGTGCTCTACTGAGATGTAGCTGTCGCCTAACTCCTGTTTGAAGTTGTCGGCGTTCTGCAGCAGGCTTTGTAGTCCCTTACCCAGATAGACGTTGTCAGGGGCTCGGCCCAGGCTGGGTTGACGTTGTAGGTGCGATTCCACCTGGGTCTGCAGTTTGCTGGGTTGCGCCCCGGCTTTCTCCAGGATCCTTCCGGCAAGCCCCTGTTTTTGCTGAAGTAGGGCCAGGAACAGGTGCTCGCTCTCCAGCTGTTGCTGGCGGTGTTGCTGCGCCAGGCCCTGAGCCGCCACCACGGCGCCCCAGGCCTGTTCGGTGAATTGCTCAGCGGTCGGTTGCATCACGGTTGGTGAGAAAGCGTCGAACTGGGCTCACCGTATGGAGTCGACCGCTTGGCCGGGACCGTAGGCACCGAACCATGCGGTTCGGTCCGCACCCAAGGTCAGCGGTAAGCCCAACTCGATCGTTCGGTTGGTGGTTCGGTTCAGGGAATCAGGCTGTTCTGCTCTGGCAGTGGCCCAATCTCGTCGTAGGAGCAAAAGCGCAGGGGGCAGCCGTCGGAGCCGTAGACAGCGTCGAGCTGTGAAAGGCAGCCACGAGCATTTTTGGCGGCCACTTGTCTGGGTTCCAGCTTGCGGGGCTGAAATAGGGCCTGACCAGCTGGCACCAGCCACAGGCACCCGTTGAAGGTTTCACCTGGGATCGCGGCCGGTTTAGCACTGGCGGCGGTCATGCTGAGCAGCAGCAGCAATCCTGCTGTTAAAGCCTGGCCCATATGGCATGGCGCATCACTGACAATGTTGTAGCCACCGTTTGTCGTGGGGTTGATAACCTCCCGGCCCAGCAGCACTCACTCCATGGCTGATCAGCCCGCAAGCCTTGACTTACTGGAGCGCCTTTGCGCTGAGGTGGCGGAGCTGGAGAAAAGCCAAAGTGACCTAGAGCGCAATTCTTGGATGGTGGTGCACCGCCATCGCCATGGAATGTTCCCAAGCGAGTACGACATTAGGGAAATTGACGAGGCGCTCTATCTCGCGCTTTTGGCTTACTGCCGGAGCTGAGGACATAAAAAAACCGGCCCCTGTGGGGCCGGTCGAGGTTGTCGGTGATCAGCCGATGCTCAAGCCCAACCCTTGTTTGCCATGTCTTCGACATAGGCGGCGACATCAGCGATGTCGGTATCAGAAAGTTTGCCACCAAAAGCAGGCATGGCGTTTTTGCCGTTTGTCACCTGGTAGGCAATAGCGGCCTCGTGACCGTTGCCGTAGTTGGCCAGGTAGGAGTCGAGGGCGTCGGCCTTGAGGGTGCGCTCCCCGTTGACGACGTTGCCACCACCCATGTGGCAGGCGACGCAGTTGGCGGAGAAGATCTGACCGCCATGGGCAACATCAGCAGCGAAGGCAGGAGCGGTGCCGAACAGGAGGGCGAAACAGAGGGCCAGCAGGCCAAGCAGGCGACGCATGAGCGCAGATAGATTCCCAGCCAAGCTAAATAGTGGCGGGAGTCGAGTCATGATTGCTGCAATGCTTCGACACGTTTTTGACAAGGATCTGTTCAGATCAGACAGGTCCGCGTCGCGATAGATGCGCGTCCTCAAACACTGCCTCCAGTGTTGGGGCATGGGACCGGATCCCGAAGCGCTCCGGAGGACTGATCGGGTCATGCACGAAGTGGCGCTGGCGGATGCTGAAGCGATCCCAGTCGTTGATCTCGATGGGCAGCACCTTGATCAGTAGCTGAATTAGCCAGCTCCAAAGCGGGATCCCTGGTGGATGGAACACTCCCCTCCAGCGGCAGAGCTCCGCAACGGTCTGATTCACGCTCACCTGTGGCTGACCCAGCACCAAGCGACGCACGGCCCCCTGGCCGGCTTCTGGGTTGGGCTGGTGAGGCGTCAGTGCCAGATGGCAACAGACCTTGGCGATGTCAGCGGCATGAACGAAATGGAAGCTGGCATCGGCCCGCAACCAGCGAGCAAGCCATAGCCACTGACAGGCATCCCGAAGGCCTGCCGTGAGGTAGCTGGTGGGGAAGGGGCTGCTGCCATCCACTGCTCCACCGAACACCAGGGTTGGGAACACCGCCACGGTGCGCTCCGCGTAGGGGTGCTGCTCCAGCTGTTGCAGGCAAAGGGCCTTGGTCTGGATGTATTCCGTGCCGTAGGGCTCAGCCTCCTTGAGTAGCTCAAGGTTCTGGTTGAGGATGCTGGCTGTGGAGAAATAGATGATCTGTTCGAGCCGTTGAGGATCGAGGCGACCAAGCAATTCTTTGACGGCCACCACGTTCACCTGCTGGGCCCGCTCAGGGTCACCCCAGGCGGTGGCAGTGTGGATGACCCGAGTGACGCTGCGCAGAATCTCAGAGTGGTCTTCCTGCTGGCGTAGATCACTGATCAGCAAGGTGATGCGGGGATGCTCCTGCGGCACCGCTGTCAGCTTGCTGGGATCCCTTAGCCAGAGCAGAAGCTCGGCATCAGATTCCTCCAGCAGCTGGCGGGCAATGTGCTGACCGACGCAACCGCTGGCGCCGGTGATCAGGATGCGGGCCGGAGCCTCGCTCACGCCAAGGCCCCGAGACGGTCCATCACGGTTTTGCCGGCCTCAAAGAAGGCCTGACCGTTCTCTTCAGGGGTGCCAGGCAGGATGCCGTGGCCGAGGTTGAGGATGTGACGGCGGCCACGGGCTTTGCGCACGGTGTCATCGATACGGGCGCGGATCGCATCTGGGGTGCCAAACAACAGACCTGGGTCCACATTGCCCTGAACGCCGAGGTGCTGGGGCAGACGGGCGCAGCCTTCGGCCATATCCACTGTCCAGTCCAGTGAAACGATGTCCACTCCCGTGCGGCCCATCCGTTCGAGTACACCAGCACTGCCGGAGATGTAGAGGATGAAGGGGGTGTCGGGGTGAGTTTGCTTGACCAGATCGACCACCTTCTTCTGATAAGGCGCCGCGAAGGTGTCGTAATCCATCGGGCTCAGCTCACCGGCCCATGAGTCGAACATCTGAACTACCTGGGCGCCAGAATCAATCTGGTAGCGCAGGTAGGTGGCAATCGATTCGGCGAAGTGATCCAGCAGCTTGTGCAGCAGTTGCGGTTCCTGGAAGGCCATGGCCTTGATCACCGCATAGTTCTTGCTGCTCTTCCCTTCGACGACGTAGGCCGCAAGGGTCCAAGGGGCTCCGACAAAGCCGAGCACAGCGGCGCGGTTGCCGACGCTTTGGCGTAGCCGCCCAAGCACTTCGCCCACAAAAGGCATGGACTCAGACGGCTGCAGTGGCCGCAAGGCCTCCACCTGGGCCAAGGTGCGAATTGGGTCGTTGATTTGAGGACCTTTGCTTTCGACGATGTCGAAGTCGATCCCGACACCAGGCAGTGGCGTGAGGATGTCGGAGAACAGGATTACCCCGTCTGGCTGAAACGCCTCGAAGGGTTGCATCGAAATCTCATAAGAGAGATCAGGGTTCTCTGAGCGTTCACGGAAGGAGGGATATCGATCGCGCAGGTCGCGGTAGACCTTCATATAACGGCCAGCCTGACGCATCATCCACACCGGTGGACGCTCCACCTGCTCGCCGCGGGCCGCGCGAAGCAGAAGGGGGAGAGTCTCACTCATGGCAGCAGATCGAATAGCCGCCGACGCTACCCGAGCGATCAACCTGAAAGGGCGGCAGCTTCATGGATTGCTGCGTCCTTTTTCTTCGTGGCGTCGTGCTTGAACACCAACACAGTCAATGGCGGCAGGCAGAGCTCCAGGGACTGTCCATAGCCATGCATGCCCCAGTCATCAGCGAACTTGCCGCCCAGATTGCCCTGGTTGGTGCCGCCGTAACGGCTGCCGTCGCTGTTGAACACCTCGGTATAGAAGCCCTCCACTGGCACTCCGATGCGGTAGTTGCCATGTGAAACGGGGGTGAAGTTGCAGATGACCACAACCCAGTTGCCTTCCTTTTCATCTCGGCGCATGAAGCTGACGACGCTGTGATTTGTGTCGTCGCAGTCGATCCACTGGAATCCGTAGTGGTCAAAGTCATTGCGCCATAGGGCTGGCTCACTCTTGTAAAAGGCGTTGAGGTCATCAACCAGATTGATCAGGCCCTGGTGCTCACTGAACTGAAGCTTGTCCCACTCCAAATCACCCCAGACATTCCACTCACCACGCTGACCAAATTCCATTCCCATGAAGATGGTCTTCTTGCCGGGGTGAGTCCACATGTAGGCCAGTAGGGCACGTACATTGGCGAACTTGAGTTCATCGCTGCCTGGCATCTTGTGCAGCAAATGACTCTTGCCATGCACGACCTCGTCGTGGCTAAGAGCGAGCATGAAGTTCTCGGTGTGGTGATACCAAATCGAGAAGGTGATGTTGTTTTGGTGGAACTGGCGGAACCAGTGATCGAGCTCGAAGTAATCGAGCATGTCATGCATCCAGCCCATGTTCCATTTGAGGTTGAAGCCAAGGCCACCCATGGAGGTGGGCATGGTCACCAGTGGCCAGGTCGTGGATTCCTCTGCGATCGATAGGGCCCCAGGGAAGTAATGGAACAGGACCGAATTGGCCTGTTGCATGAAACGAACGGCTTCGAGGTTCTCGCGACCGCCGTGCTCGTTGGCGATCCATTCGCCGTCTGGACGTAGATAATCCCGGTAAAGCATTGATGCAACAGCATCAACTCGAATACCATCGATATGGAACTCTTCGAACCAGAAGATCAGGTTTGAGACAAGGAAATTGCGGACCTCATTCCTGCTGTAGTTGAAGATCAGCGTGCCCCATTCTTTGTGCTCACCAATGCGTGGGTCGCTGTGCTCGTAAAGGTGGCTGCCGTCAAAGAAAGCCAGGCCGTGGGCGTCCTTGGGGAAGTGGCCAGGCACCCAGTCAAGGATGATGCCAATGCCTTCAGCGTGGCAACGATCCACGAAGGTACGGAACTCATCGAGCGGGCCGAAGCGGCTGGTAGGTGCATAGAAGCCGGTGACCTGATACCCCCAGGAGCCATCGAAGGGGTGCTCCGCCATCGGCATCAGCTCGATGTGGGTGAAGCCGCGGGCTTTCACATAGGGGATGACCCGATCAGCTAGCTCCTTGTAGGTCAGTAGACGGGCACCTGGCTTGAGATCAGCTGCTGGTACCGGGGGACGCGCTGTGCCGTCAGCCTCAATGAAGGGTTCATCCCAGCTGCCGTGCATCCAGCTGCCCATGTGCATCTCGTAGACCGAGATGGGCTGCTCGAGCGGGTTGCGTCCATCGCGCTCCTTCAGCCATCGGTCATCGCTCCACTGGAACTGGTCGAGGTCGGCAACCAAAGAGGCCTGTTTGGGGCGCACCTCGTGCTGGAAGCCGTAGGGATCGGCCTTCTCGTAGCAGTGACCCTCCTGGGTGTGGATCTCGTACTTGTAATGAGCGCCGACGCCTAGACCGGGAACGAACAGTTCCCAGATGCCACCAATGCGTTGTTGCATCGGCAGGTGACGGCCGTCCCAGTTGTTGCATTCACCGATTACGGAGACGCTGCGGGCGCTGGGAGCCCAGAGGCAGAACTGCACTCCGGTAATTCCGTCCTGCTGGTGGGGGTGGGCCCCCATGCGTTTCCAGATGTGGTGATGGTTGCCTTCGGCGAACAGATGCCGATCCATGGCACCCATCCACTCGTGTCGGAATGCGTAGGGATCGTGCTGCTCATGGGTGATTCCGCCACGCTCCACCCGCAGCCGATAACTACAGCCGGGATCGTTCCCAAGTTCAGCTTCAAAGATCCAAGGGTGGTGGGGGTTCTGCAGCACCTCCTCCCTGCCTGCGTTCAGAAGCACCACCCGATCGGCATCAGGCATCCAGATCCGGACAACCAAGCGACCGTCATCCAGTTGCTGTGGTCCCAGGACAGAAAGAGGGTGGTCGTGGTTGCACTGGGCGAGACGCTCGGCGTCCTGGGTCATCCAATCGAGGGTTGCCAGTGCCATCGGGGCTGGGACGTGCGTAGTTCGGCGGAGCCTAAACCCCTTTGCCCTGGTGCTCTGCTGCGGGGTGCGGTGCCATGGGCTGCATCGTCAGAGCACTGTCTTCCAGCACGGTGTGCAGGGTGATGACTTGATGGCCCATGCCGCTGGCTCCTGGGCCGTGGCTGCCATCGCCGGGGTTGACTGACACCTGCGGCCAGGCGGCGGCTGCAAGCGACAGACGCAGGCGATCGCCCGGCCGCAGAGTGGCCAGCAGGGGCTGGAGCTGCACGTTGCGTCGAGAGAGGTTGTGGCAGTGTTCTCCCAGTTGGCGTAGGACGCCGGTGCAAAGTTGCAGCACCTGAGCGGAGTCGCTTGGCAGAACAGCCAAGCTCACACAAAGGTCAAAGCCAGGGCGATCGGCGGCGAGCTTCAGGCTGAGTTGAGGTTGCCCCCACAGCTCCAGCTCCTCATTTAGCGGTGCCGAACTGAAGCAGACCACATCGGCGCGTGCATCGAGATCTCCACGCTCTACAAGGCCGGCATCAAGTCCCAGGTGACCGCCGCGCCCGGGGGCCGGGCGCCAGGGGTCATGGACCCACACCACCTGGCCTGAGCCTGACGTTGTAACCAGCTCGCCTTCATCGCTGCGGGCAGCAGCCAGACCGTTGCTTCTCAGCGCGAATGAAAGATCACTACAGCGGGCGGGGTCCCGCTCACGCCACTGCTTGCTGAGCTGGTCATAAGCGCGGCAGTGGTGTTGCTCGATCGGATCGTGGCCACGCAGGTGATGATCAAAAAACTCAAGCTGCCATTGATCAACATTGCTGCAGGCCTGGCCTCCATGGTCATGACTGCCCACGCGCCGATCCCAGGCCAGGTGGCTCCAGGGGCCGATGTAGAGCCTGGTGTTGCCGCCTATCTGTTGGGCCCGCCTCCAGAGATCTAGGCCGCCACGCAGGTAGGGGTCGCTCCAGCCCTGCAGCAGCAGCAGCGGTCGCTGCAGCCGCAGGGGGCCTGGTTGGTACTGCCTCCAGCCGCTGCTGCCCTGAGGGTCGCGCTGGAGCCAGGTCAGTACAGGGTTGGAGGGATCGTGTTGTGCAAGTAATGCCGGCCCATTGGTTAAAAACTGACCGCTCAGAAGGCTGGCGCGGATCGCATCCCAGGCCGGCTGGTCCCGGCGGCGGCGGCAGCTCTCGGCTGCCAATTGCAGGCCCCATCCCAGGCATAGGGCCCACCAGTGACTGCCTCCCTCACTGGCCCAGTGCTCGCGCTCATCGAGGCCACACATTGCAGGAGCGAGGGCATCGGGAGCAAGCTCTGGTCGTTCGCCAAGCAGCTGGGTCAGCCCTTGGTAGCTGAATCCATAGCAGCCAACTTTGCCGTTGCAGCGGTGGTCATTGCGCAACCACACGAGGCTGTCATCGCCATCGGTTGCCTCTTGCTCGAAGCCGGCAAAGTGCCCCTCCGACTTGCCTCGGCCGCGGACATCCAGCACCAGCACCAAGTAGCCCTGGCTGGCGTACCAGGCCGGGTGGGCGTAAACGACACTGGAAGCGATGCGACAGCCGTACGGCTGTCGCATCAGTAGAGCCGGCCATGGACCCGCACCGGAAGGACACCAAAGCAGACCATGCTGCTGAATCCCGTCCCGCAGCGGAACGGAGACGGGAATGGGTTCCAAGAGGGCTCAGCGCACGTCGGGGCAGTACATACCTACGACATATGTGGTGAGGATCTCGGCATCTATCTGGCTCAGACCCTGTTGGGCAGCGGTGCTGCGAATGGCGGCGGGATCGTGGGCTTTGCGCCCTGTGGCGTTGAGCTTGCGAAATTCACCGCAGAGCTGGGAGGCCAATTGCTGGTTCTGCTTAACCGACTCGAGCAGTTGGCTTGCAGCGGCGTGGGCGCTGCCGAAGCCAAAGGCTGCAACAAGGCCGGCTAGCAGCGGGGATACGCAGCGTCGAAACATCGCCGGGTCCAAGCGGTCTTTTTTATTTCAATCGGCGAAAAAACCATCTGGAGCCTTCCCGGTGTCAGTTCCTTGTCCGACCCGTCGCAACTGGGACCAGTTCCACGTTGCCGCTGCGTAGGTCCTTCACGGCCTCGGCCAGCACCACAGGACGGTTGCTGCCATTGGCCTCAGGCTGAAGCTGACGCAGGCGCACATGCACGAGACCATCACTGCTGCGCCGTCCTGACCCCCGCAGATTGGTGGCCACCTGTTCGACTGTCGGAGCCGCCGCTGCCGCCGGGAAATCAGCCGTGGCTGCAGCGACCACCAGATCGCCGCCATTGTCATAAACCACCGGCACGACAAGAGCTCCCTCGATGCTGGTACGGGGGCTGTAGCTGATCGCAAAGGCCGCACACCCTGCTGCTAGCAGCAGGGTGAAACTGCTGACGCCGACCAGCCGGAAGCGGACACCCCAGCGCAGCACGAAGGCCACCACCGTCAGCAGCCCCAGCAGACCGGCTGCAGCAGCAAGCCAGGCACCAACCTGCAGCAGCAATGGATCAGAAACCATGGAGCGCCTTGGCAAACGAACCTATATTGCGCCGACTCCGGATAAGAACCGTCGTAGGCGATGGGGGGACTGATCCGGCGCGCCTTATTCACCCTCTCAGCTACGGCTGTGTTGGGCCTGAGCGGCTGCGCTCAGCATGGGAGCGAACCACGACTGGATGCTGATCGTCTGCGGCTTTGGCTGCAGGGGCAGTTCAGCAGTGGCCTCGCCCATCCGGTCCGCCTAGGACCCTTTCAGGGACTGTCGCTCCACGGTCTGGAATTTGGTCCCAGCCGGGTGGAGTCCACAGCAGCGGATCGCTCCAACATGCGGTTGCAGCGTCTGACCCTGCGGCCTGATCTGTTCGCCAGTCTTCGCCAGGGCCGGCTGGTGTCATCCATTGGCCTGGGCGGCTTGCAGCTGCAGTTGCATCGCAATGCACAGGGGTCGTTATGGATCTTTCCCAAGGCAGATCCCAGCCAGTCGCCACCGCGCCTGCGTCTCAAGCTGCGTTTGCTTGACCCTGGCCGGTTGCAGCTTGATGAGACCCGGCCCTGGCGCTTCGGCCAAGGCCGGCTGGATCTCAACCTGGCCCAGCGCCAGTTGAACTTCAGCGCTCACGTCTCGCCCCAGGCCAGCTCTCAGCGTCGAGCTCGCCTCAGTCTTCGGCTGAACAACCACTGGGGCCCCCGCCCAAGGCTGTCGGTGCAGCTGCAGTTGCGTCAGCTGCCAGCCCACTCGCTGGCTGAGTTGCTTCTGCCCCAGCAGGCCGCAGCTCTGCGTAGCGGTCTGCTCTCAGGCAACCTTCGCCTGCAGCAGCGACCAGGGCAGGTGCGCTGCAGCGGTCCTCTGAAGCTTCGGCAGCTGGAACTGGCGGTCTCAGCTCAGCAGGAGCTGCTGCGCAGCCCGCTGATCAAGCTGCGTTGTCGGGGACAGCGCCTCACCCTGGCCCCATTGCGCTGGAGCTGGCGTGAGCGAAAGGGTGATCTCTCTGCGGCGCTGAAGTGGAAAGGCAGCCCAGCTGATTCGCTCGAGCTCAAGCGGCTTTTATTGCGCTCGGCCGACTCCCAGCTGCAGCTTGCTGGTTCTCTTCGTCCTCAAATCAGGTTGCGCAGTCAAGTACTGCAACTGAACCCGAACCTATTTGGGCTGGACGGAGAAGTCTTCGGCGGCACCCTGGACCTCGATGCTCAGCAGTGGCGTCTGAAGCTGCAGCAGGGTTCTCTGAGCACGGTGGCCGGTGCTTTAAAGCTCCGCGGCGAGGCCGCCGGTCGCTGGCTCGGACCACTCTCCCTGCAGCAGCTCCAGGCTCAGCTGCAGCTTGACCCCGACGAGGCGCGGGCATCAGAAGCTCTTCTCCCCGCTCCGCTGGAGGCCTCGCTGCGCTGGGCCGCCGAGCAGCAACAGCTTGAGCTCAAGGGCCGCTCATCGATAGCAGGAGAGGCTCTGCAACTGGAGGCTTTCTGGCGACCCAAGCCCGATCAACCTTGGCAGCAGGGGGAGCTCACCGGTGAAGCCCGGTTGCGTGAGTTGCCCCTGTCAGCAGTGGATCAGCGGTTGCGGGGCAGCCTTACTGGGGCATTGAAGCTGAAGGGCACACCGGCTGAACCCAAGCTCGATGCCAGCTTCTCGCTTCAGCAGCCTGGCATCGGCCCGTTGCTCTTGCCTGAGCGCTGGCAGGGGCGCTGGCAACCCGGTGCCTTGCAGTTGCGCTCGGCTACGACCGAGATCTCTGCAGTGCTTGATGGGCTGAGATTGCAATCGCTGCAGGGGCGCAAAGGTGAGGGCCGTCTCAGCTTGCAACCCCAGGGTGATGGTCTGCGCTGGCAAGCAAAAGGTTGGTCCCTGGCTCCCTTGCGCTTGGGGCTGCGCGGTAATGAACCTCTGCCACTAACCGGTGTGCTCCAGGGCAGCGGTCGCCTTGCTCTGGACCCTTTGGCCATCTCCGGCCGTGCTGAGCTCGAGGCTCCCACCCTGGCCTGGATTCAGGGCCGCAAGCTGGAGGTGCAGGGTCAGTTGGGTGCTCCGGGCTTCGCGCTAAAAGCGGAATTGACCCCCCCGGGACCCGGTTCACTGCAACTCAGCAGCCGCGGCGCCTGGAATGGTCCTCTGGTGCTCGAAGCAACCGCCCGTCGCCTCCAGGCAGGAGGTCTGCTTCGTCTACTGCGGGATCTTCAGCGTCCAGCTGTTGCGGCCCCCATTGGTGAGGCCCGTGATCTAGGCACCTTGGCGATCGACACCCTCGGTCAGAGCCTGGATCTACAGATCCGAGCTCTGCAGAAAGCTCAGGCTGAGCTGGCCGCCGCCAGACCGATGCAGCCCAATACCGGTCGGCTTGATCCTCAAGATGTGCAGGGGTTCCTCGACGCTGATCTGGAGGTGCGTGGGCCCAAGCCCGCCCAGCTCTGGATCAAGCTCGCTAGCAAGGGTCACCTGTGGCTGCGCGGCGAGGATCGTGATCAGGCACTGCAGCTGGAGCCCTTTGTGGCCCGCCTCAATGGCCCTCTCGGTCAGGGGGCAGGCCAGTTCAGCTTTGCCGGACTTCCCCTTGGGTTTTTGGCCCTGCTGACACCAGTGCCGGCCACTCTGCGCGGCGCCTTGCGTGGTCAGGGGAACTGGCAACTAGGCGATGGGTCTCCCACGCTCAGCCTTGATCTGGGGCTGACCAAGGCAAGCCTGAAGGGCCAGAGCCTGAGGCTTGAACGCGGTCGCATCGAACTGGGGGGGCAAGCCCTTGAGTTGGATCTGGCCCTGCGGGGCGGTCAGGCCAGCAGCAACGTTGAGCTGCGCGGCACGCTCCCACTCGACGCTGACTCTGACGATCTGGAGCTACGCATCGCCAGCCGCGGCGATGGTCTTGTTTTCCTGACTGCCCTCAGCGGCGGGGAGCTGGAGTGGCGGCAGGGGACTATTGACCTGCAGCTGCTGGTGCGCGGGAGCCGGCTGGAGCCGATTGCCAATGGATTCCTGCGCATCCGTGATGGCTCAGCAGTCCTGGCGGGGCAGTCGGTGCAGGATCTGCAGGCGGCGGCCTTTTTTGATTTTCAACGCCTGCAGCTTGAGCAGCTCCAAGCCCGGATCGGTGATGGGAGCCTCAGCGGAAGTGGCAGCCTCGCGCTCAGAAGCGGCATCAGTGCGCCTGGGGTGACCATCTCCTTAAGCAAGCTGCCGATCAAACGTCCCAATCTCAAATTGCTGGCCGATGGCAGCGTCACGGTGGGCGGCAGCTTGCTGCAACCCAGCCTTGGAGGACAGCTGCAGCTGAGCGAGGGACTGATCAGCGTCAAGCCTTCCTTGCTTGCCTCCGGCTCCGGAGGGGCGGTTCCGTTGTCAGTGCAGATGCCCGAAACGCAGTGGGATTTCTCGCAACCTGTGGTGCTGCTCGGCCCATCTGTTGAATCCAGCACAGGCGCGGCTCTTCGCCGCAGTCTGAAAAGCATTGGTTCCTTGCGCTTTAACAACCTGCGCCTCGGTTTCGGGCCCAAGTTGCGCATCTCCGCTCCGCCGTTGGCTGACTTCCGCATCGGTGGCCTGCTCACTCTCAATGGTCCGGCTGGTCCTGATGTCCAGCTCTCGGGTGTCGTGAGGTTGCTTAAGGGGCGGATCAATGTGCTGACCAGCACCCTCAAGCTCGATGGCAGCAATGCCAATGCGGCTGTGTTCACCCCTTCCTTGGGGCTGATTCCCTACCTCGATGTAGTGCTCACTACCCGGGTATCCGATCGCGTGCGGGCGAGCAACAACGATGGGCTGATCACCGCCGATGAACTGCAGGGAAGTTTCACCAGCCTCGATCGCCTCAACCTGGTCAAGGTGATCGTCACTGTGCGGGGTCCCGCTGATCGCATCGTCGAGAACGTGGAGTTGCGCAGCGTGCCGCCGATGCCACGCGAGAAGCTGGTGGCCCTGCTGGGGGGCAATTCACTGGCGGGTCTGGCAGTCAGCAATGCCGGCACGGTTCTGGCCACGGTCTTGGGGGGAACCCTGCTTAGCCCGGTTCTGGGGGGCTTCAGTGATCTCTTTGGTGACCGACTCACCGCCTCGATCTATCCGGCCTATCTCGACCCCTACGTGGAAGATCGCGACCGGCGCCGCAAGAGCCAGCGAGTGCCTTCTCAGCTGGTGCTCGGCGCCGAAGTCGGCATCGACATCACCGAACGGCTCAATTTCTCCGTGCTCTCGGCCCCTAACCGCAGTGACATTCCCCCGGAAGCGGTGTTGCGCTATCAGGCCACTGACACCCTCGGCATCCAGGGGGCCCTTGATCAGCAGGGCCAGTGGCAGGGGCAGCTGCAGCTGTTCTTCCGCTTCTGACGGCGGTGGGCCTTAATGGTCAATGGAGTTGCAGCTGCCCTGATGACGCCACCACCCCGACAGGTGATCGGTGTGGATATCGGCGGCACCGGCCTCAAGATGGGGCGCTTTGATCAGAGCGGGACCTTGATGGAGGAGCTAGAGGTGCCAACCCCTCAGCCCGCCACTCCAGGGGCAATTACCAGTCAGCTCGTGGAGGCGATCGCGCAGCTCGATCCCCAGCGTGATGCCGATGCCGTCGGTATCGGTCTGCCCGGACCTATGGATCGTTCTGGTCGCGTGGCCCAGGTGTGCATCAACCTGCCTGGCTGGGAGCAGGTTCCTCTTGCGGCCTGGTTAGAGCCGCGGCTCCACCGGCCGGTGACGATGGCTAATGATGGAAACTGCGCGGTGCTTGGTGAGCAGTGGCTTGGCGCTGCCTGTGGGATTGAGGATGTGGTCCTGCTCACCCTCGGCACCGGTGTTGGTGGGGGGGTAATCCTGGGAGGTGAGCTGTTCTTGGGCCGCAGCGGAGCTGCCGCGGAGCCCGGGCTGATCGGTCTTGATCCGCTCGGGCCGTCTTGCAACAGCGGCAACAATGGCTCGATTGAGAGCTATTGCAGTATCGGTGCCTTAACCAGTTGGGCCGGCGCCGAGCCGCGGGAGCTTTCCCGCCGCGCTGCCGCAGGTGACGTTGAAGCTCTGGCCCTTTGGCAGCGCTATGGGGAGCTGCTCGGTTGCGGCATCAGTTCCCTGGTCTATGCCTTTACTCCCGAGCGGGTGTTACTGGGCGGCGGGCTCAGCGCGGCATTCCCATTTTTTGCTGCCAGCCTGCGCCAAGAGGTGGAGCGCAGGGTGCTGGCCCCAAGCCGTGCAGGCCTCAGCATTGAAGCTGCTGCCTTGGGTAATGGCGCTGGACGTCTCGGGGCAGCACGGATTGCTCTTAATCGACTGCTGCCCGATGGAGTCGGATGATGCCGTCAGTGCCTCCGCCGCGCCTTGAACCAGGTTGTCCCTGATCCTTCGCCAGAACTGTTGCAGCGCGCCACGGATCTGCGCCGCCATGCCGTTGATCTGGCTCAGTGCAGTGATCAGCAGCGGCGTGAGGCTCTGCTGTGCATGGCCGATGCTCTGCATGAGCAGCGCGATGTGATCGTTGCGGCCAACGAGGGTGATCGGGCCGCAGCCGAACGTGATCAGCTCAGTCCGGCATTGATGGCGCGTCTCAAGCTCGATGGCACCAAGCTCGAAGCAGCGATTGCCGGATTGCGGCAGCTGGCGGGGCTGAACGATCCGCTGGGTCAGCGTCAGGTGCACCGGGCCCTCGATGAGGGCTTGGTGCTCGAGCGCGTCACGGTCCCCCTGGGGGTTGTGGGGGTGATCTTTGAGGCGAGGCCCGATGCGGTAATCCAAATCGCCGCCTTGGCGATTCGTTCGGGGAACGGGGCCATTCTCAAAGGCGGCCGTGAAGCCAACGGCAGCTGCGCAGCGATTCTCAAGGCGCTGCAGCAGGGACTGAGCCATTCAGTGGTGCATCCCGATGTGCTTGCCCTGCTGACCAGTCGAGAGGAGAGCCTGGCCCTGCTCAAGCTCGAAGGACTGGTGGATTTGATCATCCCCCGTGGCTCCAATGAGCTGGTGCGATTCATTCAGGACAACACTCGCATTCCTGTGCTGGGCCATGCCGATGGCATCTGCCATCTATATGTCGATCGATCTGTTGAGCTTGATCAGGCGGTTGCGGTAACCCTCGACAGCAAGACGCAGTACCCAGCCGCCTGCAATGCCATTGAAACTCTGCTGGTGCATCGGGATGTAGCCGAGGTATTCCTCGCCAAGGCGATCCCTGTTCTGGAAGGCGCCGGGGTGGAGCTGCGCGGTGATGCAGCTGCCATGGCCCTAGGTGTTCGCCATCCGGCTAGTGATGACGACTGGGCCACCGAATATCTCGATCTTGTGCTCTCGATTGCCGTCGTGCCTGATCTGGATTCAGCCCTGGCCCACATCAGCAGACATGGTTCGCGACACACCGAGGTGATCTGTACGAGCGATGCAATCGCTGCTGAGCGCTTCCTGTCCAGGGTGGACAGCGCTGGGGTTTATCACAATTGCTCTTCTCGCTTCGCCGATGGCTTCCGCTATGGCTTTGGAGCTGAGGTTGGCATCAGCACTCAGACCCTGCCTCCCCGCGGACCGGTCGGTCTCGAGGGATTGGTCACGTACCGCTACCGATTGCGGGGTGAGGGGCATCTGGCGGCTGACTTTGCCACCGGGGCTCGCAGCTTTTCGCATCAGGATTTGAGTTGATGACATCCGTGAGCGATCGCATCGTGGTGCGTGACCTGCGCTTGTGGGCCCATGTCGGTGTGCTGGAGCGTGAGCGGCAGCTGGGGCAGTGGTTTGCCCTGGATCTGAGTTTTGGCGTGGATCTCAGTACGGCCGGATGCAGTGACCGGCTCGGAGACACCCTTGATTACGCCGAGGCGGTGGCTGCTTTACGAGAGCTGGTGGTGAGCCTGCGCTGCCAGACGCTGGAGCATTTCTCCGAGCGGATCCTCGATCTGTTGCAGCAGCGCTATGGCCCGATTCCCATCAGCCTGGAATTGCGCAAGCTGGCAGCGCCAATCCCTGGTTTCAGCGGTGTGGTGGCGGTGCAGCGGCAGCGGAGCTGAATAAGGCGCGCCAGCGTCGTTCTTGCTCGGTGGCTGCAGCGCTGCCCTCACTTGGGAAGTGCTGCAGGAAATCCTTGTCGCTTAGCGGTTCGTAGGGCCCTTGCTTGAGCTCGAACATCACCGAATCGCTCTCTAGCGCCACCAGGGTATGGAAATGGCCCCCCTGCAGCTGAATGCCTCGGATGGCGCCGCCGGATTCCAATCGTTCGTGCTGCACCACCGTCCCTTGATCATTCAGCAGCAGCACGCCGATGCTCCCCTGCAGCACCAGGAAGCACTCGAAGCCGCTGCCTGGGTCAGTACGCACGTGCCGGTGAGGTCGTACGTAGGTTCCTGGCTGCAGCACGTTGAGGAACCGCTGCACCAGATCCGACTCTGCGTGGAAGTTGTGGTTCTTGCGCAGCCGTGGTGACTGGCGTGCCTGCTGGGCCACAGCCGCGAACAGCTCCTCGGAGATCGGGGTCAATGGGCCGTGAACTGCCATCGGACCTGGGCATACGGAGCCATCTTCTCTGAGCCTGAAACCTTCCTGGGGGCTGAGGGAGCTGTCCAAAGTGGTTTCTAGCTTTGGGCGCTTACACCTGTGCCATGAATCAGGTCCTTGCCCGTGCCTGGAGCCGCATCACCCTGCTGGAGCGCTTCATTGCTATTGCCCTGATCACGCTCTGGGTGATTGGTTCCGTCTACGTGCTCAGCCGCATTGCCGATGTGGCCATCGTGGCTGGTGAGGTGTTTTTCCTCCCTTACGTGCTCGTTACCGTTCTTGTGGTGGTCTGGTTGTTGTGGATGCTGGTGCGCGGCCGCGGCCGTAGAGCGGGTTGATTCAGCTTTCGCATTGTGCTTTTCGCGCTGAGCTGAGATCCTTCCCAGACTGTTCCATTGCGTTCTGTGGCTGGAATGGAGGGTCAGTGGGATCTCAATCGCGCCAACTTTGATGGCCGCTGGGTGGGCCCAAGCCGGTGGTATCAGCGCAGCAAAGATGGAGTGCTCGATTTGGGTCGGCCCAGCGAAGTGATCGAGAACACTTGCTACGACATCAGCTTTTTTGACGATGACACCGGTCTTTGGGATGGCAGCGGTCTGAAGTTCGCCCATGGGGGCACGGCCCGTCACCCCATTTCCAGCAAGATCTATAACCAGAGCGGCCACTGCTGGCAGTTCTCTGGCGCTGGTGGCCAGTCCAGCCTGCAGGTGGTGCCTGGATCCAAACGTTTCGCCCACGAACTCAATTTCTTTTGCGGACGCTCCCGCTCGATGCTGGTGCTGATTTGGATTGAGCAGGAGGACTCTTGGCGCCTGGATGCCATCTCAGTGGTGCCATTCCGCTGCGTCCGCAGCACTCCAACGGAGCCTCATCGGCGGGTAGATGGCTTGCCCGCCAACCAGCAACTTGCAGAACTCATGGGTTGGCATGGTGTTCTTGAACAGCTCTATCCAGGAGACGATGGGTTGCCCTCAGCGCCTGTTGCCGCAGAACCGTTTGCCGTTGAAAACTTCCAGCGTCAAGCCATCACAGCCGCCTTCAGCGATGGTTTGATCTGTTCGGTTCCGGAGATCATTCCTGAGCGTGCCTTCACGCTGGAGGTGGGCTGCCGTGTCGCCTCTGATCGCTTCCAGCAGCTCAGCTTGATCTATGACGATGAGCATCGGTTGCATCATTGGGAGCGCCGCACCTATCGCCGCTAAACCAGTGGCTGGCGTTGCTGCCGGTTGAGCAGCTCACTGAGCAGGTTGACGATTCCCTCTTGGTAACTCGTGCCATAGCCTCCATCGGCCAGGGCCGCGCGGATGGCAGCCTTGGCTTCTGGTTTGACGAAGAAGGTGATGGCCGCCTTGCCTCGGCGGCTGCTTTGGGAGTTGGGGTAGTAGCTGTCAGACATGTTCTTGTTGGAAAAGCTTGCTCCCAGCTTCTCCAGTTCAGCCTGCTGCCCACATCCCCCGCTCGGGGGATTCTCCGGGTTCACCTCGGTAGCACCTGGCGGTAGTTGTTGGCTTCCAGCACCTGCAGCGGCGTGCCGAACAAATCACTGAGAGGCTGACTCTGTAACACCTCTGAACTGGCTCCATCGCCGACGACCTGGCCCTGATTCAGCAATACACATCGGCTGATCTCCGGCACGATCGCTTCAATTTGGTGGGTCACCAACAGCAGTGTGGTGCCGTTTTGCGCCAGCTGGCGCAGCAGGTCAAGCAGCTGGTGCTTGGCCTTGAGGTCAAGAGCGTTAGTGGGTTCATCCAGCACGAGCACCTCGGGCTTGTGGACCAAGGCCCGGGCGATCAGTAATCGGCGCCGTTGGCCCTCCGATAGCTGCCCAAAAGGCTCATGGCTCAGCTCGACTAGTGAAAGTTTCTCCATCAGCTCCCAGGTTCGTTGCCTTTGCCCGGCAGTTGGCTCCTGATCGCGACCCAACCCCACCGATCCGAACCACCCTGAGAGGACCACATCCAACCCTCGGACCTGGGGGATGTATTGCCCCTGTAGATCAGTTGAGACAAGACCAATGCGGCGCCTCAACGCCCAGAGGTTCACCGTGCTGCTGCCAAACAGCTTGAGGCTGGAGCCTGGCTCCACCAGCGGATAGATCGAGCGGCTGATCAGTTTCACCAGGGCGCTCTTCCCAGCGCCGTTGGGGCCAAGTACTGCTGTCTGCTCACCCAGGTTGAGTTCCAGATTCAGCCCGTTAAACACCCGCCGCTCCCCTAGATAGGCATTCACGTTGTGGAGCTCCAGGTATGGGGTGAGGACCATCTGGTTGCCGCAGTTCTGCCGGCATGATGAAGCCCGCGTCGGCCTCTGGCGATGAAGGTGATCGTGGATCTATGCGTGGTGCCGATCGGGGTGGGGGTGAACTTGGCCCCCTACATCGCCGCATGTGAGCGAGTGCTCCACAAAGCCGGTTTGCATGTGCAACTGCACCCCAACGGCACCGCGATCGAAGGCGACTGGGGATCGGTATTTGAGGCTATTCGCGAGTGTCATGAAGTGGTGCATGCCATGGGCACCCCTCGCATTTACACCACGGTGAAGATCAATACCCGCACTGACCGTGATCAGACGATGGCTGAGAAGGTCGAAAGTGTTGAGGCGTTACTGGCCTCAGGCGGCGATTAGTCCGGAGTGCCGCAGCAGGGCATCCGCTGACGGTCCCCGTCCGCGGAATCGCTCGAATACCTGAGCTGGTGCTTCGCTCCCGCCGAGGCTCAGCACTGTTTCACGGAAGCGGCGTCCGGTGTCCTGAACAGCTTGTTCGTCATCGAGGCCCGCATCTTCAAAGGCGGCAAAGGCGTCAGCACTGAGAACCTCAGCCCACTTGTAGCTGTAGTACCCAGCCGAATAGCCACCGGCAAAGATGTGCCCGAAGCTGCAGAGCAGGGCGTCCTCATCCAGCAGAGGAATCACCGTCGTGGTCTCAGCGACCTGGCGGCGCAATTCCTCCGGGTTGATGCCGACCTCAGGACGCCAGGTGGCGTGGAGTCGCAAGTCGGTCAGGGCCAGGTGCACCTGGCGGAGGGTGGCGGAACCATTCATGAACGTACGGGCCTGCAGTAGCTTCTCGCGTTCGCTTTGCGGTAGAGCCTCACCGCTTTTCCAGTGGCGGGAGATGGCATCAAGGGTTGTCCCGTCGTAGCACCAGTTCTCCATGAACTGGCTGGGAAGCTCCACTGCATCCCACTCCACGCCGTTAATGCCAGCGGCTTCTGGCTGCTCCACGGTGGTGAGCATGTGCTGCAGGCCGTGACCGAATTCATGGAAGAGCGTCTCTACCTCGTCAAAACTCATCAGGCTTGGGGCTTCCCCAACCGGTGGGGTCTGGTTGCAGATCAGGTAGGCCACTGGCAGCACTAAGTCACCTTTGCTGTTGCGTTGACGGCCAAGGCATTCATCCATCCAGGCTCCGCCGCGCTTGCTGCCCAGGCGGCTGAATGGATCGAGATAAAAGGCTGCAAGGGGCTGACCAGAGTTGGCATCGCTAACGCGGAAGAAGCTCACGTCCGAATGCCACAGCGGAGCTTCACCAGCGGCGGCCGTGATGTGGATGCCGAACAGTCGCTGGCAGAGGCCAAACAAGCCATCAAGGACCTGGGGGAGGGGGAAATAGGGCCGCAGGGCTTCACTGTCGAGATCAAAGAGTCGCTGGCGCTGCTTCTCGGCCCAGTAGCTCAGGTCCCAGGGCTGTAGTGCTCCTCCGGCCAGTGCTTCAAGATCCTTGAGCTCGTTGTTGGCCGCCCGGATGGATGGGGCGCGCAGGTCCTCCAGCAGCTGCTCCACGGCAGCAACAGATGGGGCCATTTTGCTGGCCAGGCTGACCTCTGCCCAGTTGCCGTAGCCCAGCAGATTGGCCTTCTCTTGGCGCAGTTTGAGGATCTCGCCCACCAGGTCGCTGTTTGCTTCGGCGGCGCGACTGATGAAGCCTCGGTACGCCTGCTCGCGCAGGTCACGGCGATCGGCAAAACGTAGGAAGGGGCCATAGCGGGGGTGATCCAGCCCCAGCAGCCAGGGGCCGTTCTCGCAGTTGGCAGCCTCATGTCCCTTGTTGCGAGCCGCATCCGCTAGCAGCTCGAGCAGGCTGTTGGGGCAGCCGGCAACCTGCTCAGGGCTGTCCAGCAATAGTTCCCAGGCGGCGGTGGCATCGAGCACGTTGTTGCTGAAGCGTGTGCTCAGTGCACTGAGCTCTTCGCTGATCTGATTGAAGCGCTGCTGTGTTTCTGCCTCCAATCCCACCCCGCGAAGCTGCATCTCCAGCTTTTCCTGCTCGACAATGCGGCGCTGACACCCATCAAGCTGATTGAACTGGGCTGCGAGTTGCTCGATGGCTGTGTAGATCGGTTGCGACTGTCCCAGACGGCTACTGAAACGCACCACGGCGGCTTGCTGGCTCTGATGGGCTTCCCGTAGCTCCTTGGTGTTGCAGACGCCAAGCAGGTGGCCCACCACACCCCAGCTCCAACGCAGCCTCTCCCCGATCTGCTGCAGGGGTGGCATCAGCCGCTCCCAGGTGATGGGCCCGGCCTGAAGCAGGTCGTTCTCGATGTCTTCCAGCCTTTGTTCCAGCTCAGCCAAAAGCAGCGGGATCGCTGATCTAACCAAGTCAGGTGTGATTGCGCCGAAGTTCGGCAGACCTTCACCACGCAGCAGCTCAGCTGAGGAGGAGGGGGTCTGGGACATCAAATCAACCAACAGATGAGGTCAGTTGTAGTGCCGCCAGCAGCGTGTTGTGTAGCTGGCCGGCGATGCTGTCGGTTGTGGCGTCATAAATACCAGTGGCCAAACGCGGCCAGAACCCGATCAGCAGGGTGGGCACCACCAAGACCAGGGCAATAGTCAGCTCGCGAGGACGCATATCTCCCACGGTGGCCAATGCAGGAATCCGCGGCCCGAAGAAGACTCGGCGGCACATGCTCAGTAAATACATCGGCGTCAGCACCAAACCAATGGCCGCAAGGACGATCGTGATCACCCTGAAGGTGGGGGTGAAGGCTTCGTTGCTGGTAATGCCAAGGAAGACAGTGATCTCGCTCACGAAGCCACTCATGCCCGGCAGGGCCAGTGAGGCCAGACAGGTAATCACGAATAGGGCGAAGGTGATCGGCAGCACCTTGGCCAAGCCGCCCATATTTGGAATTGAGAGGGTCTTGGTGCGCTCGTAGAAGACACCGGTAACGAAGAAGAGCCCGGCGGCAATCAGGCCGTGACTGATCATCTGCAGCATTGCACCGCTGAGGCCTAGGTCGTTCACTGCCGCAATGCCCAGCAGCACAAAGCCCATATGACTCACCGAGCTGCAGGCGATACGGCGTTTGACATTGTCCTGGGCAAAAGCGTTCAGAGCGCCGTACACCACATTGACGATGCCCAGCACCATCAGGGCGGGGGCCAGCTGCAGGTGGATATCCGGCAGCATCTGCACGTTGAAGCGCAGTAGGGCATAGCCGCCCATCTTCAGCAGAACGCCTGCCAGCAGCATCGAGATCGGCGCATTGGCTTCACCATGTGCATCGGGCAGCCAGGTGTGTAGGGGGAACATCGGCAGCTTGACGCCGAAGCCGATCAGGAAGCCGAGATAGCAGAGCAGGCCGAAGGTGCCGGTGTAGCTGCGGGAGGACAGCTCAGCGAGGTTGAGCGTGAAGCTGTCGCCGCTGAAGGCAAGAGCCAGGCCGCTGATCAGGATCAGGAGTGAGGCCGTGGCGGTGTAGAGGATGAATTTCGTGGCGGCATATTGGCGCCGCTGGCCGCCCCAGATGGCGATCAGCAGGTAGACCGGCACCAGCTCCAGCTCCCAGGCCAGGAAGAAGAGCAGGAAGTCCTGAGAGAGGAAGACCACCGCTTGGGCTGAGGCCTGCGCCAACAGGAGAGCGAAATACAGACGGGGTTTGCGCTCGATCGTCCAGCTCGCTGCCACCGTTAGCAGGGTCACCAGACCGCTGAGCAGCACCAGCGGAGCGGATATGCCATCAGCGGCCAGAGACCATTGCAGACCCATGGCCGGCAGCCAGTCGATGCGTTCGATTAGCTGCAGCGTCCCCAGATCAGGATCGAAGTGACGGCTGAAGGACCAGACCATTAAGGCCAGATCAGCCAAAAGTGTGATGAAGGCCACCCAGCGACAGGCTTTCTGCTGACTAGGGGGAAGCAGTACCAGGACGAGTACGCCGACCAGCGGCAGCAGCACTATCAGGCTGAGATCCACAGGCCGCCAGGTATTTATTGGCTGTCAACTTATCAGCTTGACGACAGGAGCGTGGGTAGATCTACTCAGCTTTCTTCCAGCGGCTTCCCCCGTTTTGGAGCGACAGGGCAAGGGCCTTGGCTGTGACGCCCTTCTTCTCCCAGCTGCTGGCCATTGCTTCGGCGACCGCCTGGCCTTTGGAGGGCGGACATAGGGCCAGCAGGCTGGGGCCGGCGCCGCTGATGACGCACCCCCAGGCACCCGCCTCCATCGCAGCCTTACGCACCTCGCTGCCCCCTTGGATCAGTGGCCACCGGTAGGGCTCATGAAGTCGGTCATGCATGCCATCGGTGATCAGATCACCATTCCCGCTGCGCAGTCCCTGCAGCAGAAGGGTGAGGGACCCCAGATTGGCCACCGCGTCCGGGATCACGATGTGTTTAGGCATCGCCCTGCGGGCATCGGCTGTGGAGAGCCGGATGCTGGGGATTGCGACCACCGCTTGCACTTCCGCGTGCCACTCGCAGCGCACCACTCGCCAGCGACGGGATGCAGCCTGGGCCGTTAGGCAGAGCCCACCCAGCAGCGAGGGCACCACATTGTCAGGGTGGCCTTCAATGTCGATCGCCAGCTCCAGAAGCTTCTCCTTGCCAAGAGCTTCGCCGGCTAAGGCGTTGGCCCCCATAAGGCCGGCAACGATTGCCGTAGCACTGCTTCCCAGCCCCCGCGCTGGCGGCACAGCCAGGTGGACCCGCGCCTCCAGGGCGACCGGTGGCATCCCGATTTCACGCCAAACGCGCTGTGCAGCGCGGTACACGAGATTGTCTGGGCCGCCTCGCAGGTGTGAGCCTTCTTCGCTTTCAATGATGAGCTCAAAGCGTTCGGCTCCTCCTTCCAGCACCGTGAGCTGGAAGCGGTTGCTCAGATCCAGCGCGGCGCCGAGACAATCAAACCCGGGCCCGAGGTTGGCCGTTGTGGCGGGCACATCCACCACAACGGCAGATCCGATCTCCGGTTTGGCCATCACTGCGTCCGATCCTCCAGCACCCGGATTCAGTGCCGGGCCCATGGTTCTGCGTTAATCGCACTCTGCCAGCATGCGTGCCCGACAGGCCGCGCTAAACAGCCCTGCATCGAGGTCCACCAGGGCATTCACTGGTAGGCCGCTGATGAAGTTACGGAAACGCCCTTTGCTGCGCATCGGCTCCAGGAAGGCATCGCTTTTGAGGCGTTCAAGGTGTTTGACAGCGGTGCCGCCGCCAACCCACAGGCCTCCGCTGGAGAGCTCCTGCAAGGCCAGATCACCGGCGGCGGAGCCGTAGGCCCCTAGCCATAACTGCACCGCCCGGCTGGAGAGAACGCCTCCTTCGCCGCAGCGTTTGGCCACCATCGCCGGCAAGTCCGGTCTCCCTGGTGTTCCTGGGGGTTGCTGGCGCCAGGCCAGCGCCGATTGGGTCAGGTCATTGATGTCCTCCAGTCCACCGCAGTGCAAAAGCCAGAGAAAGATCAGCCCCAGGCCGGTGCCGCTCACGACCCGCTCGATGGAGAGGCGCTCGAGGCCCAGCTCCTTGCGCATCCAGCCCAGCATCAGGATTTCATCGGCGTTGCGGGGGGCGAATTCCCGGTGCCCTCCCTCGCTGGGGAGTGCAATCAGCTGGCCGCTGGAACGGATGCCGCGGGCCATGCCCAGCCCGGTACCGGCGCCAAGGATTGCGATCGGACCTGTGGGATCGGCTTCCCCCTCTTGAAGAACTACCTGCTGATTGGCTGTGAGGTGGGGCAGCCCGTAGACCAACACCGCGAAGTCATTGACCAACTCCAGTGCGCCGATATCGCATTCGGCTGCAAGCTCGCTCTGCTCCAGACTCCAGTGCAGGTTCGTGATGTGGGCTTTGCCGTGCTGGACCGGACCAGCCACAGCGATGCAACCCCCATCAACCTGGCCATTGCCCGGATGATGGTCCTTAAGGAAGTGCTGCAGCATTGGCCCTAGGCCGGACCACTCTGCTGAGGCGTAGCGCTCCTTTGTGATGCAGTCGAGTCGATCACCCTCGCTGCGATAAAGGGCCAGCAGGGTTTTGGTGCCACCGAGATCGCCGGCCAGCAGCAGGGTCATGGGCTCACTTCGATGGGCTCAGCCTGGCCCTGTCACACGACTTTGGGAGGTGGTTAGCGGTTAAGAGGCTCCGGCAGGCGCCGCTACCGGCAGATCGAGAGTGGCAGCGCGTTGTGCGTTTGCTGTTTCAGCGGCCTGAAGCAAGGCATCAACGGCCACCTCACCGAGATCACCCTGCAAACGGCTTCGCAGGCTCAGGGTGTTGTGTTCTGCTTCCTGGGCGCCAATCACCGCTAGGACTGGAATCTTCTTCTGCTCTCCCGTGCGGATCAGCTTGCCGAGCCTGTCGCCGCTTTGGTCGATGTCGCAACGCACGCCAGCTGATTTCAAGGCTTGCTTGATCTTCTCGGCGTAGTTCATCACCCCATCGGTGACCGGCAGCAGCCTGATCTGCTCAGGGGCCAGCCAGAAGGGAAAATCCCCGGCATAGTTCTCGGTCATGATCCCGAAGAACCGCTCTAGCGATCCGAAGATGGCGCGGTGGATCATGATCGGGCGTTGCCTGGAGCCGTCGGCGGCGACGTACTCGAGCTTGAAGCGTTCGGGCAGGTTGAAGTCCAGCTGGATCGTCGAGCACTGCCACATGCGGCCGATCGCGTCTTCGATCTTGAGATCGATCTTGGGGCCATAAAAGGCACCGCCACCTTCATCGATCTTGTAGCTCCAGCCCTTGCGCTCGAGGGCTTCGATTAGCCCTTTTGTGGCCAGTTCCCAGACGGCATCCTCGCCGATCGATTTTTCTGGTCGTGTGGAGAGGTTGATCTCGTAGTTGGTGAAATCAAAGGTGCTGAGGATCTCCTCGGTCAGATCAAGAATGCGCAGGATCTCATCGCTGATCTGCTCGGGCAGGCAGAAGACGTGGGCATCGTCCTGGGTGAAGCCCCGCACGCGCATCAAGCCGTGCATTACGCCGGGGCGTTCGTAGCGGTAGACCGTGCCCAGCTCGGCCCAGCGGATGGGCAGCTCCCTGTAGCTCCGCAATGTGCTGGCGTAAGTCAGAACATGGAAGGGGCAGTTCATCGGCTTGAGCTGGTATTCCCGCTCATCGACCTCCATGGGGCCGAACATCGACTCGCTGTAGAAATCGAGGTGACCTGAGGTCTTCCACAGACTGATGTCAGCAACGTGGGGGGTGTAGAGCAGCTCGTAGCCCCCAGCGAAATGGGCCTGGCGCCAGAAGTCCTCGATCAACAGGCGCATGCGGGCGCCGCGGGGATGCCAAAACACCAGACCTGCACCGGCTTCGTCTTCGATGGAGAACAGGTCCAGATCGTTGCCGATTCGGCGGTGATCACGCCGCTTGGCTTCTTCGATGCGCCGCTTGTGCTCGGCGAGCTGATCAGCGCTCTCCCAGGCGGTGCCGTAGATGCGCTGCAGCTGGGCCTTGGTTTCATCGCCGCGCCAGTAGGCACCGGCCACGCTTTCAAGCTCAAACGCCTTGGGGTTGAGTTGTCCGGTGTGCTCGACATGGGGGCCTGCGCAAAGGTCCCACCACTCCTCGCCGAGGGTATACAGAGTGATCGGTTCCTGCAGACCCTCGAGGATCTCAAGCTTGTAGGGCTCCTTCTGAGCCTTGATCTTCTCCTCTGCTTCGGTGCGGCTTACTTCAACGCGCTCGAGCGGCAATTTTTTATTGATGATCTTGATCATCCCCTTCTTGATGGCCTTGAGGTCGGCCTCCGTGAAAGGTTCAGGGTTGTCAAAGTCGTAATAAAAGCCTGTTTCAGTCCAGGGTCCAATGGTTACCCGGGCGCTGGGGAACAGCTGCTGCACCGCCATTGCCATCACGTGGCTCATGGAGTGGCGGATCTTCAGCAGCTGGGGGCTTTCGCTGGTTTTGGGCAGCTCCACTGCAGCTGACGACACCGGTTCGAATCCGTTGAGAATGGGGATCCTACGCAGTCTGAGCGTGCCGACTACGTCGTCCCCCAACCGCGCTCAGCTCCGGCGCGTCGATGTTTCCTATTTGCTTTGGTGTCTTTCGCTGGTGGGGGTCTGCGGCGTGCAGCGCATTTACAACCGGCGGCCCCTCAGCGGGGTGATCTATCTATTCACCTTTGGTTTTCTGGGGATCGGCACCCTGGTCGATCTGTTTTTGATCCCTGGCCTTGTAGGCCATGCCAATGCCCCCACCCTGTTGGAGCGGGCTCGCAACCAGCAGGGTGAGCCCGAACCATTGGACCGCCAGCTGCTGCTGCTGGCCCGCCGCAGCGGTGAGGGGGGGTTCAGCCTTAACGATGCCCTGCTGACGATTCAGCCACCCGGGCTGGCTCAACTGGACGCGGTTCGTGCCGAACTGGATCGGATGCAGCATGCCGATCTGTTGCTTGTGGGCAGTGATGAGCGTGGCCGCGTGATCTATCGCGAGCCTTGAGCTACGCGTTTGGTAACAGTTTCTGGCGCAGCGGTCTGCAGTTTCTACGTTTAATGAATTAAATCGCCGTCGATGACCGCCGCCCCGCTCCGGCTTCCCCTGCAGGCTCTGCAGCGGGCTGTAGCTCAAGTTGCTCAAGCACCGCTTCAACTGGCTAGCTGGTCCTTGGGTTGGACTTTCGCCCTGCAGCTGGCGTCCTGGCTGCCTCTACCCCTGCTCCTGCAGGTTGCTGTTCAGCTCATTGGTTTGACCGTCGCCGTCGCTGGCCTGTTGGCGCTCAGCGAAAGGAGCCTGGACCCCTGGCAGTTTTCTTGGCGTGGATTTCTTACCCCACTAAAGCGAGCACCCCTGCCGTTGCTGCTGCTCCCCTTGCTGATGGGCAGCCTCATCGCTCTGGCTGGACTGGCGTTCGTCTTGCCTGGGCTCATGCTCCTGCTGTTCTGGAGCTTCTCCCTTCCACTGCTTGTCGATCAAGGCGGTGAGGCGTGGGAGGTGATGGCGAGCAGCACCGTGCTTATACGCCGCCACTGGCGGCGTTTGTTGCCCAGTCTTTTGTTGCTTTGGGGCCTGACCCTTCTGGCTGCATTACTGAGCTGGTGGCTGCTGGGGTTGTGGTTGCCCTTGGCGGCTGTTCTATTGCAGGGTCTGTATCGCTCTGCCCAGGGCTGATGCCCCGATCACTGTTGTGGTGCCTTGCAGGCTTGCTGCTGGGTGCAGGCTCGGTGTCAGGTTTTTGGTTTTTCCAGCAACAGTTCCCCGATCTTCCCGTTGAATCTCCGGAGCCGATCGCCCAAGGAGATGGGCTGCAGCCGCTCCTGAGTCCCAATCCTCATGCCGCCGAGCGATGCGCTGAGCTTCTGGGCATACGTGAGCGTGACACCCCTGCAGATCCCACCAATTTTGGAGTGCGCCGGCCTACCGATTCCTCCGGTGGGCTGGTGCCGGATCAGCCTTCGTTGGTGGTTGTGCACGAGACCGTGCTGTCTCTTGAGGACACCCTCCACTTCTTCCAGACCCCTCACCCCCGTGATGCGGATCAGGCCAGTTATCACCTGCTGTTGGATCGCAACGGAACGGCTTACCGGCTCGTGCCTGATCTCAACCGGGCCTTCGGGGCGGGTTGGAGTGCTTGGGGTGATGCCACCATCCGTCATCATCCGGCCACAACACCCCTGGCGGGCGGTTCACTGAACAATGTGGCCCTTCATATCAGCTTGGAGAGTCCTGAAGACGGACGTGGCGATGACGATGCCCACGGCGGATACAGCAAGTCCCAATACTTGCGGTTGGCCGAACACGTGTTGATTTGGCAGCTGCGTTGGGGCATTCCGATGCGGCGCATCACGACCCATGAATCGGTTGATCGCAGCCACAGCCGCAGGGATCCACGAAGCTTCCGCTGGGAGCGATTTGATCGAGCTTGGGATGTGGCCGCCAAACGCTGCGGCATCAGCATCGATGGCCCCTATGGCATTGATGCCAAGCCGGCAATGACCGCTTCAGTCCAGCAGGACCGCTAGTGCGGCGAGCAGCAGCACCGTCGGCACGGCCGCCAGCTGGTTGACGCTCAGGGGTAGGGCCAGTCCCTGCACCGAGGCGCTAAATAAGCCGCCGATCAACGTGCCGGCGATCAAGGCCAGCAGAGTGAAGCCCACAGCCTTGAAGAAGCGGCTTCGGCGGCGCTGCAGACTGGCAATGGTGATCAGGGCCGCCAGAGAAAGCAATAATTCCGGTAAACCTGGCTGTGTGCCAAGTAGCAGCACTCCGGCCAGTACAGCGCCATGGCCGGCTAGGGGCTGCCAGAGCTGGGGTCCTTCTGCCAGGCTCAGCTGCGGCCACTGCAGATCGAGCTTGGCAGCAGGCAGCGAAGGCATCGCGGGTAACTTTGGCAGCCCTTTGGAGGCCTCACTGGCCCCAGCGCTGGCCTCAATCTTTGAGGCGCTCGCAGCTGCCCCGGTGAGTTGGCCCAGCTGTCGATCCTTCAGCCTTTGCATCAGCACGGCGTCATAGGCGGCCTCCACCTTGGCTTTGGCCTGAGGATCATCAGCGGTCAGCTCGCTTAAGCGTTCCTGCTTTGCGCGTTGCACGGTTTCAAAGCTGGCGTCGGCAGTAATGCCCAACCGCTGATAGGGATCGTTGCTGTCGGGGTCAGCGGGGGGAGGTGCCTGGGCCACGGGGGCAAGTGTTTTGGCAAGCGTATCGGCTGTTGGTGATATCAGCTGAGAGTTAGAACACCGGTTTGCTTGGCTCAAAGCCACAGGCCTGTAGTTGCTGTTGCCGGTGTTGGGCTAGTTCAGCGCTCACCCAGAGACGACGCTTGAGTAGGGGCATCTGAGGAGGCAGGTGAGATCCTTCGATCCATTCGATGCTGTCGCTTGGATCAGCAGGCTTGGCACCGCTAAGGCGTAAGCGGACATAGTCGCAGCCGCCATCAAAACGGGGCCGCACCCACCATTGGGTGGCCATGGCAGAAGCAGGCAGTCCCTTCATCTTGGCGAGCTTGCCGCTTCGCTGTGGCTCAAAGGCTGATCGGTTCGCTTCCGCTGACCACCGGCGCCACGGAGGCCAGCTCCAGATCGGGGTGATCCTCGTTGAGTTGGTTCAGGTTCCAGTTGTTCTTGAACAGCAGCACTGGGCGATCCCAGGCATCACGAACGGTCTTGCAGTTAAAGATGCGCCCAACCTTCTCGAGCTCGCTCCAGCCGCCGCTGACCCAGCGCGCTACGGCAAAACCGAGTGGTTCCAGCCGGGTGGGCACGCCGTATTCGTTCTCCAGGCGGTGCTGCACCACTTCCAGCTGTAGCTGACCGACGGCGGCCAGGATCGGATCCCGCTTGCTTTGGTCGGTGTCGTAGAGGATCTGCACCGCACCCTCCTCACGCAATTCGTTGACCCCCTTGCGGAAGTTCTTGAAGGCTGAAGGGTTGGGGTTTCGCAACCAAGCGAAGATTTCCGGGCTGAAGCAAGGGATGCCTTCGTATTCCACCTTCTGACCGATATAGAGGGTGTCGCCGATGGCGAACATTCCGGGATTGTTGAGGCCGATTACGTCCCCTGGGTAAGCCTCGTCGACCACCATGCGGTCCTGGCCGAAGAGCTTCTGGGGCCGTGATAAGCGGATGGCACGGCCGCTGCGGGCATGCTGCACGGTCATGTCCTTCTCGAACTTGCCGGAGCAGACGCGTACAAAAGCCACCCGGTCGCGGTGACGGGTGTCCATGTTGGCCTGGAGCTTGAAAACGAAGCCGCTGAACTCTGGACGCAGAGGATCGATCAGGCCATCGATGCTCTGGCGGGCTATTGGCTTCTGAGCCAGTTCAAGGAAGGCATCCAGGAACGGGCGCACGCCAAAGTTGGTCATGGCACTGCCGAAAAATACCGGCGTCAGTTCGCCGGCATGGACCAGCTCCAGGTCCAGCTCAGCGCCGGCTCCTTCTAGTAGTTCCAGCTCCTCCAGGGCGGTATCCAGCAGTTCGTTCTCCACCAGTTCCCGTAGGGCGGGGTCATCGGCGCTGAGCTGTTGTTCGCTGGCCTGGCGACCCCGTTCGGCCCGTTCAAACAGGGTGACTTGGCGGCTGCGCCGATCGATCACCCCGCGGAAGTTCTCCCCACTGCCGATCGGCCAGTTCACCGCCCACGGCACCAGATCAAGTTCCTTCTCAATCTCATCAAGGAGCTCCAGCGGCTCGCGGCCTGGCCGATCCATCTTGTTGATGAAGGTAAAAATTGGGATCTGGCGCATGCGGCAGACCTCAAACAACTTGCGGGTCTGAGGCTCTAGGCCCTTGGCTGCGTCCTCGAGCATCACCGCGTTATCGGCGGCCGCCAGAGTTCTGTACGTGTCCTCGGAGAAGTCCTGGTGGCCTGGGGTGTCCAGCAGGTTGATGGTGTTCCCCTGGTAATCGAACTGCAGCACCGTGGAGGTGATGGAGATGCCCCGCTGCTTTTCAATCTCCATCCAGTCTGAGGTGACGCGCCGCTGTTCGCCGCGGGCCTTGACCGCACCGGCTTGCTGGATCGCACCGCCGTAAAGCAGCAGTTTTTCCGTGAGGGTGGTCTTGCCCGCGTCGGGGTGGGAAATGATCGCGAAATTCCGTCGCCTTGAGACGGCCTCCCCTATATCTGCGGCTGGCAGATCCGGCGGGCTGTTCGCCATGGCGTTGGCCTCGGGAGGGGGCTCCAGCTTCCCACTCCGTAATCTGCAATCCAGCTCCACCGTTGCCGTGCCACTGCCGGATCCGGATCGACTGCCTTCAGCAGGCCAGGTGTTCAACAACCCTGATGGCTTTGCAATGGCTTTTTCCGACGCCTGGGAAAGCTTCGAGCGGCAGCAACCTGGCCATGGCCTTGATTGTGAGGCCAAGTTTGCACTGGTGATGCAATCCCTGGCCGAGCATCCATTTCTGCAGGAGGAACCTCAGCAGGCTGAGCAACTGGCCCGCTTCCGGATTCGCCTGCTGAATTACTGATCCAGGCCATAGCTGGCTTTATCTGCTGGGTTGTCGATGCCCAGCTCCAGGCGCCAGTCATCGAGAGGTTTCTCCCAGCCCTCCTCCCATCGCGCACCGATTAGGGGCTGAGCCCGAAAGCCGATGCTCACCCCGTGGCTGATCGCCTGACTGATGTCGCCATGGTGCTGAGGCTCGAGTCGGAAGCTGGCCAGGACAGCAGCGCTGTTGAGCATCACGTAGGCAGGAAAGCCGATTTGACTGGCGGTGATTGCCAGTACGCCGCTCTCACCCTCGCGGCGGGTGCTGAAGCCGCTTACGACATGGTGAATGTCATGGGTCGTGGCCACCCGCTGAGTAAGCCACTGACCCTCACTTTCCACAGGGCGTGGGCGGAAGAATTCCGGGTCGTAGCCCTGTTGCCGGATCAGCCGCGCGTAACGCCCCCCCAGGGTTGTGTTCGGCAGCTGCTGCAGCTTCTCGATATCCGGTTGAAGCGGGTGGTAGCGCTCGTCCATCAGTGCCGCCACCGAGGGCAACTGCCGCACCCTCGCCAGACAGGCCTCCATTTGTGGGGTCTCAATGAAGCTATCCACCAGATCTGCGATGTCCTCGAGATCTCCGTGGCTGCGTCTCACATCCGCCAATAGGCGCATCTGGTTGAGGGCTTCCAGCAGCGTTTGAAAGCGAGCCATCGGGGCTGGGTCAGGCCTCAGCGATCTAGCAAGGATTCGCCTAGCGGTGGTGCGCCGAAGGCGTCGGTATCGATGGTCAGATCCGTGGCCGGCATTTTTTCTCTACCGCCGCCTATGGCGTATTAGCTTCCCTCCACATACTAGATCTAGTGCTCGGTGACCCTATCTTCTGACCTGCTTGTGCCGTCTTCCTCGGCGACTAACACCGCTTCTGAGCCCAACTCGGCTGCACTGCTGCAGACCGACTTCCCGGCTACCGCTCCGGCGGCTAACCCTGTTTTTTACCGGACCTACAGTCGCAAGACCCCAGCTGGGCGCGAGAGCTGGCATCAGGTCGGCGACCGCAACCTCGCTGGTTTACAGAGCCTTGGCGGCCTCAGTGATGAAGAAGTGGGCGTGATGCGTCGTATGCAGCGTCAGCTCACTTCCCTGCCTTCCGGGCGCTGGCTGTGGATCGGAGGGACTCCCTGGATCGAGCAGAACGTCAATTTCTCCGGTGCCTACAACTGCACCTCCACCAACTTGGTGGACTGGGAAGCCTTCGGTCTGATGATGGACCTGGCGATGATGGGTTGCGGCACCGGCTCCATCATTGAGCCGCGCCTGATCGAGCGTTTGCCCGCGGTGCGCAATGAGCTGCGCATCCTCTCAGTCACAGATATCGGCGCCACCCCCGCCGAGCTACGCCAGGAGATCACCACTCACACCGTTGAAGGTCATCACGTCAAGGTGAAAGTGGGCGACACCCGCCGTGGCTGGGTGGACAGCTATCAGCTCCTGTTGGAGCTTTGCAGCGACGAGCGTTTCAGCGGTCCGATCGAGGTGGATGTCGACCTCTCTGATGTGCGTCCCGTTGGCGAAACCCTCAAGGGCTTTGGGGGCATGGCCAACCCGGTCAAGCTCAAGGATCTCTATGGCCGGGTGGCCCAGATCCTCAACAAGGCCCATGGCCGCCAGCTCACCTCGGTTGAGTGCTGCCTACTGATCGATGAGGCTGCCGTCACGATCGTGGCCGGTAATATCCGCCGCAGCGCCGGCATGCGTCAGTTCGCCTCCTCGGACAGCGCTGCAGCTGGTGCGAAGGAGAACCTCTGGCAGCAGGACGGCGAGGGCAACTGGCGTATTGACCCGGAGCGCGATGCCCTCCGTATGGCGAACCACACACGTGTCTTCCACACCCGTCCCAGTCGCGAGGTTGTGTTGGAAGCCGTCAATAAGCAATTCCAGTGTGGCGAAGGTGCGATTCAGTTCGCCCCTGAGGCGATTGCTCGTTCCAACGCCGATCTGCTCAGTACCCCTGAGCTACGCCAGGAGTTCCAGTCCATCTACTGCGAGCAGGGCCGCGAGGAAGCTGGCAATTGGCTTCAGCTCAACCACGGACCCATCAGTGCAGCCGAGCTGGAGCACCGCCTTGGTCGCTATGGCCTAAACCCCTGCGGTGAGATTCTCGGTGCTGACTTCCACTGCAATCTCGCTGAGGTTCATCTCAACCGCATTGATCCTGAGGACCATGCCGGACAGGCCGATGCCTTCAGGGCCGCCGGTCTTTCGGTCGCTTGTCTGTTGAACCATCGCTTTGAAGTGGAGCGCTACCGCCAGAGCCGCGCCTGGGATCCAATCGTGGGCGTGAGCTTCACCGGCTTGTTCGATTTCTTCGTTCATGCCTTCGGTAGTTCCTGGTTGGAGTGGTGGGCCGCCGGCCGCCCTGCCACCGAGGCTGGCGAGGCGTTCAAGCGCCAAGAGGCCGAGTACCTGAGCCGTTGGAAATCAATCGTCAACGAGGCAGTGTGGTCCTACTGCGACCAGCACGGCCTACGCCGTCCCAACCGCTGTACCACCGTGCAGCCTGCCGGTACTAAGAGCCTTTTGACTGGTGCAGCTCCTGGCTGGCATCCCCCCAAAGCTCAGCGCTTCATCCGCCGCATCACCTTCCGCAAAAATGATCCTGTGGCCCTGGCCTGTATGGACTACGGCTATACGATCGTGCCGTCCCAGTCCGACAAGGACGAGCAGGGCCGACTGCTGGATGATCCCTTTGATCCCCGTTGTACGGAGTGGCTGGTGGAGATTCCCACCGAGGTGAGCTGGGCCAACCTGCCCGGTGCCGATGCGGTTGATATCAATAACTTCTCAGCCTTGGCCCAGTTTGATTTCTATATGCAGGTGCAGAAGCATTACACCGCCCACAACACCTCAGCCACAATTGAGTTCCGTGAGCACGAGATTGAGCCCTTGGCCGATGCCATTCACCAGGCCATTGAGCAGGGTGATGGCTATATCTCTGCAGCGTTGCTGGCTCGCTTTGATGCCAATGCAACCTTCCCGCGACTTCCGTTTGAACCGATCGATCAAGCCACTTATGAGCGACTTCAGTCCGAGGTGATGGCTCGCCGCAACATCAGTGACTTTTTCGAAGCTTTGCAGCGCTATGACCGAGGCGAGCTGGTTGAAGCTGGTCCAGCTGGATGTGACTCCGATAAGTGCTTGTTGCCATTGGCGAAGCAGGGCTGATCGGGGAGTCGCTCACTCAGGCTCAGCGTCTCAATGGCGCTGCAGAGCTGATCGAGTAGTTCACGGCAACTGTGACGCTGGTGCTCAGGGCAGGCTGACTGAGGCAAGGTCTGGATCATCTCCGCTAATTTCCGCGTGCGGATGGCGAGGAAGTCTGTGCTCAGCACGGCCATGAGCGGGGAGGCGATCACTTCCACCATGCCGCGCTGTCTCATTAAGACCAGTCTGCGACTGGGACTTTTGTGGCTGCCTGGGCTCTCGTTCAGGTGTGGCACAATCCGAGGGCGGCGCAGCTACTGCGCGGCCCTCTTTGGAGGGGTGGTCGAGTGGTTGATGGCTCCGGTCTTGAAAACCGGCGAGGTGAAAGCCTCCGTGGGTTCGAATCCCACCCCCTCCGTTGACCGATTGA
>NHBY01000038.1 GCA_002168155.1 Synechococcus sp. TMED19 | reverse complement strand
CAACATTAAGGAGGAGGCTGTAGCTATACTTTGTTGGCTCTAGCCGTCAAGCTGTGCCTGTGGATTGTGATCTAAAGCTCTGCATCGGTTCAGTAAAACAAGGGGCACGCTTTGCTTGGCGTCGGTCTGCTCGTGCCGGGCGATGTTGTGAAAGCTGTTGCACGTTTTCCGTTTATTTGAAATCTATATTGCAGTCATAGTTTTAAAGAAAGATCTGCCGAGTTGGGGGTATGTCGAATCGATGGTGTTGTTTGATGATGCCTTCCTGTAGGGATTGCTTGGGTTTGCCGATAAACAGCGGGATTATGAATTGTCAATTTTCAATCAACTTTATTTGTTGCTTTGAGGATGCTGCTTATGATGACATTATTTCTGATTTGACAGATGTCATTGATTTGGGAAAATTTGGCCCGCCAGTTGGATCGTGTGCGTGCAGGTGAAACTGATTCTGGTTCTACAGTGTCTGTCTCAAGGCAGATACGTCTTGAAGCCGCACTAGCTGCCATTCAGGATAAGGGGAGCCCCATGATGATCGAGTCACTTAAGGCAGCGATTGATGGCAGGGAACCCAATTTTGATATGCCTGAATTCCCCGCAGGGCTTGAGCCCAAGGTGAGTGGCCCTGATGCCTTTCTCGAAAGTATTGATCGTTCATACAAGCCAGAAGCATGAGGCTGCCTTAATCGAGGGGGCCTCATGCTTGTTCTGATTGGTGTTTTAACTGGTTTGAGCTGGCGGCGTTCAGGGGCTGGTCTTTTTTAAAAGGTCAGCCTGAAAACTCAAAGCCCAAGAAACATCGCTGGGATCTTGTCTAAAGCCTGAATTCCAGCGATCTGGGCAAGGATGTTGACGGTCATTCCGACCAGGTGTGCTGCGCCTACCAGGGCCAGGCCGCGCCATAGCTTTTCAAAATCAGCTGGAGGACCACTGCGCCAAGAAGCTGACTCTTGCATGTTGGTGAAGGGAATAATTCAGAATTATTTCTGCTTTTGCTTATTGTTGACTTGAGTTGGTGTATTTCTTTACTTAGCTGGGTTCATGTTCCTCAGAGCGGTTATTTGGCTTTCGGCTAAAGCCCCTTGAACTCAGTCTTCACTACTCAAGAATGATGAATGGCCGATTGGATGGACTCCAAGGGGCGTCTGAGGTGATCGAGTCGCAGGGACCAGGTCGGAAGTTGGGGTGCCTTAAGCAGCGGCACAAAGCATTGCTGAGGGGGTAATGCCTTGTAGAACCGCTCGACCATGCCTGCGACTGCATGGGGATGCAGCGCACCGCCGCCGCGTCGACGCTGGCGCGCTTCTGCCTGCAGCCTCCAGCGCAAAACATGGTTGTGGCTGGGCGGGATCAAAATCAGCAACCCGTCAAGACGTTGCCAGATCGGCTCGTAGGCCTCCATCGAGGGGATCCCTCTGGCACCCACGCACCAACCCTCCAGAAGCAGGAGTTCACCTTCATGGTGATGATCATGTATGCGATCGCCGGCCCCGTTGGCGAGTGTTTTGTCAAAACGCGGCACCAAAGCGCGGCCGTGCTGGCGGAATTCGTCCAAGACCTGCGCCAGTCTCGGGAGGTCGTGACTGCCTGGTAGACCGCGCTGATGCTGCTGAAGCTGGGGCTGAGGCCAGTACAGATCATCGATTGAGACGCTCACTACACCGCCGCCGATCTGACGGCTCAGCCAGCTCTTGCCGCTCCCTGGTGGAGCGCACATTCCAAGCAACTTGGCGCCCTCTGCAGCGCGCTGTCTGCACCACTGCTTCAGTGGATTCAGTGCATTGCTTCTCATCCCCTCGCCGCCATGCATGGCTGGGCTCAGTCCACAACTTTGAGCCGGGTCACGTTGTAGCGACGCACAGCATCAGCCAGATCACTGAGCTCTTGCCGGTCGGGGATGCAGATGCATCCGATGCCGGGGTAGCAGTTGTGGATTCCCAGGGCTGAGCGGCTGGTGGGGAACAGCGGATCGAGCTGAAGCCATAGATCAGCACCCCAGGGCTCAGGGGCTCCGACGCGGTAGGTGCCCTTGGGTAGGGGTGAGCCGTTGCCAGGAGACCAGCGCCGATCCAGCTGCTGGTGGCGTTTGGCGCTGGCTACCGCCTGCCATTGATCTTGGACTTGGCCGCCATCGCGTAACTGCAGCACCCAGATCGGATCGCCGTTGGCGTAGCTGCTGCCGCTGCGGCGTAGCTCCAGTTCCGCGGCCAGCGATGGGGCGCTCAAGATCAGCGGAAGCATCAGGGTGAGTGCGCGCAAGGTCATGATTCAGGGCTGGTCGGTCTTGACACCACGCAGTGAGTCCAATGTTTTCTCCACCGCATCAGTCAGCANACTGATCACAGGCTTGTCGCGCACNATGAAGTTCACAGAGACACTTTGTCCTGANCTGATGGGGTAGCGCTTGTCNTTGCGCTCGAGAAACTGGCGCTCAAGAGTCACCATGACGGTGAAACGGGATTCTGGNTTCTGCTGATCNGGAGGAAGAGCTTCNTTACCAATGGATTTGAGTTNGCCNTTGATGTCTCCAAANTGGGTGAAGGGGTAGGCATCAACTCTGACTTGNGCTGGCATTTCCGGCCNTAGAAANCCAATGTCGGCATTGGTGACAAANACNTTGGCTTCNACNGCGCCNAGGGGAACGATCTTNAGCAGCGTTTCGCCNTTGCTTGCTGCATAACCGGGGCTCGAGGGCACAAGATCAAACACGTGGCCGCTGATGGGTGATCGCAGGGCTTCATATTCCTGTGCTTTCACAGTCTCCACAATCTGACGATTGAGGTTGGAGAGTTCTCGCTGGATCTGCTGCTTGTTCTTGATCGATTCGGCTTGCACCTCCCGTAGCCGTGCCTCGGCCTGAGCAATCTCTGATTCCACCTCCTGCAGCTGGTTCTTTTGTTGTAGGTACTGCACCATCGACATCGCCCCTTGTTCCACCAGTGGTGTCATGCGGTTGAGGATGTCTTGATTGGTCGCGAAGGTCAGTTTGAGGCTGGCTACTTTTGATTCAAGGCTGTCCTCCCGTGCTTCAAACGCCATCGTTTCTTTGTCCAGGCGTTCGGTTTCCAGTTTTTTCTGCAGCTTCAGGGAGCTGAGTCGCTCTTTGTTGACATCTGGGTCGAATTGCAGGACCACTTGGCCAGGCTTAACCAGTTCTCCTTCATTAACAGGGATGGCAGAGACGACACCTTGCACCGGTGCCTTGATCGGTCGCTCTGCCCCTTTGCCTTGGAGCTCTCCGCGGGCGATCACCACCTCATCAATCCTGGCGACCAGGGAGAAGATCACACCGAAACCCACCATCCCAACAATTGCCCACTGCAATGTTCTGGTCCAAGTGGGGGCGGCTTTGTAGCGCACCTCCTGATGCGCGAGAGGTTTGAGGCTGCCTCCTGGGGAAGGAACGATTGCCGACTCGTCCTTGTTGTCGTTTGGCGGGGTGGGGAGGCTCATTCCTGGCCAGCCTCCTGTTGGCGGTACAGCGTGGCGTAACGCCCACCCAGCTTGATCAGTTCGTTGTGCGTGCCTTGCTCCACCAGGTTGCCTTGGTGCATTACCAGAATGTGATCGGCATGGCGCAGACTGCCAAGTCGGTGGGTGATCCAGAGCACCGTGCTGCCGCGGTAAACCTCCGCCAGGTTGCGGGTCACCTGTTGCTCGGTATCAACATCCAGTGCACTGGTCGCCTCATCGAGGACAAGTAGACGAGGCCGCTTCAAGACCATGCGAGCCAAGGCCATCCGCTGCCGCTGACCTCCTGAGAGCGCTGAACCTCGTTCGCCGACAGAACTGGAATAACCGCCTGGGAGGGACTGGATGAAGTCGTGGGCGCAGGCCACCTGTGCTGCCCCAGTGATCTCCTCAAAGCTGGCCTCAGGACGGCTTAGGGCCAAGTTGGCCTGCACGCTCCCGTCGAACAGCAAGCTGTCCTGAGGCACTACGCCTACCTGGGAGCGCAGAGAGTAGAGGTCCACCTTGGCGATGTCGTATCCATCGATTCGGATCGTCCCTTCCAGTGGATCAAATAGGCGGGTCAGCAATTTCAGCAGTGTGCTCTTGCCTGAGCCCGAGCTGCCAACAATGCCAACGAAACTGCCGGCAGGGATATCAAAACTGACGTTCAGTAGCTGCAGTGGGCCGCTGGTTCCAAAGCGGAAGTTCACGGCTTCGTAGCTGACGGCTCCCTGGATTGGTGGCAATGGAGGCAAGCCTTCGCCTGCGATCTCGATCTCTTCTTGGTGGTCGACGATATCGGCGAGACGTTCTAGCGAGAGGGCGGTTTCCTGGAAGTTTTGCCACAGCCCAGCCAGCCGCAGGATCGGAGTGTTGACGTAGCCCGAAAGAATACGGAAGGCAATCAGAGCTCCAACGGTGAGCTCACCATTGAGAACCAGCATTGCTCCGACCCAGATCACGACCAGGCTGGAGACCTGTCCAAGCACTTGATTGATGGAACCGGCGGCAGTGCTGGTGATGGTGTTGCGGAAGCCAGCCTCGATCTGGCCCCCATAGAGCTGTTCCCAGCGCCAGACACTGGGCAGTTCCATGCCCTGACCTTTGACGGTCTCCATGCCGGAGAGGGTTTCCACGAGATGACTTTGCACTTTGGCGTTGGCCTCTGCGCGCTGGCGGATCTGACGGCGGATGATTGGAGACACCCCGATGGTGAGACCGACGAACAGGGGTACCACCGCCAATGAGGCAAAGGTGAGCGTCACCGAATAAGCCATCATCACGGCGATGTAGACAACCGAGAAGACCGCGTCCAAAAGGACCGTTAGTGCGGTGCCGGTGAGGAAGCTACGGATTTTCTCGAGCTCTGCGATGCGGCTGCTCACTTCCCCGACCGGTCGCTTGGCGAAGTACCCCAGCGGTAATCGCAGCAGGTGATGAATGATCGTCGCCCCAAGGGAGATGTCGATCCTGTTGGTGGTGTCGGAGAACAGATAGGTACGAAGAGCTCCAAGTAGCGCCTGGGCCAGAGCCATGGCGACGAGGAGAGTGCCAAGCACGTTCAACGTTGAGAGGTTGCCCTGACTGATGACCGCGTCGATGATCTGCTGAATCAGCAGAGGATTGAAGAGCTGCAGCAGCTGCACAAAGAAGCTGGTGATCACCACCTGAATCAAGGCACCTCTGTGCTTTTGAATCGCGGGAATGAACCAGCTCAGACCAAANCGAGCCTTNGGNGCNTTGGAGTTGCGCTCAAGGGTTAGTAGCCCTAGTTGCTCGCCTTCGGCCAGGGCAAGCAGATCCGTGGCATCCATCCAGAGCTGTCCTTCACGGGGATCGCCGATCAGGATCTGACCATTGCGGGATTCCCACAGCACNATTGGGTGCCCATCAATCAGCGTNAGCGCAGGGAACGGGGTGCGGCAGAGCAGCTCAGGGCTGCCGGGCTGCAACCCTGTTGCACGTAGGGCCAGTAGGTCGCAGATGGCTGCCATCGGCTGCAGTCCCAGACCCGCCTCGCCAGCGCGCGCGAGCTGGTCTTTGAGGATGCGCTGCAGCACGTCCTTGCGGAACGGCAGATCAAAATGGCGCGAGAGCATTCGCAGGCAGGCCAGCGGTTCCTCTACAGCCCCCTTGCCACTGTGTTGAGGAAAGGTGCCGTCGTCACGCATGCGGCCATACCAGTCCTCCAGCGCTTCACGTTGCAGTTGAGGTGAGTTGATGTGCTCGGCTTCTGCGGCTGCTAACTCCTCGCTGCTGGCGGGCTTGACCAGTTGCCCCAGCGGTGGATCCACCTGGCGCTGAGGCGGCCAGTGGGCTGGTAGCGGAAGCAGCCGCGCCGGCATGCGCCCTAGAACCTCTACCTTCACCGGGCTCTGCAACAGGGTGCCCGGGCTCTGACGCTCCACGTTGCCGCTGCTCACCAACCAGAGGCCCGAATCGACCGGCAGATCGTGTGGGCCGCTGCCCAGCAGCATCACCTCGTGTTCGCCAAGGCTGCACTCGCCTTGGGCCCACTGCAGCAGCTCTTTGGCTGCCGGGTGACGGGGGTCCTGACGCGCGGCCGTGACCGCGTAGAGCTCCCAGGCTTTGAGTGTGCGGAAGGCCTCCTGCAGCTCAGCGGTGTTTTGAATGAGCTGTAGAAACGTTTCTGTCGGCAGCACTAGGCCTTCAACATTGGTTGAGGCCGCTAACGCCTGACCGGTCACTCCGCGCAGCAGTTGCTCCACTCCCACCAGTTCGCCGGGGCCAAAGCGTTCGAGTGTGAACAGCTCCTTGCGCTGATCGAGCCCGAGCAGGCGCATTTGCCCGCTTTTGAGCAGGACGACACCCGGTGGCAGGTGCTCAAGATCATTGAGCTGCTGGCCTGGTTTGAGCCGGAACGGCTTGAGCTGCCGCTGCAGCTCCTGCTGCAGCTCAGGAGGCAGATCCGCCAGCGGTCCCCAACCGCTGAGTGCTTGCTGTGGCTGTGCGCTCACCATGGATCGACGCTAGGCAGGGCTGGAGGGAACGGCCTGAGCGGCTTTGGCATCGTTGAGCAATTGCTCAAGATGCAGATCCCCCAGCTCCAAGGACAGGCGTTGCTTGAGCTCATCGGTGAGTTCGGTGCAGTGCATCTCTTCCAGTCGCACCACGATCCACCAGCTCTCGAGTTGCTTGGGCGGCCATAGCTGGGCCGGGCTGCTCACTTGGAGCAACTTGGCCAGCATTGGGTGCGGCTGGCTCAGGGGAACAGGACCGAGCTTCCCGCCTTGAGCCTTCTCTGGTCCTTCTGAGTATTCGGCGGCCACATCCTCAAAGCTCACTTCCGCTTCTTTGATGCGCAGATAGAGCTCATTGGCCAGGGCGGCATCAGAGACCCTGAGCAGCGAGTAGCTGACTTGATCGAGCTGCGGCTTGCGCTCGAGGTAATGGCTGTTCACCTTTCCCGCGAAGCTGGTTTCACACCAGTTCAGCCAGCGCCATCGCCGTGCCACAAAGGCCTGCCACTGCTCGGGGCTGAGCCCTTGTTGTTGCTGCCACCGCTGCAAGGCTTCTGGAGAGTCGATGCCCAGTTGGCTGCACCATTGCTCCAACAGTTTCTTGAACGTCTCCTGTTGAGGTGGAGCAACCTCCTTAATGCAGCGATCGATCAGGGCTTCCCGCCGCACCTGACGCAGTAGGCCCCAGTGGGATAGTTGCTGGGGGCTGTAGACCTCTGCCGCACTCACAGGGGCTGTGCTCAAGAACACCTCAGGTCAGACGTTATGTCCTAAGTCCTGAACGCGCAGCGATTGATCCCCCAAAAGGGTGAATCTCAAACAGAACGNCCNGCATCAGCTTGTNTGGCAGAGGGATAGACAAGCAGCAGGNATTTNTTATTGATAAACACCAAACCTGTATTGGCNTCACTTGTATGGNCCTTCATTGGTGTCTCTGCTGAGGCAAGGGCGGCTTGAAGATGTGCATGAGAAGCATGCTTTAAGCCGGAGCCTGTGATTTCCTTTGTTGAGGGCAAAATATTAAATGAAGATTGCCTGAGATTGGCCTGATTGTTCTCTTGACAGTTTCTGTTGGTTCCTCTAAAAATTCTCTTACTCCGGTTTGGATCTCACTTGAGGTCCTTGGGCAAGCGGGAGCACTTGGGCGCTGTTGTTTGCTTCAACTTGGCGCATGCCTGGAACTGTTGTCCTGCTTCACCACGACATCGCTGTGGTTGTTGATGCTGATGTATTGATTCGTCGCGCCGTTCAGCAATTACTGGCTGATCTCGGCCTTCAGGCGCTTGCTTATGGCGGTTGGCACGATGCTGTGCGGCAACTTGCCCGCGTTGCTCCAAAACTTCGTTCACTCCCCATTCCCTCTGATCAAGCAGATTGGGATGCCATTGAGCTCTGGCAGCGCTTGCAGCAGGAGTTTTGCTCCTCCACGCGTGGGTTTTCGGTTCTGCCGGTGGTTGGGCTTTCATGCCGGCACACTGCTTTTATGGAAAAGCAGCATCCTTCCCAGTTGCTGGCTCGCCAATTGAGGGACTGTTTTTACCAGCGTCGCCAAAGAGCAGAGCAGCCGGTGGAGGAGAAGCCATCCGTTAGTCCTGCGGAGGGAAGAGTGCTCGAGCTTGTTAAAGATGGCTGTAGTAACAAGCGCATTGCCAGTGAGCTTTCGCTGTCGCAGCGCACGGTGGAGAGCCACCTTCATCGTCTGTTTCGCAAGCTTCAGGTGCGCAATCGCACCGAATTAGCTTTGCTCGCCGCCTGATCATGACGAGTTGCCGCCGGAGAGCTGCATAGGCTCTGATGGCTGCAACGGAGTCATGGTGCTGAGCCCATGGGCCAGGCCAGCCGTCAGAGGCACCATCGCCAGCAGGATGAACCAGCGGTCGTGTCGTTTCGTCGAGTTGCTGGAGCGAAAGATCCGCCGGTGTGGTTGGCGGCGGCTGTAGGCCTGCTGCATAGCTGTCGAACGGAGCTGTTTGTTTTTACTCGTCGAGTTCTTCTGTTGTTTGGTGAGTTGACTGCTGCCTGGCTGAGAGTCTGCTGAACTGTTGCTACAAAACGATCAGTCCTGAACGATCAGACCGAATGAACGGCGACGCCGAGGTGTGGCAGGTGGTTTTGTTGATGGGCGCCGTTGTTGTGGTGCTGATGCTGCTGGCGCTGAATGGTGGAGGCGGTGAATCATTGCTGGGGTGAGTCCAGCGCTATCAATCGCCCCTAGGATTTAGCCACGATTGAATGGTCTGAGCCTGGCCATGCTTCGCAGGCTGATTCCGCTTTTGCTCATCTCCGCCCTTGGTGCAACCCCTGCTGGCGCTTTCACCAAGCAGGAGTACAAAACTGCTGTGGTGGGGGTCGGCTATAGCTGGTGCCTCTACCGTTCAGGCTTGATGAGCAAGGCCAAGGCTCAGCGCGTTGGTAATCGCTATTTGTTACGCAAAGGATTGGCTCAGCAGGACATCACAGCCATCTCGCAAACCAGTGGATTCCGCGGCCGTGTGCGCGCATGGATCAACAGCAAGGGCGGATGCACCCGCCTTGCCAAGGTGTTCATGGCTGCTATCAAACGCCGTCAGCAGCAACAGCGACGGGGTACTGAAGCTCCAAGCCTGCAGGAGAGCCTCTCTGATACGCCGTTTGTGTGGTGAAGCGGCTTGTCTTACTAGGCTTGCTACTGGCCGGGCCTGCTGCAGCATTCACGCCTGAATTGCAGGGGGTGGAAGAGACGATTGAGCGGATTGGCACCAAGGTGCTCTGGTCGATGGGATATCCGGAATGCCGCCAAGGGATTCTTGGTTTTTATCGGCCAAGCATCGACACCGTCATTATTTGCCAGGGCAACCACCGCCGGAATGTGGCCGAGCTGCTGAGCACTTTGAAACATGAGGGCTGGCATGCCGTGCAGCGCAAATGCAATAACAACCGAGCTGCTCTGCGCGATGACCAGATCCGTCCTTATCTTGACCGCAACGATCGGGTGAATCTGCATCGTTATCACCCTAAACAGCAGCGGGCAGAAGCAGAAGCCAGGGTGGTCGAGCAGATTCCCACAACGGCCTGGATTCGCGGAGTGAAGACCTACTGCGATCTGTGACTCAGGGGCAGGAACGCTTCAG
>NHBY01000037.1 GCA_002168155.1 Synechococcus sp. TMED19 | reverse complement strand
TTCACTTGGAACAGCGTCACGGTTTCTGCCTTAGCGGCAAGAGGTGTGGCCATGGCCAGTGCACCCCCCAGAAGGAGAGCGAGACGAGCTTTCATGGTTGAAAACGCGAAGAACGAGTTGACAATTGACCCCCATTCCGACGGTCTTGCGAGGACCAAATGGAGTTGGGAGTCACATCCAGGCATAACCAAATGCGATTGCTTTTTGCAAGTAAAAATGTGCCAATCAAGCCCGTCTTTAGATTTCGTTAATTAGCTTGTGATTTGGCTGTTCCAGCGAAAAATAGCCGAGCCATTTATTGCTTTTTGATTGTATTTAAGGAGCCATTTTCCTTCCTGATGACGGCTGCAGTCTTGAGCCTTTTGAGGTGCATTATTTCCCCAAAGATTCTTATCTGGCTTTCTTTTGTTCGTTGTATTTCGCTTTAAATCGCTTTACTTAAGGGATTTCTGGTTGTTGTTTCCTTGCTCCTCGCCTTGGGGCTGCCGCAAGGGGCGGCAATCTCAGCACAGCGGCCGCCTACTGCCTAGGGTTGGGCAATTCGGTAGGCGGTGATGACGTTCCTGGTGCTGCTGGCCCTGGGGTTGCTCATGGCCGTGATCTACGTACCACTGAGGATCTACCTCACGCTGACAACGCGGAGCCGGCGTCTGCGTTTGCTGCAGCGCATCCGTCAGCTGCGCCAAAAGCTTGGCGAAGAGCTCACGCCGGAGCAGGGAGTTGTTGGTTGACCTTCAGGCCATCACCATGCCGCCGTCAACCTGCAGCACCTGGCCGGTGATGTAGGCCGCTGCTGGATCAGCCGCAAGAAATCGGACCGCACCGGCCACTTCCTCTGGCTGGCCATAACGTCCGAGTGGAATTGCATTCAGCAGTTCATCGGCCTTCAGGTCTTTGGTCATGTCCGTGGCAATAAAACCCGGGGCCACCGCATTGACCGTGATGCCGCGACTGGCCAGTTCGCGAGCAGTGCTGCGTGTGAAGCCGATGACACCGGCTTTGGCAGCGGCGTAGTTGGCTTGACCGGCGTTGCCGATCAACCCCACCACGGAGGTGATGTTGATGATGCGCCCGCGCTTTTGCTTGAGCATCGTGCGAGTGATGGCGCGGGTGCAGAGAAACACACCCGAGAGGTTGAGATTCAGTACCGCTTGCCAGTCGTCGGTCTTCATGCGCATCAGTAGGCCATCACGGGTGATACCCGCGTTGTTGACCAGCACATCGAGGCTGCCGCTGCGCTCCAGGACTGCGGCCATCAGCGGCTCCACCTGTTCCTCCTGGCTGACATCGGCCTTGAGGGCATAGGCGCTGCCGCCTGTTGCGATGATCTGCGCCACCACCTCTTCCGCGGCTGTGGCTGAGCTGGCGTAGTTCACCGCCACCGTGGCGCCTGCGTTGGCCAGTTCAAGGGCAACAGCCCGGCCGATGCCGCGGCTGGCCCCAGTCACCAGGGCGGTCTGGCCGGCCAAGGGTGCGGAGCTGCTCATGGAGGGGACAGAAGCTGGCGGCGATCGTACGGGTCCGGCTTAGGGGCGAATCACGGTGGCCGATTCCAGTGCATCTCCAAGNAGTTGTTCGAGGGCCTGAAGNTGCANNGGGGAGCCCATCACGATCAGTCGCTGNCCGGCCTGCAGCACNGTNTCGCCATTGGGGTTGGCAATCAATCCGCTGCNTCCTTGGATGGCCAGCACCAAGGCNCCCTTTGTGCGGCGGCCNATNTCNAGATCCAACAGGCTGCTGCCGTGGATCGGNGNGGCGGCANNAGGGCTGTGTTGCAGCTGGAACTCCTCGACTTCGCAGTTCGAACCGGCGAGCAGGTCGAGGAAATTGAGGGCGAGTGGCCTTAGGGCTGTGGCGGCCATGATCCGACCGCCAGCAATGTACGGAGACACCACGGTGTCGGCGCCAGCCTGGCGCAGCTTGCGTTCGGCTTCATTGCTGTCGGCCCTGGCAATCAGGCGGCAGTGGGGCGACAGGCTGCGGGCACTCAGCACCACGTAAAGGTTGGCCGCATTGTTNGGCAGTGCCGCTACCAGAGCGCGGCAGCGCAGGATNCCTGCCTCCTCNAGNGTTTCATCAAGGGTGGCATCNGCNCTGAGNACTTCGAGCTGGCGCTGGCGGGCGGCATCAGCNCCNTCNGGATCATTCTCGATCACTAGAAGTGGNACGCCTTCGCTGCTGAGCTGCTGGGCGATCTCTCGGCCGATGCGGCCATAGCCGCAAACGATCACGTGGTTCCGCATCTGCTGGAGGTCGCTCAACCGTCGCCGCCGGCGCCTGCGCAGAAAGTAGCCGGTTTCCTGAAGCCCGAGCAGCCACTGCAGCGTCTGCTGCACCACCACAAGACCACCGAAAAGGATGGCTGCGGTGACCCAGCGCCCCGCCATGGAGTTNGGGACCTGATCGCCGTAACCGACTGTGGTGAGNGTGATGAGCACCCCCCAGAAGCAGTCNCCCCAGTCCCAGCCTTCGCTCAGGCGGTAGCCGATNGCACCGCCGGTAAACACGCTCAGCAAAGGGAACAGNGGTGTGCTGCGCAGTGGGCGCAGCTGATCACGCAGGCGGCGCAGGGGCCGGCCCATTCAGCCCAGCCCCAGGGCTTGCAGCACGCGCTGGAGCGGCAACTGCTCGATCCCTTTGCCCTCNCTCAGTGCGTNNAGCTCAATCACTGAGACACCGCTGTAGTGGCCAAGGGCGCTAGCGACGCCAGAGCTGCTTACGACGCCATCGGCGCTGGCCACTTGGGCCGCCTGTTGCAGTGGGTTGCCAGGACGCAGCCATTCGGTGCGGCTATCACTCAGCTTCTGATGCACCGTTTGCTGCAGCTCTTGCCATTGATTAGAGGACCAGTCACTGCTGTCATCGCCTGAGGGGGCCAGCAGTAATAGGGGGCCACTCCCTGCAGGTTGTTGAGCTTTGGCTCGCTCTAGTGCCGCTGCCGGCAGGCTGAGACGGAAGTGATCCGCTTCACTCTTCAGTCCCAAAGGCATGAGGAAGTCGCTGTCGTTGGCGCCGGCGGCGATGGGATCGGTGCAGGAGAAGCCGCCACGGGCGACTCGCCGCGGGATTCGGCTGAAGCTGATCAGCAGATTGATGGCCCAACCACTGGCGAAGTTGAGGCAGACCTCAAACTCAGGCTCCCGCACACTGCCCAGCAAGTTGGTCCAGTCCGCCAGGTTGACGCTGTCGTCAAAACCAAAGGGGAGCACCTTCTCCACCGCTGGAAGCAGCTTCCATAGCGCTGCCTCNGAGGCCGGACAAGCCACCTGAAGCTGGGCNCCAAGTGCGNTTGCCATTTGCCCGGCGATGGGCAAACGCTGCAGTTGCGCTAGGCGCTCGCCAGGGCTCAGCAACAGAACGCGCATCGGCAGCGGCACCCGGGGTGGTCGAATTGTATGGATTGTGATCCCGTTGGCTTGCATCTGCTGATCGTTGCCGCCGGTAGTGGCCGGCGCATGGGCTCTGAGCGCAACAAGCTGCTTTTGCCGCTTGAGGGTCGGCCGCTGCTGGCCTGGACGTTGGAAGCGGCCTTGGCCAGCAGCAGCATTGCTTGGATCGCTCTGGTGGGACAGGAGCGTGACCGCCAAGACATCGAAGCGATCGTGGCGTCTTTCAAAGCGCCTCAACCGGTGCAGTGGGTCCAGGGGGGTGACAGCCGCCAGGCCTCAGTGGCCAATGGACTGACGGCCCTGCCACCGCANGCTGAGCATGTGCTGATCCATGACGGTGCACGCTGTCTGGCTGAACCTGAGCTGTTTGATCGCTGCAGCCAGTCCCTGCTCAGCACGGGGGAAGCACTGATCGCGGCCACCCCGGTGGTGGACACGATCAAACAAGTGGATGGCCAGCAACGCATCGTGCACACNCCCCCGCGNGAGGAGCTCTGGGCGGCTCAGACNCCCCAGGGCTTTCCCGTCGAGCAGTTGCGCCAGGCACATCGGCGTGCCCAAGACGAAGGTTGGGAAGTGACCGATGACGCCGCCTTATTCGAACGCCTCGGTTGGCCGGTGCGGGTGCTGGAGGCTTCCGGGGNCAACCTCAAGATCACGACGCCGCTCGATCTTGAGCTGGCCGCAGCTCTGCTCAGGCGGCGCTGAGCGAGCCGCTGGCTCCGTCGAGTTCCACCTGCAGGCCTAACGGAAGAGCGGCGTTTTGCTCGCCATGGCCAAAGGGAAGATCTGCGACCACAGGGATGCCCAGATCGCTGGTGCGCTCACGCAGGACTTGTTCGAGTGAAAAGCCAGGCCGCTCNTCATCAGAGGCCCTCTCGCAGCCCTCGAAGCTTCCNAGGCCNATGCCAGCGAGTTGTTGCAGTGCTCCGCACAGGCGCCAGTGGGTCAGCAGCCGATCGATTCGGTACGGGGCTTCCCCGACGTCTTCGATNAGCAGAATTGCCCCNTNNAGNTCTGGACAGTGCTGGCTGCCCAGCAGGTGGGTGGCCACCGTCAGGTTGCCGGCTAGCAGGGGGCCACAGGCCTTGCCGCCGCCCCATCCGCTCCCCTGCAATGGCTCGGGCGCTTCCCCTTGCAGCAAGCCGCGAAGTCGCTGCTGGCTCCAGGCCGGTTCCATGGGCAGGGTCGTGACCAAGGGGCCATGGATGGCGCCCGTGATGCCAGCGGCCTGCTGGGCCCACAGCAGGCTGGTGACATCGGAAAAACCCAGTAAGTATCCGCCAGGCGGCTGCCAGCCTTGCTCCAGCAACCGGGCTGCCCCCCAGCCGCCACGGGCGCAGGCCCAGAGCTCNGCACTGCCGTTGAAATCATNGAGGCGTTGCTGATCACTGCCGGCGAANTAGCCCCAGTGGCGTGCAGGATCCGGGACGCTCTCAATGTGCAGGCCCCAGCTGCGCAGCAGCTCCACACCGGCCTGCAGTCGTTCCCCATCCCCCAAGGCTGAACTGGGAGCCACCACCTTGGTGTTCAGGGGGTTCATGCCGTGGCGCGGCCCAGGACCATGGCCAGCCACAACAGCGCTCCCAGCAGCACCTGACGCTGGAAGTGGCGGCCGATGCGCGGTTTCCCTTGCTGTTCTTGAGCGGCCAGAAGCTTCACTTCTCTCCAGCCAGCCCCCAGCACCACCAGGGCAGGAAGCAGATACGCAAGACCCATGCCGGCGGCCAGAGCTGCTGAGCTCAGCAGCAGCCAGGCCAGTAGGTAGCAGCCCGCCACCACCGGAACGGCTACGGCCCCCAGGCTCAAGGCGCTGCTGCGCACACCAATGCGTTCATCGTCTTCNCGATCGGCCATGGCATAGACCGTGTCAAAGCCAAAGGTCCAGCAGAGCGTCGCGGCCCAACAGCCCCAGAGCGGCCAGCCACCAGCCAGATTGCCGTTGCTTGCTGCCCAGGGAATCAGCACCGCAAATCCCCAGCACAGCGCCAGTAGGGCCTGGGGGAAGGCAAACCAGCGCTTGGCTGAGGGGTAAATCAAGATTGGGGGTAAGGCCAGCACCGCCAACTGCAGTGAGAGTTCACGCCCCTGGGCGGGCAGCTCCAGCACCACCAGCAGGGCGGTCAGCAACGTCAGGATCAGCAGGGTCCAGGCAAAGCCAAAGCTCAGGGCCCCTCGAGCCAGCGGCCGGCTGCTGGTGCGGGCCACCCTGGCGTCGATGCGGTAATCCCAGAGGTCGTTTGCGATGCAGCCCGCACCGCTGACGGCCATACCGCCAACCACGATCAGGAGCAGTAAGCCACCGGATGGATTGTTGGAGCCGAGCCAGAGGCTCCAGCCGGCTGGCAGCAGCAGGATCAGTCGGCCGGTGGGCTTGTGCCAGCGCAGCAATTCCAGCCAGGCCGGCCAGCGGTACGTGGGACTGGAGGTGATCGCCACGACATCCCCAGAGATTCGATGCGAGAGTGTGCCACGGCCATACCAAAAGCGGCTGTGACCAGAGAGCGCATGGCAATGGTGGAGCCTGAATTGGAGCAGCTGGCGCCGCTGCCTGCGGTTGGTCAGGGACTGCGCCGGGTCGCCGCGATTGACCTGGGCACGAACTCCACGCATTTATTGATCGCTTCTGTGGATCCACAGCTGCGTAGCTTCTCGGTCTTGCTGGCTGAGAAATCCACGACCCGCTTGGGGGAACGTGATCCCGATAGCGGCGATCTGACTGACGAGGCCATGCAACGCGCGCGCTTGGCGTTGCGCCATTGCCGGGATCTAGCCCGCAGCCACAACGTTGAAGACATCATCTGTGTGGCCACCAGCGCCATGCGGGAGGCGCCCAATGGCATGGCCTTCCTCGCGGAGGTGGAGAAGGATCTTGGACTTAGCGCTGAGGTGATCAGTGGCGCCGAAGAGGCCCGTTTGATTTATCTCGGTGTGCTCTCCGGCATGGAGTTTGGCGGGCATCCCCACCAGATCCTCGATATCGGTGGCGGCTCTACGGAGCTGATNCTGGCTGATGCCCGTGATGCCCGCGCGCTGACCAGTTCAAGGGTGGGAGCGGTGCGGTTGCAGCGGGATTTCGTACGCCGCGATCCGCTGGATCCGCAGCGCGTTGAGTTCCTCAAGGCCTTCATCCAGGGCTCAATGGAGCCGGCGGTGGAGAAGGTGCGCCGGCGGCTGCAGGACGGCGAGGAGCCCATCTTGGTGGCCACCAGCGGCACGGCGATCGCGGCAGCCAACCTTCTCTGTGCAGAGCACCCACGCGCTGGCGGGCGCCTGCATGGCATGCAGTTCAGCAAGGCTGAGCTCGACGCGCTGGTGAAGAAGGTGCTGCCCCTGGGCCCGGAGCAGCGTCGTCAGCTATCGGGCATCAACGAGCGGCGCGCCGAGATCATCGTGCCGGGTTTGCTGGTGCTGCAAACCGCGATGGAGCTGTTGCAGGTCGATGCCTTTGTGATCAGTGAGCGAGCCCTGCGCGAGGGGCTGATCATCGACTGGATGCTCCGCCAAGGTCTGATTGTCGATCGCTTCTCGTATCAGAGCGAGATTCGGCGGCGCACCGTGCTGCATCAGGCCCATAAGTTCGGGGTGCCGATTGTTCGGGCTGAACGAGTCGCTGGTTATGCCACCAGCCTGTTTGATCAGACCAGCGGTAGTTTCCACCAAGAAGATGAGAGCGCCCGACAACTGCTATGGGCTGCGGCCTTGTTGCATAGCTGTGGGTTGCACATCAACACCAGCGGCTATCACAAGCACTCTTGGTATTTGATCAATAACGGGGAGCTGCTGGGCTACAACCACGATGAGCAGTTAGTGATTGCTTCGCTGGCGCGATATCACCGCCGCAGCCTGCCCAAGAAGCGCCATGAGAGTTGGCTATTGCTGGATCGAGATCAGCGCCGAGTCGTCGAACGCTTGTCGTTATTGCTCCGTCTGGCGGTGGCCATCGACCGGCGTCCTCAAGGGTGTGTGGAGTCCGTGCGGGCCCGCTGCAGCAAAGGTGAGCTGAAGCTTCAACTCAAGCCAATGGACCCCAGCGATGATCTGAGTTTGGAACTCTGGAGCTTGCAGACTTGCGCTCAAACCATGCTTCAAGCGACTGGAATGGTGCTGAACAGCAGTGTTCTTACTGAGCCAGCTGGGTTGCCCCAGGTGGCTTAAACGTGACCCATTTAATGATCTCGATGGTGCCCAGCAGCTTGGGCGGCTGATCGCCGAGTCCAACCAGCACTAAGTCCGGGCGGCCAGCACGCACCTCTAGGCCATCGCCCAGTGGGAAGTCACGGGAGCCCTGAAATAGACCCTGAAAAAGAATCTTTTGGTTGTTGAGCTGTTTGACCGTCAGCCAGACCTCTTCGTCGTTGCTGATGGCCACCGAGAGCTCCTTGGCAACTGGTGCTGGGGTCGGGGCCACGGGTTCAGGTTCAGATGCTGTTGACTCCGCGCTGGAGTTGCTACCTGGAAGAGAGAGGGCCGGCAGCTTGGGTAGCTCAGGAAGATTGGACAGTTCCGGCAGTTTGAGATTGCCCTGGCTGGCCAGGCGATGCAGTCCGGCACCGCCAATGGCGAGAACTGCCAGCACCAGCACGCCCGGCAGCAGCCAACTGGTACCGCCTTCGGCGGGGTCGTTCTTTTTTTCGCTGCTCTTGCTGCTGACCCAGTCGCGACGCCCCTCTTCCCTTGAGGGGGAAGGGGTGCTGCGTTGCACCGAAGCCTGCATGACGGCTTTGGCTGCCGCACTGCTCCCCGCTGCCCGTTGCTTGAGGCTGAGTCGAAAGACCTCAAGCAATGGCTCGACTTCCACACCAAGGGCATCAGCCAGGCGGCGCACCTGGGCGATGGTGAAGACATCCTCTGGCCAGCGATCTTGCTGGTTGCACTCGAGCGCTTCAATTTGATCGGCGCGCATGCGGAGCCGCTCCGCCAGTTCTGCGCGGGATAGGCCCTGCTGTTCGCGAGCTTGCATCAGCGCCGCGCCTGGGTTGCGCGAATCTGCGGCAGAGGGAACGGGCTGGGACTCGCTCATCGGGGCCGAAAGACTACGCCCAGATTGTGACCGACTTTTGTGCGGTTGGCTTGCAACAGAGAGCAACGTTGCTGTCAACGACCCTGTTGAACAGCTTGATTAATGCTGCGGGACGCGCCGCATTGCATTCACTTTTCTCGAAAATGTGTGGCCTTAATGCACACAAATGATGGGCGATACTGGATTCGAACCAGTGACCCCTTCCGTGTGAAGGAAGTGCGCTACCACTGTGCTAATCGCCCCGAATGCAAATCTTAAACCACAACGGGGAAGCCTGATACTTAATGACTAGGGCGGAACAGGTGATCGTGGTCTGGCGAGTAAAGCTTTGAGCGCTGGCGACCTGCCTTCAACGCTGGACTTACGACATAAAGCGTGGTCCGGATCAGATTTCGCTCTCGAGAGATCGCCGCGATGCGCTCCAGCGGGACGACTTGCAGCCATTCATCGGGCCAACTCACACGGTGACCGATCGCAACCGGTGTATCAGGCGAATAATGCTTCAACAATGTTGCTTGTACCTCCT
>NHBY01000036.1 GCA_002168155.1 Synechococcus sp. TMED19 | reverse complement strand
AGGCCGCCAAACGGTCTTATCCCCCCGGTCAGCACGGCCAAGCCCGTCGCAAGCGCTCCGAATACGCCATCCGCCTGGAAGAAAAGCAGAAACTCCGTTTCAACTACGGCGTGTCTGAACGGCAGCTGGTTCGCTACGTCAAGAAGGCCCGGGCCCAGGACGGCTCCACGGGAACCAACCTTCTCAAGCTGCTGGAAAACCGCCTCGACAATGTCTGTTTCCGTCTCGGCTTCGGGCCCACCATCCCAGGAGCCCGCCAGCTGGTGAACCATGGCCACGTGACCGTCAATGGCCGCGTGGTGGACATCGCCAGCTATCAGTGCCGCAGCGGTGATGCAATCGCCATCCGCGAGAAAAAGCCCAGCAAAAAGCTGGCGGAGGGCAACCTGGCATTCCCCGGCCTGGCCAACATCCCGCCTCACCTCGAGCTCGAGAAAACCAAACTGACCGCGAAAGTGGTTGGAAAATGCGAGCGCGAATGGGTGGCGCTCGAAATCAACGAACTACTGGTGGTCGAGTTCTACTCAAGAAAGGTCTGACAAACCATTCATCGCTACAGCTTTTGGCCTCGCCTCTTTGGCGAGGCTTTTTTATGGCATCAGTTCGTCAAATGGAAGCAACAGCCACTGCCGAGAAGCCACTGGGCCTCGCTGAAACTGAAAAGCTCAATTTCTTGTAGCCGACGACACCAAAAGCATCATTAAGTACTTTTGCTCAATACTTAGAATTGTGAGTTACATTTCGCAATATGCGCCCGAGGGAGGGAATTCGCGTGCTTTTATTTATGTGAACTTTTTTATAGGGCAATGAGCAGCACAACGTTTGCCATCCTTTTAATTCTCACTTCAGGGGCCATTGGTGGATTTATCTTTAAAACTCTTCTCAAGGAATTAGGTATTGATTTCAAGCTTCCAATGCCAAATCTTGCCCTAAAGCTTCCTTCTTTTTCAGTGAGCTCATTCTCGGCAGACAAAAGCAGCACAATTCCCCAGATTTGAACTGGCAGCTGCTTTTTTGATCATTCAATTATACTAAATAGTTTTTTTCGAGGGTTTTGCTTCTGGGGTTTGGTCACCCCAGAAGTTTTGTTATTGGGAGCGGGCTCAACACCCATAGCAATTTGCAATTCAAGGCCGCGGCCCAAAAGCCAAGGCCAACCAAAATCCTTGATTTTGGACAATCTTCAGAACACAAGACAATTCAAGCAAGAACAAAACTTGAGATCGATCAATGCAAATATCGGTCTAATTTGAGACATAAAGCAGTTACACAAGGCGCACAGAGCCCAAGGACTCCATCAATCCTTATGCTTTTCTGGTCAGAAGAAATAACAGAAATTTGCGTCAAAGAGTTCTTTCATTCTCGTGCAATTTGATGCTTGAGCTTCTGCTATGACCGGCAGCAAGTGAGCCACACCAAAGAGGGAAACCAACAAAGCAAAATATTGATCTCTAGCAAACCCCCAATACAGCAAGCCAAAGTCGGCGATTAGAACTCTGCTTTGCTGATGAGAGCGTCACTACTGCGACTCAAGAATGCAGAGCCATTGAGATGCCCATGTAAAACCAGGCTCTACCCATCGGTACCATCCAACCTCAACAATATCAATCCTCTAAAATCATTTAGCCAGGCCAAGAGACTGGTCAAGGCATGATTTCTAAGCCAGAACAGACCTCTAGCTTCAGTTTTAGAGCAACCTTCTCAACGTCCAGTCCATTTGGCGACGTTTCATTGCCGCTTCTGGGAGACTCTGCACTGAACCCTAAGCAATTCAATGAGTAGCTTCGACAGCACCACTCCCTTCATGCTGCTGGCCCGCATCCACGTCAAGCCGGANTGNGTTGAGGCTTACTTGGAATTAGCCCGCGCCACTGATGCAGCGGTCGAGTCGAGCGAACCNGGNATGCTGCATCACACCTTTGATCAAGACCCGGNTGACCCTCAGGCTTTTGTTTGGTCTGAGGTTTATGCCAACGACGCGGCCTTCGCGGCNCATGTCAACAATCCTCCAGTGCAGGAGTATCTGCAGAAGCACGCTGAGCTGGGCGATGGNTTCAGCATCGAGGTCTACGGCACCGTCGGCAACGAATGCCGCACCTTGATGGAGTCCTTTGGGCTGCCGCTCAAGATCTTTGAAAGCAAGCTGGGCTACAGCCGCGTCTGAGGTCATGGACGATCAATCTGCAGCTCTCGAGCAACTGGAGAGGCTCAAACGAGTCCTGGAAGTTGCTGAACGCAATGGCAACAGGTTTTTTGCCGAGAACATCCAGAAAGAGATCAACGCACTGGAAGCTGGTGAGACCTCACCGATCGTTCAGGANTACGTCATTAATGCCCAGCTCGACCAACAGCTGGACGAGGGCAACTGACTCAAACCTCCAGCTCNGCAGCCCACTGGGGGGNACATGGGCGCCAACCCACATGCAGCAGCACCTGCCAAAGCTCTTCAGCAGCGGCGCGGNGCAGATGGACGCGGTTCTTTAGCAGGGGAGGCCGGCCGGGAAAAGGTCGCCCTGAATCCACAAACACGTGGGGATCCTCCGGCAGACTTTTTTCGTCGGCGTGGAAGCGCTTCGTGTGCGCTGTGGCCGGATCTTGGATCCAATCGAGTCGGCGCATTGTTTGCGAGGAGTGATGGCCGATGCACGCATCCATGCATCGGCCCGAAATGTGGCGTAGGGCGAGCTGGGGGACATGAANCTGCAACTGGTACACCTGTTCTAGTACAGGCGTACTGNAGCGTCAACACGCCCAAGGGCAAAGGTTGATCAAGTTGTTAAGGCTGCAACCACAGCCAGCACTCCTATGCACAGTGGTGCCGGAGCGCAAGCTCCTCCTCACACACCAAAATCACAGGCCCTGGGACATCCCGGGGCCTTTTTTGTGCCCTTATGCGCGGCCAAGGCCGCCGATTCAGCCNCTAATCAGCGTCTCCAGCGCGGCNGTGACATCGTCCTGGCGCATTAACGCCTCCCCGACCAAAACCGCATCGGCACCAGCACCGACAACGCGATCAAGATCATCGCGGCAGAACAGGCCGGACTCACTCACCAGAAGCGCACCACTGGCTCGCACTCGCTCGCCGTAGCGCTGCATCAACTGCTCAGTTGTGGCGAGATCAGTGTTGAAGCTGGTCAGATCCCGGTTNTTGATGCCNATCANCTCCACCCCGTCGAGGGCCAGCACGCGCTCAAGTTCTTCAGCATCNTGGACTTCCACCAGCACCTGCAGCTGCAGGCTGCGGGCCGCCTTGAGGAGATAGCTCATATCCTGATCGCTGAGGATGGCGGCAATCAGCAGGGCAGCATCAGCCCCTGCCGCCCGCGCCTGATACAGCTGATAGGGGCTAAGGATGAAGTCCTTGCAGAGCAGCGGCAGCTCCACCGCTTGGCGCACCTGNACCAGCACCTCAAAGCCCCCCTGAAAGAAGCGTTTATCAGTGAGCACCGACAGGCAGCTAGCGCCCCCAGCCTGATAACCACGGGCAATGGCCTCNGGGTCGAAATCCTCNCGGATCACCCCTTTGCTTGGNCTGGCCTTCTTGATCTCGGCGATCACCGCTGGCTTGCGGCAGCTGGCTTTGAGCGCAGCAATGAAGTCACGTGGCGCCGGTAGATCATCGACCTGGCGCTTGAGCTGATCCAGCGGCACCCGCTGGCGTGCTGCATCGGTTTCACGGTCCTTTTCCCAGACGATCTCCTCAAGGATGTGGCGCGGGGCGTCGTCCTCATGGGGGACGGCGTACTCCAGGTGAGCCACACGCACCTTGGGATTGGGCGGCCGGCGACGGATCTCCATGGTCAGTCCTCAGGCGGTCAGGGCGTGGGCGGCCTGCTTGTAAGCGACCTCCACCACCTCACTCAACGTTGGGTGGGTGTGCACTTCATAGGCGAGCTGCCGCACCGACTGGCGCCGGGCGACGGCATTGGCCACCTCCTGGATCANATCAGCAGCATGCAAGCCAAAAATGTGCGCCCCCANCACCTCGCCAGTGTCCTTGCGGAACAGCAGCTTCATGAGGCCATCGCTGTCCAGCTCAGCCAGCGCCTTNGAATTGGCCTTGAAGTAGCTGCGCACGCTGCCAAGCTCAAAACCCTCATCAGCAGCCATGGTCTTGGCCTCGGCTTCACTGAGGCCCACCGAGCTGATTTCAGGGTGAGTGAACGTCGCTGCTGGAATCGAGCGGTAATCGACGGCGCGATCTCCGCCGCAAATGTTCTCCACAGCCACCACTCCCTGAGCCGCGGCGGTATGGGCCAACATCATCTTTCCCGTCACATCACCAACCGCCCAAAGGTGGGGGACCGGCGCACCAGCGGCCAGCACGCGCAAGCCGTCATCCACCGGCACAAANCCCCGCTCGCACTCCACTCCCACTGAGGACAGGTTGAGCTCGGCGCTGGTGGGCACCCGGCCTGTCGCCACCAGCACCGCATCCACTTCGAGAGTGTCCACAGGTTCCTTGGTGGCGGCGTCGATGAGATCGATGCGCACTGGGCTGCCAGGGGTGACCTTGGCAGCAAAGACACCGGACTTGGTCTCGATGTCGCGGCCCTCAATCAACTTGCGGGACGCCATCTTGGCGATNTCGGGATCAAAGGTCGGCATGACCCGATCAAGGGCCTCAATCATCGTCACCTCACAGCCCAGGGCGGTGTAGACGTCGGCAAATTCCAGACCGATATAGCCGCTGCCCACGATGGCGAGCCACTGGGGCAAGCTTTCCAGTCGCACAGCATCGTCACTCGTGAAGACCGTGACCCCATCGGTCTCAATACCNCGGGGCACAAAGGGATCAGAGCCAGTGGCAATGACGACATCACGGGCCTTCAGCACCCGCTCGACTCCAGTGACCTCACGCACGGCCACGCGCTGGGATCCATCAAGCCGCCCAGTGCCNCGNATGATCGTCACCCCAGCCCGCTCCAGGCTCTTGGTGAGATTGGCGCGGATCGCCTCCACCAACTGCATGGCGTGATCAGCGATGGCCTGTCGGTCGAACTGCACGNCACCAGAGGTGATGCCAAAGCCAGCCAGATGCTCACGATCGCCCAACTCGCGCACTCGGCCACTGGCAGCCAATAGGGCCTTGGAGGGAACGCAGCCGCGATTGACGCAAGTGCCCCCCATGTCTCGGCTCTCGATGATGGCCGTCTTGAGCCCCTTCTCCGCTGCATGCTTGGCGGCATCAAAACCGCCGTAGCCCGCGCCGATCACGATCAGGTCGTAATCAAACCCCTCTTGCGACAACCCAGCAGCAGTCAACGGCCCAGCTCAGCTGCAGGAGATTCTCCCCTGCCGGGCCCCGCCATGGCCTGCTGGCGGCAGCGCTCCAGCAAGAGGACCCCTGCGGCCACCGCCACATTGAGGGATTCCACGGCGCTGTAATGGGGGATGGTCACTGGCACCAACGGCTGGCTCAGCAGATGGGCATCCAGACCTGAGCCTTCATTGCCGAGCAGCAACACCGTCGGCTGCCGCCAGTCGTGCTGCCAGTACGGGATGCCTCCTTCGCGAACAGCCGCCAAAACAGCAGCACCGTGTCCTTGTGCCAGGTCAAGGGCAGCATCGAGAGTCTCCAAGCGCTGCAGGGGCAGCTCAAGTGCTGCCCCTGCCGAAGCTCTGAGCACCTTGGGCTGCCAGGGGTCAGCGCCACCACCGAGCCAGACCTGGTGAACGCCGCCGGCCAGGGCGGAGCGCAAAATCGTCCCGAGGTTGCCCGGGTCCTGGACCCGATCGAGCCCCAAGACCAGGGGGGCTCTTGAGCGTGGCCATTGCGGTGGCTGCTGCTTGGACTGCGGGTGGGCCAGCAGCGTGATCACACCATCGGGGCTACCGGTGGTGGCCATAGCAGCGAGCACCTCGGCGCTGACCGGCTGCAGGGACTCACTGCCCAGCAATTGGGAATGCATCTCCAACCAACGCTCGGTAGCGATCAGCCTCTGGGGCTGAAGCTGCAGCCGACGACATTCCTGCAGCAGATGGGTGCCCTCCAGCAACAACATCTGCTGCTCGCGACGGCCGCGGGCCTGGTGCAGGGCGCGTACCTGCTGCACCAGAGGATTACGTCGACTGCTGATCAGATCGGCCGCCAGATTCAGATCTCCGCGTAGCGACGCATATGTATGTCACTTTTCAACGTCATGCCATCGGGATGAAGCTCAAGACCTTTGACAGAAGCAACCGAACCTTTGATTCCTTCAGCTTTGAGGTTATCCACCAATTTCTTGATTACTTCCTCTTCCACCTTCGCTTCATCCATGCTGTCCGGTGTCAGACGCTCGATGAACTTGCCAACCTTGGAGGCAACGATCTCCTTGGAATTACTGATTTTGAGGACAATCACAAGGAAACAAACCGGATGTCTCAAGGATGCCAACAAATCACTGAGCNAACCTGAGCAGATTCTTTAGAGNTCAGTTGTAATCATTAACTGTTTGAAGTGCGGATGGGGAGACTTGAACTCCCACAGTGTTGCCACCACTAGTACCTGAAACTAGCGCGTCTACCGATTCCGCCACATCCGCTGGCGTATGCCCAGAGCGCCTGCAACAACAGGAAACTCAGCCCCTCAGGGTATCCAGCGCAACAGCCGCGCCGAATTGGCAGTCCACAAACATAGACCATTGACTGCTGCCAAATTTGGCCCCAAAGCCAGCAGACCAAGACAGTTCGACGGCCGGCCGTCTAGACGGTCTCACTTGCGATTGTCAAGATGTGGGCGTTGACGGCTGATTGCCCATGACTGCCATTCTTGCGCCGTCTCAAAAAATTCTCACTCCCCACCTGGAAATTCGTGGTGGAGCCCGCCTGTCGGGAGAGGTGAGGGTCACCGGCGCCAAGAATTCAGCCCTAGTGCTGATGGCAGCAAGTCTGCTCACCGCAGAACCGCTGCGGCTGCGCAACATGCCTGGCCTCTCTGATATNCAGGGGATGGTGGAGATCCTTGAATCCCTTGGGGTTGAGGNCAAGCGCGGCGAAGCCAGTGTGGAACTGAATGGCTCTGGCCTCAATCAATCCTCACCTCCTTACGAACTCGTCAACGGACTTCGGGCCAGCTTCTTTTGCATTGGTCCTCTACTAGCCCGCCTCGGCGTGGCGCGTGTGCCCTTACCCGGCGGCTGCCAAATCGGCGCCCGTCCTGTCGTGGAGCATGTCAAAGGACTGAAAGCCCTCGGCGCCCAGGTGACCATTGAGCATGGTGTGGTCTCNGCAGTGGTGCCCGGTCGCGGCCACCGTCTCACCGGCGCCCGTATCCACCTGGACTGCCCCAGCGTCGGAGCCACCGAGACCCTGATGATGGCCGCCGCTCTTGCCGAGGGCGAAACCATCATTGAAAACGCGGCTCAGGAACCCGAAGTCGTGGACCTGGCAGGCCTGATCATTGCNATGGGCGGCAAGGTGCGCGGCGCCGGCACCCCCTCCATCACGATCGTCGGCATGGAGCGCCTGCACGGCGCTGATTACATGGTCATNCCCGATCGCATCGAAGCAGGCACCCTTCTCCTTGCCGGTGCTATCACCCGCTCCTGCCTGCGGGTTACCCCGGTGATCCCTGATCACCTCGGTGCGGTGATCAGCAAGCTCGAGGAGGCCGGTTGCAAGCTGGAAGCCGATGGAATTGGCATGACGATCAGTGCCGATCGGATCCGAGCCGTTGATCTCCGCACCCAACCCTTCCCGGGCTTCCCCACAGACCTGCAAGCCCCCTTCATGAGCCTGTTGGCGACCGCCGAGGGCACCAGCGTGATCACCGAAGCGATTTTTGAAAATCGTCTGCAGCACGTCGCTGAGCTGCAGCGCATGGGTGCTGCAATTCGCACCCAGGGCAATACCGCTTTTGTTGAGGGTGTCCCCGGCCTCAGCGGTGCTCCAGTCACTGGCAGCGACCTGCGCGCCTCAGCGGCAATGGTGTTGGCGGGTCTGGCAGCTGAGGGCGTCACCATGGTCCAAGGCCTGCACCACCTCGATCGTGGTTACGACAATCTCGAAGGCAAGCTCAATGGGATTGGAGCCAACATCCAGCGCCACGGNATTTAGATGGGGGCAGTCGGACTCGAACCGACAAAGCCGAAGCCGGCGCATTTTGAGTGCGCTGCGTCTACCAATTCCGCCATGCCCCCGCAGCCTGAATCTACCGCCGTCATGGCCACTTATGGCCGCTTTCCGCTGACGCTCACCAAAGGGCATGGTGTTTGGGTGGAAGACAGTCAGGGTCGCCGCTTTCTTGATTGCGTCGCTGGCATNGCCACCTGCACGCTTGGGCACAGCAACCGCCGACTGCAGCGAGCACTCAGTGCCCAGCTCGGCCGGATCCAACACGTCTCCAACCTTTACCGGATTCCTGAACAGGAGCTGCTNGCGCAGTGGATCAGCGCCAACAGCTGCACCGATGCGGTCTTCTTCTGTAATTCCGGCGCCGAGGCCAATGAGGCCGCGATCAAGCTGGCGCGGAAATACGGCCACCAACAGCGGCAGATCAACGAACCTGTGATCCTGAGCGCCCGCTCGAGCTTCCACGGCCGCACACTGGCTGCCGTCACCGCAACCGGACAGGACAAATACCACCGGGGCTTTGAACCGCTACCGGCGGGGNTTGCCTATTTCAACTACAACGACCTCGACAGCCTGCGCGCCTGCCTCAGTGAGCACCGCAGCCGAGCGGTAGCCGTCCTGATCGAACCCCTGCAGGGAGAAGGGGGCATCGTTCCGGGCAATTTGGAATTCTTTGCTGCACTACGTCAGCTCTGTGATGAACAGGATTTGCTGCTGATCAGCGATGAGGTGCAGGTCGGCATGGGCCGCAGCGGCCGTCTCTGGGGTTACGAACAGCTCGGCATCGAACCTGATGCCATCACCATGGCCAAGGGGCTGGGAGGCGGTATCCCCATTGGAGCCTTAGCGGTCAAGCAGAGCTGCGCGGTATTTGAACCCGGCGATCACGCCAGCACCTTCGGCGGCAATCCCTTCGCCTGCCGCGCGGCCCTGACCGTGGCGGAGGAACTGGAGCGCCGCCAGCTGCTGGACAACGTGCAGCAGCGCGGCGAGGAACTCCGCAATGGCCTGGCCCAGCGGGTGGCTCAGTGGCCAAACCTGCTGGAAGGGGAGCGGGGCTGGGGGCTGATCCGCGGCCTNCTGCTGCGCGAAGGCGCCTTNAGCGCCATTGATCTGGTCAAGGCCGCCATGGCCGAAGGCCTGCTGCTGGTTCCCGCTGGTCCCCATGTCGTGCGCTTTGTTCCGCCGCTGGTGATCAGCCGCCGAGAGCTGCGCCAGGCGCTGCAGCGCCTGGATCGCGCCCTGGCCCGCCTGAGCTAAGAGACGCCGACGCCTCCTTGATGCTTCCTCAACCAGTTGCGCTCGATGATCTACTCGAGCCCTTCAGCCGCCGTGGCGTTGATCTGGGCCTTCAGCGCCTGCAGGCCGCCCTGGCTGATGCCGGCCATCCCGAACAGGCCTACCCGGCGGTGCAGGTGGCCGGCACCAATGGCAAAGGCTCCATCTGCGCCCTGCTGGGATCGATCCTGCAACAGGCAGGACTGCGCTGCGGTCTCTACCGCTCACCGCACCTATTGAGCTGGTGCGAGAGGCTCCAGATCGGTGACGATTGGATCAGCCCCCAGGCGCTACGAGAAACACTTCAGGCCTGGACACCCCGCGCCCAGGCCCAGCAACTGACCCCATTTGAGTTGCTCACAGGCGCGGCCTTCAGCTACTTCGCCAGCGCCCCAGTGGACATCGCTGTTCTGGAAGTCGGTCTGGGCGGCCGCCTTGATGCCACCACCTGCCATCCGGACAGGCGCGTACTGGGGATCGCCAGCATTGGCCTAGATCACTGCGAGCACCTCGGGGCTGATCTGGCCAGCATCGCCAGAGAGAAGGCAGGCATCTTCTGCCCCGGAGCTGTGGCCTTCAGCGCCCCACAAGCGCCGGAAGTGACCGAGGTGCTGCAGCAGCAAGCCACCGAGCGCCACTGCCGGCTGGTGTGGGTCGAGCCCCTGGGAGCTGAGGTCAAGATTGGACTGCTGGGCCAGTGGCAGCGCAGCAACGGAGCGGTTGCCTTGGCGATGGCCAAAGAGCTGGCAGCCCAGGGCTGGGCCATCAGTGCTGCGGCCATGCAGCAGGGGCTGGCCCAAGCGCGCTGGTCCGGTCGTCTGCAGCGCTGCCGCTTTGGAGATCTGGAGCTGCTGATGGACGGTGCCCACAACCCCCCTGCCGCTGCGGCCCTTCGCCAAAGCCTCGATGCCATGGAGCCCCAGCTGCCGCGGCACTGGCTGCTGGGCATTCAGCGCCACAAGGATGGAGTCGCCATGGTGCGGGCCCTGCTGACAGGCGGTGATCAGGCCTGGGTGGCACCAATCGCGGGGAGCCGCAGCTGGAGCGCCGCTGAACTACAAAGCGAATGCCCTGATCTCGCCTCTCAGCTGCACCACTGCAGCGATGCCAAAAGCGGCCTCAACCAACTCCATGGTTCGGCAGGACGGCCAGTCGTTGCAGGGTCGCTCTATCTACTCGGGGAGCTGTGGAACACACTGGAATCCGACGCATGCAGCTGATGCTCCGCCTGATCACCTGCGCGCTGCTGCTGCTGCTGAACCTGGTGCTGCTGCCACCCAGTTCTGCTGTAGCGGCCAGCTACCTCGAGAAGGTCGACTACACCCTCACGAATCAAAGCGACTGCGATTTCCATGATCAGGATCTGGAAGGCAGCTCATTTGCTGGCGCGGTAGCCCGCAATGCCAATTTCTCCGGCGCAAAGCTCCACGGGGCGATCTTCACTCAGGGAGCTTTCTCCGGCGCCGATTTCTCCGGCGCCGATCTCAGCGACGTGCTGATGGACCGGACTGATTTCGTCGGCACCAATCTGGAGAACGCCAACCTCAGCGGTGTGATCGCGAGCGGCAGCAGCTTTGCAAATGCCGAAATCAGCGGCGCCGATTTCAGCGATGCCCTGCTTGATCGCGAGGATTTCAACAAGCTCTGCCGCCGCGCCAAGGGCACCAACCCCGCAAGCGGCATCAGCACCAAAGAGAGCCTTGGCTGTCCCTGAGCGCCGTTCAGCCCTGAGGCTGCTCCAGCCAGCCCCGCAACTTGCCGGGATTCATCAAGCCATCGGGGTCATAGGCCCGCTTGGCAGCCACCTGATCGGCATCAACCACACCAAGACCTCCGTCCTCCACGGTGAGGGCATGGGCATTGAAGACCAGGCAACCCAGCTCACGAGCCGCAGCCATCAGCTCCAGCAGCTGCTGCTCTCCAGCCCAACGAAACAGGGCAAAGCCCACCCAGCGCGGACGGCCGGCCTGCCGCACCCGCTCAAGATGCCAATCCAGCCATCCAGGCCAGCGGGCTGACAAGGCCTCAAGCACAGGACCGACCGGGTCGGGCAGGAGCAACAGCTGGTAGGTGAAGGCTGGATCCTGCAACCGCAGCTGCAAAGTGGTGTGGTTCCAACAAAGCTCACGCAAAAGCAGGCCACTGGGGGGCCACTGATCACGCTGAAAGCAGCAATGAGCTCCGCTGGCCGCTGCCAGCTCGCCGATCACGGCCAGCGCCGCCGGCGCGGCGATCAGCAACAGGCAAGGAGCCGAAGGCATCTCCAGACCCGGCAGAGGAGGCATACGCCCCATCAGCTCAGCATCGAGGTAGGCCAAACCATCGATCTCCAGAGCCGAAGCGGTGAGCTGCTCCCCAAGGGCCAGGGCCGTGGCCTGATTGGGGCAGGAAATCACCAGCTCCTGCCAGTTCTGCCAGGGGGCCAGGGGCACCGTCACAGCAGTGAAGACCCCATTGGTGCCATAGGCATGATTCAGTCCGCGGCAGGCCTCGGGACCCAGCTGCAGCACCTGCGGCTGGGCTTCCAGAGTCACCACCTCCAGTCCCAGCAGATTGCCGGGATCACGCAACAGCCCCCAGCGCAGGCTGCCCACACCACTGGAGCCGCCAGCGATGAAACCACCGAGGCTGGCGGTGCGCCAGGTGCTGGGGGCCAACCTGAGCGCCCAACCCTGCGGCTGCAGCTGGCGATCTAGCTCCAGCAAACGGCAACCCGGCTCGGCGGTGAGAACACCTGCAACCGGATCCAGGTGCCGCACGGCGGTCATCGCCGAGGTGTCGAGCACCACCCCCCCCTGCAACGGAACACACTGGCCGTAATTGCCCGTACCGGAGCCGCGGGGGGTGAGCGGCACGCCATGGCGATGGCAGGCCGCCGCCACAGACACCACTTCCTCGCGGCAGCGGGCACGGACGACCACATCGGCGCGGCAGTCATGAAGCAGAGCGCTGAGCAGCGGCGAGAAGCCGAACTGATCCTGGGAGAGCTGCTGCAGCTGGGGCCCGGCGGTGACCAGATCGAGATGATCAAGCTCCTGCAGGAGGAGAGCCAGAGAAGCAGCAGAAGACATCAGCGCAGGGGCTCGGCACGCAGCACGATGAATTGACCGGCCAGCGCGAGGGTATCGAGCCTGTACCCCGGCATGGGGAGGTCTGCCAGCAGCCCGGTGCTGCCCACCTCGGTGGTGTAGAGGCTGAAGAGACCGAAATTCTGCCGCTGACTGAGCTTGAGAGCCAGATCGCCGAGCGCAGCCCGCTGCGATCGGAACAGGCGGGGGCAGTCCTTGACCACAAAGTGCAGCATCAACGGCAGCACCCCATCGCGACAGAACTCATCGATGCCCCGTTCGCTGAGCTGCTCACCGGCGAAGGCACTGAACTCCTCAGGACCAGGGTTGCTGACCACCAGCAATGCGGCAGCGCCCCCCAGCAGCAGCAGGGGAAGTGGGATCCGTAATGCCAAGGGGTAAGGACAGGCCGCTGGTAGATTGTGCAATCCACGGCGGGCGTCGCCAAGTGGTTAAGGCAGCGGCTTGTGGCGCCGCTATTCGGGGGTTCGAATCCCCTCGCTCGCCC
>NHBY01000035.1 GCA_002168155.1 Synechococcus sp. TMED19 | reverse complement strand
CCGCGTGGACTTCAGAGGAGGTAGAGCAGCGCGAACAGAATTACCCAGATCACATCGACGAAGTGCCAGTAGAGCTCAGCGGCAGCGATGCCGAAATGCGCTTGCGGTGTGAACTTGCCGGGCTGAGCGGCCTGGGCCCAGACGATCAAGATCATCAGCGCCCCTAGGCAGACGTGTAGCCCGTGGAAGCCGGTTAGGGCATAGAACGTGCTGGCAAATAAGTTGTCCGTCAGGCCGAATGGCAGCTCGAAGTACTCCTTCATCTGACCGCCGAGGAAAGCGATTCCCATCAAGGCGGTAAGGAGCAGCCAACCGCGGCAGGCTCCCATGGCTCCACGCATCAGCTCCTTACTGGCGCGATGGAACGTGAAGCTGCTGGCGATCAAAATTGAGGTGTTGATGACCGGCAGCACCATCTCCAGCTCGTAAACGGCACCGGCAGGCAGTGGGTTGACGGCGCGGAAGGTGAGGTAAGCGGCAAAGAAGCCTGCAAAGGTCATGGCATCGGCGACCAGAAAGGTGGCTAGGCCGAACATGCGCAGGTCGGGATGCTCACCATGGTCGCCATGGCCGCCGTGGGCCTCACCATCGGTGGCGCTAGAGGTGTCGATCGGGGTGATGGTGGTCATGGTTCGTTCCTCCAGAGATCACGGCCGCTGGCCTGATTCAGATCAACCACTCCAGGTGGGCCGCCATAGCCGTAGGGCTCATGGACCAGTGGGGCAGGTCCTTTCCAGTTCTCCACAGGCGGCGGAGAGCTGGTTAACCACTCCGGCGTTAGGGCACGCCAGGGGTTTGGGCCTGATGGAGTGCCGCGCACGATGCTGATGCCCACGTTGAGCAGGAACGGCAGCGTGCTGATCGCCATCAGCAGAGCACCGACGCTGCTGATCTGGTTGATCAAGGTGAACTGGGGGTCGTATTCAGCCACGCGGCGCGGCATGCCGTTGAGGCCCAGCCAGTGTTGCGGCGCAAAGCACAGGTTGAAGCCGATGAACGTGAGGGCTAGGTGCAGCCGCCCGAGTTTCTCGTCGAGCATCCGGCCGGTGAATTTGGGGAACCAGTGATAGATCGAGGCAAAGATCACGAACACCGTGCCGCCGTAGACGATGTAGTGGAAATGCCCAACCACGAAATAGGTGTCGTGCACGTGGACATCGAATGGCACCTGAGCCAAGGCCACACCGGTGATGCCGCCAAAGACGAATTGCAGGATGAAGGCACAAGAGAAGAGCATGGCGCTGTTCAGCGCTAAACGGCCCTGCCAGAGGGTGGCGATCCAGTTGAAGAACTTGATGCCAGTGGGAACGGCGATGAACGCTGTGGCGATCGTGAAGAACAGGCGCATCCATGGCGGCGTACCACTTGTGAACATGTGGTGCGCCCAGACCACAAGGCCCAGTACGACGATGGCCATGATCGAATACACCATCGTCACGTAGCCGAACAGGGGCTTACGGGCGTGAATCGGCAGGATCTCGCTGACCAGCCCAAAGGCCGGCAGAACCATGATGTAGACAGCTGGGTGGGAATAAAACCAGAACAGATGCTGGTAGACAACGACGTTGCCACCACTGGCTGGATTGAAGAAACCGGTGTGGGCGACGATGTCCATGCTCAGCAGGATCAGCGTCCCTGCCAACACTGGGGTGGCTAGCACCACAAGGATGCTGGTGCCGAGCATGGCCCAGCAATACATCGGCATCTGCATCAGCTTGAGCCCCGGCTGGCGGAACTTGAGGATCGTTGCAATGAAGTTGATGCCACCGAAGATCGAACTGCCGCCCAGCAGCAGAACGCTGACGATCCAGAGGATTTGGCCCATGGCCGGGGTGGTGATGCTCAGCGGCGGGTAGGCGGTCCAGCCGGACTGGGCGGCACCACCAATGAAGTAGCTGCTGATCAGGAGCAGACCGGATGGGGGGATCATCCAGAAGGCGACCGCATTGAGGCGCGGGAACGCCATGTCCCGAGCTCCGACATAAAAGGGGATGAGGTAGTTGCCGAAGCCCCCGTTGATGACTGGAACAATCCAGAGAAAGATCATCACCGTGCCGTGGAGGGTCAGCACCTGGTTGTAGGTATCGCGGCTGACGAAGTCCGAGACCGGTGTGGCCAGTTCTGTGCGGATGACTCCAGCGAGGGCGCCACCGATCAGATAAAAGAGAAAACCGCAGACGATGTATTGCAGGCCGATCACTTTGTGATCAAGGCTGAAGCTGAAGTACTTGAGCCAGCCAGTGGGCTGCAGGCTGAGGCTGGCCTCAGGGGTTTGGCTCGGGGGTGTTGCGATGGTCATGACAACGTCGCGGGCGTATTGGCTTCCAGCCAGTTGGAGAAGGCATCAGGCTCATCGACCACCACATGGGATCGCATTCCGCCGTGGTACGGGCCACAGAGCTCGGCGCAGACAATGGGATAGTCACCGGTCTTGCGGGCGGTGAAGCTGAGCACCGTGGGCTGACCAGGAATGATGTCTTGCTTGATGCGGAATTCAGGCACCCAGAAGGCATGAATGACGTCATTGGCCTTCATGCGCAGCTCTACTGTTTGACCGGTAGGCACGTGTAGTTCACCGCTAGTGATGTTCTGCTCTGGGTAGTGAAAGATGAAGGCAAACTGAAGCGCTGTGACCTCGACTGGAATCACATCGCCACTGGATTTGGCTGGTGCGATGCCACCCCAGATTCTGTTTTCATCATCCGGCTCGCTGTGGCGAACCGACGCAAGTTCAGCGTGATGATCCATGCCATGACCGTTGAGATCAGCCATGCCACCCATCCGGTCATAGATGTCGTAGCTGTAGATGCCAAGAAACAGGACCACTACCGCGGGGATGGCCGTCCAGAACAGTTCCAGTGAAAGATTGCCTTCAATGGCAGGACCGTCCTGGGTGTCACCGTCGCGGCGGCGGAATCGCACCAGGCTGTAGATCACAACACCGGTTATGCCCACCAGCAGCATGGTGCCGATGGCGACGAGAACGCGGAATAGTTCGTCGTAGACCGGCGCGTTCACGCTGGCACTTTCAGGCAGCAAGTTGACATCAGTGGCAACCCATTGCCCCAGTAGAACCAGGGCCATCCCAACCACGAGGGTGAGAATTGCCGAGGGAATGCGCATGGCAAAACTCAGCAAAAAGCTGAACTCACGCTATGGCTCTTGCCTCTGCCCTCAAGGGCCTGAAACGGAAGATTTCAGAAGACCGTGCTGAAAGCCTGACGCACGGCTAATCACAACGGCCGCTTAAGGATTGCTGCGGATGCGATCGCTAGCTTGCGTTTATTCCTCTCATCAGAGAGTTTTTTTGTGGGCTTGGGAGTTGTTTCCCTCAAGGCGCGTTCTCCACTTTCAGCGGCGGCGTTATGCCGTCAGCTGGTGGTGGCTCTGATCGCCCTGGTTGGTATCGGCGGGGCCACCCGCGTCATGGAAGCCGGTCTGGCCTGTCCGGACTGGCCCCTCTGCTACGGGACGCTGTTGCCCGCCCGCCAGATGAGTCTTCAGGTCTTCCTGGAGTGGTTTCATCGCCTCGATGCCTTCCTGGTAGGCATCGGTTTGATTGTGTTGCTGGCCATCTCCCTGCTGGAGCGGGCTACTCAGCCCCGCTGGCTGCCCTGGCTCAGCGGCGTAGCGCTGCTGTTGGTGGCTGCTCAAGGCGCCCTCGGTGCCTTGACCGTCACCCAGCTGCTGCGTTTTGACATCGTCACCGCCCATTTGGCGACGGCGTTGTTGCTCGTGGCGCTGCTCAGTTCAGCCGCTCAGCTCCTCCAGCCCGTGCCGGTTGGCCCTCGCCCCCGCGCGGCCCTTTGGCTGGCCGCCATTTCTGGATTCTTGATCTACGGACAGTGCATTGCCGGTGCCTTGATGGCTACTCAGTGGGCCTCNGGGCGTTGCCTGCGCCTGGCTGAGGGTTGCAGCTGGCTCAGTGCCCATCGAGCCCTGGCGACCCCTGTGGCGGCAGTCGCCCTAATCAGCGTTCTGGTGGTTTTGGCTTGGCCGAGCCCGCTGCTGAGTCGCCGGCTGATGAGCCTCGCTGGGGTGCTGGTGATGCTGCAGGTCCTGCTCGGGGTCCTGACCCTGCGGCTGGCACTGGCTGAACCTCTGGTCACCGTGGCCCATCANCTGATCGCTGCGCTTTTGATCGCCACCTTCCCTGCTGCCGCCCTGTCGCTGCGGCCCGCTCCTTCCCCTGTTTCAAGTCATGGCTGAGTCCAGCGCTGTTTCGATGGCCACCACCGCAGTGCGCGACGAGGTGGTCCCCAGCCGCAAGCGAATCAAGCTGCCGCCTTGGTTAGAGATAGCCAAACCGAGGCTGATTCCACTGTTGCTGGCCACCACCCTCGGGGGGATGGCCCTCAGCGAGAGCTGGCCCCTGCCGATGCCAAGGCTGGCTTGCACCCTCGGCGGTGGAGCGCTGGCTGCCGCTGCAGCNGGTGTTCTCAATTGCCTCTGGGAGGAGGAACTCGATGGGCGCATGCAGCGCACCAGCGGCCGGGCCCTTCCCTCGGGGCGNCTGAGCAGTAATCAGGCGCTGGCTATCGCTGTGGCCCTAGCCCTGGGGGCGGCCCTGCTGTTGGTGGCGGGTGTCAACTGCTTGGCGGCCAGCCTCTCGCTGTTGGGCCTCTGCAGTTATGTCTTGCTGTACACCGTGGTGCTCAAACCCCGCACCACCCGCAACATCGTCGTCGGTGGCGTGGCCGGTGCGATCCCGCCGCTGGTGGGTGCTGCTGCTGCCAGCGGCCATGTGGGCTTGGGGGGCTGGTGGCTCTTTGCCCTAGTGATGCTCTGGACCCCGGCGCACTTCTGGGCCTTGGCTCTGCTGCTTGCCGATGACTACCGCTCGGTAGGCATCCCGATGCTGCCTGTGGTCAAAGGACCAGTAGTGACGGGCCGCGCCATCATCCGTTATGCCTGGGCTACAGCCCTGGCCAGTTTGCTTGGGGTGCTGACCCTGCCCAGTGGAGGCGCGTTCTATGGCCTGATGGTGCTGCCGTTCAACGGCAGGCTGCTGCAGATGGCCCACAGCCTCTGTGCCCTCCCTGACGATCGCCAGCGTGCCAAAGGTCTGTTCCGCTGGTCGATCCTCTATTTGTTTGGGATCTGCCTGCTGCTGCTGCTGTCCAGGACTGCAGCGGCCAGCCAGTTCAGCCAGCAGCTACCGATGCTCTTTGGCCTTTGAACGCTGCAGAGTTTTTAAGCTGGAAGTGCTGATTGCCCGTCTGTGATCCGACTTGATCAATTGAGCAAGCGTTACGGCGCGCTTCAGGCCCTCGATGCAGTGAGCCTGGAGGTGCCAGCGGGTTGTCTTTATGGGCTCTTGGGCCCAAACGGTGCGGGTAAGACCACGTGCCTACGCATCCTCTGCACCCTGCTCTCCCCGGATGCCGGACAGGTGAGCATTGCGGGGATCAATGCGCTCATTGAGCCCCGTGCCGCCCGTGAGCAGTTGGGCTATGTGGCCCAAGAGGTGGCCATCGACAAGATCCTCACAGGCCGTGAATTGCTGCAGCTTCAGGCCAGCCTTTATCACCTAGACCCAGCCGCTGGTCGCCACCGCATCGATGAGCTGACCCAGCTTCTGGGCATGGCTGAGTGGCTTGATCGACGCTGCGGCACCTATTCCGGCGGGATGCGCCGGCGTCTGGATCTGGCTTGTGGCCTTTTGCACAGNCCCGCGGTGCTGGTCCTTGATGAGCCCACTGTTGGGCTGGATATCGAGAGCCGTGCTGCGCTGTGGCAGGTGCTGCAGGAGCTGCGTGATGCCGGCACCACAGTGCTGCTNAGCAGCCACTACCTAGAAGAAGTGGATGCGTTGGCTGATCGTTTGGCCATCCTTGATGGAGGAAAAGTGATTGCTGAGGGCACTCCCGATGGCCTCAAGCAGGAGCTTGGTGGGGATCGGGTCACACTGCGGGTGAAAGAGTTTGCGACCCCTCAGGAGGCCCNGGCCGCTCAGGNAGTGCTGCAGCGCCTNGAAGGGGTGCGNCAGGTGGTGATCAANCGTGCCCAGGGCCATGCCATCAACCTGGTGGTCGAAGGGGAAGGACCAGCTTTGCTGGATCGTCTGCGCCAGCAGCTCGATGAAGCTGCTGTTCCAGTGTTTTCGCTGGCGCAGAGTCGCCCAAGCCTCGATGACGTTTACCTGCAGGCNACNGGCCGCACCTTGATGGATGCCGAGCTGGCCTCGGTTTCCAACCGTGACCCCAAGGCTGAGAAGAANCAGGCGATGCGCTGAGCGCACCACCTGTCGCGACCTGTTCTCTATTCCACTGAATTTGCGATGTCCGTTGCTCCTACTACTGCTTCTCCCCTGGGGATTCAGGCCCGCAGCAGTGCAGCAGGGCAGTTGCTGCAAGAGACACTGGCATTGACCAAGCGCCTGTTTCTGCAGCTGCAGCGCCGGCCCTCGACTCTGGTGGCCGGCATCCTGCAGCCACTGATCTGGTTGGTGCTGTTCGGGGCTCTNTTTGCCAANGCNCCGGCGGGTTTGATCCCAGGAGAGGNGAGCTATGGCCGCTTCCTGGGCGCTGGGGTGATTGTCTTCACNGCNTTCAGTGCAGCGCTTAATGCTGGGTTGCCAGTGATGTTCGATCGCGAATTTGGCTTCCTCAACCGCCTGCTGGTGGCCCCTTTGCGCTCGCGCTACTCGATCGTGCTGGCTTCCGTCCTGTACATCACCAGCCTTTCGCTGGTGCAGAGCGTGGCGATCATGGGTGCCGCCTCACTGCTGGGTTACGGCTGGCCTGGTGGCAGTGGACTGGTGGTGGTGCTGATCACGCTGCTGTTGCTGGTGGCTGCTGTGACCGCCCTCAGCCTGGGTTTGGCCTTTGCTCTGCCNGGTCACATCGAGTTGATTGCGGTGATCTTTGTGGCCAACCTGCCGCTGCTGTTTGCCAGTACTGCCCTGGCACCGATCAGTTTCATGCCGTCCTGGTTGGGCTGGCTAGCGGCCCTGAATCCCCTTACCTTCGCAATTGAACCGATCCGTGCGGCCTACTTGGGCCAGTTCAGCCTGCAAGCGGTGGTGCTTGATGCTCCCTATGGGGCTCTCACCTCCGGCCAGTGCCTGCTGATCCTGAGTTTGCTGTCCGCTGGTCTGTTTCTGTCCATCCGGCCGTTGTTGGACCGGAAGCTGAGCTGATGCCGTGATTGCTCCTGTTCTCACCCCTTCTGCCCGACTGCGTCAGCTGCGGGGTGATTTACGCCAGGCGCTGAAAAGCGAAGATGCCGCCACGTTGCAGCGCCTCAGCCTCCAGGTGATCCACCGTCAGGGAACTTCAGCTCTAGAGCTGCTGCTTCAGACCATGGCCGATGAGTCCCAGCAACGGTTCTGGCTTGCGGCGTTGCAGCCGTCAGCCGCTCCAGTCCTTCCCACTGCAATCTCAATCTCAGTCGATCAGCAAACAGAACAGCTTCAATCGCTAATCCCCTTGGAGCCCCTCGCAGAACCAGAGCCGGCCGAACTGAAGGACGTGCCGCCAGTCGAAACGATCCTTGGCAGATCCGAGGATGAGGAGTCGCTCCATGAGGAGTCAGTGGAAGCTGATTCGCGACTGGACGACATTGGGTCCCTGACGGAGATCGAGCTTGAGCCGCCCAGTCCAGCCGCTGCTGAGATCGAACCGATTGGCTTGGAGGAAGTGCTGAAAACGGCTGATGAGCCCTTGGAGCAGCGTGATGAGCAGATCAAAGAGCTTTCCCCTCAACCCCGCACACCTCTAATGGCACCAGCGCCTTTGGAGCGCTCCCGCTTGCATCAGCGTCTCAAGGGTTGGTTGCCCAACTGGGAGGCCAACAACCAGCGTGCCGCCTGATCACCGATGACACTGCTGCCATGTCCTAAGGGTCTGATTGTTTCGGTCCAGGCACCGGATACATCGCCCATGCGGGATCCGGAGGTGATCGCCGCCATGGCTGAGGCCAGCCTCAGGTGCGGTGCCGTTGGCGTTCGGCTGGAGAGCCCGGAGCACATCGGTGCTGTGCGCCGCCGTTGCCCCGAGGCTTTGATCATTGGNCTGTGGAAGCGCAGTTTTAGCGACAGCCCGGTGTACATCACCCCCGGCTGGGAGGAGATTCGCCAGGTGTGGTCGGCTGGCGCTGATGTGATTGCCCTCGATGCCACCCAGCGGGTCCGGCCTGAAGCTCAGCAGCTGTCTGAGTTGATCTGCAGAGCCCGCGAGGAGCTGGGTGCACCTCTGATGGCAGATGTGGACNGTGTCACCAATGGGCTCAAAGCTGCTGAACTCGGCTGTAATTGGGTTGGGACAACACTCTTTGGTTACACCGAGGCCACGGCTGATCAGCAGCCACCGGGCTGGGANCTNNTGGCNCCNTTAAGGCAGCAGCTCCCTGATCAGNTTGGGCTGATCTGTGAAGGTGGCATTNCTTCTGCTGATCAGGCAGCNCGCGCCCTCGAGNTGGGTGCCGATGCGGTGGTGGTTGGCACCGCGATCACCGGNGTGGATCTGCAGGTGCAGCGCTATGTCAGCCGGATGGCTCAGTAAGCCCTNGATCGAGGGGNTNCTGNGCATNNACAACNGCAGTAATAGACACAGCAAACAAGAAAAATCGACCCTTAANCTTTTGTNCNGNTCCTGGCGCNCTGGTTTGCCGGGTTGCCAGGAGTTGCTGATGGGTTGGCCCTTCGTTCCCACCGTGCTGGCTGGTATTGCTGGTTTGACGCTCTCGTCTCTGGACATGGGGCAGCTGCAGCAGCTCAACCAGGAACTGGGACGTCTTTGCAGTAACCCCCCTAGCCAGGCGGTAAGGGTCTGCAAGATCCATGCCCAGCTGGTCAGTGGTGCCTGAAGCACCGACTGCAAATCGAAAGAGAACTAGGGCGTGACGCGGAGCAGCTGCACGCTCTGTGCATGTTGAATCAAATAACCACTAAATAAACTCTGAAGAAAGGATTTTCTAGGAGCGACCTAAGTCCCATCGTTTGAATATTTGATGGTGATCGGAAAATCACCATGGCCCGCAGCCGCAGCCTTCTCCATCACTTGATCGCGCTGCTGCTGTTGATTGCTGGTGGACAGGCCATGGCTCAGGAGGAGTCTGAGTCTTTTCAGGGGCAAATGAGCCATTCATTGGGTCGTACCAACAGTGTTTCGGTAACCACCGGTACGTCTCTCAGTTCTTCCGCCAGTGCCTCGATGGACCCTGGCTATGACTCTATTTCGGTCTCGCGTGTGGAGCTTTCTCCCCAGGCTTATGACCCTGCTACAGGCATCCTTGACTCAAGCCTGCCTCGGCTGGCCACGCGTGTGAAGCATTCGATCAGTAGTGGCACAGGGGTGACGTCCAATACGCTCTCTTCCAGTTCGCAGCTTGCGAAGAGCACCTCTCAGGATTGGATTAATCAAGCCAGAAGTTCCGCAGATGAGGCTGTGGGTTCTAGCTTTTATGACTATGCCCAGGGGGTTTTGAATGAGGGTGAGACCCCAAACCCAGAGATTAGTGATGCTGAAAGTTGGCAGGCTCAGTGGGACAGCAATTACAACTCTGCCTATGAGGATGTATTGACGAATGCATCTGATGAGGAAAAGAAATCTGTTGACCGCTACCAGACAGAAGAAAAAAATGAGGCNACTGGCAATGTCACAACAACTGGTGTGAGTGCTGAAACCTCTGTTGCTCTAAGTGAGGGAACAGGCTTCTCCACGGTGATTACGCCCAAGGGATATGTTTATGACCGAGAAGCTTCAATCGCTAAAGGTGCACCTGTTTATGCGTGTCAGACAGCAAGTTGTGAATATGAAACACCAGTGCTGACTCGAGATGGCTTGATCGAGCAGATTAATAACAGTCATTTGTCGGCAAAAGAAAAAGCGAGTCAAGACATTGATGATCGAGTATCAGAGGCCTTCCCAAGTTTTGCTTCTGATCAGGTCTATGACGCCTTAGTTCATGGCACGGTTGATGTCACGATCCCAACGCTCTATTCCAGAGATGACTCATCTGGTTCGCCTGTCTATACCCAGTTGACTATTGCCTCTAAAGGGCAAGAAGTTTATACGCTGAACACTGATAGTAATGAGTTTGAGGCTTATACCGTGCCCACCCAGCTTTACCGAAATGGTGGGGATGGTCAGTATGTAGAGGCAACACAGATCCTGCCAGGCTTTAGTTATATAGATGGCGAGGAAAGCTCCAATGCTTATAAAGCTGCTAAAGCAAGTTATGAGGGTTCATCTAACCTATTTGCAAATGATGACATTAAAGCCGCCGCTGTTACTGAGGGCTATGGCGAAACCTATGAGCCCGGACGTATTTATCCTAAAATCCAAAAAGGGACTGTTCCAGCTGAGTCTGACTACAAGATCTTTCGCGACCGATATGCTGCTCATTTGAATCAACTGAACTATGACTCTGTTTACGATAGTGAATATCGGGGCCAGGTTGATGGTTGGTTGACTGGCGACAAAAAAATTCTTAGTAATCGCCAGGCGGGTCAAGGCAATGCTTCTGTTGGCGTTTCGACCAGTGTTAATGTCAGCACCAGAGAAGACACCTTTCAGCAAGCATTTATCCAGGCATTTCGTTAGCTTGGCTTGAAAATTTACAGAAGCTGAAAAGCCAGGCTGCTAGTAACAGCCTGGCTTTTCAGCGNCGTGATGTCTATTTAATCTGCCAAGGCTGTAGGGTGTTGCAGGAATTAAGAAATCATTATCTGGCGAGTTGCTGCCTGGCTTTGTTGATAATAAATTTCTGCGCTGAATTAATCTTTTCTTGAGGGAAAAACATTTGCGCCTCTTCTAAATTGAATTTGTTGAGGGGGGGGATGCCCATGGCTCGCTTTCAAACTTGCATGGTTTTGTTGGCCTGTGTTGGAGTTGCCTCTGTGGCTGCTGCAATGCCGGCTTCTGCGCAATCACGTGGTATCCGTCAGTATGGAATCGGGGTGCGTGGCTCTTCTACATCGCAGTCCGATTCTTATAATCTGCGCCTGTCTCGGACCGCTGCATCGAGCGCAAGTTCCGGAGGCCTGACTGCTGGTGGATGCTTAACCGGGTGTGCAAATGCGGAGGCATCCCTTTCCCCAATTACTCGAAGAGTCCCAGTCTCCTCATCAACAAGTAATGGCTCTGCCAGAACTTCAATTGGTGTCACTTATATGGGATTTGGAGTTCCATCTGGCTACGCCGCGGATGCTACTGCCGTGAGTTCTGGGGATGCCAATAGCACTCCCCTTGGCGCCACGGTGATCGAGGTGTCATCAGTAGCAACAGCTAACCCTGCCATTCTTGAGCAGGTTCCGAATATTGACCCTGCGGCACTGGCTGCTGTAAATGCGGCATTGGTGGCTGCCCAGGATGACGGCACAGCCGCTGATTCGTCAGGGGCAGGAACATTTGCTTGTCAATTGGATATTTGTTCACCAGAAGAAACGCGTGCAGCCGCAGAGCAAGGCCTGGTGCCAGTTCCAAGGTATAACGAGGCCTATACAAACTTCCAGTTGGTTCAAGAAGTCGAGTCAACCGATATTGAATTTATTAGTAACTTCGCCGCTGCTAACACTTCCCTTTTCTGATCATGACCATGCTCCGCTCTGCGTTCTCTCGTCTCTCTCCTCGCGNACTTAGTGCTCCACTTGCAATTGCAGTCCTTTTGTTGACGGCACCGGCTCATGCACAAACAACTAATAATACGAATACGGGCGCTACTCAAAAGTTGACTATGACGGTCACCAACACCCATGGCATTAACACAAGCGCCAGCATGACGCCTGATTTTGATGTGGTGACTTACGCAAAGTTGGTCATCAAGCCTGATGGCAGTAGCTCCTTCCAGTCCGCAGGCGATGGTGCAGCTGCGGCAATGAATATTGGCGATGGCCAGTCTCAGGTTGTGACACAAGGGATGTCTGGCGGCTCGACCATTGAATTTGATCAGGGAACCGAGGCGTGGTCATTAATCACTCCTACGGGCTATGTATTTAATAAAGATTTGGGCTCTAACGGTCAGTATGTTGCTCCTGGAACCACCAAGGATTCAGCTGGTCAATGGGTTGGCGCCAGGGAATCTTGCACGAATGTTGATCCTGCTTGTGAGATTGCTACTGGCGAGACGGTTGGCAGTAAACCCGCTACTCTTGACGTGAGGAACTTCAATGCGGTAGCCAACGGCGGCGCGGCTGTTACCAGTCAGACGCAGTTGACGATCGAGCAAACATTGAATGAATTCGAGAACACGTTGAGCTCAACGCTGGACTGATGAATCGCATCAATCCCCATTCCTGTTCTGAGTCCAGATTGCTGGTCGTGAGACCTCCTGGGTTGTCTCAGCTCGCGCTGCTCGCGCTTGTATTGATTGGTGGTGTTGGTTCGGTTCGGGCTCAGACTTCGGCGGTTACCTATAACAACGCAAACCCTGCCGCATCGGTGCAGACCAATACGACCGGTGGTACCAACATCAACTATCAGACCAATAATCAGTGGAGTAACGAGATGGGGTTTGGTCCTGGCATCTTCTGCCGGACACCAACCTTTGCGCTGAATGTTGCGTCGGCTCAGCAGACTTATTCCAATAATGATGAAGATCGAGTCCTGTTGAACTCCAACCATACGGGTAGCTACAACGCCAATATGGGGGTAGTTATCCCCTGGGGTTCTACCGTCCANCGAGACTGTAAGCGCTTGGTCGAGCAGATTGCTCGAGATCGCGAGATCTCCTCCGATCTCTCCATGATTCGTGCATGCGCCTCCCTCGTCAAGGAAGGCATCCAAGTCGATCCCAATAAATTCCCTACCCTCTCGCGCTGTGAGATCAAAGATGGTGATCCACCGCTCACAGTTTCCCAGATTCAACGACGTCCTGCTGTCAGACCTCGCCCTGCTGTTCGTCAAGCCCCGCGGCGTCCTGCTCCAATGACTCCCATCCGTACAAATAAAACTGAGGTGATCAAGGACTGATCTCCATGGGGCGCCGTTGTGCCATTTCGTCTTTCCTTTCGCTTGGGCTGCTCCTGTTCTCAGGACAATCTATGGCTCAGCCTGTTGGGCCATCGGTGGACTCTGGATCTGGCAAGGTCAATGTCTACTGCACCAATAATCGAGATGGGACGGGATCGTGCTTTGAAACTTCGAATAACACGCCATACGATTGTGTAGCGGTTCAAGGCACGGTCGTCCCCTGTAAGTCGCCTGCTGGCCTCACGTATGAATGTCAGTGGGTCGGTCACAGCGATTTGGTCTGTTCGCAAACTTCTAGCGCTGCTGATCAACCCATCACAACAGACCTATTTACAGGTCTAGATCCAAATTTTCCTCAATTGCAGTCGCCACCACCTGCAATGGAAGCTCAGCCACCCATTAATGCATCTGAATTTGCCGAGACGTTTCAGCCGGCATCGAGTCAATCTCCCTCAAGTCAGGCTCAGCCAGCAGACCAACCTCAGTCTCAGCAGGTGGATGCAACCCTTGCTCCAGGTAGCACATTTCTAGAGGAATTCCAGGCGGCACCTTAGTAAGGCCCTCGTCGATCTTCTCGCGTAGCCCAGGCTCTGCCTGGGTTTTTTCGTTTCTGAAGAAAATAAGGCTAAGTCTCTGATTATCCTACGGCCAGTGGCTAATAGTGAAATTGAAAGCGGGCCTCGGCGCTCTGCTTGGTCAGTTCATCGCTATCTGCCTCTCTGCCTCAATGAAAAATCTCCTGCTCGCGGCTGCGCTGTTGACCACAGCAGCTGCCCCCGCCCTGGCTAATCCGGTCCACTTGTTCTCAATTAATACGTCCAACCCCCGTTCGATCGACTTCAAGGGTACTGGTACCGCCAACTTCAACAACTCCACTGGCACCCAGAACAACTTCAACGTTGGTTCTTCCACCAACCTTGGGGTCAATGGTTCCATCAATGCGACTCGAGATTACGGCGGCACCTCTGATGGCACGCTGCAACTCGCTGGTACGTCGGTGATGCAGCAGACCATTGGTACTTCTGGTAACGCTGCTAACGTTCAGGCCGCATCACAGGCAGCAGGTCTTGCTGCATATACCAGTGCTAATCAGCTGGCCAAGAAAGCCACTGAAGAGGAATTTGGCACGGCTTACGATGCTAATAAGTCCTATAAAGATATTGAGGGTGTCACCATTGACATGACCTCACTGGCTTCTGGGCAGACTGCTGCTGATAAATGGGAGTCCTCTAAAAAGGCCTATGAGGAGTCTAAGTTCAATTCTCAGTATGCATCTGACTATGCCACAACCCTTGAGCAGTCACAGATGGTTGGTACGTGGAAAGTTGATGACACACGTACACTGCTGAAGGCCATCACTGATGCCGATACGAAGTTTGGTACCACCTATGATGATTACAAAACCCTATATTCCCAAGGCAATATCACTGAAGTGAAAGCTGGAGGTGGTAATGGTGGCTCAGAGCTGACTCAGGATCAATGGGAGTCCAACCGCAGCCAGTACATCAATCGCTTTAAGTCAAACAACGAGGTCAACCAAAACGGCCTCTCTCTGGCTGCCTTTGCAGCTGCTCAGTCTGGTTCTGGATCTGAATCATCCTCAAGTTCAGAAACTCAAGAGCAGTTTGGCGTCATCAAAGGTGATTTCAAGACAACCAATACCGCATCAACCGGTAGTACTGGATCACACCAGGAATGGATTGATAATGCTCGAACAGTTGCTGATGGGAAGCTTGGCATTAATTATGATGATCGTCTCAATGGTTCTCAAGATGGCAATGATGCCAATGGAGTTGCCCTTGATAATGGCGACACAAAGTTTGGTGCCGACTTTGCCAATCGCACCTCTGACTACACTAGTTCGACTGAGGCTGAATGGAGTGCTGCTAAATCAGCTCATGCAAAGAGTGCATGGACTTCAGCTTGGAATACCGCTTTCGACTCGGCTTATACTGACCGTCAGAAAGACTCCACTTTTAACGAAAGCGTGAGTGTGGTCACCGTGACTGGTGTTGGTAACATTGCTAATGTCAATGCTTCAGGTCAGTCGAAATTNAATGTGAANCTNTCGCCNCGTGAGATTCCNANNTANGAATCTCAAGTTGCTGCNCTNAATGGNTCGNTCATCTCGACTGCTNCNGATGGNNCNAAAACNATTACAGNCTCTTGGNGCANNNGGNGCTNCNGGNACNGCNGTTANAGCTNAGCCCATCATCTTCCCGGAAGAGAACGGATCGGCTAGCGGCTCCTCGGGTGCCAGCCTGTCAACGTCCTCATACGCCAACCAGAGCAACTCGGAAAGTGCATCTGCCTTCATTCAGGCATTTGCAGCCAGCAACGCCGAATGACGACGATTTGATTGACGGAATGAGTCTCGTTTGAGACTCATTCATTTGGCGGGCCGCTTTGCGGTCCGCTTTTTTTGTGTGACAGACCGTCCATTGGATCTTGCGTTCATCATTAAAATTTCAGCAGTATTTAAGTCCTTAGCGTGCGTAACTCTCTTCTCATCCGCACGTTTGGTATCGCCGTTGCGGCTGGTCTTGCCCATAGCGCTCTAGGTAAGTCACTTTCGTTTAAATCCCCCTCTGAAGACCTGGCTTGCTGGCTTGGTCGTTCTATACGAGGAGAGCTGGGTTTCGCTGACCGTTCTTGCGCTGCAAGGGCTTCTTTCCTTTCGGTGGCCCTGCTTCCACCCCATTACCGCGCAGTTCAGAGTCTTCTCTTTTCCCCGTCAGAAGGCGCCCTTGAGGTGGTGGCAAACAACAAAGCGCTGCTTGGGCCGTTGGCATTGCCCCTTCTAGGGGATTCGACGGTTTCCCAGGGGTCTCAACTCCTGACTGACCCCGTTGGTGGCTCATTCCCCATCGGCAAGCTCAGCCCCTTGGCGACCTCCATTGATATTGCCCCGGCTCACTCCCCTGAGAAACCTCTCAAAAAGGCTGAGTTTGCAGCGGTTTCAGATGACCTGCCCCTTAATCCCGTTGAAGAGGCGGATGCTGCTCGCATCGCGGCTGAGCAGGAACGTCTCCATCAGGCGCAAATTGCGGCTGATCACAAGCGTTTCGAGGAAGAGCGTCGGATCGCAACCGAACGTAAGCGTCAGCTAAAGGAGTCTGAGCGAGCTCGCATCGCAGCTGAAGGGGAGCGCCTGGAGCAAGAGCGTATTGCAGCTGAGCAGCAGCGCCTGGAAGCAGAGATGCAGGTTGCAGCTGAACTTAAGCGTCAGGAAAAAGAAGATGAGCTGGCGCGAATTGCAGCCGAGCAGAAACGTCTCGAGGAAGAGCGGATTGCGGCTGAGCAAGAGCGATTGGAAGAGGAGCGCCGTGTTGCATTGGAGCTCAAGCGCCAAAAGAAGGAGGCAGAGCGTGCGCGTATTGCCGCTGAGCAGGAGCGATTAGAGCAAGAGCGGATTGCGGCTGAGCAAGAGCGATTGGAAGAGGAGCGCCGTGTTGCACTGGAGCGCAAGCGTCAAGAACAAGAGGCTGAGCGTGCGCGGATCGCAGCCGAGCAGCAGCGATTGGAAGAGGAGCGCCGTGTTGCATTGGAGCGCAAGCGTCAAAAGGAAGAGAAGGTTGCACGCGCCCGGTTAGCCGCTGAACAGCAGCGTCTCGAGGAAGAGCGGATTGCAGCCGAGCAGCAGCGATTGGAAGAGGAGCGCCGTGTTGCATTGGAGCGCAAGCGTCAAAAGGAAGCCAAGGTTGAACGTGCCCGGCTAGCCGCTGAACAGCAGCGTCTCGAGGAAGAGCGGATTGCAGCTGAGCAGAAGCGATTGGAGGAAGAGCGCCGTGTTGCATTGGAGCGCAAGCGTCAAAAGGAAGCCAAGGCTGAGCGTGCGCGGATTGCAGCTGAGCAGAAGCGATTGGAGGAAGAGCAGCGGATTGCAGCTGAGCGCAAGCGTCAACAGGAAGCCAAGGCTGAACGTGCGCGGCTAGCCGCTGAACAGCAGCGACTTGAGGAAGAGCAGCGAATTGCAGCTGAGCAAGAGCGTTTAGAGCAAGAGCGGATTGCAGCTGAGCAGCAGCGATTGGAGGAAGAGCAGCGGA
>NHBY01000034.1 GCA_002168155.1 Synechococcus sp. TMED19 | reverse complement strand
TATCTCCCCACCCGGCGACCACCCCTGCGGTTGATCTGGCCGGGTGCATTGCTTGTGGCCACCGGGCTGACATTCATCAACCCGGTGCTTGGCTCTTTGTTGGTATGGGTCGGTTCGCGATTCTTGGCTTACGGGCTTGTGGGTGGAGTGATTCTGCTCACGCTCTGGATCTGGCTTTTGGGTCTGATTCTTTATTTCGGGATGGCCTGGACTGTGGCGTTGCATCTGCGACGCCGTAACGATGTGCTTGTGATTCCCGAGTCCAATTCAGGTTTAACTTCTCAGTAAAAATCTTTGGTTGGGTGTATTGATTCTTGCTCAGATGATTGGAGCTGGTTGATGCTTCTTGTCTGCACATTGGTGGCTCTGATTGACGCTTAAGCTTCAAGGTTGGCTGATCGATTTTCTGAACGTGATACCTGATCAAGCATCGATAACTATCACGTCAACAGTGTCAATGCGGGCGTGCTCTTCAAGGAAACGTTTGTATTCCTTGGCGGTGTGACGCATCGCTTCTCCAGCTGTACGGATCAGTACCGCATTAAGACCTCCCCCCACCACCGCTCCGGTAAGAGGAACGAGACGGCCGAGCCCCATCCAGCCGCGGCGTGCCAAGTGAGCAACAAGCCGCTGACCCAGTACCCGCTGTAATTGTTTGACAGCCTCCTGCGACAGTTGGCGCAGCAATTGCTGTGCAGCCCGCTCCCCTAGACGGCTGCCAATGATGCGCACCATTTCGTTCACCCCCAGTCCCATGGCAGCAGCCAGCAGGATCGGACGGTGCTGCTCATCATCGAGTTCCACTCCGAACAATGTGAAGATCGCCGCTGATAATTCAATTTCGGCATAGAGGAAATACAGCAGATCACCACCGCCGGCCGGCAGGGTCAGTACCCCCCCCAGTCCCGCTAGGGCCCCGGTGCCTCCAGTACGCCACATCGCACTGCGAATCGCCTGCTCCACAACAGCATCAGGATCGCTGTCACCGTGCTCTTTCCTGAGTCGCTTCCCCCAGTTCACTCCTTGAGCTTGCGCTGTGCGCAAACCTGCCGAGACCACCGGTAGATCGAGCAGATCGGCCATCACATTGGGGGATGAGCGCGGCTGTTTCATCCCCCCCCGGCCCCTTCAGCAGCCATGCGGTTGAGATGGCGCTCCCGCATCAGCAAAAACATGGGTGCACCCGCGGCAAAGGCGATGCCCATCGTCATCAGGATTGGCCAGATGGCATGGCGCATGCCGATACGGCGCGCTTCCACAACCATCCACATCACCACAGCAAATGCTCCGATCAGTAAATCCCAGCTGAGCGATTGACCAGCGGCTGTCCCAAATGCATCAGCGATGAACTGCCGCAGTTCAAAACCGCCGAATTCCTTGGCAAAACGGATGTTGGCATCGGCTGTTAGCGCTGCACCGCTGATGCTGAGGACCAGATAGATCATTTGTCGCACCCGGCTACCGGGCTGAGGGCCAGCGTGCAGGCTGCTTTCGCTCATGGTTCTGGTGACTCCAGAGGGGTAAGGGTGATGGCTTCGGGGTCCAATTTCTGAATGTCCTGCACGACTTGTTCGAGCCTGCTGCGGCAATGGGCTTCCAATGCCATGGCCCGTTCGTAGAGCTTGGGCAATTGCTCCAGGGGTAGCTCATCGGATTGGATTTCAGCCAGGGTGGCATCGAGTTGCTGTTGCGCACTGCTGTAGTCGAGCTCCTCTAGCTCGTTCTCCTTGCTGCCTTTCGCTTTTGCTGCAGTTGACGGGCGGGATGAACGTGGTGCCATCAGTTCCCTCCACTGCCATCAGCGTGCCACGACTCCACCTGTAGCTGCAGAACGCCATCGCTGAGCTGTGCCCAGAGATCGTCTCCGTGGTTGAGGTGGCTGCCGCTCCTCACCATGGCGCCTTTGCTGTCCTTGAGCAGGCAGTAGCCGCGGCGGAGCAAACGTTTGGGAGATAGGGCAGTAATCAACTGCCCCTGTCCATGCAGCCTCCAGCGGCGGCGCTCAAGGCTCTGGTGCAACAGGGCGCGTCGTTGCTGTTGCTGTCGTTCTGGCTGCAGCTGTTCGCGCAGTTTTTGCAGCCTCAAACGCAGAGACTGGCGCCAGTGCTGTCCCCGTTGCTCCAGAAGTCTGAGCTGCTCCTGCCTGTCGGGAAGTAACGCCACGATTGCTGCGGTGGGGGTTGCAGCGCGCCAGTCAGCCACCAGGTCAGCGATGGTGATGTCGTCTTCATGGCCGATTCCGCTCACCACCGGCACTGGGCAGCGCAGCAAGCAGCGCGCCAGCTGCTCACCATCAAAGACCGATAGATCCTCCCGGCTGCCCCCACCTCGGGCAAGCACCACCGCCTCGACGCCAAGGCGTTCCCAGTGCTCTTGTAGCTGATCGAAGACAGCGCAGATCTTGCGCTCCACATCCCCCTGCACTGGAATCGGCACCACCCGCAGGGAGCAGGCTGGCCAGCGCTGCGCCGCAGTGCGCAGCAGATCGGCCAGAGCAGAGCTGGGCACACTGGTCAACAAAGCAATGCAGCGTGGTTGCGCTGGGAGGGGCCTCTTGAGTGCGGGATTCAGCAGGTCTTCTGCTTCGAGCGTCTGACGCACGCTTTCAAAGCGACGCATCACCGTGGTCAGGCTTGGGCGCAGGTCGAGCACCTGAACGCTGATGCTGGCCCGGGCAGCCCAAAAGTTGAGCTTGCCGACCACGCGCACACCATCACCGTCATCGGGTCTATAGCTGAGGCGCTTCAAGGTCGAAGCCCAGGCCACAGCAGTGATCGAGGCATCCCCGTCGGTGAGCGTGAACCAGAGGTGTCCTTTCTTGAGAACGGGCTTGAGTACAGCACCATCTACCAGAAAGCGGGGAGCAAAGCCCCGTTCCAGCAGGACCCCGATGGAGTGATTGAGCTCCTGAACGGAGTAGGCCGGCAGCTCCATCAATGGGTGAGCTTGCGGTAGCAGATCCAGAACCAGCCGCTCAGCAGTGCTCCCAGGACAAAGACGATCTGGCCCCAGGGGGTGTCGATCCGCACCAGGCCGATGAAGGTGATGGCCAGCACGCTGCTCAGCATGCGTGACCCATCCCGGCGGTTATCGACGAACAGCTTCAAGGGGGGCTCAGGAGAGGATCAGATCACCTTAGGAGCACAAAAAAAGGGGGCCATAGGCCCCCTTCTTTGTGGTGTTGGGTGGCTCGGTTCAACCCAGGCCCAGCTGAGAAAGGATGCCCTGACCGGTGAGCAGCTCGGTGGAAAGCCCGATAATGAAGCCCATCATGGCCAGGCGGCCATTCCAGGTCTCAGCAAAGTTGACGAAACCGAAGCGGGACTGAGAAGCGTCAGACATGGGAAAGGTGTGTCATCTGGAAGCATTGTAACGAAAGGTGGAGCTTTATTGACAGTGCCCAGGGATACGTTCCTTGCGATTTTCCGGCATTGACAGCATCGCGATGCGGGCCTATGGAGGCCGGGCCCGAAAGCCCCTCGAGCTGCCATGCGCGCCCTTTTTCAGTCCCAAGTTCAGGTTGACCTGCCTGACGCGCCCCAGCTGGTGCTGGTGACTGACCTTGATGGCACTCTTCTGGCGGGGGATCCCGCTGATCGTCGTCGTCTCTATCGCTGGCTTGATGATTGCCGCGAGCAGGTGCTTCACATCTTTGCTACCGGGCGTGAGCGTCGTTCGGTCGCGGAATTATTTGACGCCAGCGAGCATGCCCCTTTGCGTCAGCCCCATCTTGTGATTAGTGATGTGGGCTGCACCGTGGCCTGTGGCGACAGTTTTGAACTGGTGCCCCTGGTGGTTGATGAAATCGAGCGGCTCTGGGCGGATCGGGCGGCGACGGTGGATGCCCTCATTTCCGGCGAGCCGGGTATCAAGCAGCAGCCAGTGGCCGCTGAGAGGCGCCAGGCGTTTTATGCCGATCCTGAGGCCATGGACCCCGGTCTGCTGGAGCGCCTGCGCAATGAAGGCGTTGATGTGGTGCTTTCAGACGGTCGCTATCTCGACGTGCTCCCCCCTGGGGTCAATAAGGGGACAACCCTGCAGCGGGTGCTGGAGTTGTTGGAGCTCAGCAGTACGTCCGTTGTGGTGGCTGGTGACACCCTCAATGATCTGGGTCTCTTTCAGACCGGCCATGCCGGAATCATGGTCGGTAATGCCGAAGCGCTCTTGCTGGAGTGGCTGCCTCAGTTGCCGAATACCTATTTGGCCAAGGGTGAGGGATGCAGCGGCATCCTTGAGGGCCTCAGGCATTTTGGATTCGGCGAGCTCCTCGGGGACAGCCTGGCGTGAGCGATACGGCTCAGTGGCTCGGCTACACCTCGGCGCTGCTGACCACCAGCAGTTTCTTTCCCCAAGCGCTGAAAACGATCAGAACTAACAACACAGAGGCCATCTCCCTACGGATGTACCTGCTGTTCTCGCTGGGGGTCAGTGGTTGGGCGATCTATGGACTGATTAATCAGGACGGACCTGTCTTCTGGGCAAATGTTGTGACGCTCCCAGCCATCCTGGTGGTGCTGGAACGCAAGGTGCGGGCTGTGGTTGCAGCCTCAGGCCGCAAGCGAGAGGAGTAGGGCAAAGAGGGCTGAGCTGATCAGGCCGACAGCGGCAAGCAGTCGGATGAACGACCCACCAGATGCGACGGAGAACATAAAAGAAACCTAAAAGGTCGTCTTGATTCCGTTTTAGGTCCAGTGGGGCTGGCCTGTGGTCGCCGTTCGCACCCCGTACGAATTGGTTGAACTCCGTTACATGAGCATCTGGGCTTCAGCGCACATGGCGGGTGCCATCCACCGGGTGATAAGCCTCGCCGGTGGTCTCTTCGTAGACGATCGCGGGTAGGCCGGTCTCAAACATCGTTTGTAGCGCCTCTTTGAGGTAAGGGTTCCAGCCGCCTGTGGAGACCTTCCCGTGACGCACGGTCCAGTCCCAGGTGCCTTGTAGGTCTCTGGGGATGCGTCCTTCCCGGTCGCGGCGCGCGACTAGGTCTTGGGATTCAACCAAGCCCACCAGCATGGGGTCCTTGCCGTAGGCGGGAGTGAGGGTCAGCTCCAGCCGCACCGGATCCTCCTTCACCAGCCTCAGGCGGAAGCGGGGGGGCAGCTTGATCCCCTTCAACACGGCGACGACCACCCGTGTGCGCTGGTCTCCCTGACGTCCTCCTGCCTGCATCAACACTTCGTCACTGACTCTCTAGCTTGCGTGATCGTCGGCCCCACCGGGATCAATGGGTTCGTTGTCCCCGGTGAAGCGCACTGTCAGGAGCTCTTCATCGGTGATGCGTCCATCGGCATCCAACAGCTCTGGATGCACAGTGATTGGCGGTCGCTGCAATTCGCTGTTGGCGCGAAAGCCGCGCCCCATCACCCGAAATGCTTGCCATAGCAGCACAACTAGGCAGGTCAGATAGAGCAGGGGGAACAGCTGCGTCAAGCTCCGCTGCAACAGAGATCACTTTCCATTGTGGGAGCTCTGCTGCTGTAGCGGCACACCTGGACACATCTTTCTGCCCTTGAGATGCAGTCTGGCAAGGCCGGTAGAGATACTTTCGCGAGAGATAAAACACCAATCCCCAATGCCTGCCTCGTTGCGTCTGCTGCCACTGCTGGGTCTGGCTCCTGCCCTGCTGGTGGGGCCTGTTGCTGGTGTTGAAGCTCGTGTTCCACCCCCAATCACTTCCCGGCAGTCCTTCGTGGCTGAGGCGGTTCGGCAGGCCGGACCTGCGGTGGTCAGGATCGACACAGAGCGCACCATTACTAGCTCCGGCGGCGACGGCATTCCCCCGATGTTTTTGAGGGATCCGTTGTTCCGGCAGTTCTTTGGCGGTGGTGCTCAGTTGCAGCAGGCCCCCCGCAAGCGCACTGCGCGCGGCCAGGGCACAGGAGTGATTTTTCAAGAGGAGGGACTGATCCTCACTAACGCCCATGTGGTCGAGGACACGACGAGGGTCAGCGTGCGGCTCGTGGATGGCCGCACCATGGAGGGATCGGTCGTGGGCACGGACCCTGTGACCGATCTGGCCGTTGTTCGGGTTGCCGCTGCCGAACCGCTGCCGGTGGCGCCGCTGGGGGACTCCGACAACGTGCAGGTGGGGGACTGGGCTATCGCGGTCGGTAATCCCTTCGGGCTGGATAACACCGTCACTCTCGGCATCATCAGCAGTACCAACCGCAACGCAAGCAAGCTCGGGATTACCGACAAGCGTCTGGATCTGATCCAGACCGATGCGGCCATCAATCCAGGTAATTCCGGTGGCCCCCTGCTCAACGCTGGCGGCGAAGTGGTGGGCATCAACGCTCTGGTTCGAACCGGGCCCGGAGCCGGGCTGGGTTTCTCAATTCCGATTAATCGAGCGCGCACGATCGCTGATCAGCTGGTGCGCAACGGTCGAGCCAGTCACGCCATGGTGGGTCTGGCCTTGGTTAAGGACCCTGATGGGGTTCGCGTGCGCTCTGTCATGCCCAATGGCCCGGCGGCTAAGGCTGGATTGAAGGCGGGCGATTTAGTCCTCAAGGTGGCAGGGGAGTCGGTCCAAGACCCCTCCCAGTTTCTGTCCCACATGGAAGATTCCGGTGTGGGTCAGCCACTGTCGATCGCCCTCAGGCGTGATGGCCGCGAGCTTCAGCTGATAGTCACCCCGGTCGAGATGGCCTCTCTGCAGGGATGAGGATGAGCTTTACTCCATGTTCCAGAACATGGGGTGTCCTTTTGTCAAGATCGATGAGATAATCCGTCTCAGACTGCGTCCAACTTAAGGAGCATGGTTTGGATCGTCTCCGTCTTTCAGTTGCTCTTTCCGTTGAGGCGGCTCGCAGCTGGAGCCAGCAGCGCCGTGATCTGCTGGCTCGTCAGGGCATGACGGCTGAAGCGGAAGCTCTCAAGCAGGAGTTTGGCCCTTGTGGCCTGTCGAGCCAAGTGTTGTTGGCGCCTTTATCCCAGGGTTGATTGAGGCCAGCAGCCTCAATTACTCCCAGGGCAAATTGGCCCGATCATCAAGGTCGTCGTCACGAATCAATTCAATATTCTTTGGCTGATCCCAGAGTTCTGAAGGTCTCAGCATCAGTTCTTGATCGCGAAAGTTAACCCCGGTCAGTTCTGACCAATTCGGCTGAATGTCCTCGGCACTGTCTGTCACGGAGAGACCGGTTATCGACCTCTCCATTCCACACCCTCATCAGAGAGGGTTGCCGGTTTCCTGCTGCATGACCCAGCGGGTAGCAGCCTGCTGGCTATGCCAGGCGCTCAGCAGTTGCTTTGCCAAGCCGCGCAGCACCTGAGGATCTCCCTCGGCGTCGATGGCGCGTTGCATGCGCTCCAGCTCGAACTGCTGTCCGAGCGTCAGGCTCATTGCATTCGACATGGCAAATCCAGCGGATGAGCTGAACTTACAAAATGTGTCGGATGCTTGCGTAGCGGGGACTACATGTGCAGTTAGTTTGTTCCCGTTTCGTCACTGACCCGCAGGTCCTCGACGCAGCGGGTGACGCACTCTCCGTCATCTAGCGAGCATTCGGTGATGCAATGGAAATAGGTTTCCACTGCGTCCCAGCTGTGATCGTGAGCGCTGTGGTCGGTCAGATGCGATGCACTCATCACGTGTTACCGGCGACATTTCGTCAGCGTATGCAGACGAAATCAGCAGGTCCAGCAAGTTGAGTTTTCCTGCCTAGCGCACTGTGAAGTTGCGTATCTGCTTCGTGCGGCGCAGGGGCTCACGACGCTCCCAGCTCAAGGTGCGCAGCAGGGGAATCAAGGTGAGATCGTCATTGGCCAGCATCAGCCTGTAACGGCTAACTGTCCCCTCGCTGATGGCCAGGCCACGCACTTCGCCTTTGTGGCTCTGGTCGCAGCAATGAATGACCTGGGCGTCGGCGCGCCATGCGCGGCGCAGGGCGGCTTCTGCCCGCTTGCGGATGGGTGGCATGGCCGACAGTTGGCAATTGAGGGAGACCCACATCAGCGGCTGAAGCCCTTCGCTGCAAGCCCCCTCCTTCGCGGATCTCTAGGACTTTCCAGCGTGGGCACCATGCGTGACGACCCCTTCGGGTAAGACGCCATAGGTGGGGTGTGGATCGCTACAACCGTTTGGAAATCAAGACGAGTGATTAGGCGGGACGCTTGCGTCTGTTTCCGGCCTTGGTTTTCTGTTTGGCTCTGTTGGCCGCCCGCTTGGCTTCTCGCGCTGCTTCTTCTTCTGCGGCACGCAGCAGTTCCGCCTCCTCTTCTTTTTTCTCCTGGTAATAGGCGTAATCGCCCCTGTAAAGCACGAGCCCGCCGTCGCGCAGTTCCACGATCCGGTTGGCCACGCGGGAGATGAAGGTGCGGTCATGGCTGACGAGCAGCGCCGCGCCTTCGTAGTCCAGCAATGCGTCTTCCAGCATCTGTTTGGCTGGAATGTCCAGATGGTTCGTGGGCTCATCCAGCACCAGCAGATTGCAGGGGGTGAGCAGCATTAATGCAAGAGCTAACCGGGCCTTCTCGCCTCCGCTTAGCTTCCCGACCTCCTTGAAGACCGCCTCGTTGCTGAAGCAGAAGCTACCCAGGAGTGAGCGCACCTGGGTCTGGGTCCAGTCAGGGACGGCTTCAAACAAGGTGTCGATCACCGTTTTGCCCAGGTCCAAGGCTTCGGCCTGGTTTTGCTCGAAATAGCCCGCCATCACGTTGTGCTCCCCAAGGCGCGCTTCTCCCTCGCTGGGTTGCTCCAGGCCCATCACAAGGCGCAGCAGGGTTGACTTTCCAGCGCCATTGGGCCCGACAAAGGCGATGCGATCACCTCGCTCAACTTCGAGGTTGGCGTCGAGAAACAGGATGTTGTCGTCGTAGTGGTGGGTGAGGTTCTCGATTAGAGCGATCTGACGGCCACTGCGCGGCGCTTGAGGGAAATGGAACTGGGGGCCCTGGACCGATTCCACCGGGGCATCGATACGTTCCACCTTGTCCAGCAGTTTTTCGCGGCTCTTGGCTTGTGTGGATCGCGTGGCGCTGGCCCGGAAGCGATCGATGTAGGCCTGCTGGGATGCCAGTTCCTTCTGCTGCCTTTCAAAGGCCGATTGGCTGGCTTCGCGCTCCAGCAGCTTGTGCTCCAGATGCTGGCTGTAGTTCCCCAGGTAACTGCGGGAGATGCCTCGTTCGGTCTCAACAATCTGGTTGCAGACCCGATCGAGAAACGTGCGGTCGTGACTGATCACCACCAGGGGCACGCTCAGTTCGGTGAGGTAGCTCTCAAGCCACTCGATCGTGGCCATATCAAGGTGGTTGGTGGGCTCGTCGAGCAGCAGCAGATCGGGCTCCTGCAGAAGGATCTTGCCCAGGGCGATGCGCATCTGCCAGCCACCGGAGTAATCCCCTACCAGCCGTTCGGCCTGCTCTTCGTCAAAACCAATGGTGGGCAGCAGTTTGTCGATACGGGCATCGAGTTCGTAGCCGTGCAGTCCTTCAAAGCGGGTCTGCAGGCGGCCAAGTTCCTCGATCAGCTCCTGCAGGTGGTCGGCATCAGCTGCTGCACGCTCACTGGCCATAGCCAGCTCCACCTCCCGCTGTCGGTTGTGCACCATGGCGGCTTCCCCGAAGGCCTGAAATAGCTCTTCGCGCACGCTGCGTCGCACGTCCACATCGAATTCCTGCTGCAGGAAAACGATGCGCGGATCCCCCTGTTTGACCACCTGGCCGCTGCTTGGCTCCTCCAGCCCCGCGATGATTCGCAATTGGGTCGATTTGCCTGCCCCGTTGACCCCTACCAGGCCAATGCGATCTCCGTTCTTTACCTCCCAGGTGACATCCCGCAGCACCTCGCCGGTCGGATAGATCTTGCCGACGCGCTCGAGACGCAGCACCAGGGATTTGCCGTTGGGGGGACCTTACCAACCGTGCGGCAGGTCAGACTCACCGTTGTGACTGCAGCGTGCCGCGGCGATGCTGAAGCGACTTGAGCCGGTGATAGCCCTGGTGGTGACCGCCGGTCTGGCCATCGTCAGCTACTGGTTGTTTTTCAGTTGGGCCAACGGAGGTGACAGCCGCCGTGAGCCCCAGTCGCTGCTGCCGCTCAGTCGGCCCTTGCGTTCATAAACCGCCACGGGCCTTGACCAGCCATTGGCGTGTGGCGTCGTCGGCACTGGTGTTCAAGTAAGCGGTGATGTCCTCGCGGCTCACCTCAAGTCCCTGGGCATCAGCAATGGCCAGCAGCTGGTCAAGGGTGCCTTGGGGATCCTGGAGGGCCTGGCGAAACAGAGCGCGGGTCAGCTGCTCATCGCCGCGTACCAGGTCATAAAGGGCCTGCGCCTGATCAAGACCCATGGTGCTTGCGCCACTGCAGGAAGACTATCCACCCCGGCCGAACATGCTGCTGATGTAACGGCGGGTGAGATCCCTTTCCTGAACACCGTTCTGCAGCAGAAATCCCGCCAGTGCCGCCTGCATCAAGCGGTATTGGTCCCACTGGGGGTGCTGTTCGATGAAGCGCCCCATGGCGGCGTGCAGGTTTCCGGGCAGCGGCGTCTGGAAGCTCACCATCAGCTCCTCGCTATTCCGCTGGCCGCAATCCTCGCTGGTGGTGGTGAGGAGAACCGGAACAGGAGGCATGGGGCCGCAGGTCGATGGACGCACTAGTTCGCCACGAGATGGCGCGTACGTCAAAGGGAGCCCTCAAGGGCGGTCGCCCGGGTCTCATTGCTGAAAGCCATGTCACTGACTGGCTTTCTTTTTTTTTGGTCTGACTGAATTTCTGTAACTGATTGGTTGCGGATCACTGTCAAGGGGTGTTTCGCCTGCCTTGGGTCTTTCCCCAGCTCAGGGCGGTCGGGGGCGATCTGAGCGGGAAAGCTGTGGAAAACCCTGGTGCTGAGACGGGAAAACGGGGGATGACTGGGGAAAAGTCAGACCAATCAGTGTTGCTGATCAGAGTCACCTGAGGGACCAGTCTTGTGGCTGTCGCCACCTTCAGGCGGCCAGGTCCTCGCGGATCTCCATGGCGGAGGCGTCCTGCATCGTGCGGGCGTCCATGCAGAGCACCTTGCGAAGTTGGGCGTAATTGCGGGCCATGGCCTGGCGACCATCGCGCAAAGCGCCGAACTCAGCGCGCTGCAGGACGTGGTGGAGGTGGGTCAGCAAATAAGTGCTCATTACCGCCGACACAAGTACGTCACTTTTTTCTGCGGATCTGGCCATGGGCTGAAGGGGTGCCGCGGGTGGTTCGGTGTGGATACCGGTTCAAGCAGCATACTTATGGATAGTATCCGTGGCGATCTCAGTACACTTGTGAGTGTGACTGCCCCTCGCGTCCAGCCGTGGCTACCCGCCAGACCTCCAGCAGCGGTCGATCGAAGTCGCCTCGCATCCAGGTGGTGTTGTCAGAAGGCCTGCTAGAGCGACTCGCTGCTCTAGCGGAAGCTGATAGCCGCACTGTCAGCAACATGGCGCGCGTCTTGATTCAGCAGGGCCTTGATCGTCATCAAGTCGTTCCTCCTGCTGCCCAGGAAGCGCCGGCTGAGACCGTCCGTCAGAAACTTGAGCGTCAGCAGCAGGATCCAGGCCGCCTGCGGGGTCGCCCCCGCCGCATCCGTTTTAAGGGTTGATCAGAACCCCCAGGTGGCCGCCACGCTGCGCCCCGGTGACCGCCGGGTCCCCCGCTGGCAACTTCAGTAATCGCCACCACGCCAGCAGGGCAAAGGCCATGGCCTCTCTGTGCTGCGGATCGATCCCGATGGCATCGAGAGGTCGCATCCAGATGCCGCGGCAACGCCGACGCAGCTGGATCATTAGGGCCTGATTGCGGCAGCCGCCCCCTGCAACGAGCAGCTCGATCACTCGAGGCGGACGTCTTAGATCCGCGGCAATGATTGCTGCGGTGAATGCCGTCAGCGTGGCGAGGCCATTGGCTGGGTTTACATCAGGCCCCAGCTCTCCGAGGCGACGCTCCAGATCAGCTGCTCCAAACAGTTCGCGGCCTGTGGACTTCGGTGGTCTCTGGTGGAAGTAGGGCTCCTGTAGCCATCGCTGGACCAGGGTTTCATTGATCGTGCCCTGCAAGGCCCAGCAGCCGCCCTCATCGAATAGCAGCCTGCCGCCGCTGAAACGCTCCACTGCAAGATCCAGCAGCGAGTTGGCTGGGCCGCAGTCCCATCCCTGCAGTGGAGCATCTCGATCGGGTCCGGCAGCAGGGGGCAGCAGGGTCAGGTTGGCAATGCCTCCGAGGTTCAGCAGGCCGCGCCAGCCTCCTGTTGGCGCCACAAGTGCGGTGTCAGTGAGCGGGACCAGGGGAGCGCCGTGGCCGCCACGGGCCAGATCAGCGCTACGGAAGTCACAAACCACCGGCTGTTGCAACAGTTCCGCCAGCAGCGGGCCATCCAGCAGCTGCCAGCTCGCGCCCCGAGCGGAGTCCTGGGGCGGTTGGTGCCAAATGGTTTGGCCATGACATCCGACAACCCGGGCATGGCCATCTGGATCTGTGGCACGGGCGCAGGATGCCTGGACTGCAGTGACAGCCTGGCGTAGTTCAAGCCATTGGGCAGCAGGGAGGGAACATCCCTGGCCCGCGGCCACCAGTTGCTGACGCAGCTGCGTTGGGTAAGGGGTATGGATGCTGGCCAGAATCCGCCAGCTCGGGCGTTGAGGGGATCCGGTGAACCGCACCAGAACTCCGTCGACGCCATCGGCGCTGGTGCCGCTCATTAGCCCCAGCGCCGTGGTGCTCACTCTCAGCGGTTGGGCTGTGGAGTCATGCGTAGGTAGGGACGGATCTCAGTGACGCCTTTGGGGAACTTGGTCTTGGCTTCCTCGGTTGGGATCGAGGGCACCACGACACAGTCTTCACCGTCTTTCCAGTTCACAGGAGTTGCCACCTGGTGGTGGTCAGTGAGCTGCAGCGAATCAATGACCCGCAGGATTTCCTGGAAGTTGCGGCCAGTGCTGGCGGGGTAGGTGATCTGCAGGCGCAGCTTCTTGTTCGGGTCGATGATGAACACCGAGCGCACGGTCAGGTTGTTCAGGGCCTTGGGATGGATCATCCCGTAAAGGTCACTGACGCTCTTGTCCTCATCGGCAAGGATCGGGTAGTCCACCAAGGTGCACTGCGTCTCATTGATGTCACCAATCCAGCCTTTATGGCTCTCGGCGGAATCAACACTGAGGGCAACGGTCTTGACGTTGCGTTTGTTCCACTCTTCGCGCAGCTTGGCCACCTCACCGAGCTCGGTGGTGCACACCGGGGTGTAGTCGGCGGGGTGAGAGAACAGGACCACCCAGCTATCGCCGGCGTAGTCGTAGAAGTTGATCGGACCCTGCTGGGAGTCCTGCGTGAAATTGGGAACGGTGTCCCCAAGCTGTAGCGCCATCGCGGTGGACAGTGAGTCAATTCGATCGTGGCACAAGCACTGTTCCTGCGCCGCAGGGCGTGCAGGGTTGTGACAGCGTGAGCGTCATGGCTGCACCCCTTGCTCTCTTCAATGGCAGCTATGTGGGTCAGCGCCCCACCGGAATTGGTGTTGTGGCCAGAGAGCTGGCCTCTCAGCTTGATCCTCAACTGGTGCCACCTCTCTGGCCTCAGGGCATGGCCCCTGATCAAGGGCGAGCAGGTCACTGGCGGAGGTTGCGTTGGACCCAGCAGGAGCTGCCGCGGCTGTGGCGGGCCAGCGGCGCCGCACTCCTGTTTTCCCCGTTGCCCGAAGCCCCTCTGCTGGCCGGAGTCCCCTCGGTAGTCCTTGCTCATGACCTGCTGCCCCTGCGCTATCCGCAGCTGACACCGCTGCTGGCTTACCACCTGCTCTATGTGCCGTTGGTGCTGCAGAGGGCCCGCCATGTGGTCTGCAACTCAGAAGCCACGGCCCGTGAGGTCCACGGCCGCCTCCGGGTGCCATTGCGGCGGATGTCTGTGCTGCGCTTGGGCTTCAACCCAGGTCGGCTCAGGCCATTGGGGCTGCAACGCGGCCATGAGCTGCTCGTGCTCGGGCGTCATGATCCTCACAAGAATCTGATGCGTCTGATCAAGGTCTTCGCCGGGTTGCGGGATCGGGAGCATCAGCTGCATTTCGTCGGTCCTCACGACCGCCGCTACACACCGCGGCTGCAGCACCTGGCCGCTGAGCTTGGTGTGGAGAACCGTTGTCGCTGGACCGCCTGGGTTAGCGATGAGGAGCGTCTGCAGCTGCTCAACCGTGCCCGGGCTCTGCTGATTCCCAGCCTCTGGGAGGGATTTGGTCTCCCGGCCCTGGAAGCGATGGCCTGCGGTACACCGGTGCTGGCGGCAACCAGCGGTGCTCTACCGGAGGTGGTGGGGGATGCGGCCATTCTCTTGGATCCGTGTGCTCCGGCCCAGATGGCTTCCTGCATTGATGATTTCCTTGCAGATGTCCCTCTGCAAAAACAAATGCAGCAGGCCGGCCCCTTGAGGGCCTCTCAGTTCAGCTGGAGCCAGGCTGCAGCTGAACTCACAGACCGGCTTCGGCAGCTCCAGCCCTAGTGCACAAGGATTCCCCTGGGCCGCTGCAACCTGATGCAGCGCAAGCCTGCGGCGGAGGCGGCTTCTTCATCGGCGCGGCTGTCACCGATGTGCCAGGCCTGGTCTGGACTCAGCTCTAGTTGCTCGAGAGCCAGTTGCAGGAGCTTTGGTTCGGGTTTGGCTGAACCCGCTTCAGATGACACCAGCACGGTATCGACTAGCTCCTTGAGCCCAAGACCCTCGAGCAGGCCATGCAGACGCCGATCAAAATTGCTCACCACGGCCAGTCTCAACCCCTGCTCGCGCCAGCGCGCTAATGCAGCCGGCACTTCCGGATAGACGTCCCAGGGTTCTGTTGTGGCAAAGAGATCAAAGAGATCCCCCCCTAGTCCGATTGGCAGCGGGTTCACTCCAGCCGCCTGAAAGGTGGCCTCAATGCGCTGCTGCCACCAGTGGCGTTCGGCCTGCTCTAGGTGTGCGGTACTCACCGCTGGAAAGGCCAGAGGTGGTGCGGAGCGATAGGCCTCCGCAAAGGCGCCATCAAGGGCCTCGGGCTCTAAGTCCAGACCATGGTCGGCTGCTACCTCGGCGTAGAGGCTCCCCACGGAGCGTCGCAGGCCGATCAGGGTGCCCATGGCATCAAGCAGCAACCCAGTGGGGGCATTCATCGACTTGGGCTGCCCATTGGCGCCAGCTTCCATTCACTGAGCCATCCTGCCGCCACCTGGAGCGGCAAGCGGCGTCCGGGCAAACGGGTGAGATAGACCCAGCGCCGCATCTGCTGGGCGGCAGGACCAGCCAGCGTCAAGCCCATCGCGGTGAGGGTTGCATCGCCAACCCCAAGGCTAAGCATCTCGCCGAGATCGTTCCAGCAGAAGGACTTCAGCGGCAGCTTCTGCTGCCAGGCCAGCAGGTTGTCGGCCAGCAGCGGTGCTTGCTGGAAGGCCACCTGTGCGGTGGCCGGCAGGGGTGGTTCGTGGGGCACCGCTGCTCCATCCCCTAGGGCAAAGATCTGAGGTAGTCCTTCGAGCTGCAGCTCGGAGTTGCAGCGCAGGCGGCCGCGGTCATCAAGCGGTAAGGGACCTGCTAGGGGGGTGGCGCGCTGGCCGGCTGTCCAGATCACGGCCTCCACCGACATGGTGTCGCTCTGCTGGGTCTCCTCAAGCTTCAGCCGCAGCTGGGTGGCGGTCACTGCTTCGACGCTGCAGTTGCAGCGCAAGCGCACATCCCGGCTTTGTAGGGCCAGTTCCGCCTGGGTCCGATTGAAGGCCTTGGCATTGGGTAGGCAGCGGTCGCCCCGTTCGATTAGCTCAACCGTGGCGGCTCCATTGAGCAGATCAGCCAGCTTGCAGGCCAGCTCCACGCCGCTGGGGCCCGCACCTACGACGGCCAGTCGCTGCAGAACCTCGCGACGTTGGCGCAGGGAATGGACAATCCGTCGCAATCGTTCCACATCCTCGAGGCTGTGGAAGCTGAGGCAGTGCTCCTTGACCCCGGGGATGCCGAAACTGTCTGGTCGTGTGCCGCAGGCCAGCACCAGGGCGCTGTAGTTCAACGTCTGCCCGCTATCGAGCTTGACCTGGCGACGCTGGGGATCAACGGAGCTCGCACGGTCCTGCACCCAGCCGATGCCATGGCCCGCCAGCAGGTCCACGTAGCGCGGAGCCATCTGCCAGAGGGGCATCTCAGAGCTGAGACGCTCGTACAGAAACGGCAAAAAGACGAAGCGATCCTGCGGTTCCACCAGCAAAAGAGGTGGATGTCCTGGCCTGCTGGCCAGTTCTAGGGCTGTGTAGAGGCCGCCGAAGCCCCCGCCGACAATCACGATCGGTGCGATCAAGGGACTGGGGCCATGGGGCGCTGAGGCTAGGAGGCCTGGGAGCAGCGATGCGGCAGTGTGGTCTCAGCTTTTCGAGGTGCCCGGTGCAGCTGGTGCAGGATCTGGAGGCGACCCAGGTGGAGCTCGGCGGCCTGCACGCCCGTGATCAGCTGGCCTGGGCTGAGGAGCGTTTCGGGGCACAGTTCGCGGTCACCACGAGCTTTGGCACCCAGTCAGCTGTGTTGATGCATCTGCTGGTTGGCGTGGCTCCCAAGGTGCCCGTGTACTGGATCGATACGGGTTACCTGTTTGCCGATACTTATCGCTATGCCGCTGAGCTCACCAGCTCTCTGGGGCTGAATCTGCATGTGGTGCAGCCTGAGCTCAGTCCTGCCCGCATGGAGGCCCTGATGGGCCGCCTTTGGGAGAGTGAGAACCCTGACGACTTGGTCACCTATCACCGCTTGCGCAAGGTCGAACCCCTAGATCGAGCCCTTGATGATGCTGGGGTGAGCTGTTGGGCCAGTGGGGTCCGTTCCCGCCAGACCGATAACCGAGCAGCCATGCAACCGCTGGAGCGTCTTCGGGGCCGCTGGAGTCTGAGGCCGTTGCTGGGCTGGAGCCGGCGCGATGTCTACTACTACATGGAAGAACACCAGCTGCCCCAGCATCCGCTCTTTGAGCAGGGCTACAGCACGGTGGGTGACTGGCACTCTAGTGGTCCTGATGATGGACAGGGCCGCGCCAGCCGTTTCGGTGGCCGTCATCAGGAATGTGGCTTACACCTGCCGGAAACCCTGGTTGAAGGGGCTGGAATCTGAGTCATGCGGCGGTTGCTGCTGATTGGTAACAGCCGTTGGCACTGGGGAGACTGGGTTGATGGATGCCTGATCGAGCAGCGCCACACCACAGCGGAGGCTGGTGCTGCGCTTTTGATCTCCGAGCCTGCGGATCACTGGGCGGCGGTGGGGGTGGTGCCTCAGGTCCTTGATGCCTATAGCTCCCGCCGCTTGAGCACTGCCCAAGTGCCGCTGGCTCAGCTGCCGCCGCGGGTGGGGGTAGACCGGGCTCTCGCGGCCTGGATGGCTTGGCGCGTCTCGGGCTTGCCGGTGCTGGTTGCTGATGCCGGTACCGCCTTGAGTCTGACGCTCGTCGATGGTGGCGGCTGCTTCCGCGGCGGACGTCTGATGGCAGGCGCCCGGCTGCAGCTGCAGGCTCTGCACCAGGGCACAGCATCACTACCGCTGCCATCACTTGATATTGAGAACAGCGAGGCCTGGCCGCGGCTGACGGATCAGGCCCTGAGCTGCGGTGTAATCGAGGGGCTCACCGCAGCCGTGCTGCGCGGGTTTGAGCACCGGCCCCAACCTGAGCAGGACTGGCAGTTGTGGCTGACTGGCGGCGATGCTCCATTGCTACTCAAGGGGCTGCAGCAGAAGGGGGTTCAGCCCCGCCACGCCGATGGCTTGGCGCTTGAGGGGCTTGGATGCCTGGTGGAGATTCTCAGGAGCTGAGGCCCAGGTCATTGAGGATGTCTTCAGCCATCGTGGCCGCCTTCACCTTTTTGTAGATCTTCTCGATTTTGCCCTCGGCATCGATCACGAAGGTGTGACGCATCATCCCCATGTATTCCTTACCCATGAACTTTTTAAGGCCGTAACTCTCATAGGCCGCGGCTACCGGGCATGAGGGCTCACTTTCATCCTCGCTCTGGGGGTCGCTCAGGAGGGTGAAAGGGAGGGTGTACTTGTCGATGAATTTGCTATGGCTCTTGGCGTTGTCTTTGCTGATGCCGAGAACATGGATGTTATTGGCTTCATAGACGGCCCACTGATCGCGGAAATTGCAGGCCTCCTTCGTGCACCCCGGAGTGTCGTCCTTGGGATAGAAATAGATGATGACGCGCTGACCGCGCAGATCCTTGAGAGAAACAGGATTGCCAGCCTGGTCCGGCAGTGTGAACTCAGGTGCGGGGTCACCGATCTGAAGGGGCATGGCGTCCATGGAATCGGAGGATGAGCTTAGGCAGTCGCGTCTTTGGTGTGGCTCGCTCGAGCTGGCGGAGGTGGTGTCACGGACGAGCTTGAGCTCGCAGGAGCTGGCCTGGGCGGATGATTTGATGCCGAATCGGCGGCTGGAGTTTCTGCGCACTCGCACCCTGGTGCGTCAGCGCCTGGGTGAATGGCTGCAGTGCGAACCGCGTGCTCTTCCGCTGCAAGCGCCTCCAGGCGCGTACCCCCTGCTGGGTGATGGGCTTGGGCAGGTGAGCTGGAGTCACAGCCGCGGTCAGCTCCTGCTGGGCTGGTCTTCCCAGCCGTTCGGTGTGGATCTGGAGCTGCAGTCGCGACCACTGCGCTGCACTGCTCTGTTGAAGCGCCTATGTGTCGCGAGTGAACGGGATCAGTTGGAGGCCCTGCCACCAGAGCAGTTGCGTCGTGAGCTCCTGGGACGCTGGGTGTTACTGGAGGCGTTGACGAAGCGACGGCGCAGTCGACTTGGGCAGGAGTTGGGTCAATGGCGATGGGATGCCTCGGCAGAACACTGGCAGCATCTCTTCACCGGTGAGCGCTTCGATGCCCACCTCAGGGTGCTGGAGCGGGGTGGTGACTGCTGGTGGTTCGCTTGGAGCGGCGGGCCCGTTCCTGCGGTTGAACCCGTGCATGGCGGCTAGCGTCGGACGATTGCCCTATGTCGATGCCGGCACTCCTTCGTCTCACGTTGATTGTCCTGCTGAGCCTGCTGGGTTTATGCGGATTGGTGCGTCTTCCACTGATGCCACCGCTTTTGGCTCGCTCCGGTTCCGGCATCACCCTTTCAGACCTCGAGGCTGAGGAGGCGTTGGAAGAGGCACGGCAGGCAGCGGCATCACAGATGAGTCGTTTTGTGGGCGGACAGATCACCAGGCACTACTGGGGTGGGTTCACCCCCTATCTCGATGTGCTGGGTATGGAGATTCCCCCGACGATGGAGGTGAAGATCACCGTTGAGGGTGATCGCACGCGGTTGGTGCTTGATCCACGTCGGGTCAATGAGCGCTACATCGCTGAAGTCGTTCGGTCAGGAACGCTTGCGCGAGGAGCTACCTGTCGTGGCACAGGTAACCCTGGGCCGTTTGTGCTTAAAGGCAAGCAACTGCTCTGTCCGGAGGGTTGGGTGGTAATAAATGATCCATTGTCAAAATAAACACTTGAAGATGTCTTCAATGTTTTGAACTTGGCTCATTAAAGATGCACGGTTTAACTGTTTGTTAATTGCTTGTTAATTTTTTTCTGGCTAAGTTTCAAGTGACGTGTCCGCTCCCACTCATGCTGAAGCGCATCTCTGCAGGCGTTCTGGCCGCAGCTTTGACTTCTCTTTCCGCTGCTCCTGCTTTTGCAGGCGGCAAAGTCGTTCGCTGGAATTCCGGTGGCGCTGTTGAAACCACCAGCTTCAAAGACGTTAAAAAGTTCGTCAAAAAAGGCATCAAGCCCACCACTAATCGTGGACTGGCTGAAGGTGTTGCTCTCTCAGGCTGGTCTGCTGAAGAGATCCAGAAAGGTCTCAAGAAGAAGTATTCCGTCAACGTCGTTTACGTTGCTCGCTTCCTCTACTCCAAGAAAGGCGTCAAGTTCCTCAAGAACCAGACTAAGAGCTACTTCCCTTACTGGAAGATGAAGAAGACCTCTGTTCAGGCTCTTCGCTCTGCCATCATCTTGGCCTCTGCCAAGGGCAAGCTGACTTCTATGGGCATCATGAAGAACCTGCCTGTGGACTTCCGTCTTGCTGATACCTGCGGCACCTACGACGGTTCCCAGAATGTGTGTGCCAAGGGCAAGTGCTCTGGCGATCAGCAGTGCACCTCACTGTTGTCCTGGTACGTCTTCTTGCCTGCCTGCATCCAGGCCAACCAGATCAAGGACAAAGTGGCTGCCAGCCCTGTTCGCGGTCTCTGGTGAGCTTTTAGCTCAACCCAAGAGGGTTCACCTGAACCTATTCAGCCCCCTGCTTCGGCAGGGGCTTTTTTTATGGCTGTCGCCAGCTGCTGAGCCGGTGGTGGGTGATGGTCTGCGGCAGGCGTGAGCCGAGTCGCTGGCGATAGCGACTCTTGAGCTCATCCAGCAGATCAACGGCTCCACACTGCGTGATCCAGCAGTGGTATGTCGAGTTCGTCGTGAACCAGCGGCGCAGCAAGGTCTCATCAACTGGCAGCAGCAGGGTTTCCTCCCAGATCTCGATGGTGCTGAGCCATCCCTCGTGGTCAAGGCGGCGTTGCAGTGCCTCCAGCGGCAGGTTGCGTTTAAGCCATTGTTCTTCGAGGGTTTTCAGCTCTGGCGTGCCCTCTGGCAGCAGCGACCCAGGGCCGCCCTTGGGGCAGCTCATTAGTAGATCCAGCCGCCCCTGCGGTGCCAGCAGGATTGAAAGTCCGTCCATCCAGCGCTGAATATCAGTCTCATCAGCCCCCTGAAGCACGTTGCGACCCACCACCAGCTCGAATTGCTCCCCTGCGGAGAGCTGGGCAGGCAGCTGATCTAAACGATGGGGTTGGCTCTCGATCAGCTGCGGTCGACGCAGCTGATCGAGCACCTGCAGTTGGGCCTTGATACGTTCGCCATCACCCGCCTGCTCGATCTGCAGTGAGACGCCGCCCTCCGGGGTGCCGGCCAGTGCAGGTAAGGCCCACAGCAATGATCGACAGCTGGGCACCAGCACTCGATCCAGCCGGTTGAGCGGAATTGGAGCCCAGAGGCGCTGCTGCAGTTCTTGCAGCCGGCCTTCCCCTTGGGCCAGCTGACGGCGTAACCAGCGTTCCATGGCCGGGTCCTCCGGCCCGCTGCTGAGCGGTTCGCCCTGTTCGCTGTCCCATTCGGCGGCGGCGGCTAGCTGGGCAGCCCGGCGCTGCTGCAGTTGCATCTGCCGTTCCCCTTCCCAGCCCTGAGGTCCGGGCTGCCAGAAGATCTGCCCCTGAAGCGCTGACGGTAGGTACTGCTGCGCCACCCAGTGTTCGGCGTAGGCATGCGGGTAGCGGTAGCCCACCCCATCGCCGAAGGCACTGCCATCACGGTGAGCATCACGCAGGTGCTTGGGCACCTTCTGGGACTTCTCCTCCCGCAGGCTGCGCACCGCATCGAAAAAGCCCAGTGTGCTGTTGCTTTTGGCTGTGCCTGCCAGGTAGATGGTGGCCTGCGCCAGGGGGTACAGCCCTTCCGGCAGGCCGACGCGGTCAAATGCAGCTGCACAGGCCTCTACCACCACCACCCCCTGAGGATCGGCAAGGCCGATGTCTTCGCCAGCAGAGATCAGCAGTCGGCGGAAGATGAAGCGCGGATCTTCGCCGGCCTCCACCATGCGGGCTAGCCAGAACAGCGCAGCGTCGGGGTCACTACCGCGGATTGATTTGATGAATGCGCTGATGGTGTCGAAATGGGCATCGCCCTGCTTGTCGTAGAGGACCGCCTGCTGCTGGATCGACTCCTCTGCGACGGTCAGATCGATCTGGATAACGCCGGCCTCATCGGCATCAGTGGTTTCCACGGCGAGCTCGAGGGCATTGAGCAGGCTGCGAGCATCGCCACCGGCCACCTGCACCAGATGATGGCGGGCCTCAGGGCTGACCTGTACGGAACGGTTCCCGTAGCCATACTCCGGATCCGACAAGGCACGAACAAGCACCTGTTCAAGAGCGCGGCGATCCAGCGACTGCAGGCGGAACAGCCGCGAGCGGCTCACCAGCGCCTTGTTCACTTCAAAGAATGGGTTCTCAGTGGTGGCGCCGATCAGCGTCACGGTGCCGTTCTCGACCCACGGCAGTAGAGCGTCCTGCTGGGTGGTGTTGAAGCGGTGTACCTCATCGATGAACAGCAGGGTGCGCAGACCATGGCGGCCGAGGCGCTCCTGGGCCTGCTCCACCTCGGTCCTTAAGTCCTTGATGCCGGCCAGCACCGCATTGAGGCTGCTGAAGTGACAGCGGGTGGTATTGGCGATGATCCGCGCCAGCGTTGTTTTGCCGGTGCCGGGGGGGCCATGCAGGATCAGGCTGCCGAGGCGGTCGGCGGCAATGGCGCGGCGAAGCAGCCGCCCTGGCCCGAGGATCGCCTCCTGGCCGATGAAGTCATCGAGGCTGCGGGGGCGCAGACGTTCCGCCAGAGGGGCCTGCTGCTGCAGCTGCTGCTCGCGGTGATGCCCGAAGAGGTCCATAGGTCTCCACTGGCTGCGGTCACTCTGCTGCGCCGATGCAGAGATGGCAGGCTTGGGTTCCCTGATAGGCCACGGTGCGGCCCATGTCCCTGCTGTTGTTGCTGGCTTTGCTCCTGCCCTTGAGCGCCTGCGGCACAGGTGCAGGCACGGGACCGCGGCAGGTTGAGGTGTCCTCTACCACCCTGCAGAAGCAGCGTTTCGTGGAGCTGGGTGATTACGTCGCCACACTTGAGGCGCGGGATTCCGTCCAGCTGGCGGCAGTGGTGAACGGGCGTGTCACCGAGCTGCTGGTCAGGGAGGGCCAGCAGGTGCAGCAGGGTCAGCTGCTGCTGCAGTTGGCGACCAGCGAGCGCCAGGCCGATTTGGCCAAAGCCCGAGCTGAACTGGAGCGTGCTCGCCGTGACTACGAGCGTTACTCCTATTTGGGGAAGCAGGGGGCTGCAACCCAGGAGGAGCTCGATAGCTACAAGTCTGAGTTCTTGGCATCTAAAGCTGACCTCGACGCGCAGCTCGCTCGCCTGAATGACAAGACGGTGCGGGCGCCCATCAGCGGTCAGTTGGGTGATGTCAAGGTCAAGGTGGGGGATGTGGTGCAACAGGGTGATGCCTTCACCACGATCGTGCGCAATGAGCGCCTCTACACCCAGATCTCGATCCCGGTGACGGAGTCGGCCAAAGTGAGTCTGGGATTGCCGGTGTGGCTGCTTGATCCCGCTAGCGATGAAGAGCTGGCCCGAGGTGAACTGAGCTTTGTTGATCCCGATGTTGATCCCAGCACCCAGGCCCTGCTGGCCAAGGCGGAATTCAGCAATCCCGAGGGCCGCCTGCGCAGCGGCATGCGGGTGCGCACCCAGGTGGGCTTCAGCAGCAGGGACCAGCTGGCGGTGCCGTTTGCCGCAGTGAGCCGTTTAGCAGGTCAGAGCTTTGTGTATGTCGTCGGCAAGGGGACTGATCTGGAACAGGCTCGTCGAGCCAAGCTCAAGGGGATCGCTGAGGACACGGTGGTAGCAATCAAGCGACCAGTGACCCTGGGTCCGCTGCACAACAACTGTTATCCAGTGCTGAAGGGATTGCAGCCCGGCGAGCAGTTGATCATGACCAATCTGCTCAGCCTCCGGCATGGCACGGCTGTCAAGAATGAGGCCAGTGTCCAAAGCGCTCCAGCCTGTGCACCGGGCCGTTGACCCCCCATCGTGTGCTCCTTAGCTTGCTGAAACCAGTGCTTTAGGCCTGAACCTGTGGCTCGCTTGCGACAACTGCTGCATCCCGTGCCGCTGCTGTCATTGCTGGCGCTGATGGCCTGCAAAGCGCCGGAGCCTCCTCGTTCGCGAGCCCAGTTCAACCTCCTGTCCCCAACGCGGGTGAGCTTTCAGGATCAAGCCACTTACCAGAGCACTCTCGAATCGATCAGCAACGTGGCACTGGCCGCTGAGATCGATGGCCGCATCATCGCCATGGCGATGCAGGAGGGGCAGTGGGTCGAGCCCGGTGATGACCTCTTCACACTTGATCAGGTGCAACAACAGGCTCAGGTGAATGCCTCGGCTGCAGAAGCCCGCAAGGATCGGGTCAACGCTGAGCGCTACATCTTCCTCAACGATGCTGGAGCGGTCTCCACCAAGGACCGCGACTATTACGTCACGCAGGCCATCGAGAGTGCCGACAAGTTACGCGCTGATACCGCCACGCTCGACTACAAACACGTGGTGTCCCCCATTGCCGGAGAGGTCGGGGACATCCAGCACAAGCTCGGTTCGGTGGTTAAGGAGGGTGAGACCATCGTCAACATTGTTGATAACAGCAAGCTGTGGGTGCGGCTTGATGTGCCCGCTGAGCTCGCTTATCGCGTCAAGCCCGGCTTGAGAGTCCAGCTGCGTGCCCCGGGCTCCCCGGAGCTGATTGCCGAAGGTGCCGTCAACTTCATTGCCCCCTCGCTAGATCACAACAGCCAGACCCTGCTTGTGAAAGCGGGATTTGAGAATCCACAGGGTGACTTGCGTGATCAACAGCGTGTCAGCGCCACTTTGAGCTTTGGGGCTAACACGCTGTTGTCGGTGCCTGTGGGAGCCGTGCTGCTGCAGGCTGGTAAAACCTTCGTCTTCACCGCCGTCACGCCTGCGCAGGCTGAAAAGGCCCTGGACCGCGCGTTGAAACCCAAGCCCCAGCGCGGCCAGCTGGTAGCCCTACAGGTGCCGGTCACTCTCGGTCTGCCGCAGAACGGTCGCTATCCAGTGTTCAAGGGCCTTGAGCCCAGCAGCAAGGTGGTGCTCGGCAGCCTGGCTCAGCTGCGCAGCGGCATGGTGATCAACACCGGCAGCAAGCCCAAGTCATGAGCCTGTCGGATACCTTCATCCGCCGGCCGGTGCTCAGCACCGTCTGCAGCATTTTGATCCTGATGGCCGGCGTGATCGCCCTGCCGTTGCTGCCGATCGAGAACCTGCCCAACATCGCTCCGCCCACCATCCAGGTGACGGCCAATCTCCCTGGCGCCGATGCGGTCACGGTGGAAAGTGCCGTGACCGGGCCGCTTGAGGAGCAGATCAATGGGGCTCCAGGGATGGATTACATCACCTCCAATAGCTCCAGCGAAGGCAGCAGCCAGATCAACGTCTACTTCGAGGCCACTACTGACCCCGACATTGATCAGGTCAACGTGCTCAATCGGGTGCAGACCGCTTCAGCTCAGCTGCCTGAGCAGGTCAACGCCCAGGGCGTGACGGTGCAGCAGACCGCCAGCAGCTACCTGCTCGTCTACAACCTCACCTCTACCGATGGGCAGTTCGATGCCAATTACCTCAATGGACTCTTCCAGCTGAATCTGGCCTACCCCTTGGGCCGCGCTGATGGTGTTGGACAGGTCAACGTCTTCGGTGCATCCAATCCCGCCTATCGCCTTTGGGTGGATCCCGAGAAGCTCACTCGCTTCAACCTGACGGTGCTTGATGTGATCGATGCGCTGCAGTCCCAGAACCAGATCGTGGTGGGTGGCAGCATCGGCGGGCCCCCGGCCCCCAAGGGCACAGCGACGTCATTGCCAATACTGGTTAATGGCAACCTCGAGACCGTCGAGGCGTTTGAAAACCTGATCCTCAGCCGAGGCGGCAGCGGTGCGCTCACGGCAATGGGTCCCGATGGAGGCCTGATCCGCCTCGGTGATGTGGGACGGGCGGAGTATGCCTTCCAGAGTTTTAACCAGTCGGCCATCAATGGCATCACGGGTTATCCCTCCATCGGCTTTGGCGTGATCCAGTTGCCGGGCAGCAATGCCATCACCACCGCAAATGCTGTGGATGTAGTGCTCGAAGACTTCCGTAACACCCTTCCCCCCGGCGTGAAGCTGGAGAAGGTTTTCGATCAGACCGATTTCATCAATGCGTCGATCTATGGCGCCCTCGATGCCTTGCGCGATGCAGTGGTGCTGGTGTTGTTGATCATTTTTCTGTTCTTGCAGGACTGGAAGGCGACGATGGTTCCTGCCCTGGCGTTGCCCATCGCCCTGCTTGGGGCACTGGTGTTCATCAAGGTGTTTGGCTTCTCGATCAACGAGCTCACCTTGTTGGGCATCATCTTGGCCACTGGTCTGGTGGTGGATGACGCCATCGTTGTGGTCGAAGCGGTTTCAGCGCGGATTGAAGCTGGTGATCTGCCCTTCGCGGCGGCATCCAATGCCATGAAGGAGCTCACCGGCGCCATCCTTGCCACCGCCTTGGTGCTGATGGCTGTCTTCGTGCCGGTGACCTTCTTCCCTGGCGCTACCGGGGTGATCTACCGGCAGTTCGCGCTGACGATCGTCTTCTCGATCATCGTTAGCACCTTCAATGCCATCAGCGGCAAGCCATTGCAGTCGGCTCTGCTGCTTGGAGGCGGCAAGACCGAGGTGGGAGGGCGCCGTTGGCTTTGGATCGGTGCCACCTTCGGTGCGGTCTATGGCTTCCTCTTCGGGGGTTTGCTCTGGCTGTTGTTGTTCGGCGGTCTCGGTGCTTTGGCCGGCGCCAACCTCAAGGCGATCTTCGCTTGGTTCAATCGCGTTTTTGATCGGTTGGCGAAGGCCTACGCGCAGCTGCTGGAGCGGGCGATCCGTTTTCGGCGGATGCTGGTGGCGGCTCTACTGGGCGGTGTAGTGCTCACCGGGCTTGCCTTTCTGACCATCCCCACAGGTTTCGTCCCTAGTGAGGATCAGGGTTATGGGCTCGGCATCATTCAGTTGCCGCCGCAGGCGTCACTTGAGGCCACGATGCAGGTAGCTGATCAGGCCCGCGCCATCCTGGCCAAACAACCGGAAGTGGTCAGCGGCGAATTCATTGGTGGAGCTGGTTTCAACGGCGGTGCTCTCAACCAGGGGCTGTTCTTTTTTGGGCTCAAGCCCATTGATGAGCGCACTCAGAAAAGCCAGTCTGCTGGCGCGATCATCAACACCCTCAACAAGGAATTCAGCACGATCAAGGGTGGTCTGGTGTTGGCCCAACAGCCGGCAGCGGTGCCTGGTTTCAGCGCCCAGGGGGGGCTCTCGTTTCAGTTCAATGATTTGAGCAATGGCGGCTACAGCTTCACCGAGCTGCGTCAGCTGGCCGATGAGTTGATCGCTAAGGCCAAAGCCTCGGGCGATTACTTCAACCTTTACTCCCAGTTCATCAGTGATGCGCCGGTCTGGCGCCTGGAGCCCGATCGCGATCGCATGGCCTCTCTCAATGTCGATTTCGGTACAGCCATGGCAGGCCTGGAGGCGATCTATGGCGGCAGCTTCGTCAACCAGACCTATGAGAACGGCCAGTACCGCCAGGTGTATGTGCAGGCCGAGGGTAGCCAGCGCGATGTGATCCAGAGCCTCGACAACCTCTATGTGCGCTCGGTGACCGGCGATCAGATTCCCGTCTCCAATCTGGTGACGGTAAGGCTTGATAGTGCTCCGCCGATCGTCAGTCACTACAACCTCTACCGCACTGTGTTGATTCAGGGGGTCAATGCGGTGGGCAAGAGCAGTGGGCAGGCGATTGACACCCTGCAGAAGACCTTCAAGCAGATGGATTTCAGCAACATCGGCATGGCCTGGTCGGCCCTCAGCCGCTCGGAAGTGGCCGCCGGTTCCCTGGCTGCTCTGGTCTTTGCCCTCGGCATTGTGGTGGTTTATCTGGTGCTCTCTGCCCAGTACGGCAGCTATATCGATCCGCTGGTGATCCTGATGACGGTGCCGCTGGCGGTGCTCGGCGCGTTGATCTTCCTGGTGATCTGCGGTCAGGTCAATAACGTCTACGCCCAGGTGGGTCTAGTCACCCTGATCGGTCTGGCTGCCAAGAACGGCATCCTCATCGTTGATCTGGCCAACCAGCGCATGGAAGCCGGCATGAACGCGATCGAAGCAGCCAAGGGAGCTGCGGAGTCACGCTTGCGACCGATCCTGATGACCGCCTCAGCTGCGCTCTCGGGCTTCTTCCCCCTCGTGGTAGCGAGTGGTGCCGGGGCGATGAGTCAGCGCTCGATCGGCTCGGTGATCTTCGGTGGGCTGCTGGTGGCCACGGTGATGAGCCTCTTTGTGGTTCCCGCCTTCTACGTGCTGATGAAGAAGCTCGAGGCCAACTGGTTCCCCGCCAGCCATGAGTCGCCCCAGCCACTGCCGGAGGGCTGATGCCACTTCCCCATCCCCCTGGCTACNGGCCACGACCTCAGCGCAGCGTCGATAGGCGGAGGATCNTNCTGGCTGGTGTGCTTTTCGGCTTCTTTGCCGTGCTGCTGATGCAGTTGGGTCACCAGGCGGCGCGGGCACCTGGCTCTGAACTCAAGCCCCTCCGCTGGGAGCGGGTCTTGATCGTCACTGTGGGNGCTGGCTTCTGCGGCAGCTTTGGAGAAACAATGCGTCAGCTGGCCAAAGTGGCCCGCACCCGCCGACCCTTTGATGCGCCTCACATCGACTGAGCCAGCAGCAGCTGTTATTGAGCTGCGGGTANAGCCGGCTGAGGCAGCACGGCACCGCATCGGTCGCAGTAGATCGCATCACGGCGATGCCCAATCTGGTGGCAGCGCTGGCAGCGGCGTTGATCTCCCTGGCCCTGACGCACTGCTTCNTAGCTGATGATTCCAGTNGGGATGGCGATGATCCCGAAGCCAAGCAGCATCACGACCACCGCCAGTAGTCGTCCAAGCAGTGTCTGGGGCACATAGTCGCCGTAGCCGACGGTGGTCATGGTGACCACAGCCCAGTAGACCCCATGGCCGACGTTCTCGAACTGGCTGTTGGCGTTTGAGCTNTCCACCAGCACCATCAGATACCCCAGCACCACCTGCAAAATCAGCACGAAGAAGATGAACACCGCGATGCGGCGGGCACTGGCCTTGAGGCTCGTGACTAGCCGATCTGCCTCATCGATCAGCCGCAGCAGCTTGAAGACCCGCAGGATGCGGCCGAATTTGAACACCCACAGCAGCAGGCCGCTGTTGATGCGNGGCACAAAGAAGAAGACAACNGCCATCAGATCGATCAGGCCGTAAAAGCTGCGGGCATAAGCCCAGGGCCTTGGGCTGAGGCTGAGGTGGAGGGCGTAATCCACCACAAAAATGCCGAGGCAGAAGCGCTCGATGCCTCCCAGCGGCCCTGTGGCCTGTATGCCGGCACTGAACAGTCTGGGTTGGGGCTCCAGCAGCAACGTCACNACGCTGAGCAGGATCGCGCCGAAGATCACCAAGTTGTAGATCTTGCCGCCGGGTGTGTCGGCATGCAGAACCACCTGCTGCAGCTGACGGCGGCTCCAGGGGAAGTGCAGACCGGAGCCACTTGGCCTCATCGTTCCAACGCCTGATGAATCAGGTGATCACGGTGGGGCGATTCATGCCGGTGGTGGCACGGATGCCTGCCAGTTCGTCGGCCGCGGCGATCATGGCACCAAGGGCCTGCTGGGGGTCCTGCTGGAGATCGCCAGTGGCATCGACGTATCGCTCGAGATAAAGGCGCAATGTGGCGCCTTGGGTGCCTGTACCCGAGAGGCGCAGGATCACCCGGCTGCCGTCTTCCAGCAGCAGCCTCAGGCCCTGTTGATCGGTGAGTGAGCCGTCCACCGGATCGCTGTAGGCGAAGTCATCGGCCTTGGCGATGCGCCCCCCGGCGAAGGCTTCGCCCGTGAGGCTGGAAAGACGATCGCGCAGGCCCCCATAGAGGCCATCGGCCTTCTCTTTATCGACGCCTTCGTAGTCATGGCGCGAGTAATAGTGGCGACCAAAACGATTCCAGTGCTGTTGCATCACCTCAGCGACTGAGCACTGACGTTTGGCCAGGATCGAGAGCCAAAACAGCACGGCCCAGAGGCCGTCCTTCTCGCGGATGTGGTTGCTGCCAGTGCCGAAGCTCTCCTCACCGCAGAGTGTGATGCGGCCCGCATCGAGGAGGTTGCCGAAGAACTTCCAGCCGGTGGGTGTTTCAAAGCAGTCGATACCAAGCTCCTTGGCCACTACATCGACCGCAGCGCTGGTGGGCATAGAGCGCGCCACGCCGGCCAGACCGGAGGCATAGCCCTTGGCCAGAGTTGCGTTGGCGGTTAGCACCGCAAGGCTGTCGCTGGGATTCACGAAGCAGCGCTGACCCAGAATCATGTTGCGATCGCCGTCTCCATCGCAGGCCGCCCCGAAGCGGTAATCGTCACCGTCCAGCAGCAACGAAGCGAGGTCCTTGGCGTAGGTCAGGTTGGGGTCGGGGTGACCTCTACCGAAGTCCTCCAGCGGCACACCGTTGCGCACGGTGCCGGCCGGCGCACCCAGCAGCTGTTCAAACAGGGCGCTGGCGTAGGGACCTGTAACGGCGTGCATGGCATCAAACGCCACGGGCCATGAGCCCCCCTTGAGCAGGTCGCTGATCAGATCGAAGTCGAACAGCTGTTGCATCAGCTGCAGGTAGTCGTGCACTCCATCGATCACCTCGATGGCCATGCTCCCGAGCTGGGTGGTGCCTACCGCATCGAGATCCAGCTTCAGGCTGTCGGCGATGCGATAGCCATCGAGCTGCTTTGTGCAGCTGAATACCGCATCGGTGAAACTTGCTGGCGCCGGGCCGCCGTTTGCTCCGTTGACTTTGACGCCAAAGTCGCCACCGGGGCCACCGGGGTTGTGGCTGGCCGAGAGGATGATTCCGCCGATTGCGTTCTGCTGGCGGATCAGGTGGGAGGCGGCAGGAGTCGAGAGAATGCCGCCAGTGGTGACCACCAAGCGACCGAGGCCATGGGCAGCAGCCATGCGGGCGATGACGTTGATGGCGCGGCGGTTGCCGTAGCGGCCATCGCCGCCGACGATCAAGGTGCCGCCTTCCATGCCAGGCAACGTGCGGAACACAGCTTCAATGAAGCTCTCGAGGTAGTGGGTTTCCTCGAACTGAACGCTGCTCTTGCGCAGTCCGGAGGTGCCTGGTTTCTGGTCCTGGAATGGCTGGGCCAGGGTGATCTGTTGCACCGAGAGCTCAGCGCTGGGAGTGGAAATCGACACCGGATACCGGAAGCGCGCCTAAACCTATAGCGATTTCCCCATTAACTTGTCGGCATCCGATGNACACAGTGCAATGAGCGGCCGAGTTTTGGTTGTGGCATCGATTGCACTGGCATTGCCTATTGGCGTTGCCGGTGCAGAGCCAGCACCACCATGGCCGGAGGCTGTTCAGGAAGGCCGTACTGCCTCTGAGGCTGTGATCAGCCGTGCTGGCTCTGAGGCCTGTTTGCAGGGAAAATTGACCAACGCCATGCTCAAAGTGTCCGACAGTTGTGATGTCACTGGTCGTATTGATCCAGCCTGTTTGCTGGCTGACGAGTTTTTGATGGGACCGCTGGGAAACCTGCCTGAGCTTGATGAGGTCTCTGAGCGTTTCCTCAAGNTCACTGCTANCCCCTGAGTCACCTGTCAGCGCTTATTGATTCCGTCTCCGAGAGTGTTGCTCACGGGCTTGGCGTCTTCCTTGCCGCGNCAGAGCAGCATGATGTCGTCNGCNTTGGTGACCAGCAGCTCCTTGCGATCAAAGCTGTTCTTAGGTGCGGTCTTGGCCTTAAGCGTCACTGAGAAAGCAGTGTCTTTGCAGATGGANGTGACATAGGGCCGATCCAGCAGGCGATCGGCTAGTTGACGAGCTGCTAAGCAGCCGGCCTCCTGATTGCGGCGGGCGCACTCGACGATGGCCAAGTAGGTCGGCTTGAGGTCTTCTTTCGTGAGCGGCTCAGCTAGGGGGGTCACCTGCTGCTGTGCTGAGCAGAAGATCGGTTGGCCGATCACAATCGTCGACAGCACAACGGATGTCGTGACGCTGCGGAGCAGAAGCTTCATCGGGACGCGGATCGCCAACTTGGCAGTCAGTCTGCATTCCCTTCCCGCCATGTGCCATGAAGGGCTGAGCAGGAGGACGGGACTTTGCTGAAGGTGCTGATCCGCTATTGCCTGGTGGGTGGGTTGGCAGCAGCCATTCACTTGGGGTTGCTCATTGGCTTGGCCCGTCTAGGGCTTCCTGTGCCATTGGCCAACCTCAGCGGCTACCTCGCAGCGTTGTTGTGGGGCTATCTGATGCATGCCCTGCTTACCTTCAGGCACCAGACCGAAGGTGAACGCTTCCCTCGCCGCTGGTTATTGCTTCAGGTCCTGATCAATTTGTCGCTCTCGGTTGGTCTGCCTCAGCTGTTGCCTGAGCTGGCTTTCCATTCAATAGGCCTAGGGCTGCTGGTTTTCACGCCTACCGCAGTGAATGCATTGGTTTGGTGGTTGGCTGCTGAGCACGTGCGATCTCTGCGCTGCGGCGATCGCATCAAGGCCTCCGCTTTGCAATTCCATGCCGATGATTTAGGGCTTTGTAGTGCTGTAAACCTGTCGATCTTTTCTTTGGCCGATCGCGGTCTGCTTCAGGGAACCAGCGTGATGCTCAATGGTGTGGCCTTGAATGATGCAATTGAAGGACTACGTCAGCGGCCTCAGCTCAACCTTGTGCTGCATTTGGTTCTGACCGAAGGACTGCCATTGGCTGACCCTTGCGCTATTCCTAGCCTCTTGGATCACAACGGCCAGCTGCAAGTTAGTGTCGCCCAGCTCATGCTTCTCTCACTGTGGCCGCGCCGTTGGGATTGGCCTGCGCTCCGTCAGCAGCGTTATGAGCTGCGGCAGGAAATTTATTGCCAGCTGAAGCGCTTTCAAGAGCTTTGGCCTCAACGTCCATTGCAGCTTGATGGGCATCAACATGTTCATCTACTGCCAGTGGTTTGGGACCAGTTAATGGCCTACAGCAGCGAGCAGCCCATCTCTTGGATTCGCACTGTTGATGAACCAATCCCTGTCGGATTAACACTGCAGGCTTGGTGGTCTGTTCTTTGTGGTGGAGGTTGGCTGAAGTGGCTGCTTTTGGTTTTCCTGAGTCGTTGTCAGCGTGACACTTTGATCTCTCGCGGTATCAGCACCAACCGTTGGTTTGCGGGAGTGCTTTGCACGGGGCGTATGGGTCGGGATGCATTGAAGGCGAGTGTCCGTAGCCTTCGTGCCAGCCAGCTTGATGGCCCGCAGAAATCGGCTTTGGTGCTCCTGCATCCGGCCCTGCCATTGAGGCACCCGCAAGAACTCAAGGCATTTGAGAAATCACAAGGGTTTTATCAATCCAGATGGCGGCAGCTGGAAGCTCAGGCCCTTGAGTCTGGAGCAGGATAGATGCGTCTTACGAAATAAGTGGGTCGTCGCTTGCTTTCCATATAGATCCGCCCAATATATTCACCCAGGATTCCAATGCCAATCAGCTGAACTCCACCAAGAAAAAAGATTGCAACAACTAGCGTTGTCCACCCTGGGACATCAATGCCGAATAGTAATGTGACGCTAAGTTCATAGAAGGCGTAGATCAGGCTTAGTAAAGAGATCACAACCCCTAGTAAGGTCCAAAACTTCAGTGGAAGTACTGAGAAGCTGAATAGACCATCCAAGGCATAGAGCCATAAGCGGTGCGGCTTCCAAGAAGAGCTGCCGCTGCTTCTGGGCGGACGCTGGTAAGGGATATCGACGCTGTGGAAACCTGTCCAGGGGTAAAGGCCCTTGGAGAAGCGATCATGCTCACGCAATTGGGTCAGTGCTTCGATGACAGGGGGCGTGAGCAAACGGAAGTCGCCGGCACCATCGGTGAGCTGGATTGAATCCACCAAGCGATTGAACAGGCGGTAAAAGCCNGTTGCAGAAAGGATTTTAAGGCGCGACTCCTGGTCTCGTTCGTCGCGAACGGCGGTGACCATTTCTGCCCCGGCGCGCCAATGGCGCACCATGTCGGGGATCAGCTGGGGTGGATGTTGCAGGTCGGAGTCTATTTGGATCACGGCGGCACATCGCCCTAGAGCTTGATCCAATCCGGCCAGCATGGCAGCTTCCTTGCCGAAATTGCGAGTGAGTTCCACCAGGGCAACTGGAGCTTCAGGATGTTTCTCCATCCACTGGCGAATGGTGATGACGGTGCTGTCGCTGGATCCGTCATCGATCAGTACAAGCTTGTCGATGTCAGTCTGTGCCAGGACCACTTCAATGAAACGGGTGATGCCATCTGCTTCGTTGAAGCAGGCGGCAACGACCCAAATGTCAGTGGATGTGCTGCTCATTTATTNTGCCGCTGATCAAGGATTTGCTGTGCCCGTTGGAACTCTGTGNTCAGGCATTGCTCCAAAATAGGATCAGTTGTTTTGGTTGATTTGCTCTGAGTGCGTTGCAGCACTATGCCGCTGGGGCTGCAATTAACGATGTCGTATTTGCCCTGTTGAATGAGCTCTTTGGTGCGAGCCATGCCTGAGGACAGGGTGTTGGCCTGGCGGCGAAAAGCTGGGGCATAGCGTGAATTGAAACGTGGTTGGATCACGATCCAATCCACACCATGGGCCTGCCCCTTTTCATCGGTGTAGTTGGTGTTAAACGGGAAACGCAGCAGTACCCTTCGCTCGGCAAGCACCGGAATCAGCTGGGTTTCGGCCGAAACGCTNGCCTGCGCTGGGATGTTGCGCAGCATCTCCCGGCTGTTGTGTCCCCGTTGCAGTTGCTCCCAAGGGGGGACATATACCCATGGACTGATGCTGTCAGGCAGGACTGCAGAGAGAGTGTGGTGAGGATTTCCGATTAAGGCAAAGAACAGCGCCACTAGAGCGCAGCTCTGCCAGAGCCTGCGTAACCAGCGTTCTTCAAATAGTTCTTGGCGAGTGCTCCACCAGATCACGGCACCGGCATAAACCCCAGGTACGAGATAAAGCATGAAGCGCAGATGCACGGCCATTGCGGTAATCCCCTGGGCGGCTAAGGCGAGGAACAGAGGAACGGCCATGAGCAGCCAAGCATCAAGGCCNAGAGCNGGGAGGAAGGCCAGTGGCAGCCACAGCGTGACCAAGAGCCGCAGGGTTGGCCCTATCGGAGTGACAAGTTCTTTGAGCACCAATAGCGGCTGGCGCGCCATGGCCTGCAGCAGATCCAGCGTGGAGCCTGTCCCCCCCTGGTCGCTCAGGTAATGGCCAAAGCGAGCACTGAGCAGACGATCGGATACCTCGGAGCCGAAGAGAGGCTGTACCCCATTCGTAATCACCACAACTGCGATGGTGGAGTAGATGCAGAGCCCCAGCCCGGCTAAACGCCACCGTGGCTGGCGCAACAACATCCATAGGCCAATGCTGAATGANAGCAGCCCTACGTCTTCGCGCACGAGCGGTAGCAGAAGTGCAGCGATCCCGTACAGCCAGAGCTTGTCGCGACGGATACCCAGCAGCAGGCTGAACACCAGCAGTGGCACAGCGCAAAGGTCGTGGAAGTTCTCCAGGCTCGGGCCAATGACCGTGCCGCTGGCGAAGTAGCTCAGGCCGATCCAACAAGCAAGACGTTCATCCAGGTCACAGCGCGCAAGCTCGTAGAGCACCAGCCCTCCCAAGCTGATGAGCCCCACCTGGATCAAAGGCAGGCTCCAGGGGCCTAAGAGCGCAACCAGTGGCAGCCAGAGCAGAAGTAGAGGAGTGAAGTGCTGGGCGATGTGGAAATAGCCCAGAGTTGGTAGGGCTGTCTTATCGAGCAGTACCGGCGTGGACAGCTCAGAGGCGAGGGTGCTTTCAAAAGGCCTCCCGCCCAGTGCACTCCACAGCTCCTGCAGAAATAGGCCCTGGTCGTAAGTGGCTGTCAGGGAGTAAATCCGCCAGAACTGCAGNGCCAGNGNCAAGCCTGTAAANAGAGCCGTGCCGAGTAGGAATCTCTGCCTNGGTCCCCACCCTGGTTGCTTCTCAGTGCGAGTGCTGCTCATAGCCAATGCGCTCGAACAGATTCAGGCTTTCCTCATTGAGCCCCTCAACCTGTACCTCTGACCCCCCCTGCCGCAGNTTGCGGATGAGTTGATTGAGCGCTCCCACTCCGCTCTGATCCCAGATATGGGCCCGGCTCATGTCGATGGTGATGTTGGCCGGGTGCTCGTGCACATCAAAGCCCTGNAGGAAATACACCTTGCTGACAAAGAANAGCTGGCCGGTCACGACATANCGCCGGGACTCTGGACCGATGTCTTCCACNTCGACCCGGATCACCTTGGCCACTTTGCGGCTGAACAGGATTCCGGCTAGAGCCACGCCCGCCAGNACCCCNAGNGCCAGGTTGTGGGGGGTGGTGAGCATGGTGACTGCNAAGGTCATCAACATCACCGAGGTGTCGCTTTTGGGGATGCGGGCGATGCTGCGCAGACCAGCCATATCNGCGGTGCTGACNGCGATGCTGATCATCACCGCCACGAGAGCCGCCATTGGGATCTGCTCNAGCCAGGGGCGNGCNAGCAGGATCATGGCCAGCAGGCTGAGNCCNGAGAAAAACGTCGATAGGCGCGTGCGGCCGCCGTTGTCGATGTTCATCACCGACTGACCCACCAGGGCGCAGCCGGCCATGCCNCCGAAGAACGAAGAGACGATGTTGGCAATGCCCTGGCCACGGGCTTCCACGTTCTTATTGGAATTGCTGTCGGTCTTGTCGTCGAGGATGTCTTGGGTCAAGAAGGTCTCCATCAGCCCCACCAGGGAGATGGCCAGAGCGGTGGGCAGCACGATNCCCAGGGTCTCCAGGNTTAAGGGCACCCGCCCATCAGCCAACGCACCGAAGGGGATCTGGAACACNGGCAGCCCCGCGGGCAACTCGCCGAGACTNCGCACCGTGGGGATATCAAAGCTGAAGCCCATGCTGATGACAGTGAGCACAACGATTGCCACCAGCTGGGAGGGCACCACCTTGGTGAGCCGGGGCAGGCCGTAAATGATCAGCAGGCCAAGGGCCACCAGGATCCAGACGATTGGTATCTGGGCGCCGTGGGGCAGNAGGGAATGACTGTGGCCGGCCACATCGGTTTCACCGAAGTGCAGGTTGATGCCGAGCTGGGGGAACTGGGCTTGCAGGATCAGTAGGGCCAGGGCATTCACGAANCCGCTGAGCACCCCCTGGGGCACAAAGCGCATCTGATAGGCCAGACGCAAGTAGCCCCAGAGGATCTGCAGCACCCCNGTGACGATGCCGGCCACTAGCAGGTANGAGAGNCCNAGGCCTNCCCCACGAGCATTGCCGGTGGCCACCAGGCCTGTCATCAGAAGAGCAGTGGAGCCTGTGGCCGAGGTGATCATGGCCATGCGGCCGCCCACCACGGCAATGGTCAGTGACAGGCAGAAGGCACCGAATAGCCCCACCTGNGGGTCNACNCCGGCGATGCCGGAGAAGGCAATGGCNTCGGGGATCATNGCGAAGGCCACCACCAAGCCCGAGAGCACATCGCGCTGGGGATTGCTCAGCCACTGGGCATTGAGCGTGGGTGCAGTACTGCTCACAGCAACGGTGTCTGTCAAGGCTGAGACCGTACGTCAAAGCAGAGTGGATCTCTCCCCTTGCACTGCGCTGCAGTCCGCCTAGAACCCATGGAGTGGTTCGGATCTTGTGGCCGGGTCGGTTCTTTTCATTCACCAGAACTTTCCTGGCCAGTTCCGTCACCTGGCGCCACGGCTCCAGGCGATGGGGCATCAATGCCGTGCCATTGCTGCCGAGCAGGCCCCAGGTCTTCAAGAGATCAGCCTGCAGCGGTATGGACTGCCAAAACAAGCGCCTATGGAGAAGGTGCATCCCTGGGCAAGAGACCTTCAGACCAAATGTCTGCGGGCGGATGCCGCTGCCCAGCAGGCCCTTCGCTTGAAGGAGCAGGGTTTTACTCCTGATCTTGTTATTGGTCACCCGGGCTGGGGTGAGCTGATGGCGATCAAGGATGTGTTTCCCAACTCTCCCGTCTGGCACCAGCTGGAATTTGTTTATCAGCTCGAAGGTGGTGACTACGGCTTTGATCCGGAATTTGAGGACAGCGATTGGCGACGCTGCACCCGGCTGCGACTCAGGCGGGCGCCCCAGCTGCAGGCGTTCCATGAATTTGATGTGGCTGTCGCCCCCACTGAGTGGCAGGCCTCAACAGCGCCAGCTGAATTCCGAGACCGGGTTGAGGTCATCCACGANGGCATCAATACCGAGGCCATCGCCCCCAANCCTGATGCCTCTGTCACGCTGCAGCGCGGCAACCATTCTTTTCGCCTTGGCGATGAAGTGGTCACCTTTGTGGCTCGCAATCTCGAGCCCTACCGCGGCTTTCATAGCTTCATGNGGGCCCTGCCTCGGCTGCAGCAGTTGCGGCCGCACTGCCATGTGATCGTGGTAGGTGGAGAAGAGGTGAGTTACGGCGCAGCTCCCAAGGGTGGTGGTACTTGGAAGCAGGTTCTGCTCAAGGAGGTAGGCGATCACATTGATACCCACAGGCTGCACTTCGTTGGCCGGGTGCCCCATGGGGTTTTGCACAACCTTTTTCAGGTCTCTGCTTGTCACGTGTATCTGACCTATCCGTTTGTGTTGAGTTGGAGCATGCTTGAGGCCATGAGTTGCGGTGCCTTGGTACTTGGTTCCTCCACACCACCGGTAGAAGAGGTGATAGAGCCTGGGGTGAACGGCTTGCTCACAGATTTCTTTGATAGCGAAGCTTTGGCTGAGCAGNTGGCGCAGATTCTGGAGAACCGAGGGGAGTACCAAGCGTTGCGTGACCGCGCCCGGCAAACGACCATTGAGCGCTATGACCTGGAGAACATCTGCCTGCCGCGACAGCTGGCCCTTGCCGAGACGATGATGCATTCCTGATCTATGGCTTACGAGCAGAGAGCAACTGAGTTGGTGATTCGCCGCCCGGATGACTGGCATCTGCACTTGCGCGATGGTCGAATGCTTGAGCGCGTGTTGCCAGCGACCGCACGCCAGTTTGCGCGCGCGATTGTGATGCCCAATCTGCGTCCCCCGATCACCACGGTGGATGCGGCGATTGCATACCGAGAGCGGATCAAATCTGCTCTGCCGGCGGAGATGAACTTCACACCGCTGATGACGGCTTATCTGACTGATTCCATCAGTCCTAATGAGTTAGAGCANGGATATNAGGAGGGTGTGTTCACCGCCGCNAAGCTCTATCCNGCCAATGCCACNACTAANTCNGCTGCTGGTGTGAGTGACCTCANTCAGATCANNAGNGTGCTNGAGCGNATGCAGTCCATTGACATGCCACTACTGATCCATGGTGAGGTGACTGATTCGGATGTGGATGTGTTTGATCGGGAGGCTGTGTTNATCGAACGCCATCTGATNCCACTACGGCGCCGNTTTCCAGAACTNCGGGTGGTGCTTGAGCACATCACCACNTCAGANGCGGTNNAGTACGTCGGTGATGCTGCTGATNCNCGCCTNGCGGCCACAATCACNCCNCATCACTTGCATATCAACCGTAATGCGATGTTTATTGGTGGGTTGCGCAGTGACTTTTATTGCCTGCCGGTGGTGAAGCGAGAGCAGCACCGGCAGGCGCTCCGTAAGGCAGCGACCAGCGGTAAGTCCTGCTTCTTTCTCGGTACAGACTCAGCTCCTCATCCACGCTCCGGGAAGGAGACAAGTTGTGGGTGTGCAGGGATTTACAACGCGCCTGTTGCTTTAGAGAGCTACGCCACGGTGTTTGAGCAGGAGGGGGCTTTGGAAAAGTTTGAGGCTTTTGCCAGTCTCAATGGTCCCCACTTTTATGGACTTGCAGTCAATTCAGAGGTCATCACTCTGGAGCGCCGNAACCAGACGGTACCTAGGCAATTGGGTGGAAATGAAGTTTCTCCGGCTGATGAATTGGTGCCTTTCCATGCCGGTGAAGAGCTTGGCTGGGTATTGAAAGCCTGAGTTCTATTGCACTTGAGCCCNTTTCTTTGAGCATCAGCTATCTGGTGGGTTGCGTGTGAAATTGCATAAAAAAGTAAATCTATTGATGATGCCCTTCTTTTTTGGTTTNAATCTTTTTGACGCAAGAACCCTTATGCNCATCTCTTCTGCAAGCACGCTGGATGTCGTTGGTCAATCGGTCTTTGAAGTGAAATGGTAAATAGTGCAGGAGGGTGTTGTTGCTCCTGGTCAGCCTGTCTGTTCAAGGCAATTCTTTAGGGCTTTTCAGCAGACCTCTTTTTGTAAGTGCGTTAAATAGCTCGTNCTTTGATTTTCAGAAAGGATGCCAACTTCAATGATAATTTTCCGTCCTTGGGTCTGTGCATCGAACATCTGACTGAAAGTTTAGCCTGTGACAGGTCTGTGTGCTTGAAATGGATGTTATTTTCGCTGTGCAGCACGGCAGGCGGGCTAATGTTTGGCCATTATTGGTAATAGAGTTCCCACTCGCGAGGGAGTTGGTGCTGGCTGGTATGCCTATAATCTGATTTAGATGATAGATTGCCTATGCAATATGAGCTATTCCCTCAATGACTTCTGAGCTTGAGTGGAGCAGGCTTATGAGGGAGTTTCGTTGTCTTGGTGGCATTGCTGAAAATATAAGCAACAAGGAAGGCGAGTACGGGCGCGGCATTTTTCCGACAGATCCTGCTTGTTGCTCAAGGATTTTTACGCCAAAGAATCTTCTGATTAATGCAGACGCCTTGAGTCTTAAGGGCGATAATATATCAATTGATGATGAATCTGGGCTTTCTTGCGAGGAAATAAGCTTTGCCGAGTCCTACTATAATTTATTGTCTTGGGGTGGTAAGGGTAATTGCGCTTCAATTGCTTTCTTGAGAGAGCTCAGGTCAATCCCTGAAGTTACAAAACAGATTTTACTGGATAACAAGTTCATTACAAATAGCGAGATTGGCTTGGATGCAGATTGCAAAGAGCATGTGCTAAAAAGGTTTATTTCTGAAAGGCATGTNAAGTTTCAGGGGAAATTGGNTCTCGCGCCTGTCTGGGAGTTGGTCAATCATTCTGCATTCTCTCCATCGCTAAGAGTGACAATTAAAGGCGTGGAGACGCCTCCACTGCCTCCATCTGAGTCTGAAATTCTTCTCAAATACAGGTCAAAGGATAGTCCCATTGGTATGTGGCAAAGCTATGGATTTGCGTGCAGGTCTGTTTTTGCTTACAGTGTGCCAGTGAAAATTAATCTAAACCCATCGCCTTTTGTTCTGCAATGTGATGGTGGGCGACAAGGATTAAATGACAGGCAAGGTGTTAANGTGAGATTTGGTGCCGAGTCGATAACGATCGACAGTCTGGTGGTTGGGTGTATCTCTAGAGATTTGCCTTTGTCAATGCTAAGGTCTGTCTTGGAAAAATTCTCCTTTACTGGTGATTGTGTCGTAGGGCTTATGAGCGAAATACAAGACGTTAATCTGAATGTCAGAAGAAGAGCTTTAGCCTCTCTTGAGGAGGCAGATCTTGGCGGAGGCTCGGCATTGCAAAATGTACTGCTGTATGAGATTGAATTGATTCAAAATTCAATGTAGCTGGGCATTTGGCTGTAAGGCTTTAAGCGTAAAATCTTCTCCCAGTGAAGAAAGAAACTCAATAAAATTTGGGCACACTAGACTTTCTGGGCACACGTCAATAGCTTTTAAAGCAGCAAGCTTGAGCTTGGGTAATTCCTCTTCCTTGTACAAGCTTTCTAGAATCAGTAGTGCCTCTGGGTTGTCCGGTTTGAGTTCTAGTGATTTTTGTGTGGCGTCAAGAGCCTTGTCGAGTTGGCCAAGATTTTTGTAGAGGCTGCCGAGGTTCATGTGGGCAGTGTGGTTATCAGGTTTGAGTTTGAGAGATTTGAAAGTGGCATCAAGGGCCTGATCAAGTTGGCCGAGACTTTTGTAGATCCAGCCGAGATTCATTAGAGCAGTGTGGTTATCGGGTTTGAGCTCAAGAGATTTAAGAGTGGCGTCAAGAGCCTTGTCGAGTTGGCCAAGTTTTTTGTAGAGGCTACCAAGGTTCATGTAGGCAGTGTGGTTATCGGGTTTGAGTTTGAGAGATTTGAAAGTGGCATCAAGGGCCTGATCAAGTTGGCCGATATCTGTATAGATGCCGCTCAGGTTCATCAAGGCAGTATGGTTGTCGGGATTGAGCTCTAGAGATTTGAGAGTAGCCTCAAGAGCTTGATCGAGCTTGCCGAGATTTTTGTAGAGGCTGCCGAGGTTCATGTGGGCAGTGTAATTATCGGGATTGAGCTCTAGAGATTTGAGAGTAGCTTCAAGAGCTTGATCAAATTTGCCGAGATCTTTGTAGATCCAGCCGAGATTCATGTGGGCAGTATGGTTATCGGATTTGAGCTCTAGAGATTTGAGAGTAGCGTCAAGCGCCTGATCAAGCTGGCCTAGAGCTTTGTAGATAACACCTAGGTTCATGTAGGCATTGGAGTTATCGGGTCTGAGTTCAAGAGATTTGAGAGTGGCCTCAAGGGCCTGATCGAGTTGACCAAGATCTTTGTAGAGGCTGCCGAGGTTTAGGTGGGCATTGGAGTTATCGGGTCTGAGTTCAAGAGATTTGAGAGTGGCCTCAAGAGCCTGATCGAGTTGACCAAGATCTTTGTAGAGGCTGCCGAGATTTAGGTGGGCAATGGAGTTATTGGGCCTGAGTACAAGCGATTTGAGTAAGGAACTGAGGGCTAGATCAAATTTCCCAAGATCTTTATAGATATGGGCTAGTTTCATATGAATATCTGGGTTGCCTGGCTTGGCTTCTAGAGATTGTTTGTAGAGGGAGATGGCTTCTTCTGGTCTCCTACTGTTTTGACAGATTACTCCTAGATTCAACAGTGCATTGGGATGCAAGTATCCAGATTCAAGTGATTCTCTATATGCCTTTTCGGCATTTGCCAGATCTCCATCTTTGTGATGTTCTAAAGCTTGTTTGTGAAACTCCTCTGCTTTCTTGTGGCTCTTGCTCGAGCGGGTATTTTTCTGGTTTTTGTTTTTTTGGCCAAACCCCGCCATTTGATTCGTCTAATAACTCGTGGCCAGATTAAGCCAATTCTTGCCTCATTATCACTATCTCTCCACCCTGTTCACTTGCCTGACCCTGTGGCATTGCTGCTTGAGGATCATCCCTGGTATGCATTTTGTTAAAGACGACTTGCGTAACTGCTGGATCGACCCCTTGCCTTGCCGGGATCGAACTGCCTGTCGTGTTTCTTTGTTGGAGTCATACTCATCTTGGGGCTTTGATGCGTTGACGCATCGTGAGCCCCTGGGTGCTAATCAGATTGGCTGAGGTCAGCGGCAATGAGTTGTGCGTTACTCCGGTGTTGGCTCCTTAGCTGGAGATCAGTCTGAGATAAGCAGAGTTGATTGGCTTCTCTTGAGATGAGGTGCGACTGGGAGTGGCTAATTGTTGGTTGACCCCAGCTTGTGGCCTGTAGGTCGGGCTGGGGCCACCTCACGGCTCGATTGGGCTTCAGTCAGAGTTGGTAGTTCCGGTGGTTCCAGTGAGCCCTGGTTTGGTCGCAATGCTCTAAAAGCATCGTCAGCTGATGTGATCCTGGTGCTTCATGCCTGGCAGAGGCTTGTGTTTCGGATCCCCTGCGCTCACTGTCATCTGTATGGCGGTGGACAGGATCGTATGTACGACAGGGAGCTGCAGCGGTTGGCACAGTTGCCCACCAGTCTTCATGCCCCAAGACTTATCTCTCTGAGCAATGCTCTCTCCGCCACTAGTAGAGGAGGCCGATCTTTCTGCCTGGACTGCTCACTGGGCGAGCTCTTTGAAACCCATACAAAACCGAATGGAACCTTACAGTTTCCATTGCAGAAATGAGTACAGATACGGATTGATTGATCCTATTGGCTTCATACATTACATATAAGACCCAGGAATGGGTTGAGTGGGCACTAAGAGGCATCTGTGAGCATGGGTGCCTCTTTTTATGGGTATAGGTTTGTTTTTTTGACTCTTTCCTCCGGTTTAGGGCCTTTCTGTGTTTCTGCTGGCAAGCAGTGATGGCTTCGTCAATAGACTTCAACTTACTGTTGTTGAGTGCCATGACTCGACAGAATGATGGGGTTGTCTTCTTGCCTTGTAAGCACTGTATGATGCTTTGAATTACAGGTCGACAGTGAATACAGGCTTGAACGACCTCTTGGAAAAATTTGTTGCATTGGGAGGCATTGTGGATAATGTTTGTCAAAAAGAAGGAGAGTTTGGGCGCGGCATATTCCCAATAGATCCTTCTCGCAGATCTGAANTCATGACACCTGNGAACCTTTTGATCAATCGTGACAATTTAGCTATTTNTGAGGGTGAGATTTTGATCAAAGATAAAACCTGCTTTGCTTCAGAAGAGAGTGCATTTATTGAAATGTACTATAATGATTATTCATGGGGCAATAACGGCAATAGCGATTCAATTAATTATTTGAAGTTCATTTCGACGACTTCTCAATCAGTTAAGCATGCACTTGTTGGCCATGGATTTGTCAGTAACAGTATCCTGGGTTTTGACGATAGCCCGCAATGTGTCTTCGAGAGATTTGTTGACGAAAGGGCTTTTAAGTTTGAGGGGGATATTGTGCTCGCGCCTGTCATGGAGCTTTTAAACCATAGCGCNTATGCATCACCATTCCGTGTTGTTTCTGGCGGGTTGCGATCTCCTCTCTTTCAGGAAACCTCGTCAGAGTTATTGCATAAATATAGCGGTAAAAATAGCTCCATGAGTATTTGGAGTAAGTATGGATTTGCTTGCAGGTGCATTGTGGCTTATAGCGTTCCNCTTAAGATTGAGATCAAAAATGAATCTCTTTGCATTAGCTGCTTGGGAAGATTTGGTATGGGTCCTAACGATGATCAAAGTTTCTCTTTAGTTGGCGATTCCATTTCAATTAAATCGCTTCCTGTTGGATGTTTGTCTCCTGGCCTCCCGTTTGCTGCCTTTAATTCGATTCTTTGTTCTGTAGGGTTGTCTGCGGATGTTGCCAAGAGGCTATTCCCAAAAGTGCTTGAGTTAAATTTGAAAGCTAGGCGTGATCTACTTGGTCTTCTGCAGGAGCCTGGCTTTGGTGCGCAGGCTGAATTGTATAAGGCCTTGGCTTATGAGATAGACCTCATTGAAGCTTCATTGGTTGGATGATTTATTCATNACAAGAGCCTCTGTGGCAAATTTCTCGCCAAGGCAGGAGATTGCTTCTACGAAGTTTAAGTCGTTCACGATATTATTCCTTTTTTTGATTACTTGAACTGCGATATTCTTTACGTCTTCAAGATCTCCTCCTGTATTCATGTTCAATAAGCTCACTAGGGCATCGGGGTTGTCCGGCTTGAGTTCCAGTGATTTGAGAGTTGAGGCAAGAGCTTGATCAGGGTTGCCGAGATCTTTGTAGATGAGGCCTAGGATCATTAGTGCAGTGGGGTTATCCGGCTTGAGCTCGAGAGAATGGAGAGTTGAGTTAAGAGCTTGATCAGGGTTGCCGAGATCTTTGTAGATGAGGCCTAGGTTCATTAGTGCAGTGGGGTTGTCCGGCTTGAGTTCCAGTGATTTGAGAGTTGAGGCAAGAGCTTGATCAGGGTTGCCGAGATCCTTGTAGATGACGCCCAGGTTCATCAGTGCAGTGGGGTTATCCGGCTTGAGCTCGAGTGATTTNAGAGTTGAGGCAAGGGCTTGATCAAGGTTGCGGAGATCTTTATAGATGTTGCCCAGATTCATATGGGCAGTGGGGTTATTCGGCTTGAGCTCGAGTGATTTGAGAGTTGAGGCAAGAGCTTGATCATGAGTGCCGAGAGCNGTATAGATGTTGCCCAGATTCATATGGGCAGTGGGGTTATCCGGCTTGAGCTCGAGTGATTTGAGAGTTGAGGCAAGAGCTTGATCATGGTTGCCGAGATCTTTGTAGGTGAGGCCTAGGTTGAGGAGTGCATCGGGGTTATCAGGTTTGAGTTCGAGTGATTTCAGAGTGAAGACAAGAGCTTGATCAAGATTGCCAAGATCTTTGTATAAACCTCCTAAGTTGGTATAAGCATTTGGATGCTTAGGGCTGATTTCTATGGCTTTTTTGTAAAGGGAGATGGCCTCCTCTGCTCGCCCGCTTGCCTGGCAAATAATCCCTAGATTTGAAAATACTCCGCAATTTAGGTGTCCAGTNTTNATGGCTTCCCTGTAGGCCTTTTCGGCGCTTTTTAGATCTCCTTTGATGTGGTATTCCATGGCTCTGCTGTGAAGAGCCTCGCCCCCTGCTTGGGACTTTCGTTGAGGTTGAGGGATATTCTTTTTGTTTTTCTTTTTTTCCCCAAAGCCTGCCATCTGCTGCCTGGATTTGTTTTGGCCAGATTAAGCCATCTCTTAAGCGACCCTTGTCATTCTCTGCCGCTCTCGTCCCTCTTAACCCCATCACCACAGAGCACCCGCTTGCGGTCAAGCTTGCTTTGGAGGTTAGGTGTGATGCCCAGCTGTGCACTGTCCCAGAGGCGATCCATCTCCCGGCTGAAGTGGGCGGCTAGTTGTGGNGAATCAATCACCAGCAGGGTTTCGTCATTGCGGTGTGCGGCTGATGCGCTCCAATTGAAGGAGCCCGTGATGACGGTGCGGTTGTCGATGACAGCGAACTTGTGGTGCAACTTGTCGCCCCGTGGCACCTGTGGAACTCCTNCNGTTGTTAGTGGAGAGCTCCAGGGTTTGTTGCCCTTTTCAATCAGGCAGCGGTGATCGGGCAATTGTTGTCCGATTAGATCTAAGAGTTCGGAATAACTGCGGTAAGCAAAGCTCTGATCAACCAGTGCCCTGATCTCCACTCCTTCTGCCTTTTTCTGAGCCAGAACATTAGCCAGCTCCTGGGCTGAGAAGACAAACAGGGCTAAATCAATGCTTTCGTTGGCTTGTTGAAGTTGTTGCTTGATCAGTGTCAGGCCGTTGGTTTGGTCTTTGCTCCGATGGGGCGGGAACAGAACACGGATCCTTTGCTGATTCATCTTTAGCGCTTGGGCCGGACCGTTGTTTTTCTGGAGGCCAAAACGGCTATTCCTCTCGCCTTCTGGCCCGTCTCCCCAGAGTTGCGCAAATTCGGCCTTGAAAAGCTCTGCGAGCTCGGGACTGTTGATTCGCAGCAGATGGTTCACATTGCCTTGCGTCTGGCGCGCACCGCCATCGCCATGGATTCCGGAGCTGGTGAAGTTCGCTGAGGTAGTGAGCACCACTTGCTGATCGATCACCACAAACTTGTGGTGCATCAGGCCGCTACCTCTGCTGCCATCGGCCGTGTCGTCGATCACGGGCACACCAGCAATATCTAGAAGGCGGATGGCGTCTTCATGCCCCAATCGTTTGAGGCGCTTGAGGCGTTGCTGCGCGTGCGGCTCCAGGCCGGCAGGGTGCTGCAGGCTCCAGGGTTGGCGGTATTGGTGTTCAAGCACCACGCGTACCTTCACCCCAGTCCGGTGACGTTCGATTAGGGCATGAGCGATGCGGGGCAGGGTGAGCTCCTGCACCGCAACCAGGATCTCTGAGCGCGCTGATGCGATGGCCTCGATGATGGCCTGCTCAAGGTTGTCGCCTTTGCGCTTTTTGCCAGTCAGCGGGCTGGTGTAGGTCTGATCCCGCCGCTGATTGAACAGCACCTTGATCCCAGACGCTTGGGGCACTTCAGGCTCCTGCCAGGGGATATAAACCCCCGCATGGGTGCAACCGCAAAGCGTGAGCGTGCTGGTCAGTGTCAGCAACGCATCCCGCATGGATCCAGCAAAAAACCCCAGGATTCCCCGATTGGTTTGGGGTCTCCTGAGGTCTTGATGTCGTGCATTNCCTTTATTCGTGGCCTGGCATCTCGGCAAAGCGCAGCATGGCTGCGAACCACAGGCAGCTGACTGCAAGCACAAGGCCAACACCGGCCCCGATACCTGCAGATTTCATCAGTAGTGGGACAGCCAGAGGAAGACTGATGGTGCCTGCCATGGGCAGGACAAGCACCAGAAACTTGGTCAGTGCGCGACGCTTCAGAACCACTCAGCCTTGGCCTGCTCAGGAGTGTTGCTGTTGTCTTCAGGAGTGACCCGCTGGAACTCGAGGGTGATGTTGCGGCTCTGCTCACCATCAGCGGCAACTGCCTTGATGGGATAGAGCTGTTGTCCGTCGCGGAAGGGAACCTGGACCCGGAAGGTGCCGTCAGCGGACAGGGGAACGCTTTCGTCTCCAATGGTGAGTGTGGCGGCGGGATCGGTGGCGCCATACACAATCAGTTCGGCATCAGCCACTAGCCAGAAAGAGCGCTGACGGGGAGCTACACCGCCGATGCCACTTTCACTGCGTCCGCTGGCCCAGCGGCCAACACCAGAATCACTGAGGCCACGGGCATCAGCCCCGGAATCCTCAAGCTCGTGGAACGCTTCAGAGCCACGNCCCAAACGGCGCCAGCGGACAGTTGCCGTCTGGTACAGGCGTTCGTGCAGATTGTTGTCGGCGGACTCGGCAGGTGCAGGCAGGGTGGTCGGAGCCGCCTCGAGAGAGAAGGGGATGAACTGATCAAGAACCTGTTCACTCGGGTGCATGGCAGGCACTCGAGCAACAGCGGAGTAGGCCAGTGAGAACCAACCGCCGTCAGCAAGGCGGTAGCCCAGCTCAACCCTGTAATCCCGATCGCTCAGNGGTACGGGCANGTACCACTCGTTGGTGCCCGCATCGACCACGACTTCCTGCANGGTGTGGGGGTGAGCCGAACCGTCGTGCAGNCCGGTCACATCGGAAACACGCAGGCAGAGTTGACGGCCGCCGGCGGATTCAGCGGAACGGCGGCTGTCAGCAGAGATCTCCCAGAACACGTAGGCCCACTGGGGATCACGGGGCAGGAAGACCACGCGGGTCTCGGGCAGTGGTAGCGGTGCCTCGCCGAGGTTGGATTCGATTTCGGCCAGGTTGATGGCGGTTTCGACGCGCTTCTCGCCAGCGGTGAACTCCTGCTGATGGCTGATGGCATCCAGCAGTTCGTCTTTGGATTTACGGCTATAGAGGACAACACCAAGGTCACTGGCGACGCGACGCAGCTGACGCAAGGTGAGCCGGGCNAGCGAGGAGAGTGACTGGTTCACCGCTAAAGAATCCGTTTGGGATCACTTTGCATCCACTGCGCAAAACTCACAACTANCCCCNTCGTCGGCGTCAGCGATTGCTGATCGTGAAGTGCCAAATCTGCTCCCGTGGAGGGCCGCTCAGTCGCTTGGCCATAAAAAAACGCCCCGTGAAGGGCGCTTAAGGTTTTGCTTGGGATTGCCGCTCGCCTCAGCGGGAGATGCTGCGGTAAGGCACTCGGTCCATGTAGTTGTCGCTGGTGCGGGCCTTGGCGCGCACCATGTTGACGGCAGACATGCTGCCGACCCAGGACATGTAGTCGGAGGGGTCGCCACCGCGCTTGAGGCGGGCGCGATCGGGCAGACGCTTGAAATCTCCGGTGAAGACGATCTGGGGGAAGCCCAGGATGTCCCGGTGGTACTCGTCGTACCGAGGGGTGGTGATGTTGAAGGGGGTGTCTCCCAGGTCGCGGCCGGGAAGCACGCGGTGACGCTGGTACGGGACGGTGTCGTAGCCGAAGTTGTCGAGGTATTCCTCACTGTCCAAAAGGGCATCCACCATGCCCGCCACCCCCTTGGTGGCGATCACGATGGCCCAGGAAAGTTCCTCTCCTTTGCCGCTGGTCTTGCGGCCAAGAAGGCGCTCCACCAGATGGCGAACCACNTTGTAGTTGCTGTTGTAGCCGTAGAAGGTACGGGTGAAGGTGTCCGATAGGCACAGGCCACGAATGAAATCGCGAACCGTGATCTGGCCGTTGCGTAACTGAGACTCCAAGAAGCGATCCCGATCGCTCTTGAAGGCATGGAAAAAGATCTGGCGGTAAGCCGACTCGATCACGGTCGTGAGGTTGCCCGCNTCCATCGACTGGTCGAGGGCGACCACCTTGAGGTCTTCGTCGGAACCCAGGCGAATCCGCTCTACCCGTGCGTTTTGGGCGATTGGCGCGTAGGGCAGGAGGGGAATGGCCACTCGGTAGTCAGCATCCGATGACGCTGATCGTAGAAGTAGTGCTCTTAACCAGGCCGGTTGGGCGCTGCCGCAATCACAACCCGTAACTTTCTACACATTCTGCTAGGTATTTTTACCAGCCCAGAAGCGAGCTTGCCGTCGTCGCTCCTGACGTCACGGCTGCTGGTTCGTCATCNAGGACGCGGGTCTCCATGCAAAGGGAAGCCGTGTTGGATAGCCCCTGCACCGTGCTGGTTCGTAACCGGATGTTGGGCCCGGCAAACCAGAACCGCTCGCCGCTGTCCATCATTTCGTAGCTGGTGCTCAGCCACAGGCTCTTCTCCTCATCAAGGCGGAAATGCCCAGCTACGGGCTCTTTCACCGAGTAGCCCATGTCCCGCAGCAGCAGACCTTCGCAGCCGTGTTCATCGGTGGGGATCAGCGCNAAGACCGTTTCGCTTTCGTGNTTNTCGCCGGCTCGATCCCAGGCCATCGAGCCGCTCCAGCGCACATGGCACCCCCCGNCTACACCGGCGGGGTCCTGGCTGTGGACCTTGGCTAGAGCCTCAAGCCGGGGGTCGGTGGCAGCAACGATGTCCACCTCNACCAGGGAGGCGCCAGCTTCCGCGCGGCGGTGCAGCAGATGGTGCTGGGAGCGCTGGGAGCGCCACCGCCCACAGCTCATGCCAAAGAAACTGAGGGCGTCGGTGATGCAATCCATGGCGACCAGCCTGCCGGGCGATCTCCCATGTTGATGGGTGTGGCGGCCTCCCTGGCGGCGGCGTTGTGCTGGACAGTCGCCAGTGGCCTGTGGCGGCGTCTGCCCACCTCTCTTTCGGCTCTGCAGCTGAATCTGCTCAAGAATCTGATTGGTGGGCTCACGCTGCTGCCCGCCCTGCTTCTCCCCGGTGTTTTGCAAGGTGTGCCTTGGGTTGCAGTGGCTGCTTTGTTGCTCAGCGGCGTGCTGGGGATCGCCCTGGGCGACAGCTTTTACTTTGCGGCGCTGCGGCGGCTGGGGACCCGCCGCAGCCTCACGCTCGATGCCGGTGGGCCAGCTCTCTCGGCTCTGCTGGCCCAGTTCACGNTGGGGGAGACGTTGCTGCCGCAGCANTGGCTGGGCATCGCCCTGATCAGCCTGGCGGTGGTGACCGTGGCCAGGCAGGCGCCCCCGGGTGATGGGCTGTTGCGTGAGCAGGGACTGGGTCTGCTCTGCATCGCGCTGGCGCTGCTTTGTGGTCTCAGTGGTGCATTGCTCGCGCGCTGGGCCCTGTCTTTGAGCCAGATGCAACCGCTGCAGGCAGCGGCCCTGAGGCTGTTGGCGGCGCTTGTGGTGATGCTGCCCTGGGTGCGGTTGCCGCGTTCTGCGGGGCCTCGGCCTGTGCGACCACGTTGGCCGCTGGTCTTGGCGGCCACCTTGCTGGGCACCTCGCTGGGGATCGTGCTTCAGCAGGCCAGCCTGCGGGCCCTGCCGGCGGGTCTGGCAGTGGCCCTGATGGCTACTGCCCCTTTGATGGCTCTGCCGCTCAGTCGTTTGGAGGGGGATCGTCCAGGCCGCGCTGGTGCTGCAGCGGCTCTGCTGGGTTTTGCCGGGGTGCTGCTGCTAATAGCAGCTCCAGGCTGAGCTCTAGGGGGCTGAGCGGCGGGCGTTGTGAAATGGCCAGTTGCTCAAGCTGAGATCCAGCGGCCTGAAGCTGCTTGATCAGCAGGGATCGGAAGCCGGCATCAGCGGCCAGCTGAGGCTGGCTGCAGGCCCACTGCTCTAGCTCCGCTTCTGTCGGCAGCGCTCCTGCGCAGCGTCCCGCTGCGGCCTGGAGACTGCGCAGGCTGTGGGCCAGCAGTCGCAGCCGTTGGCGTTCCAGCAATGGCAGTGGCAGGGCATCGATGCGGTCGCTTTCCGCAGCGGTGATGAGGCTTTCAGTCACGGGGCTCGACGCGAAAGCCGCAGCTGTGGTCACCATCAAGCTTCCAGTGCACTCGCTCCACCGTGCAGTCCGGAAAGGTGTGGCGCATCACCTGCAGCTCCTGATCGCAGATGAGCGGAAAGGCCTCAGCTACGCGTGAGATCGAGCAGTGGTACTCCTGCAGCAGCCAGGCGCGACTGCCGCTCTCGGCGTGACAGTCGGCTACGTAGCCCTCACGGCGGCGCAGCTCCACCAGTCGTTCCAGGCGCTGGGCCAGCTCCCCGTCTCCAAGCTGCTGCTGGTAGGCCGCCGCCTGACCCTGTGCTTGCTGGCTTAGCAGGGTTCTGACCTGTTCAGGGGGGAGGGACTGGCTGAGGGATTGCAGCAGGCCCAGGGCGAAATGTTCGCTGCCATCAGGGAAGCGTCCGCGCCCGTTGGTGGTGAGGCGCCAGCGGTTGGTGGGGCGCCCCGGGCCATCGGCCGCAGGGCTGGCTTCCACGAGGTCATCGCGCTCGAGGCTGCGGAGGTGCCTGCGCATCACCTGTACCGAGACGCCAAGCTGATCAGCCAGTTCGGCAGCAGTCGCTTCCCCTCGCCGCAGCAGCAGCGTCAGGGCAGCTTCATGGGTGGAGGCGGGGGAGGCAGCCATGTCTTGTTCAGCCTGGCATCAGGCGATGGCAATGGTTGGATCGAGGCAGACGTCCTGCNCCATTTGGATCAGCGCGGCACCTTNCTGANGNCTNTTTTTGAAGGCTTTGCGCNCCATGTTCCAAGCCNGCTCGACGATGNCTTCGCTATCGAAGTTGTCGGGGTTAGGGGCAAAGGAGTGGGCTGCGGACTGCTCGATGCCCTGATCCATCGGAAGGATTGAGGGATAGCCGCTCTGGGCTAGTCGTCCGGCGCCGAAAAGCTGCTGCAGGCGGCGGAGCACCTGGGGGCTGCGATCAGAAGTTTCAAACAGCCGGCTCACCACATCAGGTGTCGGCCGGTGCAGCCGCTCGCGGCTCACCGGCATTGGGGTTCGCAGCAGAAGCTCGGACTCATCAACCAGCAGTTCATTGATTGGCCGCTGGTGCCGTTCAGAGAGGGTCACCTGAGCATTGAGCGATTTCCCGCAAGTTATGAATGTGCTGGGTGGTTGTCGGTTAAGGGGTTGCCCCGGTGGGTCATAGCCTTGCTCTACCCTTGGGAAAGGAAACCAAGGTGTTTCGTAATTCCGGCGTTTCCCTTTCCGGCTTCATGGCAGACGACACGTCCACACCCGCAGCATCTGAGAGTCTCGAGGTGATCCGCCGCTTTGCGGAGACCTACGCCCAGCGCACCGGCACTTACTTCTGCAGTGATCCCGGTGTGACGGCCGTGGTGCTTGAAGGCTTGGCTCGCCACAAAGACGACCTTGGTGGAGCCCTATGCCCCTGCCGCCACTACGAGGACAAGGAAGCAGAGGTGCAGCAAGCCTTCTGGAACTGCCCCTGTGTACCGATGCGTGAGCGCAAAGAGTGCCACTGCATGCTCTTTCTNACCGAGGACAACCCTTTCCGCGGTGAGAAGCAGACCATCAGCCTGGAGGAGATCCAGGCCAGCACCTCCGGCTAATTGATGGCTTGATGACTGCCACCACACCCAGCAACGCCGTCAATTCGTCGGTGGCCTCCACCAGCGTTGGCGACCTGGTCAGCCAACCGTATCGATACGGCTTTGTCACNGACATCGAGACCGAAAAGATTGCCAAGGGCCTCAGTGAGGAGGTGGTACGGCTGATCTCAGCCAAGAAGAACGAACCGCAGTTCTTGCTGGATTTTCGTCTGCGCGCCTTTCGCCAGTGGCAGCGGATGAATGAGCCCGATTGGGCTGCTGTCGGTTANCCNCCGATCGATTACCAGGACATCGTTTATTACGCNGCTCCTAAGCAGCAGGAGAAGAAGGCCAGCCTCGATGAGGTGGATCCCAAGCTGCTGGAAACCTTTGACAAGTTGGGTATTCCCCTCAGCGAGCAGAAGCGACTNTCCAATGTCGCGGTGGATGCGGTTTTCGACAGCGTTTCGATCGCCACGACTTACAAGGAGAAGCTTGCTGAGCACGGTGTCATCTTCTGCTCCTTCAGCGAAGCGGTGGAGGAGCACCCCGAACTGATCGAGCGTTACCTCGGTTCGGTGGTGCCGATCGCTGACAACTACTTCGCAGCGCTCAATTCAGCTGTTTTCAGTGACGGTTCGTTCGTCTTCATTCCCAAGGGCGTTACTTGCCCGATGGACCTCTCCACCTACTTCCGCATCAACAGTGGCGACACNGGTCAGTTTGAGCGCACCTTGATCGTGGCTGAAGAGGGGGCCTCGGTCAGCTATCTGGAGGGTTGCACTGCNCCGATGTTCGACACCAATCAGCTGCATGCGGCGGTGGTGGAACTGGTGGCCCTTGATGACGCCTCGATNAAATACTCCACCGTTCAGAACTGGTATGCCGGCGATGAGAATGGCAAAGGTGGCATCTACAACTTCGTGACCAAGCGCGGCCTTTGCAAAGGTCCCCGCAGTCACATCAGCTGGACACAGGTAGAGACCGGTTCCTCCATTACCTGGAAATACCCCAGCTGCGTGCTGGCCGGGGACGATTCCGTCGGCGAGTTCTACTCCGTGGCCCTCACCAACAACTGCCAGCAGGCCGATACCGGCACCAAAATGGTGCACGTCGGAGAGCGCACCCGCTCCACGATCGTCAGCAAAGGCATCAGCGCTGGGCGCTCTTCTAACAGCTACAGAGGGCTGGTGCAGCTCGGTCCCAAGGCCCGAGGTGCACGCAACTACAGCCAGTGCGATTCGATGCTGATCGGTGATCAGGCCGCCGCCAACACCTATCCCTACATCCGTTCCCAGCANCCCCAGTCCGCGGTGGAGCATGAGGCCAGCACCTGNCGTATCTCCGAGGATCAGCTCTTCTACCTGCAGAGCCGNGGCATCGCTTTTGAAGAAGCGGTTTCGATGATGGTGAGCGGCTTCTGCCGCGATGTGTTTAACCAGTTGCCGCTGGAGTTTGCCGCTGAGGCCGACAAGCTGCTGGCTCTGAAGCTCGAGGGCTCGGTGGGTTGATCCCCGGTCCTGTCTCGTCTCTGTTGTTCACCCGCCCCNTGTGACGGAATCTGTGTCTGCTTCTCCTGCGCTGCTTGAAGTTCTTGACCTGCGGGCCTGCGTGGCCGATCAGGAGATCCTCTGCGGCGTCAACCTCACCGTGCGTGCTGGTGAAATCCATGCCGTGATGGGCCGTAACGGCAGTGGCAAGAGCACTCTCTCCAAAGTGATTGCCGGACATCCCAGCTACCGGGTCACTGCCGGCAGCATCTGCTTTAACGGGGTTGACGTGGAGGAGATGAGTCCAGAGGAGCGCTCTCGCGCTGGTCTGTTCCTGGGTTTCCAGTATCCAGTGGAGATTCCGGGGGTCGGCAACCTGGAATTTCTGCGCGTGGCTACCAATGCTCGCCGCCAAGCCCAGGGCCTAGAGGAGCTCGATACCTTCAGTTTTGAGGATCACCTGCAGCAGCGCCTGGAGCTGGTGCAGATGGATCCTTCTTTCCTGGAGCGAAGCCTGAATGAGGGCTTCTCTGGTGGTGAGAAAAAGCGCAACGAGATTCTGCAGATGGCCTTGCTGGAGCCTCTCGTGGCCATCCTTGATGAAACGGATTCCGGCCTTGATATCGATGCTCTGCGCATCGTTGCCGAAGGCGTGAATCATCTGGCTGGGTCCAGCAACGCAACGCTGCTCATCACGCACTATCAGCGCCTGCTCGATGCCATCACGCCTCACTACGTGCATGTGATGGCCCACGGCCGCATTCTTCGCACCGGTGGCCCAGAACTGGCCCATGAACTGGAGCGACGTGGTTATGACTGGGTCGATGAAGAGGCCGGCGTGAGCTCCCGGACCAGTGCGGAGGTGAGTGCGTGACGGCGGCACTTCTGCAGCGTGGCAGCTGGCTTGAGGGGTTGCTGGCGGCCCATCCCACAGCACCGGAGAACAGCCGTCGTCAGCTGCAGGAGCAGGGCCTTCCCCCGGCTCGGCAGGAGGACTGGCGCTTCACTGATCTGGGCCCATTGCTGGCCTTAGACCCAGCGGCACTGCAGCCTCGCCCCGGTCTGGAATCGCCCCTGGCCCTCTTCCCAGATGGTGATGCGGTGCGGCTGCACCTCGATGGTCGCGGTACAGGACTGCAGCCAACGCTCGGTTCCGCCCCATTGCCAGAGGGGCTAAGCCTGGAACCTGCTCCATCACCGCTGCGTGACAACGCCCTGTTGCCAGCCCGTCTCAATGGGCTGATGAGCGGTCCTTGCCTGCAGCTGTCATTGGCTCCTGCCGCGCGGGTTCGGCTTGAACTCTGGCTTGCGCCAGCAAGCGCTGATGCTCTGTTGGCACCGCGGTTGCTGTTCAATCTGGCCGCGGGGGCTCAGCTGGANCTTGCTGTGCGTCTGAGCTGCCGCGGCAGCAGCCTGGCGTTGCCTTGGGTGGAAGCTCATCTCGACACTGGTGCAGTCCTCAATGAAGCCTGGCTGCTTCAAGGCGATGCCAGTGACGTGATGCTTGGTGGCTGCAGCGTGCAGCAGGCCCAGGGGAGTCGGTACAGCCGCAGCGCGGTGGTGCAGGGGTGGGCTCTGGCCCGTCAGGAGCCCCAGGTGCTGCAGAGTCAAGGCGCTGCCCATACCCAGCTGCGGGATCTCGCAATTACCACTGCTCAGGCCGTGCACGATCTACATAGCCGTGTGCGTTTTGAAGGACCCGAGGGCACCCTCGACCAACTGCAGAAGGCCCTCGTCGATGAGTCCGGCCACAGCATCTTCAACGGCAGCGTGCAGGTACCCCAGCTCGCTCAGCGCACTGATGCAGCCCAGCTCAGCCGCCATTTGCTGCTGAGTGAGCGCGCCAAGGTGGATACCAAGCCCGAACTCGAAATCGTCGCTGATGACGTGCGCTGCACTCATGGCGCCACCGTCAGCAGCCTTGCGGATGAGGAGCTGTTCTATCTGCGCAGTCGAGGGATCGATCGTGCCACTGGCGCCGAGCTTCTGCGCCGTGGCTTCTGCGCCGAGATTCTGCGGGAGCTGCCGCCGCTGCTGGCCCAGGAGGTGGCATGAGCAGCGNCACCCTNGCNCCGGATCTGGCCAGCCNNTACCGNNCNGACTTNCCNGTGCTCGATCAGCAGGTCAATGGCCGGCCCCTGATCTATCTCGACTACGCCGCCACCAGTCAGAAGCCCCGTCAGGTGCTGGAGGCTCTCGATCATTACTACCGCTGCGACAACGCCAATGTGCATCGCGGTGCCCATAGCCTTAGTGCCAGGGCCACCGATGCCTTTGAAGGCGCCCGCAGCATCACGGCCAGCTTTGTCGGCTCCAGCGATCCGGCGGAGATTGTCTTCACCCGCAACGCCACAGAAGCCATCAATTTGGTGGCCTTCACCTGGGCATTAGATCAGCTGCGTCCAGGCGATGAGATCCTCACCACGGTGATGGAGCACCACAGCAATCTGGTGCCCTGGCAGCTGGTGGCGGCTCGCACCGGTGCGGTGCTGCGCCATCTGGGCATCACCACCAGCGGACAGCTGGATCTTGATGATTTGCGCGCCCAGCTCAATCCGCGGACCCGTTTGGTGGCTTTGGTGCATGTGAGCAACACCCTTGGTTGCCTCAATCCCATCGCTGAGGTGGTTGACCTGGCCCACAACGTTGGTGCCCGCGTGCTGGTGGATGCCTGCCAGAGCCTCCCCCATCTGCCGGTGGATGTGACCGACCTGGGGTGCGATTGGCTGGTGGGTTCCAGCCATAAGCTCTGCGGTCCCACCGGCATGGGTTTTCTCTGGGGCCGACGTGAGCTGCTGGAGCAGGCACCGCCTTTCCTTGGCGGTGGCGAGATGATCGATGAGGTGTTTCTCGAGCGCAGCACCTGGGCTGCCCTGCCTCATAAGTTCGAGGCCGGCACCCCTGCCATCGGTGAGGCGGTGGGGATGGGCTCGGCGTTGCAGTACCTGAAGAGCATTGGCCTCGAGGCGATCCACCACTGGGAGCAGCAGTTGACCGCCCACCTGTGGGAGCGGCTGGCCGCTATTGATGGCATCCGCCTCCTAGGCCCAAGCCCGCAGCAGCAGCCTGATCGCGCCGCCCTGGCGGCTTTTGTGCTCGAGGGACTCCATGCCAATGACGTCGCAGCTCTGCTTGATGCCTATGGCATTTGCATCCGCAGCGGCCACCACTGCACCCAACCGCTGCATCGTCTGCTTGGCCTGAGTGGTTCAGCCCGAGCCAGTCTGGCGTTCACGACCACTACCGCGGAAATCGACGCCTTTTGCGATGAGCTGGCCTCGTCAGCAGCGTTCCTGCGTGAGCACGCCTGAGGCACCGCGGCTGTTCCTGGTGGTGCTTGGCGGCCGTATCGACGGTTGCCATGTAGAGCTCCATGACGTTCGCTTTGTTGTCGGTGCGGACATCGAGGCCACCATCCCTGAGCTGCGACGCCAGTGGTTTGGCCGCCGCCGTGGACTTCACCTCGATAGCTGGATGGAGGTGCGCTGCATCGATGGCTTTGCCATCGAGCTCAAGGCCGAACCCAGCGTCGGCCCCGATCAGCTCTGGTTTGTCAATGTCGGGGGGGATGACCCCGCCAATTTGCTTGAACTGCACCAGATCGGACTGGTGGTGGCCCCCAGTGCTGCTGCAGCTAAGGCTCGTGCCAGAAAGCGGATGCTGCCTGCGGCTCAGCAGCGCCACAAGGACGATCTACACGCGGTGGATGACTGCCTAGCGCTGAACCTCTTGGAGGGCTGGTATGTGCACTTGCAACCTCAGCTTGAAGGCCGTTCCCAGCCCCAGGTGCCCGACTGGTGGGGCTATCGGCGCATTGATCAGCGCAGCTGAGGCCGCCGCCCCAGCTGTAGCCCGAAGACCATCGCCAGCAAGGTCAGCACCAGCGCCACCAAGGTGAAGCGCGGTAGGCCCCAGCTGACGATCAGCAGCGGTGCCAGGGCGGTCACCAGGCCCCCGCCCAGGAAGGGCTCGAACACCAACTGCTTGAAGGAGAAAGCCTCCATGGCTTTGCTGCGGCCGAAGGGATCAGCCATGCGCAGCAGCAGTAGGCCCGTTGCCGTGACCCCAGTTCCTTGGCCGAAATCGGCGATGGCTCGCTCGAACCAGTGATCCCGGAAGATGCGCGGTGCCAGCAGGAAGAACGCCGCAATGTTCCAGCTCAGGCCAGCGATGGCTAGGGCGATGAAGGGGACCCAGTTCTCCTCCAGCAACGGCAGGTTGAGGCTGGCCATGGCGGCAGTGATCAGCAGATCCATGGCTAATGAGCCGATGCTCGCCTGTGCGGCTGCAGACACCACTCGGCTCTGGCGGCTGCGCTGCAGTGCGATCTGAACCAGTAGGCCCCCCACCATGGCGAGGGGAAACACCGGAATCGCGCTGAGCAACCGCGCGGTGTCAGCGCCGCCCAGGCCACCACCAAGGGCCGTGATGCCGCTCTTCAGCAGGATGCCTAGACCGACGGCGCCGCCGGCAAGGGCGACGTTGATCGTCAGGGTGTCGATCGTCATCGAGCGGGCATCATCCGGGTCGCTGGTGCCTGCGGCGGTTTCGATGGCCAGGCGCTCGCCTGCGGAGAAGGGGTCTTCCTCTGCGATCTGCTGCAGTAGCTCAGCGTTGCCGCTGGCCGCTCCGGTGGTTTCTTCTTTCTGTTCGAGCCATTGGCGGCTTCGCCCGATCACCACCAAGGTGCTGCCGATCACCACCGCTGTCAGCACGCCGACGGTGGCCATGGCCAGACCGAGGGTTTCACCGGCGGGTAGCCCCAGCTCGCGGAAGGTGGCACCCATGCCGGCTGCGGTGCCATGGCCGCCTTCAAAGCCCACTTCAATCAGGGCGGCCATCAGGGGATTGGTGCCGAGTAGAGGCTGCAGCACCGCTAGCACCAGTAGGCCGCCCACGAGGTACTGACCAAAACCCAGCACCATGCCAAAGGCGGTCTGGCCGGCGGCTCGCTTCCAGATCACCCCCGGGCTTGGTAGTCGCTGACCGAGGAACAACGTGGCGAAGACCAGCGAAATCAGTACCCCAGGGGTTTGACTCCAGACCTTGTAGACCTGCTCGGGGAAGATCGGAAAGGGCCCGAAGGGTCCGATCAGCAATCCCAGCAGGCCGGCCACCAGAGCCTCGGGAATCCCCAGCGCCCTGAGCCAGCGCAGCCGCTGCCTGAGGGCCATGCCCAGCAGCAGCAGCAGGCTCAGGCCGGCAAAGGCCACCAGCACATCGAACAGCTTCATGAGCTCCTGCCTGTTGCGGGCAGGTTGCCATCTCTCAGTCTTGGCGTCAGGGCCATGGAGGATGGAGCTCTGCTCGCAGCCGCTTGATGAGGATTGATGGAGAGGCCTGGCGCACCATTGGCCTGGCCGCTGATGGCTGTTCGGTTTGGGTGATCGATCAGACCCAGCTGCCCCATCGCCTGGAGACCCGCACGCTGAGGAACTGCGAGCAGGCGGCTGAGGCCATCAGCACGATGGTGGTCCGAGGTGCTCCCCTGATCGGGGTGACCGGTGCCTACGGGCTGATGCTGGCTCTTCAGCAGGACCCCGGTGATCAGTCGCTGGAGGCGGCCCATGCACGGCTGCTGGGCACTCGGCCCACAGCGGTGAATCTGCAGTGGGCGCTCGATCGCGTGCGGGACCTGGTGCTGCCGCTGCCGCCTCAGCAGCGAGCCGATGCCGCGAAGCAGGAAGCCGGCCGCATCGCTGATGAGGACGTGGCCATGTGTGAGGCCATCGGTGAGCACGGCCTGGGGTTGTTTCAGCAGCTGGCGGCAGCCCGACCGCCAGAAAAAGAGGGCCAGCCTTTCAACGTGTTGACCCACTGCAATGCCGGCTGGCTGGCGACAGTCGACTGGGGCACTGCGCTCGCTCCGATCTACAAGGCCCACCGCGCCGGGCTGAATATCCACGTCTGGGTGGATGAAACCCGCCCCCGCAATCAGGGGGCCAGCCTCACGGCCTATGAGCTAGGCCGTGAGGGGGTGCCCCACACCGTCATTGTCGACAACGCCGGCGGGCACCTCATGCAGCACGGTCAGGTGGATGCCGTGATCGTTGGCACTGACCGCACCACGGCTCGCGGTGATGTCTGCAACAAGATCGGCACCTACCTCAAGGCCCTAGCTGCCCATGACAACGGCATTCCTTTTTATGTGGCATTGCCGGCGTCGACGATTGACTGGAGCCTTGGTGACGGGGTGGCTGAGGTGCCAATCGAGGCGCGTTCCCCGCGAGAGGTGAGCCATATCGGCGGCCGCGTCGATGGTGGTGAGGAGCTGCTTGCTGTGCAGCTCATTCCAGATGGCAGTGAGGCGTTCAATCCAGCTTTTGATGTGACGCCGGCTCGGCTGGTGAGTGCGCTGATCACCGAGAAGGGCGTGGCCAGCGCTAGTGAAGCGGGGCTGCGGGGGCTCTATGGAGCCCTGGACTGAAGCCGATGCGGTTCTGAGTAGCTGCGGCCGCTATCGCTATGGGCTTTGGCGCCGCTGGCGTTCGGGCCGCGGCGAGCTGCTGGTGGTGGGGCTCAACCCCAGCCGGGCGGATGCCCGCATCGATGACCCCACCCTCAGGCGCTGCATTGGTTTTGCTCAACGCTGGGGCTTTGCTGGCCTCAGGCTGGCCAACCTCTTTGCTTGGCGCAGCCGCGATCCCGCCCAACTCAAACGCGTCTTGGATCCGATTGGTCCAGAGAACGATCGATGGTTGCTGTCCCTCGCTGCGGGGGCGGACCTGATCGTTGCGGCTTGGGGCAACACCGGTCAGGAGTTCCCACGTGCCGACCAGGTGCGCCGGCAGCTCAGCCCATGGCATTGCCTCGGCCTCAGCCGTCAGGGAGCACCACTGCATCCTCTTTATTTGCCCCGTGATCGCCAGCTGCAGCGCTGGTGCTAGCCATGGGCTGAGCGCAGGTGATGCCATGGAGCTGCAGCAGGAGCGGGAGCAGCTGGTGGCGACTGCCAGGCAGATGAATGCCAGCGGCATCAACCAGGGGACCAGCGGCAACCTCTCGTTGCGCATCCCTGGGGGTTTGCTGATTACTCCCAGCTCCCTGCCCTATGAGCAGATGGGCTTAGAGGACCCGGTGGCCATTGATATTGATGGACGGTCCCTGGAGGGAGGGAGCCGTCGCCGCCCCTCATCGGAATGGCGCTTGCATGCCGACTTGCTGCGTCAGCGGCCGGAGGCTGGTGCGGTGGTCCATTGCCACTCGGTTCATGCCACGGCTCTGGCCTGCCATGGCCTGGCGATCCCCAGCTTTCACTACATGGTCGTGGTGGCCGGCGGTGCTTCGGTGCGTTGCGCCCCCTATGCCACGTTTGGGACCCAGGAGCTCTCGGATCTGGCGCTTGAGGCGTTGCAGGAGCGGCGGGCTTGCCTGATGGCTCATCACGGCCAAGTAGCTCTTGGAGCTGATCTTGAACAGGCTCTAGCCCTGGCGATCGAGGTGGAAACCCTGGCGCGCATGTATCTGCAGGCCCGCGTTGTGGGGGAGCCACCCCTGCTCTCAGAAGCTCAGATCACAGCTGTGGAGCGGCAGTTCGCTGGTCTGAATTACGGCCAGGCGGATCCAGACGCTTGAGACTCCTTAGAGGAGGGATACATTTCGCAATCTTCCGTTACGATGTAACGGACGGTTAACCGTCATTTTTCCCGATTCCTAACGGACTCATGCAAACCACCATTCAGCAGCGCTCCGGCGCCTCTGCGTGGAATCAGTTCTGCGAGTGGGTCACCAGCACCGACAACCGCCTCTATGTGGG
>NHBY01000033.1 GCA_002168155.1 Synechococcus sp. TMED19 | reverse complement strand
AGCCATAGAGAAACAGTTTCGCTTCAGGCTCCAGCTGCTCGCCAATGTGCTGCCAACGACTCTGCTGTTGCGTGATAGAAGCCAGGCTCAGCTCCGATCCACCGATGGTTTGCACGCCAGGGGAGCCATGGCCGATCAGATGCAGCGCTGAGACTCGCCGTCGCCTCAGTTCTCGCTCCAGCACATCGAGGAGCTGCTCGTCATGGCTCACGGTCAGCACGGTGTGCTGAGGAGAGAAGCGTTGCTGCTTCAGAAAAGGGACGACGTCCTCACTGATCAGCACCAGCTCGGTGCTCTGCGTCAGGCCGGTGGCGCGCAGGGCGACTTCCGCAGCTAAGGCTGCTGCGGTGACTGGTGCTGCCAGTGAGCTGACGGGTCCCATGACTGATTTCTCTCGCCGAGCGAAAAGTTCAGAAGTTATTAAGTATTGGCGAAGAGATTATCCCCGCCATATCAAAAAACTAGCCTCNCTTCGCAGAGAAGACCAATTGCAATTTTCTACGAATTACTATCAACTACAAAATCGCGAAAAAGGTAATCAATCCCCAAGCGTGCACTGGGCCCCCTTAAGACTCAATACCGATTTGGCCAATTTATGCCGCCAAAACCGGGCAAATTGGCCATATCAAATGACACCATGAATCGCCCAGACCTACTGCAGCGCAGTGGGTCAAAGGATTAGTGCAGGGAGGCTTCTCAAAAAACTATTAAAAAATCACTCACTGGAGATTTCTACTGACGTGCACTCACACTCAAGCCCATAGCCACATAAGCAAAGGGCCATGAGAAAACTTTAGATCTCCTACACGTTGAAGAGAAACTCCATCACATCGCCTTCCACAACGACATACTCTTTGCCCTCACTACGCAGCTGCCCCTTCGCTTTGGCTTCCACGAATGAACCGGCCTCNAGCAACTGCTGATAGCCAATGGTTTGGGCTCGGATGAAGCCCCGCTCAAAATCGGTGTGAATCACACCGGCAGCCTGCGGGGCGGTCATGCCGGCGGTGATGGTCCAAGCGCGGGTCTCCTTCTCACCGGTTGTGAAATAGGTCCTCAGTCCCAGCAATGAGTAGGTGGCACGGATCAGGCTCTGCAGACCGCCCTCGCTGACGCCCAAGCCCTCGAGGTAGTCGCTGCGCTCCTCATCACCGAGCTCCACCAGTTCGGCTTCCACCTGAGCACTGACGCGCACGGTCTCAGCGCTCTCCTTGCTCGCCAGCTCCGCTACCGCTGCGGCGTAGCTGTTCCCTTGCGCCAGATCGTCCTCACTGACATTGGCGGCATAGATGATCGGTTTGGCCGTCAACAGCCCCAGGGGTTTGATCAGCGCAGCCTCCTCTTCACTGATGGCCACGCTGCGCGCGGCACCGCCTGCATCGAGCACCGCAGCAATGCGCTCGAGGGCGCTGTCCTCAACCTGAGCCTCCTTACTGGTGCGCAGCTGTTTCTTGAGGCGCTCGCGGCGCTTCTCGATTTGCGCGGCATCGGCCAGGGCCAACTCGAGGTTGATCACCTCCGCATCCCGCCCCGGATCGACAGAGCCGGAAACATGAATCACATCGTCGTCTTCAAAGCAGCGCACCACATGGACGATGGCGTCGACTTCACGGATGTTGGCCAGGAACTTGTTGCCCAAGCCTTCCCCCTGGCTGGCACCAGCCACCAGACCAGCAATATCGACAAACTCCACCCGGGTGGGAACGATCTCCTTGCTCTTGGAGAGCTCGGCCAGCAACTGCAGGCGCGCATCNGGCACCGCCACCGTGCCCACATTCGGCTCGATCGTGCAGAACGGGAAGTTGGCCGCCTGGGCCTGGGCGTTGGCCACCAGGGCGTTGAAGAGGGTGGATTTGCCCACATTGGGCAGACCCACGATTCCGGCTTTAAGCATGGCCGGAATTTAGGCGGACGCCGACCCGTCCCTTGGTCTCGCAAGCGGGCCCGAAAGGATGAAGAATGGTTGCAGCCCNTACGTGGCCTGTTCCTTGTCCCCTGCCACNCCTGTTCTGGATCGGCCCTCNCCTGTGCTGACACCAACCCGCANCCGGCGCTTTCGCCCCAACCGCTGGGGAGTCTTCGTGCTGGTGCTGGCGCTCGCTGGTGGCGGCCTGGTGCTGCTGAGCCGCNGCGGCNNAGGCGGACGNGACCTGACCCCCTACACCACCACCGTTGANCAGGGCCGCCTCGATGGGGTGATCACCGCCAGCGGCGAAGTNGCTGCGGTGCGCCAGGTCAATGTCAGCCCCAAGCAGTCCGGACAGCTCCTGGAGCTCTATGTCGATGAAGGCGATGNGGTGAAGGCCGATCAGCCCATCGCTCGCATGGATCCCGACGACATCAAATTCAAAATTGCCGAGCTAGAGGCCCAGGTGCAGGTGCGGCGAGTGGACCTGCAACGCACNCGAGCTGAATTTGAACGGCGCGAGGANCTCCATGCCGCCGGTGCGGTGAACACCGACGATTACATGCGCTTTCAGGCCAGTTACAACAGCAGCCGGGCCCAACTACAGGTGGCCGAGCAGCGGCTGGAGCAAACCAAACGGGACCGCGACGATCTGCTGGTTCGTGCGCCCTTTGCCGGCACGATCACCAACCGTTTTGCCGAGCCAGGCTCGTTTGTCACGCCGACCACCGCGGCCTCAGCCACCGCCGGTGCCAGCAGCGCCTCGATCGTGCAGCTGGCCTCCGGCCTTGAAGTGCAGGCCAAGGTGCCCGAGAGCGACATCGGACGGATCCAACCTGGCCAGGACGCCAGCGTGCGCGTCGATGCCTACCCCGATCAGCGTTTCCCCGCCCGCGTCAGCCGCGTGGCGCCCCGCGCCGANAAGAGCAATGACGTCACCACNGTCAAGGTGGAGCTCTCGCTNGANGGCGAGCANGCCAANCAGCTNCTGCGNATCGGCATGACCGCTGACATCGACTTCGACACCGGCAAGCTGGCCCCCCAACCGCTGGTCCCCACCGTGGCGATCGTGACCCGCCAAGGTCAGCCCGGCGTGCTGATCCCNGGCAATGGCGACAAGCCCGAATTCCAACCCGTCAGCCTGGGCAGCAGCAGCGGCCGTCAAACGCAAGTGCTCAGTGGCGTTGAGCCTGGAGAGCGCATCTTCTTGGATCTGCCTCCCTGGGCTGGCAAGCAGCCGCAGCAGGACTAGGCCGCCAAGAACGCGGCACAGGCCGCTTCTATTTGGTTGCTGGCGGTGCCATCACCAAAGGGGTTATGGGCCCGGGCCATGGCGTCATAGGCGGCCGCATCGCTGAGCAGGGTCGAGGTTTCAGCGTCGATCACATCGGTCTCGGTACCAATCAACTTGGCGGTCCCGGCCTGCACTGCTTCGGGGCGCTCGGTGGTTCGCCTCAGCACCAGCACTGGCTTACCAAGAGACGGGGCCTCCTCCTGCAGACCACCGGAGTCGGTCAGCAGAAGCGTGCAACCGCGGATCGCCGCCACCAGCCGGTCGTAGTCCAGCGGTTCGGTCAAGTGGACCCGCGGATGATCACCCAGCAGCTGTTGCAGCGGCTCGCGCACCGTCGGATTTTTGTGCAGCGGCAGCAGCAGGGCCGTGTCGGGGTGGCGCTCCAACACCTTGAGGAAGCCCTTGGCGATCGAGCGCAGCGGCTCACCCCAGTTTTCGCGGCGATGCACGGTGGCCAAAATCACGCGATGCGCGTCCCAGTCCAGACCTGGCACCTCGCAACTGGGGGCTGCAGCGGCCATCTGCAGCAGCGCATCGATCACCGTGTTGCCGGTGGTATGGATCTGGCCCACCACACCAGAAGCGCGAAGGTTCTCAGCCGCCTGAGGGGTGGGAGCGAAATGCAGCTGCGCGACCTGGGAGACCAGACGGCGGTTGGCCTCCTCAGGGAAGGGATCAAGGATGTTGTCGGTGCGCAGACCGGCCTCCACATGGCCGACCGGGATCTGGTCGTAGAAGGCAGCCAAGGCAGCCGCAAAGGCGGTGGTGGTGTCCCCCTGCACCAGCACCAGATCAGGCCGGTGCTCAGCGAACTCCAGCCGCAGCCCCTCCAAGGCGGCACAAGTCACATGGGTCAGCGTCTGCTTGGGGGCCATCAAGGCCAGATCACGCTGGGCCTCAAGGTCAAAGAGCGCCATCACCTGGGCCACCATCTCGCGGTGCTGTCCGGTGAGCACCACACGGGTGTCAAACCGCGGCGAAGCCTGGAAGGCACGGATCACCGGCGCCAACTTGATCGCTTCCGGGCGGGTGCCCAGCACCAGGGTGACGCGAGGGTTCGATGCCAATGCCAAGGCAGGCGGGCGAGCGGCTGAATCCTAGGGACCCCAAACCGTGCCGCCCTTGCCACCTTGAAAGGATCTCAGCTGAGGTCCATGAACGAGCTGCCGCCCCTACCGCCGCCACCGGCAGCCATCCCCGCACCGTCCGCTGAACCAGCCCCCGAGACGTTGGCGGCCACCGTCGAGCTGGCACGCGTTAAGGGGTACTCCGACATTCACCTGGGCGTCGGGGAGGAGCCGCGCTTTCGCTGCCGCGGTGAGATCACGTCCAGCGGCTGGCCCGCCACTGATGCCGCGCTATTTGATCGCTGGCTGAATGAGCTTCTCAGCTCAGCTGAACGCGAGCAATTCCGCCAGGACCGCGACTTCGATGGCTCCTGTGCCTTTGAACGGGTGCGGGTGCGCATCAACTTGATGGACAGTCTTCTGGGGCCAGCGATGGTGCTGCGTCTGATCCCCCAATCCATCCTCAGCCTCGAGGAGCTCAAGCTGCCGGAGGTGCTCAAGACCCTGGCGGATCGTCCCAAGGGCCTGGTGCTGGTGACCGGTCCCACCGGCTCAGGCAAGAGCACCACCCTGGCGGCCATGGTGGATTGGATCAACCGCAACAGGGCCAGCCACATCCTCACGATCGAGGACCCGATCGAATTCGTGCACACCAGCAAGCGCTCGCTGGTGCGGCAGCGGGAGGTGGGCCATCACACGCTGCGCTTCCAGACGGCACTAAGAGCTGCCTTGCGGGAGGACCCCGACGTGATCTTGATCGGTGAAATCCGTGACGGCGACACCCTGACCACCGCCCTCGAGGCCTCCCAGACCGGTCACCTGGTCTTCGGCACCTTGCACACCAACTCAGCGGTACGCACCGTCGAGCGGGTGCTGGGCATGGTGCCAGCGCAGGAGCAAGCCAGCCTCAGGCGGGCCCTATCGGAATCGCTGCTGGGCGTCATCGCCCAAGGACTGATCCGCAGCAGCGATGGACGCCGAGCCTTCCACGACATCTTGATCAATACCGAAGCCTGCCGCGATTACATCGAGCGCGGCGAACTCGATTCCGTCGAGCAAATCATGGAGCGCAGCGGCTTTGACGGCATGATCACGGCCAATCAAAGCCTGCTCGCCCTGGTGGAAGCAGGGGAGGTCAATGGGGAGGCGGCCCTGGCCGTCAGCCTCAAGCCCAATGAATTGGCCCAGGCTCTACGCGGTCGCCACTAGGCGCCAGAGCAACAGGCTCGCCAGGCCGATCGAGAGACCCATCATCGCCATGCGGCCATTCCAGATCTCGGCTTGAGGCGTGAAGCCCCGGCGCCATTCATTCAACTCAGCTGGCTTGACCTCGGTTTGCGGTGCCATCGATGGATTCCGCTCTAGTTGTGAGCCAACCTAAAACGTTTTTCTCCTTAGAAGGGTGGTGGTCCATACAACGCATCGGCATCAGCCAGGGGGAAGCGAGGTGCCACACCCAAGCTGATGTCCGAGCTCTGGCCCTCTGCCAGCCGCCGGCAGGCTGCCAGGCCGATCATGGCGGCATTGTCGGTGCACCAGGCCAAAGGCGCCAGATGCAGAGCCAGGCCTCTGGCCTGGCAGGCCTGCTGCAACTGAGAGCGCAGCTCACTGTTGGCGGAGACGCCGCCGACCACCACCAGCCCGTCAAGGCCATGGTCCTCAGCGCAGCGCACGCTGCGCTGCACCAACACCTTGCAAACCACCTGCTGAAACGAGGCCGCCAGGTCGGCCACCGGCAGGGTCTCTCCCCGCTGCGTCCAACGCTCCACCTCGCGGAGCACNGCTGTCTTAAGCCCGCTGAANCTGAAGTCGTAGGGGTGAAAGCCCCCCTCTGGCAATGAAATACGCCCAGGCGGGAAGGCAAAACGNTNNGGATCACCGCCTGCAGCAGCAGCCTCAATGGCTGGCCCNCCGGGGTAGCCCAGCTGCAGCAGCCGGGCCACCTTGTCAAAGGCCTCGCCCGCAGCGTCATCGCGGCTGCCNGCCAAACGTTCGTACTGCCCCAGCTGACGCAGGGCGATCAGCTCGGTATGTCCCCCTGAGACCAGCAGCACCAGCAGNGGNGGTTGCGGCGCCGGGTCGCCCGCCAAGGCCGAACAGAGATGGCCTTCCAGGTGATGGATGCCCAGAAATGGCACCCCCGCCAAACGGGCCAGGGTGCGGCCGGTCACCGAACCCACCAGCAGCGCCCCCAACAGCCCAGGAGCCACCGTGGCCGCCACACCGTCCATGGCGCTCAAGGGCAAGCCGGCCCCCTGCAACGCCCGCTCGACCAAAACTGGCAAAGCTTCAACATGGCGGCGAGAAGCGAGTTCAGGCACAACGCCGCCATAGCGGGCATGCTCCTCNACCTGGGAGGCCACTTCATTGCTGAGCACCTCACCGTCGCGCACCACGGCGGCGGCGGACTCGTCACAACTTGTTTCGAGGGCGAGAACGGTGGGCATCAATGCACGGGGAGGCACCTACTGTCCGCAAAGCAACCGCCATGCGGCATTGCCCATCATGCGTCGACTCTTTGCCGTCCTTCTGTCCGGCTTTCTGATCTTTGGTTTTGCGCCTCTGGCCAAGGCCGATGTCGCGGGTCTCACCCCTTGCAGTGAGAGTGCCCGCTTCCAGGCTCGTGCCAACAACGCCCAGACCCCTCAGGCTAAAGCTCGTTTCGAGATGTACAGCCAGGCGGTNTGCGGNGCTGACGGCCTGCCCCACCTGATCGTGGACGGCCGCTGGAGCCATGCCGGTGACTTCATGATCCCTGGCATCGCTTTCCTCTACATCACTGGCTGCATTGGCTGGGCCGGCCGCACTTACCTGCAGGCCGTCGCCGGCAAGGGCGCCAACATGAAGGAGATCCAGATCGACCTTCCCACCGCCTTAAAGGCCACCTTGGCTTCAGCCTCTTGGCCCCTGGCCGCCTTCCGTGAGTTCGGCACCAAGCAGCTCACCGAAGTCGACAGCAAGGTGACCGTTTCCCCCCGCTGATCACCCTCCAATGAAAAAGTTCCTCACCACCGCTCCGGTGTTCGCGGCTATCTGGTTCACTGTCACCGCAGGGATCATGATCGAATTCAATCGCTTCTTCCCCGACCTTCTGTTCCACCCGATGTGATCGAGTTGATCAAGGTTCAATGGGCCCCTCGGGGCCCATTTTTTATGAATCGGCATCAGCTGCGGTGAGCCGTTGAGCCTCAACCCAGTCCCATCAATGACTCCAGTTCAGCCAGCGCCTGCGTGAGATCGCTGTTCTCGACCACGGCGTCGAATTCCTTCTCAGCCTCAAGCTCCAGCGCCGCACGCTGCAAGCGCCGCTGGATCGCCTCTTCGCTATCAGTGCCGCGACCGCGGATCCTGCGCTCGAGTTCATCGAGTGAAGGGGGACGCAGAAAGATTTGGAACGCCTCCGGGCTTGTGCTTCGCACCTGACGGGCCCCTTCCAGTTCGATCTCCAGCAAGACCGGCACCCCAGCACTGAGCTGGTGCTCGACCGGCTGACGTGGGGTGCCGTAACTGTTGCCAGCAAAGCTGGCCCACTCCAGCAGCCCACCGGCTGCCACAAGCTCCTGGAAGCTCTCCTGGCTGTGGAAGAAGTAGTGCACTCCCTCCTCTTCCCCGGTCCGGGGGGCGCGAGTGGTGGCCGACACCGACAGCCACAGCTCGGGATGCCGCTCGCGTAGCAACGCCACCAGCGTTCCCTTCCCCACACCGCTTGGGCCGCTCAGCACCGTCAGGCGGGATTGGCTTGATGAGGTNGTCATCCAGGGGCAGCAGNGGCCTAAAGGGGAAACTAGGGCCCTANNGCAGGGGGGTGATGCAACCGCAAGACACCACGACCCTGCAGGGGGTGGTGGCCGAGCTCAACCCGGAGCTGATCCCCTCACGCTTTGAGAAGGCCCAGCAGCCCAGCCCCAGCGGTCTTCAGCTTGGGTTTCGCACCCTGCGCCAGCGGCTCTGGATCGAATTGCACTGGCAGGCCGACAGTGCCCGCTTTCACGCTGCGCCGCCGCCGCCCCGCGTCGGTGAGGGCAGCACCCTGGCCCAACAGCTGCAGCACGGTCTCTCTGGCCTGGCTTTGGTGCGGCTTGAGCAACCGCCTTGGGAGCGGGTGGTGGAGCTCGGTTTTGCCGAGCGCCCGGGTGCACCGGAGCGACGGCGGCTGGTGCTGGAGCTGATGGGCCGCCATAGCAACCTGTTCCTGCTTGATGAGCAGGGACTGGTGGTGGCCACCGGCCGACAGGTGCGCGAGCACCAGTCACGGCTGCGGCCCATCGGCACCGGCGATGCCTACAGCCCGCCGCCACCACTGCAAGGGGCCATACCCGACCTGGAGGAACCCTTTGAGCGCTGGCAGCTGCGACTGAGCCTGTTACCTGAACCCTTGAGCAAAGCGCTGATGGGGAGCTACCGCGGCATCAGCCCGGCCCTGCGCAATCAGCTGCTCCAGCGAGCCGAGCTGGATGGCCATACGCCGGTGCACTTCCTTGAACCNGACGATTGGCAGCGGCTGCACAAGGCTTGGACCCACTGGCTGCAGGCTCTGGGAACGACGCCACTGCCNTTNATCNCTGAAGGCAAGGGCTACCGCTGCTGGGGAGCGACATCAGACCAGCCAGGGGTTGCATCTGAGCCCCTGGTCTTCAACCTGGCCCTGGCGAGCTACTACGGCGAAGGCGCTCAGCGGCTNGAATTTGANCGTAAAAGCCACCGCTTGCGTCAGCAGTTGCAGCAGCTCATTGCCAAAGAAGANCGGGAAGTGCAGCGCCAGCAGCAGTTGCTGCAGCGCAGTGACGATGAAGGACTGCTGCAACGTCAAGCTGACCTGCTGCTCTGCCGGCCCGATGTCAACAGCATCGGGCATCAGCAAGTGACCCTGGAGGACCCCGAAGGAGGGCCAGATCTGGTGCTCAGCCTTGACCCCCAGCTCAGCTTGGTCACCCAGGCCCAGAAGTTGTACCAACGCGCCCGCAAGCTGCGCCGCTCGGTGGCGGCGGTCGAGCAACGCCTGGAACTGCATCGCCAGCGGTTGGAACTGCTGGACAACAGCCGGCTGCAACTGGAGCTGGCTGAAACTGGCGATGGGGCCCTGATGGAGGCCCTCAGCGAAGATCTAGAGCCATTTATCGAGGCCCGCCGCTCCAGCCGCAACAGCCGCCGCTCCAGGGAAGGCGTCCCACAGCCACTGGAGCTCTGCAGCCCTGATGGACTGCGGCTGCTGGTTGGCCGNAACCACCGCCAGAACGATTGGATCAGCTTCCGCCAGGCCCGCCGCGGTGATCTCTGGTTCCATGCCCAGGAACAACCCGGCAGCCATGTGGTGCTCAAGGGTTCCGAGGGGCTCAGCAGCGAAGCCGATCTCCAGGCCGCCGCAGATCTGGCCGCCCATTTCAGCCGCAGCCGCGGCAATCGNCGCGTCCCGGTGGTGATGGTGGANACCGAACAGCTGCANCGCATCCCTGGCATGGGGCCAGGNCTGGTGCGCCATGGCGGCGGCGATGTTCTCTGGGGGGAACCCGATCGAGCCGCAGCGCTGCTGCCTAGCCTGAAGCGATGACGGCCTTTGACCCACCACCGCTGCCGGATCCGGAGTTTCCCGGTGAGGTGGAGATGAGCTTTGCCGACCACCTCGAGGAGCTGCGCTGGCGTTTGCTNCGCAGCCTCGCGGCGGTGGTGATTGCAGCAGCGGGCTGCCTGATCTTTGTGCGCCCGCTGGTGCGGCTNCTNGAGCTACCTGCCAGCGGCATGCGCTTTCTCCAACTGGCCCCGGGCGAGTTCCTGTTTGTTTCGATCAAGGTGGCCGGTTATGCCGGGTTGACCCTGGCACTGCCCTATGCGCTGTACGAGGGNTTGGCCTTTGTGCTGCCGGGCCTGAGCCGCAGCGAGCGGCGTCTGGTGGCCCCAGCCGTGGCNGGATCTGCCGTGCTCTTTCTGCTGGGGCTGGCCTTTGCTTGGTGGGCGCTGGTACCAGCAGCCCTCAGCTTTTTGATGAGCTATGGCGCCGATGTNGTCGAACCGATCTGGTCGATCGAGCGCTACCTCGATTTCGTGCTGCTGCTGATGCTGGCCACCGGACTGGCCTTCCAGCTGCCGGTGCTTCAGCTGCTGCTCGGGGCCCTGGGGCTGGTGAAGTCCAAAACGATGCTGGCCGGCTGGCGCTTGGTTGTGTTGCTCTCGGCGGTGGCCGGAGCCGTGCTCACCCCCTCCACCGATCCGGTAACCATGCTGCTGCTCAGTGGCGCCATCACTGGCCTGTTTTTAGTGGGGGTGCTGCTGGTGCGGCTCACAGAAGGAATTCGCTCAGCCGGCNCTGGTCCGGCAGCGGAAAGCTGAGAGCCTTACCCAGCCTTNGCTTGTCCTTGGTGGAACTCAACCACTTGAGCACCTCCTCCCCGACACCAAAGCCGTTGAGCTGCTCCACAAGCTGCTCAAGCCGGGCCAAATACTCCTCTTCTGTAAAGGGAAACGACTGCTGCTCGAGATAGGCCCACATCACCTGAAAGTAGAGACGGCCGGCACGACGACGGATCTGCAGGTCATAGCTGGCGCCCCAGCGCTGACGCAGGATGGCGAGCAGCTCAGCGGCGGTCAGCGGCACGGGGATGAGCGCAGGTCTGATCCCCAGCATGCCCGAGCCCAGCCAGAGGCCAGTAGTCGCAAAGCGTTACGGGTCATGCAAGGTCCATAATGGGCGGCACTTGTGGCGGTGCGCCTCCCCCCATGACCCAGATCCCTGCGCAGGACGTCCCCGGAATGGGGCGTCGGCAGTTCATGAATCTGCTGACCTTCGGGTCGGTCACCGGTGTGGCTCTGGGCGCCCTCTACCCAGTCGTCAACTACTTCATCCCCCCCCGCGCCGCAGGCTCCGGCGGTGGTACCACCGCCAAGGATGAACTGGGGAACAACGTCACGGCCAGCGGCTGGCTGGCCGACCACAAAGAAGGTGACTACAGCCTGGTGCAGGGCCTCAAAGGTGACCCCACCTACTTGATCGTCGATGGACCCGATTCCATTGGAGATTTCGGCATCAACGCCATCTGCACTCACCTGGGCTGCGTGGTGCCCTGGAACGCTGGCGCCGGCAAGTTCATGTGCCCCTGCCACGGTTCCCAGTACGACGCCGCCGGCAAAGTGGTCCGCGGACCGGCTCCACTCTCCCTGGCCCTGGCCCACGTCAACGTCGAGAACGACAACGTCTTCCTGACCCAGTGGACCGAAACCGACTTCCGCAATAACGAGAAACCCTGGTGGGCCTGAGCCCCCAGCCCATCGACCGCCCCTGAACCGTCCTACCCCCTTACCGATGCGCCGCTCCCTCTCCCTGCTGCTCGGCTCCCTGCTCCTCACCGTCGGGTTGCTGCTCGGCGCCCAGCCCAGCTGGGCCTACCCCTTCTGGGCTCAACAGAACTACGACAACCCCCGCGAAGCCACGGGCAAGATCGTCTGTGCCAACTGCCACCTGGCTAAAAAACTGACCCAGGTCGAGGTGCCTCAATCGGTGATGCCCGACACCGTCTTTAAGGCCGCAGTGAAGATCCCCTATGACACCGATGTGCAGCAGGTGGGTGCTGACGGCAACCGCACCGGGCTCAACGTCGGCGCCGTTGTGATGCTTCCCGATGGCTACACCCTGGCGCCCCAAGAGCGCCTCAGCGATGAACTGAAAGAAGAGACTGAGGGCATCTATTACACCCCTTACAGCGACGCCCAGCCCAACATCCTCCTGGTGGGTCCCCTTCCCGGTGATGACCATCGCGAGATCGTTTTCCCGATCCTTTCCCCCGATCCCAAGACCGATTCTTCGATCAGCTACGGCAAGACCCAGCTGCACATCGGCGGCAACCGCGGGCGCGGTCAGGTGTATCCCACCGGTGAGAAGAGCAACAACACCGTCTACACCGCCAGCGTTGCTGGCAACATCACCGCCCTAAGCAGCGATGACTCCGGTGCCTCTGTGGTCACCATCGCCACTCAAGATGGCGGCAGTGTTGATGAATCGATCCCGGCCGGCCCCTCGCTGCTGGTCGCTGTCGGCGACAACGTCGAGGCTGGTGAGCCTCTGACCAACGACCCCAACGTCGGTGGCTTCGGTCAACTCGATGCTGAGATCGTGCTGCAGAACCCCCTGCGTCTCTATGGCCTGCTGGCCTTCCTCGCCGCCGTGGCCATCGCCCAGATCATGTTGGTGCTGAAGAAGAAGCAGATCGAGAAGGTGCAGGCAGCCGAGGGCGTCTGAGCCCATGGCCCCTGATCTGTTGCTGCCCCTGGCGACCTTCCAGTCGCCAGGGCCCATGGTGTTTCAGTTCGGGCCCTTTGCGATCCGCTGGTATGGCCTGCTGATTGCCCTGGCAGTGCTTCTGGGCCTGTGGATTTCCAGTGAACTGGCCAAATCCCGTGGTCTCGATGGCGGCCTGATCGCTGATCTCTTGCCGCTGCTCGTGCTCTGCGCCGTCGTGGGCGCACGGATCTATTACGTCCTCTTTGAGTGGCGCCAGTACCAGATCAATTGGCTTGAAGCGATTCAGATCTGGCGAGGCGGCATCGCCATCCACGGCGCACTCCTAGGGGGCTTACTTGCAGTCATTGGCTTCACGCGCTGGAAGCAGCTCTCCTTCTGGAGCGTGATGGATGTTCTGATGCCCTCGGTGGCCCTGGGCCAAGCCATCGGCCGCTGGGGCAACTTCTTCAACTCAGAAGCCTTTGGTGTGCCCACTGATCTTCCCTGGAAGCTCTTCATCCCAGCGGCTAATCGACCGGAGCTTTATTTCGATCAGAGCTACTTCCATCCCACCTTTCTCTACGAATCGATCTGGGATCTGGCTCTCTTCGCACTGTTGCTCGTGCTGTTCACC
>NHBY01000032.1 GCA_002168155.1 Synechococcus sp. TMED19 | reverse complement strand
GGATCCACCTCTCCGGCGGTATGCAGTTCAGCGGCCAAGAGGTTCTCATCAATGGCCTCAGGATCTAACTCACCGGCCTGTACCCGCCTCGCCAGGGCACGGGTTGCATGCACAAGCTCGCTGCGGCTGCCGTAGTTGGTGCAGACATTGAAATGGATCCCGACATTGGAGGCCGAGCGCTCGGTGGCCTCGGCGATCAGCGACTGCAGACCATCGGGTAAAGCAGAAAGATCCCCAAGAAAACGAATGCGAACCTGCTCCTGCTGCAAAGCCGCAAGCTCGCGCGCCAACACCTGCTCGAACAGGGTCATCAAGAAGCTGACCTCCTCACCCGGCCGCGACCAGTTCTCCGTTGAGAAGGCGTAGGCGGTGAGGGTGCCGATACCCCAGTCGCTACATAGACGCAGGGTGCGTTTCAGCGCCTCCACTCCCTGACGGTGGCCCATCACCCTTGGCAGACCCCTCTGGCTGGCCCAGCGACCATTGCCATCCATGATCACGGCAACGTGGGCAGGCAGCCGGCCGGAGTCGAGGCAGGCAGGCAGAGCTGTTCGAGTGGATGGCCTGGCAGCCGCCACCGGGGACCGACTCATGGGCGATTGCGTGCAGTGGCTTCGATGCGTTCGCCACTGGAAGAGGATTTAGGCAGCGTACGCGGCTGGCGGCGGCGTCCTGCTCCCTGAACGCTGACCGCATCACTGAGCAGCTCCCGCAGCCGCTCGCGGGTGATCGGCCGCTCAAAGCGCCCCTGACTCGCCATCGAGATGGTGCCGGACTCCTCGCTCACCACCACACCGAGACAGCGATCATGGCGCTCGGTCAACCCCAGAGCTGCCAGATGGCGCGTGCCGTGACGCGTGAAGCTGGTCTGACGCGAGAGGGGAAGGATCACACCGGCGGAGGCGACGCGGTTGGCCTGAATCAATACAGCACCATCGTGAAGTGGTGAATCTGCAGAAAAGAGATTCAACAGCAGATCCACTGACAAGGTGGCATCAATCGGAACACCGGGATTGAGGAAATCCTCCGGCCTGAGATCGCTGCCGAGATCGAGCACGATCAGACCACCGCAGCGGCGCTTGGAGAGCTGAGCTGTGGTGTCCACGAGAATGTCCACCGTGCTGGCGTCCTGCAGGTCCTGCTGACCGCTGCCGAACAACACGGCTAAGCGTCCAGTTCCTAGCAGTTCCAACAGCCGCCTGAGCTCCCCCTGCAGCAGGATCGCCAAAGCCAGACCGCAGACGAGGACTAAAGCTTCAATGAGTTTGGCGGTCAGCGGCAGGTTGCCGTAGCGCTGCAGTAGCCAGCCGAGAGCCACGAGCAACAAATAGCCCCGCAGCAGCCAGAGGGTGCGAGGTTCGCTGACCCGTCCCAGCAGCAGATAACCGAGGGCGCCGGCACAGACGAGATCGAGCAGCATCCGCAGCCACACCAACGCCTGTTCCACCCCGCTGGGGTCACACTACCGATCGCAGTCGCTCGGGAAGTACGTCGTAGCGCAGCAACTCGTCCGGTCGCTCACGGCGTTGCACCAGCTCAGAACGGCCGGATCCCACCATCACGGTCGCAGGACGGGGAATGCGGTTGTAGTTCGAGGCCATCGAAGCGTTGTACGCACCAGTGGCCAGCACCACCAACACGTCCCCAGCCTTGGTGGCTGGCAGCGGCAGGCCCTTGAGCAGCACGTCACCGGATTCACAGTGCTTGCCCACCAGAGTGACGCTCTCACTGGCAACAGCCCCAGGGCTGTCGGCCAGGCAGGCGGTGTACTCCGATTGATAGGTAATCGGGCGTGGGTTGTCGCTCATGCCCCCATCCACCGCCACATAGGTATTGAGGCCTGGGATGTGCTTGCGGCTACCCACTTCGTAAAGGGTGACGCCAGCAGCAGCCACCAATGAGCGCCCTGGCTCGCACAGCAGTCGCGGCAACTCAAGGTTGCGCGCCTTACAAGCGGCCACCATCGCCTCAGCCACTACCTTCACCCAGGCATCAATCGAAGGCGGATCATCCGAAGCCACGTAGCGGATCCCAAGGCCGCCGCCGACATTGAGATCCGTAGGGTTATGGCCTAGGGAGCGAGCCAACACAAAGGCATCAGCCAGCACGCCAGCGAGATCACGGTGGGGATCGAGCTCAAAGATCTGAGAACCGATATGAGCATGGAGACCTTTGAGCTGTGCCCAGCTGCATCCAGCCAGATGGGTCAACACCTGCTCGAGCTGATCGGGATCAAAGCCAAACTTGCTATCCAGGTGCCCCGTGCGGATGTACTCGTGCGTATGACATTCGATACCAGGAGTAAAACGCAGCAACAGGGGAACGCTCTCGCTGCGGCCTTCTGCCAGCTCCTGAAGCAACTCAATGTCACGCCAGTTATCAACAACGATGGTGACGCCGTTCTGCAACGCCAGGCTCAGCTCTTCAGCTGACTTGTTGTTGCCATGAAGAACGATCCGCTCCAGTGGCATGCCCCCCTCCAAGGCGGTGAGCAGCTCACCGGCGGAGACAGCATCAAGACCAAGGCCCTCAGCCGCAACTAGAGCCGTGATAGCAAGACTGCTATTGGCCTTGGAGGCATACAGCGCCAGGGAGGGGCCGGGGTAGTGACGCTCCAGCGCTTCTTTGTAAGCGCGGCAGGCCTGACGCAGGCTCTGCTCATCAAGGACGTAAAGGGGTGTGCCGTAGCGCTGAGCTAGCTCACTGAGCACACAACCACCCACCTGAAGCCGGCCCTGGGGATCAAGCTCCGCCGTGATTGGAGCCAAGTTGCGATTGGGACTTTCCGGGTCCACCCCATCTCCGGCCCATGGCAGGGAGCTAGATGCGACGGTGGGTGAGCTCACCATGACAAGGGTGGGGTGTTCTGAAGGTTTGAACCATCCTTTCAGCCCTTCCGCACCGCAGTTGCTCAATCTGAGCGCGGTAGAAGCCTGTGTAGCCCTGGACCAACGTTGTCTTGGGGGCTTCTGGAGTGAAACGCAATGGCAGAGAGAACTGGGTCAACCACAGCAGCGTCTCTGTCTCGGCAGCTTTGAAGCAAGCAGTTGCGCACTCCTGGGCGTGTGCTGCGGCTGGGTTGTAGCTGACGAACTTCAACTGATGTTGATGCTGGTAGATCCCCGCTGCCGGCGCAGCGGGGTGGCGACTGTTCTGCTCAAAGAACTCCTAGAACTTGCCAAGGAGCGCAGGTGCAAGCAAGCCACACTTGAGGTAGCTGCCTCCAATGCTGCTGCTCTAGCCCTGTACCGCAGGTTGGGGTTCAGCACATTGGGAAAGCGACGCCGTTACTACCGCAACGGAGACGATGCACTGCTGCAATGGCTAGATCTGAGCATTGTTAAAACGCGTACGGATAACCGTCCTGATTGAACATTGGCCGAACCAAGTTCTTAATGCCTTCAAAACTCAGAACCTTTGCAGCGGAATGGGTTTGAACGCCAGAGAACAACTGGAAATCAAAAAGATTGAAAGCATCAGACGATTTGCGGTTTTCCCCCTGCAGTCACCTGATCAATCCTGATAACGTATTCACATCTTTTTGGGGCGACGACGCCAGTCATGTTCGAGCGCTTTACCGAGAAAGCTATCAAGGTCATCATGCTGGCCCAGGAAGAGGCCCGCAGGTTGGGCCATAACTTCGTGGGCACCGAGCAGATCCTGCTCGGACTGATCGGAGAGGGCACTGGCGTCGCCGCCAAGGTGCTCAAGTCCATGGGGGTCAACCTCAAGGACGCCAGGGTCGAAGTCGAGAAGATCATCGGCCGTGGCTCAGGCTTCGTGGCGGTTGAAATCCCCTTCACGCCTAGGGCCAAGAGGGTGCTTGAACTCTCACTAGAAGAAGCCCGCCAGCTCGGCCACAACTACATCGGCACCGAGCATCTCCTGCTGGGACTGATCCGTGAGGGCGAGGGCGTTGCCGCAAGAGTCCTTGAAAATCTTGGGGTTGATCTAGCCAAGGTGCGCACCCAAGTCATACGAATGCTTGGTGAGACCGCGGAGGTTGCAAGTGGCGGAACCAGTAAAGGTTCCACTAAGACACCCACACTCGATGAGTTCGGGAGCAACCTGACCCAGCTCGCTGCAGAGGGCAAACTCGACCCGGTTGTTGGTCGGCACAACGAAATCGACCGGGTGATTCAAATTCTCGGCCGACGCACCAAGAACAACCCCGTGCTGATCGGCGAGCCCGGAGTGGGCAAGACAGCGATCGCCGAGGGCTTGGCTCAGCGCATTAATCAGGGCGAAGTGCCTGACATCCTTGAAGACAAGCGTGTACTCACGCTCGATATCGGCTTGCTTGTTGCAGGCACCAAGTATCGAGGTGAATTCGAAGAACGCCTGAAAAAGATCATGGATGAGATCCGTGGCGCCTCCAACGTGATTCTGGTGATCGACGAGGTGCACACTCTCATCGGTGCTGGCGCAGCCGAGGGTGCAATCGACGCAGCCAATATCCTCAAACCCGCTTTGGCCCGAGGAGAGCTTCAGTGCATCGGCGCCACCACTCTGGATGAATACCGCAAGCACATTGAGCGGGATGCCGCCCTTGAGCGCCGCTTCCAACCCGTCAACGTCGGTGAGCCTTCCGTCGAAGACACCATTGAAATCCTGCGGGGTCTCCGTGAGCGTTATGAAGCGCATCACCGCCTCAAGATCTCTGACGAAGCATTGGTTGCAGCTGCCAATCTCGGTGACCGCTACATCTCCGATCGTTTCCTTCCTGACAAAGCCATCGACCTGATCGATGAAGCGGGCAGCCGCGTGCGCCTTCTCAATTCCAAACTTCCTCCTGCCGCTAAAGAGCTCGACAAGCAACTGCGTGAAGTCCAGAAGGAAAAAGAGAATGCTGTTCGGGAGCAGGACTACACCAAAGCTGGTGAACTTCGCGATAAAGAGGTGGAGCTTCGCGAGCAGATCCGAGGAATCACTCAAGGTCGGCGAGAAGAATCAGCAGCCGAGGGCGAAGCCCCAGAACAAAGCAGTGCCCCTGAGACCAGTGAGGTCGATTCAATGCCACTGGTGAACGAGGAGGACATCGCCCAGATTGTGGCCTCCTGGACGGGTGTGCCGGTGCAAAAGCTCACCGAAAGCGAATCGGCCAAATTGCTCAACATGGAGGAAACCCTCCACCAGCGCCTCATCGGTCAAGACGAAGCCGTCAAGGCGGTATCCAAAGCAATCCGCCGCGCTCGCGTTGGCCTCAAAAACCCCAACCGACCGATTGCCAGCTTTATCTTCTCCGGTCCCACTGGAGTTGGCAAAACCGAACTCACTAAGGCGCTAGCCGCGTATTTCTTCGGCAGTGAAGAGGCGATGATTCGCCTTGACATGAGCGAATTCATGGAGCGCCACACGGTCAGCAAGCTGATCGGCTCTCCTCCGGGCTATGTGGGCTTTAACGAAGGCGGTCAACTCACCGAAGCTGTCCGTCGCCGCCCCTACACCGTGGTGCTATTCGACGAGATCGAAAAAGCCCACCCCGATGTCTTCAATCTTCTACTGCAGCTTTTGGAAGATGGCCGCCTAACCGACTCCAAAGGCCGCACAGTTGATTTCAAAAATACGCTGATCATCATGACCTCGAACATTGGTTCGAAGGTGATTGAGAAAGGCGGCGGCGGATTGGGCTTTGAGTTCAGCGGCGGTGACGCCGAAGAGAACCAATACACCCGCATCCGCTCCCTCGTGAACGAAGAACTCAAGCAGTATTTCCGTCCTGAGTTCCTCAACCGCCTCGACGAGATCATCGTCTTCCGTCAACTCAATCGCGACGAGGTCAAGCAGATTGCCGACATCATGCTCAAAGAAGTCTTCACGCGGATGAAGGAGAAGGGCATCCATCTCTCTGTCACTGAGGCCTTCAAGGAACGCCTTGTCGAAGAGGGGTACAACCCCAGCTATGGCGCGCGTCCCCTGCGCCGAGCTGTGATGCGTCTACTTGAGGACTCCCTAGCTGAAGAGTTCCTGGCTGGACGTCTTAAGGATGGAGATGCGGCTGTTGTTGATGTCAACGACGACAAGCAAGTCGTGATCCGTCCTGGCAGCACTGCAGTGGAACCGCAGCTCGTGGGCAGCGGCGTCTAATACCATCGCAACAAGCTGAATCCCATGGGGCCGCATTCTTCAACGGATGCGGCCTTCTTCTTATTTTGAGGGCAATGAAGTCATCCATACAGGGCCACGCCATCGCTCCCGCCACCGTGCTGCGTGGCTCCGGTGCATGGCAAGAAGCCATCTCACCGATTGCAACGCTTAGCCGACGGCCGCTCTTGCTCGGCCGCAGCACAGCCACCCGCAGCCTGCGTCAACAACTAGCGACTGATCTGCTGCAGGCCGGACTCAACTGCCAGCAAGCAGAATTGCAGCATGACTGCTGCCAAGACGATCTTGGCCGCTTAACGGACCTTGCCCAGGCCCATGACGCCGACGCTGTTGTCGCAGCCGGAGGCGGCAAGGTGCTTGATGCCGGCAAGCTGCTGGCCTTCCGTCTGAACCTGCCGTGCATCACGGTGCCAACCAGCGCAGCCACCTGCGCTGGTTGGACAGCTTTGGCCAACATCTATTCATCTGGAGGCGCCTTTGAGAATGATGTGGCCCTTGAGCGCTGCCCGGAACTGCTGATTTTTGATCATCAGCTGGTGCAACAGGCACCGTCCCGCACCCTGGCCAGCGGCATCGCTGATGCCATGGCCAAGTGGTATGAAGCCTCGGTCAGCAGTGGCAGCAGCACAGACGGGTTGGTGCAGCAGGCGGTGCAGCAGGCACGCGTTCTGCGCGATCAATTGCTTCTCGAAGGTCAAGAAGCAATTGAGAACCCTGGCAGTGATGCCTGGATACGGGTAGCCGAGGCCAGCGCTCTGACCGCCGGGCTGATCGGCGGCCTCGGTGGTGCCCGCTGTCGCACCGTGGCAGCCCACGCGGTGCACAACGGACTAACTCAACTGGAGGTCTGCCATGGACTTCTCCACGGCGAGAAGGTGGGTTTCGGAGTGCTGGTGCAGCTGCGACTGGAAGAGCAGCTGGGGGGCAACCAGCTCGCTGGCCAGGCACGTCGCCAGCTGACCCCGTTCTTCCGCCAACTGGGACTACCGGTTTGCCTGGAAGAGCTTGGTCTTGCCCAGGCAAGCCTGCAGGAGCTGCAGCAGGTCTGCACCTTCGCGTGCCGAGAAGGCTCTGACCTCCATCATCTGCCCTTTGAGGTCGCTGCAGATGATCTGCTGGCCGCACTCGTGAGCAGCAACCAGGGATGTCTGACGCGCTAAAAACTGCCGCTGAGCAGCTGATCGATCCCCAGGGGAGGGCCGTGGCTGCCTCGGTGCGCTGGTTGCAGCTGCCGTTAAGCGGGATTGACGACGACATGCGCTGGCCGGTGGCAGTGATCGGCAACGGCGCACCGCTGCTGCTGCTGCATGGTTTTGACAGCTCGATGCTGGAATTCCGCCGGCTGGTGCCTCTATTGCAAGAGAGGCATGAACTTTGGATCCCCGATCTCTTTGGATTTGGCTTCACCCCAAGGCCCAGCGGCATGGACTACGGCCCGCAACGGGTGATGGAGCATCTGCAGGCCGTTGTGAATCAGATGCCTCCGGGCCCCATCGGCCTGATTGGCGCTTCGATGGGAGGCTCAGTGGCCGTAGTGCTGGCCCGGCAACTGCAAGAGCAGCAGCCCGGACGAATCTCGCGGCTGCTGCTCCTGGCTCCGGCTGGCCTCACAGGTCGGCCGATGCCACTACCTCCACTGCTGGATCGCCTCGGTGCCGCCTTTTTAGGCTTACCGGCCGTACGTCGAGGGCTCTGCCGTCAGGCTTTTGCAGATCCTGATCGCTCGGTCGGTGCCGCCGAGGAAGAGATCGCCAGCTTGCACCTGAGTACACCTGGCTGGGGACCAGCACTGGCCCGCTTTGCCCGTAGCGGCGGCTTTGCCGGGGTAGGCAATCCACTGCCGCAGCTACCGATTCAGGTGCTCTGGGGAGCCCAGGACCGCATCCTTAGAGCACCGCAGAAACAGGCTGCTGTAGAGCTGCTCGGCAAGCGCCTTGAGCTGATGGAAGACTGCGGTCATCTCCCACACCTTGATCAACCTGCGCAAGTTGCTCAGGCCTGGATAGCAGCATGAGCGGACCGGCCCTTGGTCTGGTAAGCCAGGCGATCCGACTGTGGTTGCGCAGCCTCTGCAGCCGCCTCGATCAGCTCGACCTGCAGCTGGAGGGATCAATGCTCCGCCTGATGGCAGGCCATCTCCAAGGAGCCAGGGTGGAAGCTCGAGGTTTGATCTTCCAGGGACTGGCAATCGATGCTGTTCAGCTGTGCAGTGAGCCCATCAGCATTGATGTGACTCCTCTGCTGCAGGGCAAGCCATTGCAGCTGCGGCAGCGGTTCACCGTGCAGGGATGGGTACGTTTCAACGAAGCCGGGTTGAACCGCTGTCTGCAGAGCCCGGCGCTTCAAGGACTAGCCCGCGACCTAGCTGAAACCTTGCTCGATGGTGAGCCCCTGGGCCATTTCGGCCTGCAAAGCACGGGCGTTGAACTAGCTGGCCAACAAGGAAGCCACTGTCACTGCAAGCTGCTGCTTGAGCATGGAGCCTTGCTTCTGCGCCATGGAGCGCAGCAGGTCGAAGTCCCAATGGATCCAGCCATCACAATCGAGCAGCTGGAGCTGAGCACGGGCGAGCTGCGGCTTTCTGGACGCTCGTTGGTTAGCCCAGCAGAGGCAGCACCAGAGTGACGAGGTAGAAGACCACTGCAGGAGTGAACAAATAGCTATCGACCCGATCAAGAATGCCGCCGTGACCGGGAATCAAGGCCCCGGAGTCCTTAACCCCGGCATCACGCTTCATCATCGATTCGGTCAAATCGCCTACTAGGGCAAAGAGACCCACCAGCACGCCAAGCAGGGCCCCGAGGAGCGGGCCGAAAGGCCAGCCAAGCATCCAGCCCCCCACAGCGCCGGTGCCCACCGTGGCCACCAACCCGGCCAGAGCGCCCTCGACCGTCTTGCCGGGGGAAACATCCGAAAGACGCGTCCGGCCATAACGACTGCCCCACAAGTAGGAGCCGCAATCGGCTGCCCAGATCAGCAAAAAGGCCAGCAAGGTAATGGCCAGGCCGCTATGGGATGGCCAGTGGGGGGCCACCGAGGGGTCGGTGAGGTCCCGCAGCCTGACCCAGTGGCTTGGCAGGAAGCCGAGATAGAAAAGGCCAAAGATCGATGCAGCGATATCGGCGATGGTGCCGGTCACCGGTTGCAGCAACAGCCAGCCACAGATCACTGAACCCGCCAAAGGCAACACCGCTGCTGCCAAGGCACTACCTGGGGCCAGCTGGGTAATGATCAACAACAGCTGGCACGCGGCCAGCGTGGTCTTGGTGGCCGGTCGGATGCCCTTGTGCTGCGCCAGCCGGAAGAACTCCAGTAGCGCCAGGTGCACGATCACCCCAAGGCTGAGAGTGAACCACCAGCCCCCCAAACCAATGATCACCAGCGCAAACAGCGCAGCCGCAAAACCACTCAGCCAGCGGCTGCGGATCAATCGCCCCGCGCTGGTCACGCTCATGGATGCCGCTCAGCCGCGATGACGAATAGGGGTTCAGCAGCCGCCAGCCGCGTCTGATCTCCGCGGCGCTGCATCCGATGCACCGTTGCCTGCACCACCTGCAGATCCCTTGCCTCAAGCTGTCCCAGGTGATCGGTGGCATCCACCAACCCCTCCAGACTCGAGGTACTTATCACCAGGCGCCCCCCCGGTGCCAGGGCAGACCAGACCGCCCGCAGCACATCTCCCAGGGGACGTCCCACCTCAAGCAACACCCGATCCGGCGCTGCCGCAAGCTTGGCCAGATCCCCTGGCGCCTGGCCTTCAAAGACCTCGAGGTTGGTGATGCCAAAGCGGGCACGATTGCGCTGCAGCAATTCCACCGCTTCAGGATCGCGTTCGAGAGCCTGCACGCGGCCTCCCGGCAGCAGCCGTGCGATCTCCAGGGCCAGGGCACCGGTGCCGCCACCCACATCCCAAACCACCGAGTCAGGCCGTGGCCGCAGATGGGCCAGCAGCATCACCCGCAGCTCCATCGGCGTGGGACTGAACCCTGGCGCCGCCTCAAAGGCCGCATCCGGCAGACCCGGGGTGACGAAATCCCACTGATAGGGGGATACGGGGGCCAAGTTGATCAGGCCAGAACCGTTACCGTATCAGCGATCTGCCCCCCCCAGAGCTGCCTCTGCTGCTGCAGCCACTCCAGACGCGCGGCATCCAACCGCTCACCTGGCAGCAGCAGCGGAATCCCAGGCGGGTAGGGACATATAGGGCGGGCCGCGATGCAATCTTGTGCTTCTGAAAGCGGCACCTGACGGCACGCCGATCGCCAGGCCTGCCCAGGCGCAGTGTGCAGCTGAACCACTGCCGGCAACGGCGGCGGTACCAAAGGTGCCAGCGGCTCGCCCCCTCGCTCACGGGCCAGCAGTCGCAGTTCTCGTAACAAGGTCCTGGCCAGCCCGTGGCTGCCGCCAAGGCCCAGGCAAAAGGTCAGGCTGAACAACTCTGGACATTCAGCGACCACATTGCGCTCCAGCAGCCACTCATCGGCATCAACGCCGCTGCAACCCATTGGCGCAGTGTGGAGGACGAGCCGCAGCGGATCATCGACAGGAAGGACAGGAATGTCCTCTTGCTGCAGATATTGGTGCAGTTCAACGGCCTGACGAAGCCAACGCTTGAGCTGACTCTGGCCTCGCGTAGTCAAGCGCTGGGCCAGGGACTGCTCAGCACTCAGCATCAGCAGGGCACTGGGGCTGCTGGTCTGCAGCCACTCGAGAGCCTGGGCCAACCGTTGAAGGTCAAGGCGCGCGCCCTGGGCGTGCAGGACCGCCGCCTGAGCGAGGGCACCGAGACTCTTGTGGAGCGACTGAACGACTAGATCAGCGCCAGCGGCGACGGCGGCCTGCGGCAGGGAAGCATCAAAGCCGAAGTGACCTCCGTGGGCCTCATCCACCAGGACGGGCACACCATGACGGTGAGCAATGGCCACCAAGGAAGGCAGATCACTGGCCAGACCTTGGTAGGTGGGCGAGAGCAGCACCAGCAAATCCACCGGTGCTTCCTGCTGCAGGATCCGATCGAGCTGGTGGGGCGGCAGCGGTTGCCACAGCCCAGTGCGCCCGTCAAAGGGAACGCTGTACAGGAGGGGATTGAACCCAGCCAGGACCGCACCATGCAGCAGTGAACGGTGGTGATGGCGCGGCAGCAAAACTCTCGATCCTGGGCCAGCTACAGCAAGCAAGGCAGCCTGCAACAGCCCGCTGGCTCCGTTGACGCCATACCAGCTGAAGTCCACTCCGAGCGCTTCAGCCACCAGCGACTGGGACTCTGCAACCGCCCCCTCCATCAGCAGGGGGCCGCCGACGGCAGGCAGTTCCGGCAAATCCCAGCGCCAGGGAAGCCGCGGCCAGTCAAAAGCACGTCCGAGGCCGCGCCGGTGGGCCGGTAGATGCAACGCAAGACCGGCATGTGCTGCCTGCTGCGCCAGGACCTGTCGCAGGGGCCAGCGTTCAGGGCGAGGGGGCAACGCAGCCGGAACGACACTTTCTAAAGTCTGGCGAGTTGTCAGTCCGGCCATTACCCGATCCGCCGCTGTCCCTCTGCACCGGCTGCTGGGCCGCCTGATGGTGGTGGTCTGGCAGCTGAGCGGACTTGCCTTGGTGCTGGTGGTGCAGGGCGGTAGCAATGACTCCGCCGTGCAGAAGCGCCTGGGGCGCCGGCTGCTCAACACACTGACCTGCCTCGGCCCCTGCTTCATCAAGCTGGGGCAAGCGCTCTCCACCAGACCGGATCTGGTGCAGCGCGACTGGCTCGATCAGCTGACACGGCTGCAGGACGATCTGCCGGCCTTTGACCACGAGAGGGCACTGGCGACGATTGAGGAAGATCTGGGGTCGCCTGCTCAGCACCTGTTCGCCAGCTTTCCTGATCAGCCCGTGGCTGCCGCCAGCCTCGGACAGGTCTACAAGGCTCAGATGCTTGATGGCCGCTGGGTTGCGGTGAAGGTTCAGCGTCCCAATCTTGAGCCACAGCTACGGCTTGATCTGGCCGTGGTGCGACTCCTGGCCATTTTTTCTGGCCCTTTCCTGCCCTTGAATCTCGGCGATGACCTCACCGCCATTGTCGATGAATTTGGCAACACTCTGTTCCGCGAGATCGACTACGAGCTGGAAGCCGACAACGCTGAGCGTTTCGCCCAGCTGTTCGAAGACGATCCGACAGTGGTGGTGCCCGCCGTTGAACGCAGTGTCAGCAGCCACCGCGTGCTGACCACCACCTGGCTTGCGGGCGTCAAGTTGCAGAACCGCGAGCAGCTCAGGCGCAACAATCTGGACCCCACGACCCTGGTCAAGGCCGGGGTGATTTCAGGTCTTCGGCAGCTTCTGGAATTTGGCTACTTCCACGCTGATCCGCACCCTGGAAACCTCTTTGCGATGCCTGGGGGACCCGACGGCTACGGCTGCCTGGGCTACGTCGACTTCGGCATGATGGACATGCTGAGCAATGACGACCGACTCACGCTCACCGATGCGGTTGTTCATCTCATCAACAAGGATTTCCGCGCTCTGGCCCACGATTTCGTGCGCCTCGGCTTCCTGCAGCCCGGCATTGATCTCGACCCTTTGGTTCCGGCTCTAGAAGAGGTGCTGGGGGGCCAGCTTGGCGAGAGCGTCGGTGAGTTCAACTTCAAGACCATCACCGATCGCTTCTCAGAGCTGATGTTTGAGTACCCCTTCCGGGTACCGGCCCGCTTTGCCCTGATCATTCGAGCCGTCGTGAGCCAGGAAGGCCTGGCACTAAGACTGGATCCTGAGTTCAGCATCATCCGCGTGGCTTATCCCTATGTGGCCAAACGGCTGCTGGCCGCGGACACCGAGGAGCTGCGCCACAAGCTGCTGGATGTGATTTTTGATAGAGAGGGCCGGCTTCAGCTGCAGCGACTAGAAAATCTCCTCGATGTAGTCGGACGCGATGGCGGCCCTGGGGATCTGCTGCCGGTGGCTGGAGCCGGCATGCGCCTAATGCTTGGGCGTGAGGGGCACGGCCTGCGTCAGCGCCTCCTCTTTGCCTTGGTGCGCGATGGAAGGCTGCATACCGACGATATACAGACCCTGATGCAGCTGGTGCGCCGTCGCTTCAGCCCAGGCCGAATAGCCGGCGACTGGTTGCAGGTTCTTAGCACCTAACGTGCAGCGCTAACTGGCCTGAGACCGTGGATTACGACGACATTTATGAACTCGAGCTGCCTGTCATGGTCCTGCAGCAGCCTCCCTACCTGGTGGCGGGGCTAGGGCTGGCAATCGGGGTGCTTTGTGGCCTGACCTTCGCCCGTCTGATTGAGAACCGGCTGGAGGGCTGGAAGCAAGACCGTTTGCCGCTGCTGCCTCTGGGAAATGCCGAAACCAGCATCAGCTTCGCTGGCACCATCTTGGGAATCACCTTGTTCATCGGTGGCAGCCTGCAGGTATTCGGCTTCGCAGCAGGCACTGCTCTGCTGGTGGCTCTGCTGCTGGCTCTGCTCACTGGCGGTGGCCTATGGGTTCAACTTGAGCGGCTGATGAAGCAGGTGGAGGAGGGCAATTTCCGCGCAGTTGATTTCGACAATTTCGACGAGTTCTTCTGAGTACAAATCTGCAGACCTCCTGTGGCTGCATGCCTCGGAGCCCGGAGTCACGATTAAGATCTCATCAACTGATCTTGATCCCGTGGTTATCAGTCCCCCACAACAGGCGCCCCCTGCTCGCCTGCTCGTGGTGGAGGACGATGACACCATCCGCGAAACCATCTCAGAGGCTCTCGGCAGCGAAGGATTCATCGTTGATGCCGTCAGTTCTGGCAATGGTGCCCTTGAGCGTTTCAAGGGATCACCGGATAGCCAACCCTGTGATCTGGTGCTGCTGGATCTGATGCTTCCCGGTGTTTCCGGCCTGGATGTCTGCCGCTACGTGCGTCGCCGTGGCTTCTCCACACCGATCATTGTCGTTAGTGCCCGCGACAGCGAAACCGATCGAGTTGTGGGTCTTGAGGTGGGTGCAGACGACTACCTAATCAAGCCCTTTGGCATGCGCGAGCTCGTAGCCCGCTGCCGCGCCCTACTGCGCCGCAGCGCCCGCAACGGCGAGACCGGTGCCAAAGAAGTGTTGCGGTTCGACGAGATCACGCTGTATCCCGAGGAATGCCGGGTCACCCGGGCCGGCAAGGAGGTCAACCTCTCCCCCAAGGAATACCGTCTGCTTGAGGTCTTTATGCAGAGCCCCAAGCGGGTTTGGAGCCGCGACAAGCTCCTAGAGCGGGTCTGGGGAATCGATTTCATGGGCGACAGCAAGACCGTCGATGTCCATATCCGCTGGCTGCGGGAGAAGCTTGAGACCAACCCCAGTGCTCCCACCTTCATCCTCACTGTGCGTGGCTTCGGGTACCGCTTCGGGTAAGGCACACCGTGGTGTTCAGACGATTTCGGCAGGGCAAATTCCGGCCATTGATCAACTCATCGCAGCTGCTGCATTGGCTTGAGGATTCATCCCAGGGCTTCCTGGTGATGGATCGCAGCAATCGGCTTCAGCACCTCAACGGCCGCGCCCGACGACTACTGGCGATCGCCAAGGACGCTGAAGTCACCAATCGCTACCTACTGGAGGTGGTGCGCTGCCATCAACTGGAATCGGCCGTCAGAGAAGCTCGCTCCAGTGGCGGTCGTCAGCGTGTGCTTTGGACCAACAGCACCGTTAGCCCATCGCCGCTCAACCCCGAACCGATCCGCAGCGAACCACTTGAAGCGGTCGCTCTCGCTGGTGAGGATGGCTGGGTCGCTGTCTTCGTTCAGAGCCGCCAGTCGCTGCAGGCCCAGCAGCAGTTGCAGGAGCGTTGGATCAGCGATGTAGCCCACGAACTGCGTACACCGCTCACCGCTCTATCGCTGGTGACCGAAACCCTGGCCCTCAACCCCAGCACCAAGCAGGCGGTACAGGTGGAACGGCTGCAGCGCGAACTGACTCGACTTCAGCAACTGGTCTCCGACCTTCTGGAGCTCAGCCGCCTTGAGACTGCTGCAGCCCAGCCCAATACGGCCGGCATGGAACTGGTGGAGATCCGCGATCTTGTCAGCCTGGCCTGGCAAAGCCTGGCGCCGCTGGCCGAACGCCGCAACGTCGAGCTAATCGTCGAAAGCTCCGGAGCCCATCCAGTGCGTGGGGAGCGCTCCCGCCTGCATAGGGCGCTGCTGAATCTGCTGGATAACGCCCTGCGCTACAGCCCTGATGAAACCACCATCGAAATTCACTTGGCACGGGAAGGCCGCTGGGAGCGGGTGGAGGTTCGCGACAGCGGTGCTGGCTTCAGCGCAGAAGACATGCAGCACATGTTCGATCGCTTCTACCGCGGAGACCCCTCCCGTTCACGGGTGCAGCGGGTAGGCAGCGGTCTTGGCCTAGCGATCGTGCAGCAAATCGCCCACGCCCATGGCGGCCACATCCGCGCCCGTAATCACAAAGGCGGAGGTGCAGAGGTGCAACTTTCCCTGCCCAGCACTAAACCATGAGCCGAGAACGGCTACAGAAGCTGCTCGCTCGGGCCGGAATCAGCTCACGCCGTGGCGCAGAAGCTCTGATGCGCCAGGGCCGGGTCCTAATCAACGGCAGACCCGCAAAAATGGGTGATCAGGCCGATCCTCTCTGTGACGAGATCAGTGTTGACGGCCGGCCTTTGCCATCTCCCCAGCAACGGCTGGCTCTATTGCTGCACAAACCCCGAGGAGTGCATTCCACCTGTTTCGATCCCGAGGGCCGGCGGACGGTACTGGACCTGCTGCCGCCGCAGCTGACCCATGGGACCGGACTTCATCCGGTGGGACGCCTCGATGCCAACAGCCGCGGCGCCCTGCTTCTGAGCAATGACGGAGCCCTGACCCTGGCCCTGACGCACCCGCGCTACAACCATCCCAAGCGCTACCACGCCTGGGTGAGCGGAGCCCCCAGTGAGCCGGTATTGCAACGCTGGCGCGATGGGGTCCCGCTCGATGGCCAGCCGTCGCGGTCAGTACAACTGAAGCGCGTGCGTCAGGAGCGGGAGCGCTGCCTGCTGGAGCTGACCATGCAGGAGGGTCGCAACCGCCAAATCCGCCGTACTGCAGAGCTTCTGGGCCATCCAGTGCAGGACCTACTGCGGTTGGCTATCGGGCCGGTGGACCTGGCGGAACTCCAATCAGGTCAATGGCGCTGGTTGCACCCAGCGGAAGAGGCGGCGCTGCAACGCTTCATTTCCGCGGCAAAGCGCTAAAAACAGGTGATTGTCGATCACTCTGCTCTCCATGGCCCGGTTCCAGGCCCCGATCGCAGCCCTGCGTCAGCGCCTGGGTGGCAGGCGCGGCAGTGGAGCAGGCCTGCTCGATCCGACCGATCCACTCCAGGTCATCGGCCAGCAGCTGCAGCAACGGCGCGAGGAGAAAGATCTGACCATGCGCCAGCTCGCGCTCGACACGCGTGTCAGCACACCGGTGATTGAGGCTTTGGAGAAGGGCTGGGGTGAGCGCCTGCCTGAACCGGCGTTTCTAGGCACGATCATCCAAAAGCTGGCCGATCGACTGGATCTTGATGCAGCAGAGCTCAACAGCGCCCTAACCGAGGCCCTGCCCGAGCGAGATGGCGGCCGCCGCCGCCGCGACGGCCCGATGGCCCGCTTCACGCTCAGCTCGATTGAGCTGTTCAGCACCTGGCAGGGGACAATCGCTTACGCCGTACTGGTGGGTGGGCTTCTCTACGGATTGAACCTTCACCATCGCCAGATGCTTCTGGCACAGGTCACCAGCCTGCAGCCGATCCCTCCGGCCGTCAGCACGACAACACCAGCCTCGGATCAGAAAAAAAGTGATGACCTTGGTGCCAATGGCCGGCTTCTGCAGCTTCACCCGGAACTACGTCCCCTCGATCAGCCACAACCTGAGTCGCTACAACGCCTCAAAATCAGCGCTACTGAAGCCAGCACCCCCCCCAGCACCGGCACCATTGAGCTCAAGCTGCCGGAGGGGATCAAACGGGACGAGGTGACGATCACCTGGAACGGCCAGCCAATCAAACCCCAGGCCGATGCCCCAGACCGCTACGCCGTGCCGCTTTGGCCTTCTGTCTCCGATCAGTCTGGTGATGCTGCAACTGCCGAGCCCCGGTGATAAGTCTCTGCAAGCTGTTGCAACCCTGCCAGGTGGCCATCCAGGGATTCGACTGAGGCCTGCAGTCGCCAGCACCAGTTGCCGCTTGAGGTGCCCGGTGTATTGAAACGGGCCGAATCATCCAGGCTCATCAGATCCTGCAGTGGCACCACCGCCAAATCTGCAGTGGAGGCCAGGGCCAGCCGGAGTAGTTCCCAACCCGGGGCCTGCACGTGATGGCCCAGCACTGCCTCCATCTGCTCGCGGCTGCTCTGCGGCTGAGAGTTCCACCATCCGATCGCCGTGGCGTTGTCATGGGTGCCGGTGTATGCCACCCATGAGTTGCCATTGAAGTTATGTGGGAGATAGGGATTGTCAGCGTTGCCGTCAAAGGCGAACTGCAACACCTTCATCCCAGGCAGCTGAAGACCATCTCGCAAGTTCTCCACATCTGGGGTGATAACACCGAGGTCCTCAGCTACCAGTGGGAGACGTCCCCCAGAGCGACGCCTCAGCGCCTTCAAAATGGCTTGTCCCGGTGAGGGCAGCCAGCGACCGTTCATGGCGGTGTCATCAGTACCCGGAACACTCCAGTAACCAGCAAGAGCTCGGAAGTGGTCGATACGCAACAGATCGAACAGCTCCAGTTGACGTTCTAAGCGCTTAAGCCACCAGCGGTAGCCGTTCAGCCGATGACGCCTCCAGCGGTAAACGGGCGTGGACCATAACTGGCCGGTTTCAGAGAAGTAATCCGGCGGAACACCGCTCTGCTGCTCCAGGCTGCCGTCACGGCGCAGGCTGAACAGCCCCGGGCGACTCCAGACATCAGCGCTGTCATGGGCCCCATAAAAGGGCAGGTCCCCCAGCAGCTTCACACCAAGGCCGTTGGCGTGCGAACGCAGCCTCAGCCACTGCTGCTGCAGCCACCACTGTTGTTGGGCCTCCTCACGCAATTCTGCGGCCGCCTCACGATCCAGCGTGCGCATCGCCGCCGGCTCGCGACGGGCCATCGCCTGGGGCCACTCCCACCACGGGGACTGGTCAAAACGGCGCCGCAACACCATGAAACGGCAGTGATCCTGCAGCCACAGCGACTCACGCCGGCACCACTGCTCATAAGCGCGGAAGCTTCCCGGACTCCAGGCCGGCAGCGGATCATCCGGATCTTGCAGGGCTGGATTGAGGGCAAAGCCGCTTGGAGAGCTGTAGGGCGAACCAGTGCCATCAGTGGGAGCCAGGGGCAACACCTGCCAAACCCCGACGCGGTGACGCGCCAACAGCTCCGACCACTGGCAAGCTGCTGCGCCAATGGTGCCTCCGGGCAGAGAGGTGACATGCAGGAGCACACCAACCTGACGGTTGCCCCCCAACAAATCGCGCAGGGCCGTCATGGCTTCGGCAGGCGGTAACGGCTCACAATCTTTCTGGCAAAGGCGGGCACATGGGCAGCCACCTTGTCGGGGTGATTGCGCCGCAGCCAGGTCACGTTACGGGTGAAATGGGAATCAATCGAGAAGCGGGCGTACTCCAGTCCTTTGGGGCCGACGCGATTGACCAACACCCCCACCAGCTCCGCCAGCCACCGCGGCAGGCGCAGTGCCTTGTCATAGGCATCGATGCCCTGCTGCACCGCCTGGGCCCGCTGGCCTGAACTCATCACCGGTTGGGTGTTGAGTTCAGGCTCCACCAGATCGAGCAACTTCTGACCGCGGTCATTGCGCACCACCACCCACTGCCATTGATAGGGGGCACCCATGTAGCCCACCACTAGATCCGCAGAAGCATTGACATAGTCGAAACAGCTGAGGCAGCTGGGGGCAAAGACTTCTTTGAGCCTGGGGGTATCGAGCCCGAAGAACGGAACCGTCTCGGTGCTGCCATCGCTATGGCGAAAGTGAATGCGAAAGTCCTGCATGAACTCGTAGTGGACCACCGTCTCAGGCGAGCGGCTGGTGCTTTCGAGGAAGGTCTGCAGGCCCTCTCGGCTCACATTGTCAACACAAGGCATGCCGAGCACATACAGCTCCTTCAGGCCAAGGCTGTCCTGCACGGCACGCAGAGCCTGGGTCTGACAGCCGACCCCAATCACCAGCAGGCGCTCAATCCCGCTACCCGGGAGCTGCTCCAGCACTGAAAGGTTGTTGGAGAGGGTGGGTTTATTGACCCGCGCCGCCAGCACCTCTTGCGGTGTACGGGCGAGCACAGGGACTGGCGTAAAGCGATCATCAGGGCTCTGCTGCACGCACAGCACCGCATCGACCAAACCTGACTCCAAGGCCTTCACACCCAGGGTGCTGACGATGCCGGTCCATTGAGCGCCTTCGATCGGAGAGGCCAGCTGAGCGCAGAGCATGCGCTGGAAAACCCCGAAATAGAGCTCGTCCTCGTTATCCAGGTCGCGGCTGCGCCCATGGGCACGCGCCTCGATGGTTTCAAACTGCTGGGTGATAAAGGCACAAGCCCGGCGGACGTAAGCCACCCAGCGGCTGTCGCAGAGGCCGCAGTCACTGCAGAGGTCCCGGGCCGGCCTCACCGTGCCCCGGGCCATGGGGCGAGCCCGCTCGTGGGGAGCAAGGGTCACGGACGGCGGCCACGGCAAGTCCCAAACTATCGGGCACTCCGCTGCCGCACCTCATGGGGGCCTGGGCCGACATCCGCCGCCGCACCCGCATCATCTGGCGGCTGGCCATGGCCTTCTCAGGCCTACTAGGAGGCATGTGGCTCGGGGACCAGCTGATGCCTCGCCGCACTGTCTCACTGAGGGACGAGCGGCCCGCCATCACTCGCCTGGCTGAACCACCAGGTGCGCCCCAAACGGTGTTGTTGCTGGGTCTGGACCAGCCCAAGGTCAGCACACCTGCCAAAGGAGAGGTGCAGCTGATGTTGCTAGCCAGGGTGCACCCGGAGGACGGCATCGAGCTGCTTCAGATCCCGACCGAACTCAAGGTGTTGTTACCCGGTCAGCAGCTCAAGCCTCTAAGCGCCCTCTACGGCATCGGGGGCGTCGCCCTCACCAGCGACGTGCTGGCCCAGTTACTTGGTGGAGATGGTGATCCCCTCAGGCCTGATCGCTACCTGCTGCTCTCGATCGGCAGCCTCGAGCAAGCGATCGACTCCATGGGTGGGGTGCCGGTTCTACTGAGGGAACCCATCCGCTATCACGACAAGACAGGGGGCCTGAGCATCAACCTGCAACCGGGCCAGCAATGGCTTAACGGTGAACAGACCAGCCAGCTCCTGCGCTACCGGGGCCTGGAAACTGATGGTCGCAGGCGCCTGCGTCAGGAGCAGCTGCTGATGCCACTGGCCAATCGACTAGCCGATCCCACTGTGGTTCCCGCCCTGCCGGATCTCCTGCAACAGCTGACCCAAAGCAGCAACACCAACCTCTCCCAGGGGGAGTTTCTCAGCTTGCTCTCCGCTGGGCTGCAGGATCCTGGCCGAATGCGCATCAGCCGACTGCCGATGCAACTGGAGGATGATCAACTGCGGCTCGATCGTTCCGAGGCCGCAATCGTGCTGCAGGACTGGCAGCAGGAACGCGCACCGAGCAGCGATGACACCCTGGTGAGCGTGATGGGATCTGATCCGGGTGCCACGGCAAGGGCCGTGGCCCGGCTGCAACGAGGAGGCCAGCCAGTTCAGGAGGCATTACAGCCACTAGAAGCTGCCATCGCAGCCACGGTGATCCGCTACGGCAACAACCGTGATGAGGCCCTGGAGGTGCGCAAGCTCCTAGGACTGGGGGAGATCGAGCAGGGGCCCACCCCACCGGCATCTGCCGTTGTTGTACTGCTTGGTCAAGACTGGAGTGCAGCGGTGCCCTGAGCTGGATCAATCAGCTGGAAGCGGAGCTGAATCATGTCGTCAAAGGCCGCCAGCTCCTGCGGTTCAGCCGGATCCCAGTGTCCAAGCCAGGGGAGTCCATCGCTACGCCGCTGCTGGGCGTCCCAGGGGCCCCCAACCTGCAGCAAACCCAACAGCGGCACCTCAAGCTGCAGCAGCAGGGCGGCATGAAGTGCTGCATCGGCAGCCATGCGCTCAGCGGCCGGCAGCAACAGCACCGCCGGCAGTCGCCAGGCCGCCAGAAGCGGTGCCCACTCCACCAATTCCTGCTGATCACTGAGCAAGAGCTGACGCTCACCAGCGGGCTGGAGCTGCGGTTCTCTCTCGCCTGGGCCCAGCAGACGCTGACGACCAGGATCCAACTGCTCCAGGGCCTCAGCCACCGTCTGGATCACACCACTGCCCCATGGAGAGCAGAACAACAGTCGATCCATTGCGGTCAAGGTTGCGGGCACGCTTCTACCATCGAAGTCTGAGTACCAGCCCCAGACTGCCGTGACCAGTTTCGTGGCTACCGAACGCGCCCTGCAGATTGGCCACCTGGGCAACGGGTCCAGGCTGAGGCTTTTCAGCGGCAGTGCCAACCCACCTCTGGCCCGTGAAATTGCTGGCTACCTGGGCATTTCTGATGGCCCACGGGTCAGCAAGCGGTTCGCAGACGGCGAGCTATACCTCCAGATCCAGGAATCCATCCGCGGGTGTGATGTGTTTCTGGTTCAGCCCACCTGCTCACCGGTGAACGATCACCTGATGGAGCTGCTGATCATGGTGGACGCCTGCCGCCGCGCCTCCGCCAGGCAGATCACCGCCGTGGTGCCCTACTACGGCTACGCCCGAGCCGACCGCAAAACCGCGGGCCGTGAATCGATCACGGCCAAGCTGGTGGCGAATCTTTTGGTGCAGTCCGGCGTCAACCGAGTTCTGGCCATGGACCTGCACTCCGCACAGATCCAGGGCTATTTCGATATTCCCTGCGATCACATCTACGGCGCGCCCGTGCTGGTTGATTACCTAGCCACCCGCGATCTTGGCGAGGTGGTGGTGGTCTCTCCCGATGTGGGCGGCGTGGCCCGCGCCAGGGCATTCGCCAAGCGCATGGATGATGCCCCACTGGCGATCATCGACAAGCGCCGCTCCGCCCACAACGTCGCCGAGAGCCTGACGGTGATCGGCGATGTGGCCGGCAAGACCGCCATCGTTGTCGATGACATGATCGACACCGGCGGGACGATCTCCAAAGGAGCCAAGCTGCTGCGTCAGCAGGGAGCTGAACGGGTGATCGCCTGCGCTACCCATGCCGTCTTCTCACCACCAGCGATAGAGCGCCTATCGGAGCCTGGACTGTTTGAAGAAGTCTTGGTCACTAACAGCATTCCAGTAGCCCCGGAGCTGCGCTTCCCGCAGCTGAAGACCCTTTCAGTCGCCAACATGCTCGGGGAGGCTATCTGGCGCATCCACGAAGAGAGCTCGGTCAGCTCAATGTTCCGTTGATCAAATTGTGATTAGGCGGCTGCTAATCCTGGCTGCAGGAGTGCTGATCGGCATGCAGCCGTTCACCGCTCTGGGCCAGACCAGGCGCGTTGGGGTTTGGCTGACCAACAGCCCCAGCCCTTTGTATTACGACCCACGCCGTATCGAAAAGGCTGTTGAACAGCTCGATGCGGCGGGCTTCAACACCCTTTATCCCAATGTCTGGAGCCGGGGAGCCACCTTCCACCGCTCCCGCTGGGCGCCGATGGAACCCAAGCTGGCAGCCCATTCTCCCGATCTTGATCCCATCTGCCGCTTCACGGCCAGCGCGCACAAGCGCGGGATGCAGGTGATTCCCTGGTTCGAGTACGGGCTAATGGAGCCTGCCGATGCCGAAGTCGTGCAGGAGAACCCCGATTGGGTGCTCAGACGCCGCGATGGCAGTGCCCTCTACGCCATGCACGGCGCCGACCTCCGCACCTCACCGCTCAAGGATCTACGCGTCTGGCTCAACCCGGCCCACCCTGGCGTGCAAAGCCGCTTCATCGGACTGATCACTGAAATTGTGAGTCGCTGCAATGCAGACGGCATCCAGCTGGATGATCACTTCGCCTGGCCGGTAGATCTCGGCTACGACGACTACACACAAGCGATCTACCAAAGCGAGACCGGTCAGGAAGCACCAGCGGATCACACCAACCGCTTCTGGATGCAGTGGCGACGGCGCAAGCTCACTGGTCTTCTGATCAGGCTGCGTCAGGCCCTCGAGGATGGTGAGCACAGCGAACGGATTAGCCTTTCTCCAGGTCCTTTTCGCTTTGCCTACAACACCTGGTTGCAGGACTGGGAGATCTGGGCCGTACGAGGGCTAGTGGATGAGCTGGTCGTGCAGAACTACGCCTACTCACTCAAAGGGTTTACGAACGATCTAAACCAGAGCGCCATCCGCAGAGCAGAAAGCTGGGGTATCCCGATCAGTATCGGGATCCTGGCTGGCTTTGGAGGGCGCACCACACCAACAACAAAGCTGCTCCGCAAAAGCGAACTGGCAGCCCAAAGGGGGTTCGGAGCGATTTACTTTTATTGGGAAGGGTTGTGGGGTCAGTACGCCGGCAATGAGGGTGCACGACAGCGCCAGAAAGCGTTCACAAAGCAGCATGCCGAGCTGTTTGGCGAGCAGATCAGCCCCTTCTGAAAGCTCCAGTAAGGTTCAACTCCTTTTGTCCAAAGGTCCATGCCGCTGTCGCTCAGGAGCCGATCCAATCCGGTGTTCTGGCGTCAGCAATTACTTGACGGGTTGTTGTTTCTCTCAGCAGCAGCGCTCTTGGCCTGGAGCCTGCCAATCCGACTGCCTTGGATCGGACTGGATCCGGGCTGGGTTGAAGCTCTGGTGCAAGCAACAGACAGCGGCCGTAGCTTCGGCGGCGATGTGGTGTTCACCTTCGGGCCGTACCACCAGCTCTACACCGGCCAACTGAGCGAAAACCTCACACCATTCATCGTGGGTCGCTGGCTCTATGGGCTGGGCTGGGGTGCAGCACTGCTAAGCGTGCGACGACTGATCGGCCATCCACTCAGCTGGAGCTATCTGGTGGTGCTGGCGCTGCTCAGCTCACAGCGACTAGATGCGCTGTTCATGAGTTTCTGCTTCACCATCAGCCTCACAGCAATCTGCCGCACGCGACGGGGCTCACTGGCCTGGCCCAGTTTCATCTGCCTGCTCACCGCCCTACTGCTGGGCATCTTGATCAAGCTGTCCTTTCTTGCCCTGGCAGTGCCCACCATTGCGATCTTGGTGGCCGTTGAGCTGGGCCAGCTCCAGGCAAGGCCGGTAGCCAACGGTCTGCGGCTGCTGGCCATCCCCATGATTGCCATGCTGCTGCTCAGCACAGCGGGCATGAGCGCCTCGGAAGGCTGGGAATATCTGGCCGGACCCAACCGTGACATCGTTTCGGGTTACAGCGAGGCGATGGCATTGTTCCGGCGCCGCAACGACTGGATGCAGCTGCCCTACTGGCTGGCCAGTGGCGGGACCATCTCACTGCTCACCCTGGGACTTCAGCGGAGGCTGGGAATCCAACAACGCTGGAAGCTGCTGATAATCATGCTGCTGGCGTTGCTGTTTTTCTGGGTTCCCTTCAAGGCCGGCATGGTTCGCCATGACGGCGGCCACGCCCCGATGGCCGGACTGTTTCTACTAACCAGTTCGCTGCTGGTGCTGTTCTGCCTCTGGAAAGAGCTGCACTGGCAAAAGCGACTTGTAGCGCCTTTGCTTCTGCTGCCTGTATTGGTGGGCTACAGCATCAGCAACAAACGCATCAACTGGGACCTCCAGCTGTACAGAAGCTTGCGCATGGAGGGAATCAATGCATTCATGAGCGCCAATCGCAGCGAATCGGGACGGGAGAACCTGCGGTCCCNGCGACGGTGGATGCTCGAGGAACTCGATAACCGCGATGATCTTGTTGAAGATTTTTCTCTGCCCAAAGGGGCCACAGCGGATCTACTGCCCTGGGACACCACCGATCTGGTCGTGAATGGCCTTAGCTACACGCCAAGGCCGATCCCACACTCGCTCAACCCCTACTCAGCGACGCTGCTGGAACTCAATCGCGCCTTTTTTGCAGATCCCGATCGGCGCCCCCGATTTGTGATCATCAATCGCAAGATGATCGATAACCGCTGGCCATCGGTAGATCTCGACGGACCAGCTTTGACTGAAATTGCGCGCCATTACCGCTTCCACAGCCGAGGCAGCAAAGGGTCACTGGTGCTTGAGCTCTCACCCCACGACGGCACCGAGGTCGAGCGCACTATCTTCAAGAGCACTTTTGATCTTAGTCAGGGGCGATCCACCAGTCGCTTGATGCCGTTGCCTGAGGACATTCCACCCGGTTCAAGCATCAGCTTTCAGTTCAAACCCACCCTGCTCTACAAGCTGAGCAAAGTGATCTATCGGCCGCCATTTGTGGCACGGGTGCGGGTGGATTTCGCCGATGGCGGCTTCAAGTTCTACCGAGTCATACCCGGTGCCAGTGAACAACTCCCATTGGCACCGATCCCTGCCGATAACGATGACCTACTGACCTATGTGAAGACCAAACAACGACCGCTGGAATTGGATCTCACACCTGAATCCACCCCTGTGGCACTCAAACTGCAACTGCGTTGGAAAGGTGGCGGAGGCTCCCCGCCACTAAGGCGTTACTTCTCGGAAGTCAGCCTGAGTATCCAGGCACCGGACTGGAGCACGCCCTAGCCACCTGATCCCAGACACTGACGAACCACCTCCTGACTATTAGGGGAAGTAAGCCTGGCCGCCATCCACTCCAGACTTCCAACCATCAACTGCTGACGTTCAGGGCTGTAGCGGCGCCAGCCCATGAATAGCTTCAACATGCGTGATGCTGTGATCGGGTTACTGCCATCAAGCCGGACCAACTGAGCAGCAATCCAGCGGTAGCCGGAACCATCCAGGTTGTGAAACGAACGGGCGCAGCGGGCAAAACCACCAAGTACCGCGCGGAGGCTATTCGGGGCCTGCGGGTCAAAGCGCGGGTGAGTCAGCAGTACTTCTGCTCGTGCAATCGAATCACCAAATGGGGTAGCTGCCTCATAAGCAAACCAGCTGTCGAGAATCACCGGCCGTTGCTGCCAGCGCTCAGCAAATGCGTCAAGCGCCTGCTGCCGCTCCGAGCACTCCCACGGCTGCAACGCAGCGAGGCCATCTCGAGCCAAAGTCATCGATGGCCCGTGCACTGAACCAGCCGCAGCACTGCGTGCAGCGTCATCACCCGCAGCCACCAGCCAGCTCCAGGACAGTGCCTGCAGCGACCGTTGATCAACCCCTTCCGGCCAGAGGGCATCCAGACCTCTGGAGGACCATTCCAGCAGTGCTTGTAGATGTTGATGCAAGGCCACACCGAGTCTCTGACGGCGTTGCAACAGAGCCTGCTCCAGTGCCGGGGGATCAGGCACTCGACCAAGCGCCAGACAGCGAGCTTCCAGGTCCTGGCGAGAGGGAGGTTGCAACAGTGCCCCCAGGAGACCAGGAGAGAGGGCATTGGTGCCTGGATTCAATACCTCCTTGATCAAGACATTGGCGCAGGTAATCAGCTCCGCCTCCAACCCCGACTTTGGCTCCAGCAGTGCCTGCTGCCAAAGCTGCTGGGCAGCATCCCAGCGGCTGACTGGGTCACGGTCATGGCGCAACAGCAGCAGCAACTCCGAACTCGGCCGCTCGCCCTCGAGTCGGACCGGCGCAGAAAATCCACGCAACAGCGACAACACAGGAGGTTGATCTCTGGCAGGCGCAACCTCAAGGGTCCAGCTCTGCTCGGCTTCATTGAGCACTAGCAGCTGCTCTTGCAGCTCCTCACCGTCGCTCGAAAGCAAGCCCAGGCGTACGGGAATCGGCACCGGCTGCTTCTCAGCCTGACCGGGGCTTGGGCTGTGGTGCTGCCGCAGAGTCAGGGTCAGGGCGCTCTGCGCTTGATCCCATTGCTGCTGAACCTCAAGGCGTGGGGTGCCCGCCTGGGCGTACCAGAGGCGAAAGCGCTCAAGCGAGATCCCAGATGCATCCTCGAGAGCTGAAACAAACTGCTCACAGGTGGCAGCCTGACCGTCATGGCGGCGCAGGTACAACTGCACCCCCCGAAGAAAAGCCTCCTCCCCCAGAAGGGTGCGCTGCATGCGGATCAGCTCAGCGCCTTTTTCGTAAATCGTTGTTGTGTAGAAGTTATCAATCGCGACGTACTGCTGCGGCTGCACAGGGTGAGCTGTTGGGCCGTCATCTTCTGGAAATTGAGCGGCCCTGAGCATCGCCACATCGTCGATGCGCTTTAGGGCCGGATCATGAAGATCTGCAGTGAACTGCTGATCGCGGAACACCGTTAGACCCTCTTTGAGAGAGAGCTGGAACCAGTCGCGGCAGGTGACGCGATTACCAGTCCAATTATGAAAATACTCATGGCCGATCACACTTTCAATCCGCTCAAGCTCGCTGTCAGTAGCAGTTTCAGCATCTGCCAACACCAACTTGGAGTTGAAGATATTGAGGCTTTTATTCTCCATCGCACCCATATTGAAGTGACGCACAGCGACGAGATTGAACTCGTCTAGGTCGTACTCCAAGCCAAATGCATCTTGATCCCAGGCCATGCTGCGCTTAAGGCTGGCCATGGCATGGCTGCACAGAGATTCATCACCAGGCTCAACATGAATGCGCAGGCTGACCTGCCGCCCTGAAGTTGTGATGAACTGATCGCGCACTTCAACCAGGCATCCAGCCACCAGGGCGAAGAGGTAGCAAGGCTTAGGGAATGGGTCCTCCCACTCCGCCCAATGACGTCCTGCCTCGAGGGCGCCGGTGGCAACACAGTTGCCGTTGCTCAGCAGAACTGGAGCCAGCTGTTGGTCAGCCTCGATGCGGACTCGATAGCGACTTAGGACATCCGGCCTGTCTGGAAAGGGGGTGATGCGGCGGAAGCCCTCGGCTTCACATTGGGTGGTGAACAAACCTCCGCTGACGTAAAGACCCTCAAGACTGGTGTTGGACGCAGGTTCCAGACGCACCACGGTCTGTAACTTCCACCTTTGCTGCGTCGGCAAGTGCTCGAGAGGCACTCTCAAGGTGTCGTCGCAATGGGTCCAGCGCAGAGGACTCAAGGACTCTGCATTGATACTCAACGCTTCGATCTGCATGCCAACAGCAGGCCAGAGCAGGTCCTCGCGAAGAGCTTCTGGCGCATAAACAGCCAGCTCGGCACGCACGATTGCATGGTCGGCATAAAGCTGAACCGTCAGGCCGACCTCCTCAACCAGCAGCATCGGGGGCTGGTAGTCCTCGAGCCGAACTGATTTCATCCCATCGGGTTCACGCATGGGGAAGTATCGGCATCAGCACTCACTCTGACGCCGATACGGCAAGCTTGACGAGACCTATTCCGCAGACTGCCCTGCAAAGCCTTCGCTTTTGAGAGCCTCATTGATCTGGTCGCGCACATCGCCAGGCATCTGATCCGGGCAGACTTGAGCTACTGCAATCAGCACAGAGTTGATCGAGCCCTTACGCAGATCTTCCATTGGCAAAGCATCCCCGCCAACCTGAGCAATGGCACCACCGTTCTGACCCTGAATGGTCTGAGTCAGGGTCTCGCCCGCGATCCCGATGGCCTTCTTGAACTCAACACCGTTGGACACAGCCAGACAGGCATTGAGTGAGGCAATACGGGAGTAGAGGGTCATCTCCTCTTCAGTAGCCGGGGCAGCCTGGACCACAGCGGGCCGCAGGACCGGGCTCAGAACCACCGCTAAGAGGGCGGCGGCAGAAAGAAACTGGCGCATAGTCTCTCGGCGACAGAAAAGCTTAACCATGATCGCCCATCAAGCTCAGGCTGCGCGCTTGAGATGGACCCTGTCACCGATCGAACGCACAGGGCTCGCAATGATTGGGTCCTGCTCCAGCTCAAGAGCTTTGGCCTCCAGATGCTCAGGCATAACCTGCTCGAGGAATTGCAGCTCCTCTTCGCTGATCTCATCAACCCAGACACTGGGCTCTTGAGTGCCATCAAAACTGGCTGTCATGGACAAAGACCCATCGGGTTAAGTCTGTTTAGCCAGTCCGCCGGGTCGGCGCAACGACTGCGGTCAGGACTGCAATGGCGAGCCTGAACCCTCGACGCGAACTTCATGGTGAATCTCAGCTAGAGCCAACTCACCATTGCACCAGGAATAAATGGAGCGGGAGCGATAGCGGTCCATATCCACCAGTCGGATGTGCTCGAGGATGTCCCACTCGAGGTAATGGGATTCGAACACCAGTTCGTGTTCATCCACTTGGCGGATCTGACTCTTGGTGGGCGAACCGCAGAGGTAAGCGCGGCTGCGGCGTAACTGATGTCCGCAGAGGTAGGCCTCGAGGGTTCCGTTGCGGACGTAACGGGGGTTTTTATCAAAAAAGTCGTATTCCTTCTCCGGCCACCAGGTGAAGCGATAGGCCGCTTCACCCTCGACCGGTTCACTGAATGCCTCCATGCGCAGCATCATGTCGACGCGCATGGACTGATCGTCGTCAAAGACGTACTGACGACGTGAGCGCCACACACCGAGGTTGCGACTGAACCAGCGACGCAGGGAGTTATCCAACTGAATGCGACTGCCATAGCCCGCTGCGGTCCCAAACGGGGGAGGGGATAGCGGTGCAGAGGGATCCAGCATGGCGGCCCCAGGCGACAGGCACGAACTTCACCTCTCTCTTAGCCAGAGCGCGAGGGAATTCACAGCAAGCTGCTGAAGATCTTCAGCTGCGGCGTTGCAAAAGAACCACACCGTCTTTTTCAGCCGCGATCGTGTATCCCTCAGCCTGAAACTGGTCAAGGCGCTGCTGCAGCAGCTGTTCCTGCCGAGCATCACTGGCAAAGGCCGCTGCGCGCCGGGCTGGAAGTTGAAGATCCATCGCCACCCAGTCGACGGCGATGCGATGCCCTTCGCTGTCCTGCCATTGCCACCAGGCCGGCACACGCAACACCACAGGCCGTTCAGCGAGCAGTGGGATTAGCGGGGTGTTGGCCGCCACGGAAGCCTCGGGTGGGATCTGCGCAAGCACTTGTCGTGCCGCTAACCCGTGCTTGAGCTGCTGCGCGAAAGACAGATGCACCCAGGGCTGAAAGCTNTCAGGAACAAGAAATGAAAGGCTGCGGTTGGGATTACTGGCAAGCATCACAAGCAGCGAAAGGGCCACACACCCCAGCCAGATGCGGCGCAGGCGCCGCTGGGCAAAGAGTGCAACTCGGTGGCGCCACCAGAACACCGCTCCAGCAAANAACCCNGGCGCCACCAGCAGTGCATAGCGAATGTTGATGGACAAGGGGTCATTGCTTCCCCGCGCCAACAACAGCCCGGCCAGAGGGAAGGCCACCAGCAACCAGGCATCGAGACTGAGNGCCGGCACGAACATCAGCGGTAGCCACTGCGCGACCAAATAGCCCATGGTCTTGCCAGGCGGATTGATCAGTTCCCANAGCAGTCGCCAGGGCTGCAGCAACAGGCCACGGANNACCTCAAGGCTGCTGAGCTGCTCAGCGCCAGGGGTGTATTGGCCAAAGTTCTCCACCATGAAACGACGGCTGACGTCCTCGCTGACACCTGGCATCAGCACCGANGTCACCAGCACGGTCCAGCCGGCTCCCCAGAGCGCTAACGCCAGCACCACAGGCCAGGGGGCATGACGCCTTAGGCCCATCCACACCGCCATGCCAAAGAGAACAACACCGGTGTCCTCCCGGATCAGTGGCACCAGTGCAGCTGCNAGCAGNAGCAACCACCAGCGCCGCTCCANCANGCCAATCAGCAGCAGGAAAACCAGCAGGGGAAGCTGGCAGAGGTCATGAAAATTGCACCAGGTGGGACCGATGACGGCCTGAGCCCCGTAAAAACTGCAGGCCAACGCCGCCGCTAGTCCGGCCGGCAGCCAATGGCGGGCCAGGCGATGCAAGGCCAAGCCAGCGGCGGTCATCAAGCCCACCTGAACAACAGGAAGAGCCGCAGCACCGAGGAGCCGCACCAGCGGAGTCCAGAGCAAGAGCAATGGCGTGTAGTGCTGACCCAGGCGCTGGTAAGTGGGATCAGGGGCAGCGCCGCCATGCAGTACAGCGCTAGAGAGCTGCGACGAGAGGCTGGAAGCGAACAGGTGGCCATGGGCACTGTTCCACAGCACCTGCGTAAAAATCCCCTGGTCATAGGAAGCCGTTAACGACCACCAGCGCCAGAGCTGTACCAGCAGNCCCAATACCGCAAATAGCACCGCTGCACGTCTGANCCAACTGGAAGGATCAGCTGAACGAGAAGATGTCTCGCCNGTTACCGCAGCAGCCAAAACTTGCTTCGTAAGTTTGGGTATTCCAGCGGATTGTCTTTTTTCGCTGAGGAAATCAAGAAACCTCAATAACCTATCCACGGTTGAAGCGCCTCCTTGCCCGCTGCCGGCGAAAACGAACAACGACAGGCCCTGAGCNTGCTTCTGGTTGCCGGCCCTCAGCATCTCGCTGGACCCGACGTGCGTGGCCTGCTGCAGTTTCTTGAAGAGCAAAAAAGCAGCTTCAACATCAGCTTCTCGATCGCTGACCCNCAGAANCAGCCTGAGCTGCTGGAGCTTCATCGACTGGTAGCAACACCAGCACTNATCAAGCTGGATCCTCCGCCCAAGCAGATCTTTGCCGGCAATGCGATCCAGAAGCAGCTGCAGAACTGGCTGCCCCGCTGGCGGCAACTGGGGATGGTCAGCGGACTGAGCACCAACATGGCGCCAGTGGAAGCCAGTGGTGGACCAAGCCAGCGGGAAATGCAGCTGGAGGATCAACTGCTGGTGCTNCGCCAGGAAAACGAGACCCTCACCTCACGCTTGGGCGTGCAGGAGCGATTGCTGCGGATGGTGGCCCATGAACTNCGTACGCCACTAACAGCNGCCAACCTNGCGCTGCAGAGCTTCCGNCGGGAGCAGATCGCCCGCGAACGCTTCTTCGATGTGATCGACCGCAGNCTGGANGACATCGCGCAGCTNTCCCACGATCTGCTCGAGGTCGGCAGCACCCGCTGGGAAGCCCTCTTTAATCCGCAGCGGCTGGGACTGGCTCCTATCGCAGCTGAATCAATTCTGGAGCTGGAGAAACTCTGGGTGAACCGGCGCCTGGAGCTGCTGACTGATGTGCCTTCCGATCTACCCGACGTCTACGCCGACCAGCGGCGTATGCGGCAGGTGATGCTCAACCTTCTGGAGAACGCCCTCAAGTTCACCCCTGATGGGGGCCAGGTCAGNCTCAAATTGCTGCACCGCACCAGNCAATGGGTTCAGGTCAGCGTCAGCGATACCGGTCCAGGGATTCCAACCGAGGAGCAGCAACGCATCTTCCAGGATCGGGTGCGCTTGCCCCAGACCGCAGGNCAGGCTCAAGGTTTNGGGGTTGGGCTTTCGGTCTGCCGCCGCATCGTTGAAGTGCACGGCGGGCGAATTTGGGTGGTCTCCGACCCAGGGGAGGGAGCAGCATTCCATTTCACCGTCCCTGTCTGGCGTGGACAGGCNAGTTGAGGTTGACCAGCTGAACCCTCGATGGTTATGGTGGTTTCTTGCCAAAGCGGCCTCGCCCCCATCGTCTAGAGGCCTAGGACACCTCCCTTTCACGGAGGCGACAGGGGTTCGAATCCCCTTGGGGGTATCAAG
>NHBY01000031.1 GCA_002168155.1 Synechococcus sp. TMED19 | reverse complement strand
TCGACTTCTCTGGTCTATCCCCAGGGGGTGGCTTGGCTCGATACCTGAAACCGACCCATCAGGTTCGGTTCTGCGAACCCACCCCAGCACCATTCACCCAAAAGCACTGCGGCAGCAAGATGTGGCCGATCTCATCGAGTGATGAGAGGCATCACACATGGGCGTATGGCGGGACTCTCTCGCCAACCTGAGAAGGATCAACCTGAGCTGGCTCTGCATGAAAAAGCCCCACCGAAGCAGGGTCAGCAATCAGCGGCGCTAACCATCCCATGATTTAGCTCTGCTCAGAAAAACATTGGATTGACACTGCAAACCCTCCTGTCAATCTCTCTTCCTCGAGGAGGAGATGCCGGCAAGGGGCGCAACTGCCGCGTTCCTAAGGAGTTTTACAAGTGGGATGGCAAGAGCCGCAAGCAGATCTTGGATGAATTGAACGTAAGGAGGCAGCGCAGGAACGTGCATCTCATTTCGACCGGACCAGCCTGGTTTTCCTTGATCAGCAAAGTGCTCAAGCGCGACGCATCACCGCGCTGGAGTCAACAGTCGAGACCCTGGTGGGCATCATCAANCAACAGTGACAAAGGCTGGCGAAGCACTCGGAAGCCCTGGAGGTCGGGNCCAGCTCGCCGTTAACCGAGCAACANACCACTGCTCTTGCAAAGCCGATTCATGCGCTGGNAGGTGNCTTNAGNGACACAACGAAGCNTCAAGTNACGGCNTCATGNCCAGCCAGAGTCAGCTTGCATAACNGGAGCGACGAATACTCAGCTTGAACTGAGGCTCCATCNCGCCAAAGCAGAGCTTCAGTCGCTGCAGCNAGTACAGGCAAAGGTTGATGAGCATCACCCCCGCCTANANCCTGCAACTAGCGCGTCTNCNGATTCAGGAACAACCTCCAGCGGCANCCNTACTCATGCTGGATTGAAAGGGCGGGAATCAGGCTNATCAAGCTTGGATCCTTTGGAAAGACCGGAGCGTGTCGATCGAGGGCTGACAGCCAACCGAGCTGTGATCAGGCTGTNATTTTCAGGGCTCCTATGCGCAAAGTGATCCCACTGCTGTTGGGGAGTGCTGCCCTCTTACTGGCGATGCCAACCGCAACGCAAGCTGCCCAGGACTGCGGTCCTGATGCACGTTGGGTTCAGACCGGAGAGGCCCTTGGCGCTGGGTACTGCAAACCCAAAGGGCGACGTGATCATCAGGTGTGCGCCATTGGATACCACTACGCGGGCGAAGGAGTCTGCCGCCGCAATGGTGCTTGGTGGAATGGGCGTCGCCCGGTCAAATGGGGGCCTGAGTATCGCCCGGGCCGCGCTGATGGCAGCGTGAGCTTCGAGGGGCCCAATGGTGGAAAGATTCGCGTGCGCTGGTGAACTGAGCAGCCCAACTGCCTCATCACCCCNAAAAGGGATCTACAAAGCCTGCTCTCCCCCAGAGGGGCGATGNCCCTGGCAGCCCCAGCTCACTTAGCGACGGACACCACGGCACACCGCCCCAAGTCATTAGGCACGTGGCCGCCAAAAGGCCCAGGCCATGCTCTGGGTGTTCGGCTTCCCCCGGGGTCGAACAGGCCCGCTGAACTAGNNAGAACAGCGGGGGTGTTCGGCGTTCGGGGCTGAACAATCCCGCTGAACTGGTCAGAACGGCGGGANAAGTCCCGAGGTTTTGAAGCGCCTCGGGCATTCCATTGGTCTTCAGTGCTGAGCAGGCTGCCGGCTCCAATACATCCAACGGCGGGCACCACCTGCTTGAGCTCCCCAGTCAGAGGAACCGATGGTTCGCGGCTTCAGGACTCAGGCACTGCAACTTTGGCAGATCAACTTGGCCGACCACCTGAACATCAAATGATGATGAGAAGTTATCGGGGAGCCTGACTCCAGGCGAAAGCATCACTTTTCAGAGCACGAGCCTGGCTCTACCTCAGCAACAAGCTGCGGTNGGCAAAGCTGCTGCTGCTTGCAGAGAAATACTGGCAATGGAGCGACAGGATATTTCGAGTGCCCAACAAGGCTGATGACAGATTCACAATCAANAGCTCAACCGTTATTTCTGCCAACNAGCTTTATTCGTTCATTGACTGGGGACAAATGACCACTCAAGGGAGAATTCTTAAGCGGGCTTGCCTCTCAAGCGGCAAGAGCAAATATTTAGCTCCTACTTAGGACTGGGCTGAATATTTGATCAAACTAAGCGCATCAAGCCGCGCGAGATGCAGAGAGCAGCTCCACAATATTGGCTCCTGCTTCACTTGCTGAAGCTTGAATCTTAAAGACACGTGTGAGGTAGGTATTGCCGCGATAGGTCAGAAGGCGGGACTGCTCATCAAAGCTCTTCTCGCCGTTGTGCTTGCACGTGCGATATAGAAGATCAGACATGGGGGAGAGCCGAAACCGAATCTTTATACCGAGTCGATCTAATTAGAAGAGGTTCAGGGGAAAACACAACAACGAAACCTGATCACGCAACGAACCAGATATTTCAAAGTCAAATCGAAACAGCTGCTGCACTGGCCCAGTCGCTCTTGCCGGAACAGTCGCTTTCTTGCGGGCACTTGCGCGCCACGATTTGAGCAGGGCGCCGTCACTGCGCTCTAAAGATGATGAAGCCTTTATCCGCCAGTTGGCTTAATCCTGAGGACTGACGCTCCAGTCATAGTCATCATCGATCACCTCTTCTGCCGCCTGACCAGAGGAAACGGGCAATGGTGGTGCAGGNGGNNNNGCAACCTCGCCAGCTNGAGGCTCAGCAGCAGCAGGTCTGTTGGGGTTATAGGGNATGACCTTGATCGGAATTGGCTTTGCCACAGCAGAAAGCCCTGCAAGCAACAGAAACAATGCCCCTAGAACCAATCGCATCACACCCCAGATCAGAACACGTCTTCCACAGGATCTTCCACCACGACCCCAGCCAGTTCGTAGCCACGCTCTGCCGCAATGCGCTCACCCCATTGCTGGGCTTCCTGCTTAGTCGGGCGATCGCAGAAGAATGAGACGCAATGGTTCTCGTTGCAGGCGATCGCATTCCAATGGGTCATGGGTCCTCGCGGACAAACCTGCTTCCACTGTCCTGCGCCAGCAGCAAGATTCCCATCCGTCTTCATGCTCATGCCGTGGAGATGAGCCTTGAGCGCAGGAAGCATTGCATTCAGTTCTGAGCCCGGGGCATCGCCGCTCCTCCTCCACCATTGCAGAAACGGGTCGCCCATGCCCGGGCCTCTGAGGGAGACATCCCTGCATCAGCAAATCGCTTGCTGTTGAAGCTGACGTTGTGCTCAAAACAATCGGCCCACTGGCTGGACTGACGAGCCAATGGCAGCAGGCTCACAGCCATCACAACAAGGCTAATGGAGCTAATGGCAGCCAGAACCGGATAGGCGTGGGCACGCACCATCTCCCGCGCAGAGAGCTTCTGCTCGGCGTGATCAGGCATGACNGAAGACAGCTTCTCTGGACTGCAGTATCGCCACGTCTATCAACGCAGACCACCACGGCCAACCAAGAACACCATCAACGGCAACCCTGGACGGAGATGCGGTAACTGAAGCCGGAGGCACCGGGGTCATTGCTAGCGCCAATTTTGAAGTTCACTTGGCTGACAGCCTTGCCCTCTGGAGCCGTAAAGGGGCCGAACATCGCGCCTTTCCCTAGCGGCGGCTTCATGGATTCATTCACCACCTGCAGATTGCTGCCATCACTGAATTTCAGGTAGGCCTGAATTGGATAATTCGCCTGCTCGGTTGATTGGGCCGTAAAAAACAACTTATAGCGGCGATGAGGCTGTGTTACAGCGAAGTCGGTATTCCAGTTGGTGCGCCCCAGAGCCATACGCAGCGGTGAGATCTTGGGGCGATCCACACGCTTAGTCACTGTGGTGCTGCCATCACCACCGATCGGCATCAGGAACTGACAGGGAGCTGCAACCACCGGGGTCATCGCCACCAAGATCATCATTCCAGCGGCCGCAGTGAAGTGGTTCATAACTAAAGGGAGCTACGCGGAAACTTAGCCACACCAATTGCTGTGTTCGATGTAGCGAGCACAGCTGACATGCTGACGCTGTCAGCTGATAGTGGAGCCCATTCGTCTTCTCCGTCATGTTGGTCAGCTCACCGAGCCAGGCCTTGCTGCAGTTGATCAGCTCAGTGATGGTGACCACTTCAATGCTGGCCTGGAGTGCCTTGTCGTTAAAGGTGGTTCTGGGGCTGGCCTTGCCCACAAGTTGAGAAACGGACCCATCAACTCTGATCTCAGCACCATTTACTGGTTGGGATTGGAACTGGTCTGCTCGCGGAAATATTCATAGGTCAAATAGAGGCCCACTGGAATGACCAGGAAGACCAGCCAACCAGTCATCACCACGACACATCCATAGCGAACGACCTCCCTGAGGTGGTTCTTCTTCATGGGATGTTGATCTCCAACAGTGCCCTTGTCTCTGCGCAGTGAGTGATCACGGGATCCTCAGGAGGCCTTCAGGCGCTGAGCTCATACCCGCGCGACAGTAGCCAGAGATTCTCCTCAGTCCTCGTCTGTCAGGACCACCGAGACAAAGCGGTATTGATGCCGTTCAGCCATTTGCCGGCCCCAGCGCTCAGCCCTCTCCTGACTCTGGCTTTCGGCCACAGCCGCCAGGTAACTGGGCTCTCCGGTCTCCAAGTCCTCAAGGATCGCGGTATAGAACGCCATACGGCACAGGCATGGGGTCACACCTTCACAGGGAGGTGGGCCACAGGGCATCCTGCAGATGCAGGGTGCCTCAGGCGCATGCCTTCATATCTGCCCCCCGCAGGCGGGCATGATCTGCAGCCGCTAACCAGCCGCAGCAGCTGCTGCAAGGCACCGGCACCGAGACCGGACCGAATTCCTGCTCGTAAGCCAGAACAAGCGCAGCGGCATGGGCGGGCTCGAGCTGCTGGGCATAAGGGCTCAGCTTCAACAACCGGTGGGTATTGCGCAACAGGGCATCGCGATAACTCATATGGCAAGCAGAAAGGGGCACGCTGACGATGGCGAGGTCAGCGGCATCTGTGATTTTTCACTGCTGAACTTTTTTATTCAGCTCAGCTTTCCGGACCAACCCGTCAGCATGTGCACCAAAAGAAGGCGCAAAGATGGTGTTCTTCACGCCAATGGCGGTCCCTTTGGAAGGAGCCGCTGAGGCCACTGCTTTAACAGCTCGCTTACCGGCATCGATCATCGATGCGCTGCAGGCCGACCGTGAGGAGCAGTTACATCAACTGGATGATCGTGGCGGCAGCTGCCGACCAGCTGACTGGGAAGCCATCGATGCAGAGGCCTATCGGCTCCGCTTCCAATGGAATGCGGCCACAGCCCCTCACTGGCTCGATCGTCTCTGTCAGCCTGTGGTGCCTAGCGCTGAGGCCACTGTCGATGGGGCTCTTGTGCGGCTCGCCATGGTGCAGAAGCCATTTCTCCTCCCTGATCAGGGCATCTATGGCAGCCGGCTGCGGCTTATCGGAGTGCAGCTCATCAGCGTTGAACCCAACGAACAAGAACACCGGTTTGAGCAGATAGCTGAGCTATTCCAGCGACCCATGGCTGGCCAAAGCCCTGGTGAGCAAATGCTGCGGGCACAGTTTGTGGCCTCTTTCCTCTGAAGCGGTGATCAGCTCAGCTGAAGGGCTTGTTGAGCAGCCAAAGCACAACGGCAAAAACCAAAGCCGTGATGGCGGAGTTGCGATTGATGCAGGCAACCTTGCCGGTCAGCGCTGCCCCGTACGCCCCCCCGTACACCAGGCAAAAGATCACGGTGTAGAGCAGCAGCAGAAAGGGATTCATGCGCTGAGTGTTTGATCAAATCCCTTCATAGCCGGCATGCCCCCTCAGGCGGCAAGCCAGCCCACTGCAGCAGATCAGGCCAGCTGCGCAGGCACTCAAAGATCCAGCGGTGACCGTTGCTGTTGCAATGCAGGCCATCGGCACTCAGACGTGAGAGCCATTCAGCACCGATGGCTGTCCCATCCCAAAGCCGCAAGAAAGGCACATCCAGCTCCAGACAGGCCTCCTCGATCAAACGATTGGCTCGGGCTACATCGCTGTTGCCATACCAGAGGCAGCCTGCATAGGGCATGGCGGCCTCATTCACCGGCGTCAGCCCCACCATGAACACCGGTGCCAGCTGCACCGCAACGCTCAGCAGCTGCTCAAGACCAAAGAGGAAGGCATCGGGCTCCAGCTGCAGGCGGCCATCGACGCGGCCTACCCGAGCACAATCATTAAGACCAACCCCCAGCAGGATGCCCTGGGGTTGCTGGCGCCTCAGCTCACCGCGCACCTGGAATTCCTGGTTGAGCCTGGCTGCGACCCGCTCAAGGCCATCGCCACGAACACCAAGGTTGTAGATCACCGGAGCCTGGGGCCTTGGCATCCAGTGACAGCGCAACCGTTCGGCCCAGCCACCGGCTTCCAAGTCACCCCAACCAAAGACGCCGCTATCTCCCAGNGCNATCAGCTTGGGGGGTACCTCCACAACAATGTCGCTGGTGGAGGGAGATGTTAGTCAGCGCCCTTGCAGCCAGTCAGACAGCAGCACTCAAGGGAGCCTCAGCTGTCTGCGAAAAGCTGCAGGCCGAAGCCGCCCGGACACGGGAGGGAGCNCGCGGGGGCACAGCCATCAGGGAAGTGCGGCGCAAAGCACCTGCCTGGGCCAGGTCATCGCGGAGGCCCCCCTCACAGCTGATCAGGCGAGACCAGCAGGGCAGCTGCTCGCTGACAGGGGTCTCGAGCAATTTGCGCATGCCAGGACGCACCAAATTGGCGAATTCATGCACAGCCAGCTCCTCACCATGACGGTTGTAAGGCAGACCGTTGACCAGAGAATCCAGCCCGTGCTGGCGCACCCGGTCTTCCCCGACACGCCGATAGAGCACCTCCAGCACAGGGACATGGGCCTCAGCGAGTGCCACTCCTTCATGCTCCATCAAGCCCCGCAGCACGGTGGCCAAGATCTCGCCGCACATGCGCTGCAGCCCTTCACTGGGGCTTGAACCCAGCTCTTTGTGCTTGTGATCGAACAGGCCAAGATCGACCTGAGCGATCCGGCTGAGGGCCACATGGCGATAAACCTCTGACAGCAAACCCACCTCCAGCCCCCAGTCGCTGGGGATGCGCAGGTTCATGGCCAGATCAGTGGTGAAGGCGAACTCACCGGCAAGGGGGTAGCGAAAGGCCCGCAGATAGCGCAGGTAATTGCTACTGCCGAACATCTGCTCAAGGCTGGCCAGAAGCGGGGCCACAAACAGGCGGGTGGCACGGCCTTGGAGAGCACGGCTTTCCAGAGCTAGGCGGCTGTAGAACGCTTTGACATAGGCCACCCCGTGAGAGGGATCCATCAGGGGAGCCAGCATCCGCTGCGGATAGGCGGGTGAGAACGTCCGGATATCGGCATCAAACAGGCCGATCACCTCGGCATTGCGGGAAGCCACACCAAGCCCCTGCCAGACCGCCCAGCCTTTGCCTGGAGGGCCACTGACCTGCAGGTTGTGGCGACCGAGGGACTGCAGCAGCTCCTTTACCGCTGGGCCATTCGTCCAGTGGATACGCACCGGGAAAGGCATGTCCTCAAAGAAGGCCTCAGCGGCACGCACCTCCTCAACACTTCCAGCAGAGAGAGCCACCACCAGCTCCTGCAGACCATCGAGATCGCGGAGTACCTCGCGGATCAGCTCCAAAGCCGGCCGTTCAAACTCCTCCATCAGACAGGGAATCAGCAGGCTGGTGGGTCGCCGGCGCAGACCTAAGCGCAGCCCATCGGCGCCGCTCCCTGAGTGGCCGTAGTCGTGGATGGTGGTGATCAGGCCCTGCTGGAAATCCATGGGGTAATCAGTACGACAACAGAAAGAAGCGCCATGACCCATACCTTGTGAGCACGGGATGGGGAGCGAATGCCGGGGCAAACCCAGCAGCACGACAAATTGACGTTGCTCCTTGCTGATCTCTTTCAAAAGGAGTCTTCTGAGGCGATCGCAAATCTGTCGTCGCAATTGCTGCAAACCGTGCAATCCGCTGGCGTTGATTCCCGCACAGAAGCGGAGCGATCGGCATCTGAAGCCCGCTGGGACGGTGGCAGCAGCGTGTTGATCACCTACGCCGACTCACTGGTGCGGCGCGATGAAGCTGGACTGCTCACCCTCAGCACCGTGATTAATGCCCATTACGGAGCCCTGGCTTCTGTCGTGCACGTGCTGCCGTTCCTGCGCGCCAGCAGTGATGGCGGATTTGCAGTGGCCAGCCATGAAGAGCTCGAGCCCCGCCTGGGGGACTGGGCCTATCTCGAGCTGCTCAGCCGCGGGCGCACCCTGATGGCTGATCTTGTGCTCAACCACGTCTCGGCATCCCACCCGTGGGTGCAGCAATTCATCCGCGGGGAAGAACCTGGGCTGAGCTGCATTTATGCGCCGGATCCCAGCGGGGACTGGTCCGGGGTGATCCGACCCCGCAGCAGCAGCCTCTTCACCACCCTGGCCACCAGCAGCGGCCCTCGCCCGGTATGGAGCACCTTCGGGCCAGACCAGCTCGATGTCGACTGGTCAAANCCGGAGGTGCTGCAGGGGTTCACCCGCCTGCTGAGCCGCCTCTGCGCCCACGGGGTGAGCTGGCTGCGACTCGATGCTGTGGGTTTTGTCTGGAAGGAAGAGGGCAGCAGCTGCATGCACCACGACCAGGCCTATGGACTGGTGCGGATCCTGCGGCTGCTNCTGGAGCAAGCCCATNCCCACGGGGTGGTGGTCACCGAAACCAACGTGCCGGAGGAGGAAAACCTCTCCTATCTGCGTAGTGGCGAGGAAGCCCATCTGGCCTACAACTTCCCGCTTCCACCCCTGCTGCTCGAAGCGCTGATCAGCCAACGGGCCGATCTGCTCAACAGCTGGCTGAATCGCTGGCCCACACTGCCTTCAGGGACAACGCTGCTGAACTTCAGCGCCTGCCATGACGGCGTAGGTCTCAGACCTCTGGAGGGATTGATGGATGGCCCCAGGCTGCACCGCCTGCTGGAGGCCTGCGAGCGACGGGGGGGACTGGTGAGCCACCGCCGCTTGGCTAATGGCCGCGAAAGTCCCTACGAAATCAACATCAGNTGGTGGAGTGCCATGGCCGGCGANGGCCGCGATGGTGCCCGCTGGCAACTGCAGCGTTTTCTGCTCAGTCAGCTGCTGCTGCTGGCGCTGCCGGGGGTACCGGCCTTCTACCTGCCGGCCCTGCTGGCNCAGGCCAATGACCTTCACCGCTTCAACCGCACTGGCCATCGCCGAGATCTGCATCGGCCCCAGGTGCAGGCCGATGCGCTCGAGCGCGAGCTGGCGGATGTAGAGCATCCCGCCACCAAGATCCTGGCGGGGTTGGAGCAGGCGATGGCCGTGCGCCGCGCTCATGCAGCGCTAAACCCTTCAGCCGCCATGCGAGTGCTCAGTGAGCAGCGCAGCGATCTTGTGGTGTTGGAACGCGGCGACGGTGCACAGCGCCTCTGGGTGATTCATAACTTCAGTGGACGCCGATTGAGTTTGCATCTAGCTAGCCGGCTGCAGCACGACGCGCCGGAGTGGTGGGATGCTCTGCATCAGCAGGTCATCCGCGGTCCTTACCTCGAGCTGGAACCCTGCGCCGTGCACTGGCTGGAGCTGCCGCAATGACAAGCAACCGCTGGGTGGTGAGCGATCTCGATGGAACCCTGCTCAACCATCACTACGACTGGAGTGCAGCGGCTAGCACCATCAACTGGCTGCAGCAGCAGGGCATACCCGTGATCCCCTGCACCAGCAAGACCGCCGAGGAGGTGCGTCTGTTCCGTCGGGAGGCGAGTCTTCACGATCCTTTCATCGTCGAAAACGGCGGAGCCATCCACGGCGACAACGGCCATGGAGGCGAATGGATGCTGGCAATCGGCAAGCCCCATGGCGAGCTGCGACCCCTGTTGGATCAGCTGGCCAGCGAGCTGAGCACGCCGCTGCAAGCCCTGGAGGATCTCACCAACACCGAAGGCGATGCCCTGACGGGCCTACGTGGGGAAGCCCTCGCCCGAGCTCAGCGGCGGCAGTGGAGCGTTCCATTCATCACACCTGCACCAGAGCTGCGCGAGAGACTGCAGGATCTCGCTTCGGCGCTGGGCCTGCAGGTGGTGCAAGGCAATCGCATGAGCCACCTGCTCAGCGCTGGCAGCCACAAAGGCAGGGCCCTCCAGGAGCTCAAAAGTCACCTGCAGCAGAGCAATGTCCAGGTGCTGGGGCTGGGGGATTCGCCCAACGACCTACCGCTGCTGGAGGCCGTGGATCAAGCCGTAGTCGTTCCAGGGCCAAATGGTCCCCATCCTGTTTTTGCCGATGCCATCGCAAGCGGGCACTACCGGTTGGCTCCGGCGCCCCATGCCGAAGGCTGGGCCCTAGCGGTCCGTCAGTGGCTTGGGCCCTGAGAGAAGCGAAAAGGAAGCAACAAAAAGCCCCCTCCAAGGAGGGGGCTTTCCGGTTCAGCTGAGCTGAATCCGATGGGTAAGGACTTCAGCCTCAGCCGATGGCAGGAGCCTGGAGAGCCACAGGGGCGCTCTCGGCAGCAGCCAGGTCGAGGGGGAAGTTGTGAGCG
>NHBY01000030.1 GCA_002168155.1 Synechococcus sp. TMED19 | reverse complement strand
CGGTGGCGTCTTCACTGAAGACTTCATCGAGAACTGGATTGATCTCAAGTACGAGGAAGTCCAGCAACTGCGTCAGCGCCCGCATCCCCACGAGTTCACCATGTACTACGACGCCTGATCACTGGCGACGTTTCATTCCAAGGGGGCCGAAGGGCCCCCTTTTTTTCTGTCTAGGCCACGTTTTTAGTCTGGATCGGTTGAAATGGGTGATCCCCAGAAAGGGCCATGAGCGACCCCGTCACCAAGCTGGCGTACCAAACCATGCAGCAGGGCAAAAGCCTGCTGGGTTTGGCCCATAAAGAGGTGAGCACTCGCCTGATGGATCTGGTCGCACCCCAGGCCAGCGCCAGCACAGTGCCTGTGCCTCCCGAAATGATGGGGGAGCTTCGCAGCAGCATGAACGAGCTGCTGGAGCTGGATTGGAAAGAAGCGCAGCAGGGTCTCTATCCCACCTCATTGCTGTTTGACGCTCCCTGGCTCGATTGGGCTGTTCGTTACCCGCTGGTCTGGCTGGATCTGCCCTCCATTTGGCAGCGCCGCACGCGGCGCGATGTGACCGATCTACCGCTGGAGATCAACCCCAAGGATTACCCGGACTACTACCTCCAAAACTTCCACCACCAAACCGATGGCTACCTGAGTGATCGCTCAGCAGAGCTGTATGACCTGCAGGTAGAAATTCTGTTCAATGGCACCGCTGATGCGATGCGGCGTCGCCTAATCCGCCCATTGCTCAATCAGCTGGGTGGCCGTCGTGCCGATCCCATTCGCGTGCTGGACATTGCCACCGGCACCGGCCGCACCTTGCGACAGTTGCGGGGAGCATTGCCGAAAGCGCAGTTGGTGGGCCTGGATCTCTCCTCCTCCTACCTGCGTCAAGCAAGCCGTTGGCTGTCAGAGATTCCTGGTGAATTACCGCAGCTGGTCCAAGGCAATGGTGAGGAGCTTCCCTTCGCCAACGAGGTGATGCAGGCGGCGACCTGTGTGTTCCTGTTCCATGAGCTTCCTGGTGAGGCCCGCCAAAAGGTGTTGGATGAGGCTTGGCGTGTGCTGGAGCCCGGTGGTGTGTTGGTGCTAGCGGATTCGATTCAGCTGGATGACAGCCCCACATTTGGCGCCGTGATGGAGAACTTCAGGCGCGTTTTCCATGAGCCTTATTACCGCGATTACATTGCTGACAACATTCCAGAAAGACTGCAGCGCAGTGGCTTTGAGGTCATTGAAGCCAAATCTTATTTTATGACGAGAGTTTGGACAGCTCGCAAATCTGGTTGATATAAACCTCTATGCGGTAGATATTCAGATCGCAACATAAAGTGGAAGAAAGTTGTAACTTGAACGATTCTTAGCTCCAATGGGGCTGTAACAGGGGCCGTTGATGACTAACCCATTTCGGGTGCGATGGCTCGAAGGTTGGACCTTCCAGACCGTTCTGCAAGGCGGACAACCGACGATTGAGGCCTATGGCTTCGGAGTTTGCCTGCGGGCTGTGATTGACCAGGGCGAATCCCCCAGCGAAGCAGCCGATCGCTTAGTGCTTGAAGAAGACAGGCTGCGGCGGTCGCTGCGCAATGCCTGGAAGCGTGGCCCGATGCATCTGCTCAACACCGTGCTTGATGTTGAACGCGGCGAAGAGCTGACGCTGCAGGACAACTTGATCCGCAGCGCTCAGCAGCTGGAGCCCGCTATCTCACCGCGGGAGGAAGTGATGCAGGGCCTGTCCCAGTAGCAATCCAGCCCCTCCCCAGCGCAAAGCTCGCCAGAAGCGACCATCCCCACCGGGGAGGGGAAGCTCAGCCGCGCTGAGCAGCTCTAAAAGAAGCCGTTGGCGTTGCTGTTGCCGGCGCCCGGCTACCGATGGTTGGCGTTCCGCTTTGGCCAAACTGATTTGCAGCACTGGGCTGAGGTGATGCATCCAGCGCAGCGGACGGGGCACGGCGTGCTTCCAAGCAGGACAATTCCCATTGTTGCCAGTTCTCCATGCAAGGGCTCAGCGAAGACCAGGTGCAGCTGGCCGAAACCTTGCAGCGGCATCTCGCCATTAAGGAGCGTGATTGGCATCGCCTCAAAAGCGACCGTCACCGGCGCGCTGCTGAGCAGCTCTCAGCGGCGTTGTTGCTGCTGCTGCGCAATGGCGCCCAGGCGGATGGGGATGTGGTCGCGTTGCTGGAGAGTGCGCAGCGTTGGATCCAGCGGGAGCAACGGGACCCCGGCTGCCCGGATCACGGCAGGCGCTCGTCCTAACGCCGCTTAGCCAGTTGCACGCGATTACCGCGCGGACTCCAGCGCACATCGTCAAAGCATTGATGCATCAAAAACAGCCCACGACCGGAGATGGCGTCCAATTCATCCGGCAGTAAGGCCAAACGCTGCTCAGGCTGCAGCCCAGGACCTTGATCTTGCACTTGCCAAATCAGCCACTGCGGACTGTGGATGCGGCGAATGCGCACAAGCTTGGCTGGGTCGTTGCCGTTGCCATGGCGCACAGCGTTGACCAGCGCCTCCTGCAAGCCCAGCTGAAGCAATTCGCGATGCTCATTGGCCGCTGGCTGCAGCAGCAGCTCCAGCAAGGGCTGCAAAGCCAAGGTGGATGGGGTGATGAACTCAAACCAGCGACGACGCTTTGTCAGGTTCAAGAGCACGTGCCTGCCGCCTGGTTCCCGAGTTCTGATCTTATGGAGCCTCGAGGGCTTGGTCGATAGCTGGATGGCGCAAATAAGCATCCATCAGGCGCACCCCACGCAATTGATTGACCAGGGGCATATGCCCCTCCGGGGCGTCATGGCTCCAGGTGAAGGCACCGGGATAACGGGTCCAGGATCCTTCGTTCTTCCAGCCGATTTGGGGCCAGAGCTGCTCCCAGCGCCAACGCAAGCGTTCAATCTTCTGGCGTTGAATGCGAAATCCATAGCGGCCACCGCTGTAGAACCACCACAGGGAATCGAGGTGGGCGAGCTCAGCAATGGGCATGCCAGGCACTTCACTGAAGTACACGTATCCACGCTCTTCGGCCGCTGGCCCGGCCAAGGCACGCAACTGGGCTGTGGTGAGGCGGTCGGCCTCTTCCAGCTCACCGCGCATCAGGCACCACTGCAGTTCTGCGCAGCGCTCAGCACCAATCCCGGGGGCAACCAGCCAACCTTCGGGGTAGGTGGTTTGCAGCTTGGCGAGATGATCGGGATCTGCGGCCAACAGGCGCAGCAAACTGCCAATGGCCCAGTCATCGGGTTGCCGGCTCTGGTTGCTCAACAGTTCCCAAATCGCCTCGACCAATTCAGGTGCTTGGGACGGCAATGTCTTCCAGAGCCGCTGACGCTGGCGGTTATTGCCTTTGAGGAACTCCTGCAACAGTGCAGCCGGTTCAACAACGGCCTGCTCCGAACCTCCCGAAGCAGCAGATGAGGGTGAACCAGACAACATGGCGAATGGGGCCAATGGTCAGTATCGCAGTGCAGCCATGAACAATCGGCTTGCGATTGAAACATTCATGCGGGCACCCGGTGCTCTGGTGGATGTACGCAGCCCCAGTGAATTCGCCAAAGCGCACTGGCCTGGCGCTGTGAATCTGCCCCTCTTTGATGACGAAGGGCGCGCTGAGGTGGGCACCCTTTACAAACAAAAAAGTCGTCAGCAGGCCATCCAACGGGGATTGGAACTGGTGGGTCCCCAACTCGCTGCCATGGGCCACAAGCTGCAGCAGATCGCCCAGCAAGGTCCCGGTTCCTTGCGCATCTACTGCTGGCGTGGCGGCATGCGCAGCGGCAGCGTCGCCTGGCTGGCCTCCACCTTGGATATCGATGTCGTGGTGCTCGAGGGCGGCTACAAAAACTTTCGCCGCTGGGTACTCGGTCAATTCGAGAGGCCCTGGCCGGTTCAACTGCTCGGAGGCGGCACCGGCAGCGGCAAAACCGACGTTTTGTTGGCCCTAGCCCAGCAGGGCGGGGCCATGGTGGATCTCGAAGGGCTGGCGAATCACCGCGGCAGCAGCTTTGGCGGGCTGGGGCAGCCCGAACAACCCAGCACGGAGATGTTTGAAAACGAGCTCGCCCTGGCGCTGGTGGCTCTAGAGGGCCAAGCGCCTCTGTGGCTTGAAGCCGAGAGCGTTCAAATCGGCCGTTGCCGCCTACCCAATGGGCTCTGGCAACAAATGCAGCAGGCACCTGTGGTGGTGTTGGAGCGGCCGCAGCAGGAACGGATTGACGCGCTGGTGGCCCTCTACGGCGCCGAAGCCCAGGGAGGATTGCTGGAAGCCACCCAGCGATTACAACGGCGACTTGGTCCGCAACGCACCCAAGAGGCCACGGACAGCATCCGAGCGGGAGATCTGAGCAGCGCCTGCGCGGTGATTCTTGATTACTACGACCGCTGCTACAGCTATGAACTCAATCGGCGCTCAACTCCCATCACCAGGTTGCCGGTGGAGGGCTTAAGTGCGTCTGCCGTGGCACACCAGCTATTGCAGCTGAAATCTGCGTAAGCTCTCCCTCTTTCGGGGCAGTCAGCGATGGGCGCAGCCATTCAGTTTTTCCGTGGCGTTGACGAGCCCGTTATTCCCGACATCAAGCTGACCCGCTCGCGCGATGGGATGACCGGCCAGGCCAAGTTTGTGTTTGAGGAGCCTCAAGCCTTGGCCCCGGAAACCATGGGCGACATCACCGGCATGTTCATGGTCGATGAGGAAGGCGAACTGACCAGCCGCGATGTCAACGCGCGCTTTGTCAACGGCGTCGCCTTTGCATTGGAGGCCACTTACACCTGGAAGAGCGAGGCTGACTTCGAGCGTTTCATGCGCTTTGCTGAGCGTTACGCCGCGAGCCACGAGCTTGGATTCAGCGAAAGCTGATCACAACAAACAAGCGATGAGCTTCGGCCGTTGGTGTGGCTTTGCTGCACTNATCGCTGCCGTCGTGCTGCTGTGGGATCTGCGTGAGGTCCTGATCGGTCTGTTCGGCTCGATCGTTCTGTCCGTCGCCTTCTGCACCCTGGTGGGTTGGTTGAAGCGACGTCTGCACTGCCGGCGTTGGCAGGCCTTGTTGCTGGCTTTAGTGCTGGTGATCATCACCGTTCTGGTGATCATCACCGCCTTGGTTCCACCGTTTGTTGACCAGTTCGAGCAACTGTTGCGCCAGCTTCCCAAGGCAGCAGCTGCATTGAGCAACCTGTCAGGCCAGCTGCTCAGCCAGCTCAGCGGCCTGATGCATGGCCAGGGTGTCCAACCTGAAGCTTGGTCTGGATTGTTCAATGACCCGAGCAGCTGGGGACTTGGGAACGGCATAGGCAAGCTGCTTGAACTGGCCGGGAACCTCGGTGTCGGAGTTCTCAAAGTTCTGTTTGTCATCGCTGTTGCGCTGATGCTCAGCGTTCAGCCCCGGGAGTACCGCCATGTGGCCATCCAGCTAGCCCCCTCGTTCTTGCGGCGCCGGATGGGTGAAGTCATCGATCGCTGCGCGGAGGCGCTCAGCAGTTGGATGGTTGGCGTGCTGATCAGCTCGCTCTGTGTTGCGGTGCTGGCCTTCATCGGCCTCAACATGTTGGGAGTTGAGCTGACCACTGCCAATGCACTGCTGGCAGGAATGCTCAATGTGATCCCCAATGTGGGTCCGACATTGAGCACGATCTTCCCGATGTCGGTTGCCCTGCTGGATGCGCCCTGGAAAGCACTGGCCGTTCTTGTTCTCTACATCGTCATTCAGAACGCTGAGAGCTACTTGATCACTCCCTCGGTGATGCATCACCAGGTTCGGCTACTCCCTGGCCTGACCCTGACCGCCCAGGTGATTTTCACCGTGCTCTTCGGACCCGTTGGTCTGCTATTGGCGTTGCCGTTGGCGGTCTGCTTACAGGTTTTGATCCGCGAGTTTGTGATTCGCGATCTGATGGATCCATGGCATCAGCCGCGGAGGTTTCTGCAGTGAAATCGCACAGTGTGCTGAGCTGGCCGGCGGTGCTCGGCAGCCTGGCACTGGCACTGCTTGGCCTTCTTGCCTGGGAGCTGCGCTGGGTCCTGTTGGTGCTGTTCGGTGCTGTGGTTCTTGCCGTAGCCCTGGATGTGCCTGTGCAACTGCTGCTGAAGCGGTTTCGCCTGCAACGGCCTCAGGCCCTAGCGCTAGTCGTGCTGGCACTGCTTCTGCTGGCCTGGGTGCTCGGCACTCTGCTGCTGCCGGAGCTGTTAGAGCAGATTCAGACCCTCAATGAACTGTTGCCCCAGTTGCTGCAGCGAATAGCTGCAGTACTCGGGGAGGTGCGAGGCCTTGAGCAGCTNGCACAGGGCCTGGGCTCAGGCAGCCTGCTTTCGGCAATGCAACCCTTGAGCGGTCAACTCCTGGGCCTTGCCGGAGGTGCGGCTAATACCTCGATTCAGGTGTTGCTGATGACCCTGCTGGCCCTGCTGCTCTGCCTGGATCCAACCAGCCATAAGAATCTGCTGATTGCAGCCACGCCTAATTTCTATCGGCAGCACAGCCGCAGGCTGCTGAAAGAGAGCCGGGAAGCACTTGGTGGCTGGCTCGCGGGAATGACGCTCTCTGCCGTCACTGTTTTTCTGCTCACCTGGGCTGGCCTGGCATGGCTTCAGGTGCCCCTGGCTCTGCTCAGTGGCCTCATCTGCGGACTGTTGACCTTTGTGCCGACCATCGGCCCCTCCGTTGCAACACTGCTTCCCACCGCCTTGGCCCTGGTGGTGTCTCCCTTGCTGGCTTTGAAGGTATTGATCCTGCGTCTGGTGCTGCAGAACCTGGAGGCCTTCGTGCTGACGCCACTGTTGCTATCTCGAACCGTCAATCTGCTGCCCACCGTGGCGCTGATGGCTCAGCTGAGTCTGGGTGCTCTGCTGGGCCTGCCGGGTGTCTTACTGGCGTTGCCGTTTGTGGTTGTGCTCCAGGTGCTGCTGCAGGAAGTCTTTGTCAAAGAAATCATGGATCGCTGGACCTTGCCGCAACAAAGTTGACTGTCAATTGGGGTGACAACGATTTTCTGACGGCTAGGTTTAAAAGGAAGAACGCGTTGATCGTCTCCGGCGGGGGGCGATTTTTTTTGAGTTGGTTCAGGCGTAGAACTGACCGACCGCCTTGCTCACCTCATCAGGCTTGAGGCCAAGACGACGAGCGATCTGCATTTGGGACATGCCGTAGGCCCGCAGTCGGGCGATGCGCTTCACGTCGGGCTGATCCTGCCTGTATGAACGGCCCAGACGTGCATAGATGTTCGGCTTGAACGGGAAGAGGAGCCAGGCCACGGCAACAAGGATTAGGGGGTATAAGCGAAGTGTGCGGTTGGAGCGGAGCAGCACTGCGTCTGGTTCAGCTTCCCTTCGGGACAACAACAAAACCTGAACTGCTGTTGCGAATCACTTGCATCAGGAGCCGGTCCGGGCATACGTTGCGATCTATTCGCAATAACGGACGTGCTCCGCATCTTTGGTTCACGCGATTCGCTGTTGGCCGCACTGGCCGCCGACTGGGCTGATGCCCAGCTGGCCCTACCAGCCCAACGCGACAGCCGCGATCAGGGACGAAAGCGGCCCCTGCACCGTGGACGCTGATGAGAGCTAAAAATCGGGCAAACTGAATCAAATTTTCGGATTAGCGATGCCACGCCTGCTGCCGATCAGCCTGCTTTTGGCCTGCGCCAGCCTGCCCGCATCAGCCCAGGTGTTCCTCAAACTCAGCGGTCAGCGCTGCTTCCTTTTTGGCGACGACGGTTTCAATGTCGGAACTGAGCTGATCCGCAGCAGTGGATGCCGCATCACCGAAAAGGCCGATGGAGTGATCCGTATCGGCACCCGCGAAGGCTCCTATGCCTTTACGCCAGTTGAGATCACAGCCAGTGGAGCCCTCTACCGCATTGACGATGGGGGAGCCATGTGGGAGAGGGTGAACGAGATGCAGCAACCAGATACCAACGGAAGTCGCTTTCAGGCTCTCCAGCCCGGCGGACGCGGCTACCTCTCAGCCATCAGCTGGACGGCTCCAGTGGTCAAGGAAGAGGACTGAACTCCTGACCCTCGAACACTGAAGGCTGAGATTTGGAACGGCAGATGCGCTTGGCAATGCGCTGGGCCTGACCCTTGCGATCGCGACTAATGCGCTGACGAGCGATTCCATCCCCTTCGATGTCAAAAAAACCGTTGTGGCAGTTCAACCGCATGGTGCGCAGCCTGAACCATCCATCTGGTTTGGCCTGCCCCTGGGAGGCCAATGCTCCGGCGCAAGCACGTCCTGAGCCGAAACCGCAGTTGAACACACCCAGAGCCGCTTTAAGAAAGTTCCCGGCGATCTGACTGCCCCGTTCAATCTCAAAGCGATAAACCTTCAAGGTGCTGTCGACCCAGGGTTGAGCGGGGTTCTGCTTGACCAATTGAGAGAAGGTTTCCTCTGTGTCCATCGTCCAGGCCCCAACCTGGGAACCGGGCGGCAACTCGCTCCGGACCCCCTTGATAAAGGCACGGAAGCGATTGAGCGGGTAGCCGTGTGGGGAAAGCTGGTGGTAATCACCGATCCGGAAAAGGATGTTCGCCGCCTCGGTGTAATCCTCGACCGGCAGAACCCGCTGATCAATCAACCAGCCGAGATATCGGCCCGCNCGCCAATCGGCTGCATCTTCCTCCCTCCCCTCATAGGGCCCTTGGGAGATGGCCTGATTGATGTGATGCCCCCACTCGTGAGCCAGGACCGTAAGGGCGCTGAGCTCCAGGCTGGGGGTGGACTGGAGTCGCAGCCGGCGCAGCAGACCGCGATGGTCAATCCCCAGTTCCGCGGATTCAGGGCAGTACGCATTACTGGCAGGTGCACGGCCACAGGCGGTGAAACGTTCGCCTGCTCCCAAGAGAGTCACCTCCGGGAGCTCCGCTTGGCCTTCCTCGGCAATCGAGCTCCAGAACAATCCCAGCAACTCATGATGGGCTTGCAGGAGATCCCGCTCACCGGTTGTGGACGAGCCCTTCTGATGCAGAGCACGCAATTGCTCAATCAGCTCGAGACTTCGGCCGGAGGGAGGTGGCTGGGCTGCCGGAGGTGGGATGGGGGGTGCTAGCGCAAACAGCACAACCGCCAAGATCGGGGACATCGATGCAGCAGAAGGTCAGAAGCGACCGGAGCGGGGCGAACGACCTGCAGCAAGGAGCCACCAGGGGCTAAGCAGCACGATCATGCTGGCCAGTTTGTGATGCCCAATGGAATAAAACAGCCCGGTCCAGGTGAAGTTCTGGATCAGCAGCAGGATCTCGCTTCGCAGTTCAAAGAGGGCCAAGACGAGCAAAACCCAGAACAGCGCCGCGGGAATCCTCACGCCACAGCCCCTGACGGGCCACCGCGCTGCGGTAGACGACCGCCGAAGAGAGGCAGCAAAGGAGGAACAACAGCGACACTTGACCAGGCACCGACGGCAATGCCGACAAAAAGAGCCAAAGCAAACCAGTACAGGCTGTCACCGCCGAACAGCATCAGAGCCAAGATCGGAATCTCTGTACTGAGGCTGGTGTAGATCGAGCGGGTCAACGTGCCATCCACAGCGCGATCAACCTGATCATCCACGGCCAGATCGGGCAGAACTCTCTGCTGCTCACGAATGCGATCGAAGACCACCACGGTGTCATTAACCGAGTAGCCCGCCAGGGTCAGCAGAGCCACTGCAAACAGACTGTTGACCTCAACGCCGGCNAAAAGGCCCAACCAGGCAAACAGACCGGCCGTGATCACGACGTCGTGCACCAGGGCAAGCAGGGCCAGTACGGCGTAAAGGCGTGCATAGCGGGCCGTGATGTAGAGCGCCACGCCAATGAAGCTGACGCTCAGGGCGAGGATGCTGCTACTGAGCAACTGCTTACCAAGCACCGGACCGATGGTGGTGATCTGGGTATCGCTGATGGCCAAGGGACCTACAGCACGTTCCAGAGCATCAACGATGGCTCCGCTGGCANCTGGGCTCAACGTGGTGCTACGGAGACTGATGGCCTTGCCACCGTCGAGCAGCTGCACCACCGCAGGGCTCGGCAGGACGTCCTGAACCTGTTGAACCGTGAGTGCACCGCACTGCTCGCCACAGATGCGCTCCACCTGAATGGCAGTACCACCAGTGAAATCCAGGCCGGGTTTCAGCGGAGCCCCAATGGGAGATACCCAGCAGAGAACAAGCCCCAACAGGCTGAGCACCAGCATCACGGCAGTGATGCTTAGGCAGAGACGTCGATGACGGGTAATGCGCAGCCGCGGCTCACGCAGGATCGCGCCGCTGGAGGAGGTCATGGTTGCGAGTTGGCGGCAAGAAAAAGATTGGGGCGGCGCAGGGCCGGATAGCTCAGGACCAGGCGCAGCAGTGTGCGGGTGCAGGTCAGTGCCGTGAACAGGCTCAGCATCACACCAATGGCGAGTGTGACGGCGAAGCCGCGCACTAAACCACTACCCAGCCAGCCCAAGGCGGCGCAGCTGATCAGGGTGGTCAGGTGTCCATCAAAGATCGAGGAGAACGCCCGCGAGAAACCCATGTCCACTGAGCGGAACAGGGTATTTCCGTCGCGGAGTTCCTCCTTGCTGCGCTCGAAGATCAGGATGTTGGCATCGACGGCCATGCCCACAGAAAGAATGAACCCGGCAATGCCTGGCAGGGTCAAGGTCACAGGCACCAAGGCGTAAAGCGCCAGGTTGAAAAGGGTGTAGAGCAGCAACGCAACCACTGCCACTGCACCAGGCAAGCGGTAGATGATGACCATAAAGATGCCGACCAGAGCGGTGCCGGAGCCGGCGGCGATGAGGCTGTTGCGGATATTGGCCGCGCCGAGGGTGGGACCCACCGAGCGGTTCTCAATGATCTCCACCGGCAGTGGCAGGGCACCACCCCGAAGCTGGACTTCAAGATCACGGGCCTCCTCGGCACTGAAACGGCCGGTGATGGTGGCCGCTCCTCCGGTAATGCCGGCTGTCGCGAATTGAGGTCCGACACTGGCCTCACTAATCGAGCGACCATCCAGGGTGATGCCCAGCAGGCGATCAGTACCAGCGATGGACTGGGTAAGGGCCGCAAACTTCTCACCGCCCTCACGGTCAAAACGCAGGGTCACCTCCCAGCTGGAGCTGCCCTGCTGCTGTTGACGTCCGGCATCGACCAGATTGGTGCCGGTGAANGCAGGCTCATCAAACAGTGGGGCGATCCGGGATTCCGTTTCGTTCAACAGAGCTTGAAGTTGCTCTGTCTCAGAGGCGCCAGGAGGCAGGCTCAGGCCGGCCTGATTGAGCGTTTCATCAAGAGGACCGCTGTAATCAATTGGTTCTTGGCCCTCCGTCGGCTGATCAAGCCCTTCGATCTGATCGAGCCGGGAAGTNACAAGATTTTTAAGCCGCTGCAAGCCCACCAACTGCTCACGGGTGTCGGGTTTCTGGGCACGGAACTCCAGCATCGCGGTGGTACCGAGCACCTCAGCCGCACGGCGAGGATCCTGCACACCGGGGAGCTGAACCACGACGCGGTCGGTACCAGAGGTGGTAACGGTCGCTTCGGAAACGCCTAGACCGTTGACGCGGCGTTCCAGAACTTCCTTAACGGCTTCGAGCTGTTTGGTCTCCACCTTGGTGATCCTGCCGGCAGGCTCAACCAACAGAGTCAGCTGACTGCCACCACGCAGATCGAGACCGAGGGAAAGGGGTAATGAACGCAGCACCAGCAGGCTGCCAATGGCTAACGCCAGGATCAGCGCCAGCCAGCCTTGAGGACGGGTCATCGCTGCACCAGCTGTTGAACGGATTCAACGATCTGGTGAGGCTGAATGATCGTGAGGTTCTCGAGCTTGCCGTTGTAAGGAGTCGGTATGTCTTGGCTTGAAAGACGNACCGGGGGTGCGTCGAGCTCGTCAAAGCAGTGCTCAGTAATCAGAGCAATCAGCTCAGCACCGATGCCACCGGTCTTCATGCACTCCTCAACGATGACAACCCGGTGGGTTTTGGCGATCGAACGCTTGATTGCGTCAATGTCAAAGGGCTTGAGACTGATCAGGTCAATCAGCTCTGGGTCATAGCCCTGCTCCTCCAATTGCTTGACTGCAGCAAGGCAATGGTGGCGCATCCGGGAGTAGGTCAGCAGGGTGATGTCCTTGCCTTCTCGAACTATTTCAGCTTTGTCGAGGGCAAAGGTGTAATCGCCCTGGGGTAGCTCCTCACTNAGGTTGTAAAGCAGGACATGCTCAAAGAAGAGCACTGGNTTGTTGTCACGTATGGCGGCCTTCATCAGGCCCTTGGCATTGGTGGGAGTGCTGCACGCGACGATCTTGATGCCGGGCACAGCATGNAAATAAGCCTCAAGACGCTGGCTGTGCTCTGCACCAAGCTGTCTGCCGACACCACCGGGGCCACGCACCACGGTGGGGATCGTGAAATTGCCGCCGCTGGTGTAGCGCAGCATTCCCATGTTGTTGGAGATCTGGTTGAAGGCCAGGAGCAGAAAGCCCATGTTCATGCCTTCGACGATCGGGCGCAGTCCGGTCATCGCTGCCCCGACCGCCATGCCGGTGAAGCTGTTCTCGGCGATCGGAGTGTCCAGCACCCGCAGCTCGCCATATTTCTCGTAAAGGTCTTTGGTGACCTTGTAGGACCCGCCGTACTGGCCGACGTCCTCGCCCATCACACAGACATAGGGGTCTCGTGCCATCTCTTCATCGATGGCTTCACGCAGAGCGTTGAACAGGAGAGTTTCGGCCACGGAGTCAGGCGCAGGCTGCTTACCGGCGCAAGCCGGCAATGGGCCAACTTATCAGTGACGGGCTGGTAAAAGCGCCTCAGCCGCCGGCAGCAAAGGTGGTGAGCAACAACACCGACAACAGCAGGCCAGGGGAGAGCAACAGGGCCAGCAACCCCAGATCGTGGGGAGTCATGGCGAACGAGCAGTTAATCCAGGCTAGGCAGTTGGTTTGGCGTCGTTCTGGAAGATGGACTGGAGAAACAGCAACATCAGACCGATCGACACCAGTCCGAAGCTGAACGTGGCGACACAGCCACTACCGATGATCAGCGTCTTGAGTGCCGTGGCGATGGACTGAGCGAAGCGTTGGCTGTAATGCGGTGGGTGAGCGGAGTAGTAGGCGACCAACTTGAGTGTGATCACCACAGCCACGGCACAGAAGCCACCACTGGTGAGGCTGCCGCTGAGGTAACTCACCGGTCCCTTGGACGCAGTGGTGGTTTCGGTGTCAGCTTGAGATTCAGCCATGGCGTGCGGGGGTGAAACAACAAACCCACTGCTCAAAGCCATTGTCGGCAAGAGCGGGAGTCAGCAATGCGGCAGCGGCAGCGGCCTCAGCGATGGAGGGATAGAGCGCGAANAGACTGGGGCCGGAACCGCTCATGGCCACCNCCAAGGGGGATCCAGCCCGCGATAGCAAGCTCAGGCCAAGCCGCACACTTTCAACTTCAGGGGCCACCACGCTCTGTAGGTCATTGCGAAGCGGCAGTGGTGCGTTCGTTCGTTCAGCCGAACGGAACCAATTCAGCAATGCGCCCTGGCGCAATGACTGACGGCGCTCCTCGAACGCGAGCTCATCGTCAAGGTAGTGCTCGGAGCGCAGCGCCTTGCATCGTCCATAAGCCCAAGGAGTGCTGACACTGACCGAGGGATCTTTAACGAGTAAGACACCGATCTCAGGTGTTTGAGGCAGGGGTTCGAGCAACTCCCCTCGACCGAAACAGAGCTGACTCCCCCCCGCCAGGCAGAAAGCCACATCAGAGCCCAGTTGCGTGGCCAGCCGCTGCAGGGAAGAGGCGGGGAGATCAAGCTGCCAGAAGCGATTGAGAAGCATCAGGGCAGTGGCACCGTCACTTGATCCGCCCGCCAGCCCAGCCCCGATGGGAATGCGCTTGTTCAGATGNAGAGAAACTGACAGCTGAGGTCGTGAGACTTCGGCGCGCAGTAGATCTGCCGCTCTCAGCACCAGATTGCTGGCATCAACAGGCAGGGAAGGCTCACTGCAACTCAGGGAAAGCTGTCCTGGTGGTGCTGGCGTTGCCGTCAGCTCATCAGCAAGATCAATGGTCTGCATGACCATGGCCAGCTCGTGGAAGCCATCGCTTCGCAGGCCGAGAACCTCTAGATGGAGATTGAGCTTGGCCGGAGCACTGAGGCGGAGAGAACTCACGAATCCGGGTTCAGACCAGCCGCCAACGCTACCCATTGCTGGGGACTGAGGTCCTGGGGACGCTGTTGCGGATCAACAGCTGCCGTGGCGAGCCAGCTGTCCAGACCGCTGCCTGGAGCCAGTGGAGCCAGCGTGTTGCGCAGCATTTTGCGGCGGGCCTGAAAGGCCTGGCGCAAAAGCATCTCCACCGTCTTCGCCTGGTGGAGTTCAAGCCGCCCAGCGGCGGGAAATGGATCCAGGGAAATAACCTCCGACTGCACCTTCGGTGGTGGCTGGAAACAGCGCGGCGGAACGGGGCAGACGCTTCTGCAACGAGCCAACAGCTGCATTCGCACACTCAAGGCGCTGAAGCTGCTGTGCCCAGGAGGGGAGCTGATGCGTTGAGCCACCTCCTGTTGAACCAGAAGGACTAGGCGCTGATATGGAGGCTCAACCGGACTGTCAAGCCGTCCCACTAATCGCTCCAGCAGTGGTCCTGTGATGTTGTAGGGAATGTTGGCCACCACTTTCGTGGGCGGTCGATCGGGATCACCGAGCACAGGAAGATCCAGGACATCGCCGCTCTGCAAGCAGAAGCGGGGATCAGCACCAAAGCGCTGCTGCAAGCCCGCCACCAAATCTCGATCCAGCTCCACAGCGTGGATGTGCGAGGCCGGGGAGTCCAACAGCCGTTGGGTCAGTGCCCCGCGTCCTGGTCCCACCTCCAGCACAGAGTCCGAGGAGCTGAGCTCAGCCGCCGCGACAATGCGATCAAGCACGGTTCCATCCTTCAACCAGTGCTGACCGAATCGCTTGCGTGCGGTATGGCGGGAGAAGCTCATTCCACCCGTCCCAGTTCACACGGCTGTCGTTGACCCATAAGAGGGGAAAGACCACATGTCCCACCTTGAATCAACTGAAGTCCGGCAGCAGCGTGGGGCGTGATCGTTAGACATCGCCGTGAGTGAGCAGCCATTGCCACTGATCTGCGTGGGAGGTCCCTCGGCTTCAGGCAAGACGAGCTTCTGTCAACAGTTGGCCGCAGCATTAAAGCCAGCTGGCATTAACACCCTGGTGCTGGCCTGCGATGACTACTACCGCACCGGCTGGGTACCCGATGNGCGCTACGGACATGACACGCCCGAAGCGATCGACAGCCGACTGCTGATTAACGAGCTGACAGCCGCCCGCAGAAATGATCTGAAGCAGCTGCGCTCATACGACATGGTCAGCCGCTCGAGCCGCTGGCGACCGATTGAAGGGAACCATCAGCTTGTGCTGCTGGAGGGGGCCTATGGCTTGCAAGTCGTACTGCAGAAGCAACCTCCATCGCTACTCCTTTATATGGAANTGCCATGGATGCTGAGGCTGCTCCGAAGGCTGAGACGGGATGTACGCGATAGGCGGCGACAACCTCTGGAGGTGGTTCAGCAGATGTTGGGTCCAGTGCGATCAGGNGAGCGCGATTTCATCTNGCCCCTAAAGCCCAAGGCAACGCTGTTGATCAGGAGGCAACGCCAACAGCTATCTGATGTGCTGTCGATGATCCGCTCACAAATCCACTNAAGTCCTTGTTCCTAAGGGCACTTGAGAAGACTTTCAACNTTCAACCGTTGGTCAAGTCGAGAACGAGTCCGATCTGATGTGGCCGCATCGACCGGTCCACTGTGACCCGATGACAGCCCTATGGTTTAGCCAGTGGAGGCCGAGCGGCCTGATCGCTGTGACTCGCACCCGCCTGCTGGCTCCGTTGGCATGTCTACTGCTCCTGCTCCCGCTACTACTCCTGCAGCCCCCGAGAGTGGAGGCCGCCATGGACTACGCCAAGCAGGTGTTAATCGATGCCGACTTCTCCAAGCGAGATCTTCGCGGGGTGACTTTCAATCTCACCAACCTGCGCGATTCGAATCTTTCAGGGAGTGATCTACGAGCTGCCAGCCTGTTCGGGGCCAAGTTGCAGGATGCCGATCTCAGCAACACGGATCTGCGTGAAGCCACTCTGGATTCGGCTGTCTTTGATGGCACCAACTTGAGCAACGCGGTGCTGGAAGACGCCTTTGCCTTCAACACACGGTTCCGCAACGTGACAATCACCGGTGCTGACTTCACCAATGTGCCTCTACGCGGCGATGTACTGAACACACTGTGTGCAGTGGCCGATGGCACCAACTCGGTCACCGGCCGAAGCACGCGGGACAGCCTTGGCTGTTCCTGACCTGCAGCAGCGCATAAAACGATGAGCTTCGATCCGCACAGCCTCGAGCGCCTCAAGCAACTCGGACGCGAGCTGCCTCAACCCATCCAACCGCCTCCGGCCAAAGCAGAGCTGAAGCCGGAACGTAAACATCGCGTCGAGACAGAAGAGGACCCGCAAGAGCTATTTCGTCAACTGATGCAGGTCAGTCCGGATGGCAATGTGCCCGAGCACCTGTTGGCACGACTTAAGAACCTTGAGCGGGATCGCCCTGCCAACACCAATCCTCAGCTCGGTTCGCAGTCACAACCACAAGGCAAAACTATCAAAGGCAAATCCTCAAACAAAGTCGATGAGGACGACAGTCTCTACACCGCATTTCAACAGTTGCTGCTTGAAGAAGACGACTGAATTCCCCGGCTCAACCCATGGGCTGAAACAACGCTGGCCCAAAGCTCACGGCAAGGCCGATTTGACGCAGGGGCAGCCCAAAGAGGGTGGAGACCACATCAATCGCAACCCCGAAAAGCATCGACCATTAAGAACCTTGTCGAAATTTTAAGGAGTCTTGCCCGGGTGCGCGACCCCTGGTTTTGACCAGCGGCTGAACTCAGGCGACGTCTCGACAACGTCGTTGATCCAGTTCTTGTAAATACTTGCGCTCGGCGTAATAAAGCTCTTGGAAGCGCAGTGCATCCGCATTCAATTGCTGGAACAAGGCCTCGATGCGACTCTCACCGTCTTCATCAGGTCCACCGCTATCGCGATCGCTTTCCAGCAGCATGGCGATGCAGTGTTCGAGGCTCTGCAGGCGCTGAGACCCCCAAGCCTCTAAAAGATGGCGACAGCGGCGCAGCACCCGGTGACGTTCGAGGCTGGCGGTGGTCCCACGCAGCTGATCACTCGGGTTAGACAGCGACAGCTGCTGCAATTCCGTCGGCTCCAGCAGCGGTGTCAAACGCTGCAGCAGCGATACATCGTCAATCAACAGGGAATCACCCAGCAGCCTGGGCAGATCAAGGTCCGACAGGCTTTCACCTGTGTCACTGCCACGACTTATGGCCTCAAGCAGACCCAGACCGAGGTTGTCCTCTTCCAGGGAGCTGATCTGAGCCCAGAGCTTGCGGTGATGGGGGAGGCCGAAATCCTCGAGCTCCCGCTGCCGCAACTCCTGGCGGATCTCGGCTCGAAGACTCGGTACATGGAGATAAAGCCTGAGTAGTTCGGCTTCAGCGCGTTCACGCACCCCCACATCGGAAGGCTGCTCATGGCGCCTGGAGCGACCATGCCAGCGCTGGCCCTTGACTTGCTGGCGCAAATCCTCTTCCAGCTGCAAGGCCATGCGGGCCTGACCGCCAGAGAGACGCTCGGCAACCTGTTGCAGGTAGTGGCTGCGCAGCGCTGATTGGGGCAGCTTGCCCAGCAATTCCACCAAGCCCTGGATTGCCTGCTGAAACTGATCTGCACGGCCAAGATCCTTGCCTTCAAGAACCTGCTCGATCTGCCAGTCCAGCCAGAGTGGAGCCTGCTCCTGCAGAGCCAGGTAATCGGCAGAACTGCGTTCCTGCAGGAATTCATCGGGGTCCTTACCCGATGGCAAGTGCAGGACTCTCAGCTCAATCTGTCCCTGCAGGGCCTGCAGCTCGACCTCGCCGATCGCACGCTGAGCAGCGCGGACTCCGGCTCGATCGGCATCGAAATTCAGCACGATGCGACGGCTGTCGCAGCAACGACAGAGCTGAGTGATCTGCTGACTGTTCATTGCCGTACCTAAGGCGGCAACGGCGTGACGCACCCCTGCCGCGTGCAGGGCGATGACATCGAAGTAACCCTCCACAACCAGAGCACAGTCCGCTCGGCGAATCGGATCGGCTGCCTTGTCAAAACCGAAGAGGTGCTTGCCTTTGTCGAATACCTCCGTCTCCGGAGAGTTCATGTACTTGGGCTCGCTGCCATCCAGGCTGCGACCACCAAAACCAATGATCCGCCCCTGGCGGTCATGGATCGGAACCATGACTCGCTGGCGGAATCGATCGTAAAAGCCATTGCCGCCCTTGCGAGGCACCACCAAACCAGCGGCCTCAAGCAGGCTGGGAGAAAGCCCCTCGGCCTGCTGGAGGTGGCGGATCAGGCCATCCCAGCCGTCAGGGGCATAGCCCAGTTCAAAGCTTTCAATCGTGCCATCACTGAGACCACGTTTCTTACGCAGGTAATCAAGAGCCTCTTGCCCTTCAGGTCGCTTGAGATTGGAGCGGAACCAGCCACTGGCCAGTGAGAGGGCCTTGTGGATTTGATCTCTGCGTGAAAGCTGCTGTTTGAGCCGCTCCTGCTGTTTGACATCAAGGGTTTCGACCGGCAGCGAGTAGCGCCTGGCCAACTCCATCACCACATCACCAAAGCTCTGGCGCTTGAGTTCCATCAGGAACTTCAGGCTGTTGCCGCCAGCACCACAGGAGAAGCAGTAATAAAACTGTTTGGCCGGCGACACCGTCATTGACGGGGACTTGTCGTCATGGAACGGGCATAACCCGACAAATTCGCGGCCCTTTTTCTTGAGCACCACGTGCTCTCCAACCACGTCGACGATGTCGGCGCGTTCCTTGACGGCTTCAATCGTGCGCGGATGTAGCCGGGGAACGCTCACACAGGCTCAGAAGGGGAGCCCATTCTCCTTGCTTTGGCCGTATCCGGTAGTGCTCAGCTGCCAGTGAAGCGCAAGGCACCACCTTGACGCAGACGAAACAGCCAGGTGCCATCACCACCAGGCTGGAATGAGCCCTGCCGGCGATTGATGCGGGCCTGACCGCCACCGGGCAGCGTTTCAATCACGCTGCGCTGGCCAGAAGGCCAGCGCACTGTCAGGAGCAACTCATGAGGTCCCTGCCAGCCCTCGATCTCGCATTCACCGGCCTCAACCCAAAGACCTTTGGCGTCACGCCAGGCGCATCGTCTTGCCAGCTTCAGGTCCTGTGCAGCAGAACTCGCCGCATGATCTGCCGCCTCATTAGCGAGCGCTGGCAAAGCANCAGGCAAAAACAAGGACACGCTGAGCAGAAGGACCTGGAATTTCATCTAGGCAGAGGCTCTATTCAGCAACTAGCCAGGCTGCTGACTCTCGTCAATAACAAGATCTCGGCTCACCAGCGGGTAGCTGCGCCATCCGGGCTGCTGGGGGCCGGGGGGGCGCAACAGACGCCAGCTCTCACCCTTCTCGCCGCGTAGCAACACCACATCAAAAGGGCTGTCAATCCGGATGGGATCCTCCGGCAATCTCCAATCAAAGCGTCCCTGCAGCTGCCAGGCGCCAAGGCCCTCAACCTGAACGCGCTGCTGATGCTCAACCCGAACGCGCCGCAGGCTGGGGTGTCCTTCAGGAACTGGTAGTTGCAGCGCTTCCGCCAGATCGATCTGCGTGAATCGCACCTGCAGATCAAGGGCTTGGAGCAGCATCTGACGAGGCGGTTGACCAACCGCCGAGCAGGCGGTGAGCAGAAGCAACAGCCCGCAAGCGATCACGCAGCAAAAGCGGCGCAGAGCGCTCATCAGGGGCAACATGGCTGGACACCAGAGTTGAACATGATCGGCTGGCTGGATGGAAAGGTCGGCGACAGCTGGCGGGATGGCAACCGCAGCGGAGTGCTGCTGATCTGCGCCGGAGTGGGCTACGAGGTGCAGGTGAGTGACCCCAAGCTGGCATCAATAGCTGGCTCAGCGCTCACCCTGCATGTACATCAACAGCAACGGGATGACGGCAGCGTGCTGTTTGGCTTTGCCGCTAAGCAGGAGCGCGATCTGTTCCGGCTTCTGATCAGCGTCAATGGGGTGGGACCACAGGTGGCCATGGGACTGCTGGGCAGCCTCGGTCTTGATGGCCTGCTGGAGGCTCTGTTCGCGGATCGAACTGCAGCGCTCTGCAGCGCCCCCGGTGTCGGCAAGCGCACGGCCGAGCGGCTCACGCTGGAGTGGCGCTCCAGGCTGCAGGAACGATGGAGCCAACTTGGGGGCCAGGTGGCATTGACCCTGATCGCTTCTGGTGGACCGCAGCAAACACTGCGAACTGAGCTGGAAAGCACGTTGAGCGCACTGGGCTACGGCCCCGAGGAGCTGCAGCAGGCCATGGCCCACTGCAGCCGTGAATTAGAGGAATCGGCACCTCTAGAGGAGTGGTTGCGCCAGTGCCTGGCCTGGCTCAGCAGGGAGGCTGCTTAAGGGAGGTGTCGTGGGTATGCTGTTGGATTACACCGAAAAGGGTCTTCGTCCCGCATGCCCCTCAACACCGAGAAGAAGCAAGAACTGATCAACTCGCACCAGACGCACGCCACGGACACCGGTTCGGTTGAGGTGCAGGTGGCCATGCTCACCGAACGCATTACCCAGCTGACCGGTCACCTACAAGCCAATAAGCACGACTTCTCCTCCCGGCAAGGACTGATGAAGATGCTGGGACGACGCAAGAGCCTGCTGAGCTATCTCAAGAGCCAGAGCCAGGACCGTTACCAGGGTCTGATCAATAAGCTCGGCATTCGAGGCTGATTTTCCATGGCGTCCAACGGCAAGTCTTCCAACGGAGTTGAAGGCTTCGCCAAGGGGGTCTCAGCAGAGCCAAGCCGGCCCGCTACCCCCAAGACGCCAACCCCCCGAACCACCATTCCTCAGGTGGTAGCCAACCGGATGGCACGCCGCGTGGTGATTGGGGCAGGCATCCCAACCAGCTTCGGGATGGGCACCTTCATTGTCAGCTACCTACTGGTTACGCGACAGATCGTTGATGTGCAGCCAGCCGTCACCCTGTTCGTCTCCGGAGGATTCTTCGCTCTGGGCCTAGTTGGACTGAGCTACGGCCTTTTCTCCAGCAGCTGGTTGCCCGAACCAGGAACCCTGCTGGGCTTCGAGCAGATCGGGCCAAATATCAAACGGCTGCGCAACGGCGCAGTTGCACGTCAAAGCGAGCCGCGCTGAGGCTGGCAGCTGCTGCTTCAGCGTCGTTGACGCAGAACTGGTGCCCGAGACGCACAAAGCAACTCCCGCCTGCAGCGTTGACCTCCGCCACAACCGGTACACGCAGTCCGAGGGTCTCGTTATCCACCTTGTGCTGCTGAAGGCATTCACGCAGCTGATGCTGCACGGTGATGTCCCCGGCCTGCTGACAATCAAGACGCACCAANACAAGATTCAGCTCGTCAATGAGGGCNACGTCNTCGACGATGATCTGAACCCGCTCATCACGGCGATCAACCTGACCCCAAAGCAACAGGCGGGCGTCAACCATCAGGTGATCACTGAGACGCGCATAGGTTTTAGGGAAAACGACAGCCTCACAGCTGCCGGTGAGATCCTCCAGTTGCAGGATCGCCATGCGATCACCCTTACGCGTGGTCACCACGCGCATCTCAGGGACCATGACCAGGGCTGAGACACGGCTGCGGTCAGACTTCTCCTCAAGGCTGCCAAGGCCGATGGGCATCAACAAGCGACTGGCATCACTGAGCTGCTTGAGCGGATGATCCGACAGATAGAAGCCCACCAGCTCCTTTTCGAGGCGAAGCTTTTCAGTGGGGGCATAGTCCGGCACCGCAGCCGCCTTGGGAGCTGAGGCCGGAGCCGTCTCCGTGGNACCACCACCGCCGAGCAGNTCCAGCAGGTTGCCCTGACCACTGNCCTTGTCCCTTGCACGGGCACTGGCCCAGTCCAGAAGTAGATCCAGATCTGCCATCAACTGAGCACGATTTGCCGCCGGCTCAAGGGCATCGAGAGCCCCACAGTGGATCAACGATTCAAGNGCTCGGCGATTGAGCTGGCCGCAGCCAGCCATGCGGTCGCAAAGATCAGCAAGAGACGTAAAGGGCCCATCGCTCTGGCGAGAAGTGATCAGCGCGTGGATCGCTCCATCACCAAGATTACGAACAGCGGAAAGACCGAAGAGGATCTTGTCGACCTGGGGGGTGAAATCAATACCGGAGCTGTTGACATCTGGCGGAAGCACAGCAATACCCATGGCATTGCTGTTGGAGATATAGCGCTGCACCTTGTCGGTGATGCCAGCATTGACCGTGAGCAGAGCCGCCATGTAGGCGACGGGATAGTGGGCCTTGAGATAAGCAGTTTGGTAGGTCACCGCGCCGTAGGCGGTGGANTGACTCTTGTTGAAGCAGTACTCGGCAAAGAGCACCATCTGGTCAAACAGCTCATCAGCCACCTTGGCGTCGACCCCGCGTTCACTGGCACCCCCAACAAAGATGCCGCGATGCTTTTGCATCTCCGACACCTTCTTCTTACCCATGGCGCGACGCAGTAGATCTGCCTCACCCAGCGAGTAGCCGGCCAAGTCCTGAGCGATCCGCATGATCTGCTCCTGGTAAACCATGATCCCGTAGGTCTCCTGCAGGATCGGCTCAAGCTTTCGATCAGCGAATTCAATCGCCTCACGACCGTGCTTGCGGTTGATGAATTTGGGGATCAGGCCCGCGTCGAGGGGACCGGGTCGGTAGAGGGCAAGAATTGAAGAGATATCTTCCAGCGATGAGGGTTTGAGGTCGCGCACGATCTGGCGCATTCCAGTTGATTCCAACTGGAAGATCCCTTCGAGATCACCACGGGCCAAGAGGTCGTAGGTCTTTTCGTCATTGGCGGGCAGTTGATCAGGGTCGGGGCGCTCGCCGTTCTGGTCGGCCACCAGCTCGAGGGTCTTCTCGATCATGGTGAGGTTCTTGAGCCCGAGAAAATCCATCTTCAGAAGGCCCATCGATTCGACGTCCTCCATGTAGTACTGAGTGATGACTTGGCCGTCGTTGTTGCGTTGCAGCGGCACAAGCTCATCGAGTGGGTCAGCGGCGATCACGACTCCAGCCGCGTGGACCCCAAAGGTCTTGTTGGTGCCCTCAATGCGGCGAGCCATGTCGACCCAGCGCTTGACGTTGGGATCACTCTCGTACTTCTGACGGAACTCCGGCTCCGGAGATTCCTCACCGATCATCATCTCCAACTTGGCCGGCTTACCGCGAACCACAGGAATCAATTTGGCCAGGCGATCGGCATCGCCGTAAGGGATATCNAGAACACGAGCGACATCCTTGAGCACAGCCTTGGAGGTCATGCGGTTGAAGGTGATGATCTGGGCCACCTTGTCCTCGCCATAACGGCGAGTGACATAGTCGATCACCTCACCACGACGCTCAATGCAGAAATCGGTGTCAATATCAGGCATCGACTTGCGCTCGGGATTGAGGAATCGCTCAAACAGCAAGCCGTTACTAACTGGATCAATATTGGTGATTCCCAAGGCGTAGGCCACCAGCGAGCCTGCTGCCGAGCCACGACCGGGTCCGACAGGGATACCGTTATCCCGCGCAAAGCGGATGTAGTCCCACACCACCAGGAAGTAGGTGGGAAATCCCATCTGCTCCATGATCTTGAGCTCGTGACTGAGGCGCTCGCCATAGAGGGACTCGATGGCATCACTGGCAGCCAGCTGAAGCCGNTCCCTCAGNCCCTGCTCAGTCACTTCACGTAGGTAACTAACCGGCGTATGCCCCTCAGGGATGGGGAACCGGGGCATCTGATAGCGGCCGAGGATGTCGTAGTCCTCGACCTTCTCAGCGACCTTCACAGTGTTATTGAGGGCCTCCTCCACCACCTCAGGCTCNAGGTGATCAGCAAAGAGCTGCGACATCTCTTCGCGGCTCTTGATGTACTCCGTGCCCGTATAACGCAGCCGTTTCTCATCACTAATCAGCTTGCCGGTGAGCACACAAAGCAACGCATCATGAGCCTCCACATCAGCACTGCTGAGGTAGTGGGCATCATTGGTGGCTATCAAGCTGATGCCCAGCTCACGCGCCAAGCTCACCAGCCCGGTGTTGACAATTCGATCCTCCGGCGAACCGTGATCCTGGATCTCGAGGTAGAAGTCCTCACCGAAAACCTCCTGATACCAGCGCGCCACATCCCGAGCCACATCCATGCGGCCGCGCATGATCGCCTGGGGGATTTCACCGCCAAGGCAGGCGGTGGCGATGATCAGACCCTCGCTGTGAGCCTTGAGCAGTTCCTTATCGATACAGGCGCGAGAAAAGATGCCTCGACCGCGCATGCCGCGCAGGTGACTGATGCTGGTCAGCTTGACAAGGTTGCGGTAACCAGTGCGGTTCTTGGCGAGAACCACAAGGTGATAGCGGCGCTCCTTCTTGCGTTGAGGATCATCGATGCTGCCGTTGACGACATACATCTCGTTGCCAATGATCGGCTTAATTCCGGCCTTGGAGCAGAGCTTGAGCAGTTCAACGGCGCCGTACATGACACCGTGATCGGTNAGCGCCACTGCAGGCATGCCCAGATCGACAGCCCGCTGAACCATCGCGGGCAACTGGGTGGCCCCGTCGAGCAGGCTGTAGTCGCTGTGGTTATGGAGCGGTACGAAGCTCACGGACAGCTCTCCACAAGGCGGCCCTCATCCTATCGGGGCACACCAGATCTGGTGGCTTTTTTGAATGCACTTTGATCAGGGCACCAGGGGTGCCTCTGGACGCGTGGCCATCACATCAGCCGCCTGCTCGTAATGATGGGCCAACTGCAGGAGCCGCTCCTCTTGGAGAACCGGAGCCATGAGCTGCAGACCAATTGGCAACCCCTGACTGTCAAAGCCGCAGGGAACACTGATAGCAGGCAATCCAGCCAGATTGGCCGGAATCGTCAGGAGATCCGCCAGGTACATCGCCAGCGGGTCATTCTCGTGCTCTCCAGGTGCAAAAGCCGTCGTTGGCGCAGTGGGGGTAAGCAACAGATCCACCTGCTCAAAAGCAGCGTCGAATTCTCGCCGAATCAGCGTGCGCACCTGCTGAGCTTTCTTGTAATAGGCATCGACATAACCNGCCGAAAGGGCATAAGTGCCGATCAGGATGCGGCGCTGAACCTCAGCACCGAACCCCTCTGCGCGACTGCGGGCAGTCATGCTGCTGAGCGTGTCGGCATCACCGGTGCGGTAGCCGTATTTGACACCGTCGTAGCGGGCAAGATTGGCTGATGCCTCAGAGGGTGCGATCACGTAATAGGTGGCAATGCCCGCCTGAAAACGGGGACAACTCACCTCAACGAGCTCACAACCAAGACTTTCAAGCAGGGAAGCGGCGTCGCGCACGGACGACTCCACCTCCGGATCAAGTCCTTCCACGAAGGCTTCCTTCAGTACGCCCACCTTGAGGCCCTTGATGGGACGATCCAAGGCAGCCAGGTAGTCCGGCACAGGCACGTCAAGGCTGGTTGAATCGCGGGGATCATGACCGGCAATGGTCTGCAGAACAGCCGCGGAATCAGCCACGGTGCGACTGAATGGCCCCACCTGATCCAGAGAGCTGGCAAAGGCCACAAGGCCCCAACGACTCACACGGCCATAGGTGGGTTTGAGGCCCACCACACCACAGAAACTGGCGGGCTGGCGAATCGAACCACCCGTATCCGATCCAAGGGCCACATCACACTGGCCAGCAGCAACGGCTGCTGCACTGCCGCCTGAACTGCCCCCAGGGACTCTGCCCGTGTGCCAGGGGTTGCGTGTCATGCCGAAAGCCGAGGTCTCGGTCGAACTGCCCATCGCAAATTCGTCGAGGTTGGTTTTTCCTACAAGCACGGCACCGGCGTCCCAGAGTCGCTGGGTGACGGTGGATTCATAAGGGGGGACGAANCCCTCCAGCATGCGGCTGGAGCAGGTGGTGGTGATGCCATTGGTGCAGAGGTTGTCCTTGATGCCGACGGTCACGCCGGCGAGGACACCGGGCTGTCCCCCATCAGCAACAGTCGCGTCAACGAGATCGGCAGCTCTTCGGGCCGCATCGGCAGTGACGGTGACAAAGGCTTTGAGCTCGCTGTCGGTGGCGGCAATTCGCTCAAGGCTGCTCTCAGCGTGATCCTTGGCTGATGCCTCTCCACGTTGCAGGGCATCAGACCAGGCAGAGATCGCCATCACGCTTCATTGGCTGGAGGGGACGCTATCAGCGCGAGGTGGCCTCGTTTAGCCCTGGTGCTCGATGGTGAAAGGCTCCCCGCGGCGAGTGCGCAGTAGTTGGTGCTCAACCACCGATGGCTGCTCAGAGCGGAGATCAGCCAAGAAGGTCTGAAGTTCCTGTTCCAAGGTGCTTCGTCGCACAAAGGGACCGAACCAGTACGTGACATCGGGATTACGGGTGTCTACCCGTGCCCACCAGGCCAGGCCCAGAACATTGGCTGTGGCGCGGAAGGGAGAGGAGAAAGCACCCATGGGGCTGTCTGGACGCGGGCCCATTGTGCATCGCTGCTGACCAGTATCGCGAGCCTCAGAGCCGAATCTCTGCTTCATCCGCCGGATCAAGGGGAGGCTCTGGCTGANGCTGCAGCGCTTCGACCGAGCTGGAGGGAGCACCTNAATCAACAGACTCAGCGTTGATCTGAGCGCGCTGAATCCGCGGCGCCGGATCCTGGCCTTTGAGGTTGGCCATCCAGCCGCGTCGTGCCACCTCGTAGCAGAGCATCGCCGTGGCCACCGAAGCGTTGAGACTGGGCGTGATGCCTCTCAGGGGAATGCGGATCAGTTGATCGCAATGGCGCCTGGTGAGCATCGAAAGGCCCTGAGCTTCCGATCCGGTCACCACCACCAAGGGCCCATCAAGGTCAGCCTCAACAAGGGTGACACTGCCCTCCTCTGCAAGACCGACAACCCGGTAACCCGAATCCTTGAGCTTCTCAAGTGCACGGTTGAGGTTGACAACCCGCGCCACAGGCAGATGTTCAAGAGCTCCAGCAGCCACCTTGGCGACAGAACCGGTGAGACCAGCGTTGCGGCGTTGGGGCAGAACCAAGCCATGGGCACCGAGAGCCTCTGCACTCCTGACGATGGCGCCGAGATTGTGAGGATCGGTGAGGCCATCGACGGCCATCAGGAGAGGTGCTTCGCCAAGACGACTGCAGCCACCGATTAAGGCATCAAGGTCAACCGTGTCGGCTGCAGCCGTCTGCAGAACGATCCCCTGGTGAACACCGCCGCCGCTGAGCTGAGCCAGCCGAGCCCAAGTGACTTCTTCCACCAGCACACCGGAGGATTTAGCTTCTCGCAGCAGCTGCAGGAAGCGGCTGCGAAAGCGCATCTCCGGGGTACACCAGATCCTGTGGATTGGCCTGCCGCTCTCCAGAGCGGCCTGAGAGGCATGAAGACCCCAGATCAGATCATCAACTTCCGGGCTGGCTGAACTCTCAGCAACAGGTGGCTCACTCTCGCGCCGCTCATAGCGCTCAAACCGCTCCTCTCGATCATTGCGATCGGGGCGAGGTCCCGGCCCAGGGAAGCGACGCTGCGGGCGTCCATCGCGGCGATCGCCATCACGGCGTCCTGGGCCTGAACGCGAGAAGCGCTCACCACGATCAAATCTCTCTGGCCTCGCACTGCGACCACGCCCGACTGGACCGGTACGCTCGCTGCGACCACGCCCAACGGGGCCAGGACGCTCGCTGCGATCAAANCGATCAAAGCGGGAACGGCTGTCACCAGGGCGCTCACTACGGCCAGGCCGCTGCTCCCCCTCAGGGCGGTCGAAGCGTTCAGGCCTGTCGGAGCGATAGGGGCGCTCACGCCGGTCAAAGCGATCGGGACCGCCGCGCCTACCCCCGGGCCGGCCCGGCCCATCGGGGCGGCTGAATGGGCGACGAGAACGGGGGGGCATGAAGACAAGGCAGATAACCGTGGCTCTGAAGCTGCTACCCCGCGTCTTTGGAGCAACACTGCTCCAGGTGGCTGAGCAGCTGCTCCAGCCGTGCGGGATTATTCAGATAGAGCCAGCCCACCATTGTCTCAAATCCTGAGGCGCGGCCATAAACACCCGGATCACTCCGCTTTGGTCCACGTCCGGCAGCATTACGTCCCCGTCGCACCAGATCAAGTTCAGCCGGCAAAAGCTCTGGCTCAAGCATTGCGAGCGCATCGCTTTGCGCTTCAGCTCTGACCAAAGCAACNGTCATGCGATGAAGCTGGGCNGTGGAGCCAGGCTCGAGCACAAGGCGACGACGTTGATGGAGTTCCCAAACGGCATCACCCAGCCAGGCCAGCTGGGCGGGACCAGGCTGAACGCCCTCAGGCAGCGGCAAGGTTGCCCATAGCCGTGGAGAGATCCGGCTGCATATTTAAGAAAGCCTCTAACCGGACCAGCTTGACGGTCTGCACAACACGACTGTTGCCGACAATCAGGAAGCGGCGTTTGGCCTCATTCCATTGCTTGGCCAGTTGAACTAGGGCGCCCAATCCAGAGGAGTCGATGAAATCAATTCGGCTCAGATCAAGGACCAGAGGCAATGAAAGGCCGCTGGAATGATCTGCAATGAAATCACGAAACTGACGCTCGGAATAAGCATCAAGCTGCCCATTAAAACGGAACAGCAGACAGTGATCCTGGGGCTCGAATCCGCCCCGGAGGGAGACAGTGAGTCGCTGAAGATCAGTGATGGTTCCAGACCTCTTGCACTTACAACCGCCTACTGGAGGCGCTCCATACTATCGGCGTTACGCCGCTCTGCCATCAAGGTTGTGAACCGGCTGAAGTGGTGGTCGGCATCATGGGGGCCAGGAGATGCTTCCGGGTGGTACTGCACACCGAAAACTGGCTGATCTCGCAATTCCAGAGCGGCAACAGTGCCGTCATTGAGATTGTGGTGCGTGACCGACACGCGCTCTGAATCGAGGCTGGCGGCATCGATAGCAAAACCATGGTTCTGACTTGTGATTTCCACCAGACCATTGCCGCCACATGGATGGTTGAGCCCGCGGTGCCCATAGCCCAACTTGAAGGTGCGTCCCCCAAGGGCTAGGCCAAGAATCTGATGGCCAAGACAGATCCCGAAGAGGGGCAACTGACGGTGCCCAAGCAGAGCAGTGGCCAGCTCAATGCCGCTACTGACCACGGCCGGGTCGCCAGGGCCGTTGGANAGGAAAACCCCCTCAGGTTGATGGGNCATCACCTCGTCAAGGCTNGCACTGGCGGGTANNACCTGNACGGCGCAGCCATGGGCACTAAGCCGCTCAAGGATGGCGCGCTTAATGCCGAAATCGATCGCCACCACCTTGTAAGGCTGCAGAGGCTTTGGCTGCAGGCGTTGATCAAAGCCTGCAGCCGTCGGGCGGCTCCAGTGATAGGGCTCGATGGTGCTGACCTGGGCCGCCAGGTTTTGCCCCTCCATCGATGGAGCAGATCGGACTTGCGCCAGCAATGCGGCCGGGCTGGTTCCGTCGTTGCTGACCGCACCGTTGATGGCACCGCCCTCGCGCAGCAATCGCACCACCGCGCGGGTATCGATGCCACTTAGACCAACAACTCCATGATCTTGAAGCCAGCCCTCCAGGTGGCCGCTGCTGCGCCAGTTGCTGGGAGCAGGAGCCAGTTCTCTGGTGATAACCGCCTTGACCGCCGGGGCATCGGCCTCGAGATCCTCGGTGTTGATGCCGGTGTTGCCCAGCTCTGGATACGTAAAAATAATGAGCTGACCGGTATAGCTGGGGTCGGTGATGACCTCCTGGTAACCAGTCATCCCAGTGTTGAACACCACCTCACCGATGGCTGTGCCTGTGGCGCCAAAGCCCTTGCCGCGCAGCACGGTGCCATCAGCCAGCACAAGCAGGGCGTCCATTGGTCTTGGCGTCTGTAACGATCATCCCGCAGCGGGCGTCAGGGAGGCAGAGAGTTGCTGCAGGCGCTGCCAAGGCGAACCGGAGGCCAAAGCATCAAGCGCTTGCTGCACCCCTTCTGACCATGTAGCGGCCGCACCGGCGCTCCACAACACCAATGCTGTGTTGAGCGCCACCACCTGTTGCTGAGCTGTTGTGCCACGGCCCTGGAGCACCGACTCAAGAATCTTCTGATTACAGCTGAGATCACCGCCTGCCAGGGCCTCCAGCGGTGCAGGGCTCAAGCCCAGAGCCGAGGGATCGAGGGACTCATGGCGAAGTGAACCGTTCTCCAGAACGATCAGCTGACTGGCACCGGAAAGACTGGCTTCATCAAGGCCGCCGTGGCCATGGACCACAACAGCCCGCTCCAGACCAAGCAACTGCAGCGCTCCTGCCATTGGCTCGAGCAGCCCCGGCGTGGCGACACCGAGCACCTGGGCCTCAGGCTTCAAGGGGTTGACCAGTGGGCCCAGCAAGTTGAAAACGGTGCGCACACCCAGGCAGCGGCGAAGCGGTGCTAATCCCTTGAGTGCCGGATGCCAGCCCGGCGCGAACAGAAAGCTCACCCCTGTCTGCTCCAACGCTCCCACCACCTGCTCCAACGGTGCACTGAGCTGAACGCCAAGCCCCTCGAGGACATCGGCTGAACCCACCTTGCCGCTTGCACTGCGATTGCCGTGCTTGGCGACAACCACACCGCAGGCCGCAGCGGTGAACGCTACGGCGGTTGAAATATTGAAGCTGTCGGCTCCATCACCGCCGGTGCCGCAGGTATCCACCAGGGCCATGGACGGTCTTGGGCATGGCAATGCTGAGGCCTGGCGCAGCACCTGGGCCATTGCCGCGAGTTCCACGGATTGATAGGGACGGCAGCGCAGAGCGGCAAGAAAGGCCCCGGTCTGCACCGGCTCAAGGGTCCCATCGAGCCAGGCCTGCATCAAGGCAGTGGCCTGATCGGCCTGCATCACCTCGCCGCGGCAGAGATGCTCAAGAAGCGCAGGCCAGGAGATGGTGTCGGTACTGGTCATCAGAGCGCACAACAGGCGCCCTGAACTTTGCAGAAAAATCAGCCCAAAAAAAAGACCCGGATGCAAAAGCATCCCGGGCCAGGTGATGGGGACTCCCAATTCTTACCTATGAACCGTGGGCGTGTGTGTTGGCTAGACATCATTTGATTGATCAGGTCTCGGAGTCAGAGGCATCAAAGCCACTGCCAACCGCCTGGGTTTCCACCGCAGCGTCCTGTCCTGGTCGATAGCCGGAGGCCCAGATCTCACGGCAGCGGACATTGAGCTCATCACGGCTGAAGCCCCAAAGCTTGATGGCCTTGGCCAGATCGCGCTGCAGCTCATCAGCACCTGGGAAGCCGCTGTAACGCATCAGCAACCGGGCAGCATCAACAAGATGGGCATCGGTTGGAACCGTGGTGGCAAGCAGACCATCAACAATTTGACGATCACTGACCTCCAGGGGATGGGTCTGCTGCGGAGTGATCTCAGGACTGCTGCTCATCGGTCGACAGTCAAGCGCTTCGGCTCCGTAGTTTGGGCGAATAGACGCAATCGCGGATGGCTGCCCCCCTCAAGCTGGGATTGATCATTCGCTACCTACGGCCGCAACGGCGCGAATTGCTGCAAGGAGCCGTGGCCCTTGTCGCTGTGAATCTGGTGGGGGTGAGCCTGCCGTTGCTGGTTCAAAACACCGTCAACAACCTCAAGGAAGGGTTCTCCCTGCCCCAACTGCTGCAACAGGCGGCTTTGCTGGCTGTACTAGCCACTGGCATGGGTCTCATACGGCTGTGGTCTCGCGTGCTGGTCTTCGGAGCAGGACGTCAGGTGGAGATCAAGCTGCGGCAGCGCATCTTCGATCACCTGCTCAAGCAAGAACCGGGCTGGGTGCAGAGCACCGGCAGTGGTGACGTAATCAGCCGCTCCACCAGTGATGTGGAGAACGTGCGCAGGCTGCTGGGATTCGCTGTACTGAGTCTCACCAACACGGTTCTGGTCTATACATTCACGCTTCCAGCGATGCTGTCGATCGACCCCTGGCTGAGCCTCGCGGCGATCTCGCTTTATCCACTCATGCTGCTGCTGGTGGGTGCCAGCGGCGGCCGGATGATGCGCCAGCAACGCCAGCAGCAGCGCGAACTAGCCGGCCTCAGCGATCTGATCCAGGAGGACCTATCCGGGATCAGCGCCATCAAGATTTACCGGCAGGAACCGACTGAACAGGAAGCTTTCACACAGCTGAGTGATCGATATCGCGATGCCGCCCTGGCACTGGCCCGTACACGCAGCACTCTCTTTCCACTGCTTGAGGGAATCAGCTCTCTATCCCTTCTGGTGCTGCTTGCCATCGGCAGCGGTCAGCTGGCAGCAGGAAGCCTCAGCCTCGGCGGTTTGGTGGCGCTGATTCTCTATGTGGAACGACTGGTTGTCCCAACGGCACTACTGGGGTTCACGCTCAGCACCTTCCAGACCGGCCAGGTAAGCCTGGAGCGGGTCGAAGAGCTTTTGCAGCGTCAATCCGCAATCCAGGATCCGGCCGATCCCCAGCCGCTGCGTGTCGTTGAATCCCCTGGCGCGATTCGAGCCGAGGGCTTACGCGTCCGCTACCCCGGGGCAACAACCGAATCGCTTGCAGGCGTCAGCTTTGCAGTCAAACCCGGAGAATTGGTGGCGGTGGTGGGACCGATTGGTTGCGGCAAGACCACCTTGGCTCGAGCCTTGGGCCGCATGGTGGAGGTGCCCCATGGCCAGCTTTGGATTGATGGACAGGACATCACCTCACTGAGCCTGAGGGATCTACGCACCAAGATCTCGCTCGTTCCGCAGGAGGGCTATCTGTTCACAGCAACGCTGGCCGAAAACCTCCGCTTCGGGAATCCTGAGGCCAGCGACACGGAGCTCCGCGCTGCAGCGCGCCAGGCTCAGCTGGAAGCCGACATTCAAGCCTTCCCTGACGGGTACGAAACCCTGGTTGGGGAGCGGGGAATCACCCTTAGTGGCGGCCAGCGTCAACGCAGTGCCCTAGCCCGTGCCCTGCTGGTGGATGCGCCCATCCTGGTCCTCGATGATGCATTGGCCAGCGTCGACAACCGCACTGCTGCAGCGATTTTGCAGTCGCTCACTCTCAACCAGAAGCGCTCTGTGTTGTTCATTAGCCATCAGCTGTCAGCAGCTGCAGCCTGTGACCGGGTGCTGGTCCTTGAAAACGGTCAAGTGGTGCAACAGGGCCATCACCGCGAGCTGGTTGCCCGTAGCGGCACCTACCGCAGACTCTGGGAGCGTGAGCAGGCCAGCGAACAGCTGGAAGCTGCCTGATAGCGCCTTTCCTGAAGAACTACCTACATCAGGTTTTAGATGATCAGAAGCGGGCTTAGCTGGAGAGATCACTCCGCAGGCAAGGCCATGGAGACCCGCGAGAGCTATCAGCTGCATTGCACATTGACCTTCGGCGACATCTATGGGCAGGTCTTGGCCTGGATGGGTGTGATCTTCGTCAGCCTGGCCATGGCCTTGGGTCTGATGGGAGCAAGCCGACCCCTATTCGCCCTGCTGGGAGTGGGACTGATCCTTGTGCTCTCACTGCCGTTTCTGCTCTTTGCCTTCACCACCACACTGCTTAATCACATTGCCCTAGAACCAAAGAGTTGATTGCGGCGGCATCACCATGCTCAGTTGGCTCACCGGTGGCGGAGAGGGTGGAGCGACTCTGGAGCCAGGACTACATGTCGTTCTGGGCACACCGATTACAGCCCCGCCCGCACAAGGACAGCAGGAAGCGCAGTTTGGTTGCGGTTGCTTCTGGGGAGCTGAAAAGGGCTTCTGGCGCCTGCCTGGTGTTGTGACCACTGCCGTTGGTTACGCCGGCGGGAACGGCAGCAATCCAAGCTATGAACAGGTTTGCAGTGGACGCACCGGTCATGCCGAAGTCGTGCGGGTGGTTTGGGACACCGCATTGATTGATTTCAGTGACCTGCTCAAGCTCTTTTGGGAGTGCCATGACCCCACCCAAGGGGACCGGCAAGGCAATGACAGCGGCAGTCAGTACCGCTCGGCGATTTATGTCGACGACCCGGAACTCCTCAAGCAGGCGGAAGCCAGCAGAGACAGCTACCAACAGCTGATTACAGCGCAGGGATACGGAGCGATAACCACCGAGATTCGGACTGGGGTGCCGTTCTTTGCTGGCGAGAACTACCACCAGCAGTACCTGGCACGACCAGGCAGCCGTCCTTACTGCTCAGCGATGCCAACCAAGGTCGAATTGGGCACCTTCGCAGGCTGCACCTACAAACTTCCCTATACGGTCTGGAGTCACTACGACTGGAATATCAGTCACTGTGTGCTGCGTGGTGAAAATGCACCGATCAGCATCTAAACCATTTTGGGCGGCTACAGCCTTGAGCCTGGTGGTGGGCGTGCATGGAATAGTCAGCGCGGGCCCTTCTCCGTGGTGGGAGCACTACGAACGTCAGGACAAATACCGCTGCGACGGCGATGAAGAACTGCTGATCGAACGCAATGACGCTCAGGCCTCTCTCTATATGGGTGGCTACAAGATGAATCTGTTCCGCGATAAGCACTCCCCCCTGTTCAAGCGCTACATCAGCGATCGCCTCAAGCTGACAATCTCGGGGGACGAGGTGGAGTTGGAGGATCAACTCTCACGTCGGCGTTGCCAACGATTTGAACAGGCGTGAGTGACGACCTGAGGCCCCGTCCGGTAAAACCGCTGCATCCACTGCCCAAGGGGTTGGTGGAGCTGTATGGATTACTGGCGGTGCTGATGGTCCTTGTACCGGAATGGATCGCCGGCGGAGCGTTGGCTGGCTTGCAGGAACCTGATCGCGATTCGATGCTGCCTGCGGCATCAGTGGCTTGGCGCCGCGTTCCTGAACTTCTCCTGGCATCGATGAGCCTGCTGGAGCTGCGCCAGTTGGCCGCAGCACTCAAGGTCTGGGGCCATGCAGGCATGGGGCGAGATCAGCTCAATGCCGTGCTGCTCAAACGGCTGAAACGCCGTCGCTGACTGGGCCCTTGGCGTGTTACCTTCACTAAGTCCGGGGCGTAGCGCAGCTTGGTAGCGCACCACTTTGGGGTAGTGGGGGTCGTGGGTTCAAATCCCGCCGCTCCGATTTCATCCGGACTTTGAGAAGGAAATCCCCATAAGCCGTCTCGAATCTGAGACGGCTTTTTTATGCCGAATCGATAGGGCACTGCTATCAACTGAGAAACGGATCCAACCGAATGGCTTCCTTCAAGATCTCCATCGAGGGTGGCGCCAGCTTCGACTGTGCTGACGACGCCTACATCCTTGATGCGGCAGAAGAGGCCGGTGTGGATCT
>NHBY01000029.1 GCA_002168155.1 Synechococcus sp. TMED19 | reverse complement strand
TCCCATCGGTCGTCAGGCGTCTTGGGGAGTCACACCAATGGAGATGTGACAGGTCTGTTTTTTGATGGCGAAGGCCCGCCCCTGGGCGCGGGGGCGATAGCGCTTCATGGCTGGACCCATGTCGGCACTGGCCACAGAGATGACCAGGCTGCTTGGGTCAAGCCCCATGTTGTGTTCGGCGTTGGCCACGGCGGACCGGAGCACTTTTGTGATCGGGCCGGTGGAGCGGTAGGGCATGAACTCGAGCATGATCAGAGCGTCGCGATAGCTGCGACCTCGGATTTGATCGAGTACCCGGCGAACCTTGGAGACCGAGCCCCGCACGAAGCGGCCGTGGGCCAGGGCTTGGGTGGAAGTGGTACTGGCCATCTCAGCGTCCTCCTTTCTTGTCCTTGATGTGACCTTTGAAGGTCCGGGTCGGGGCGAATTCCCCGAGCTTGTGACCCACCATTTGCTCGGTCACATAGACCGGCACGTGGGCCCTGCCGTTGTGCACGGCAATGGTGTGGCCGATCATCATCGGCAGGATGGTGGAGGCCCGGGACCAGGTTTTGATCACGGGTTTCTCGCCAGCAGCATTGAGTTTCTCCACCTTGCGGAGGAGGCTGTCGGCAACGAAAGGTCCTTTTTTGAGTGAGCGTCCCATAGCGGTTTAAGCGATCAGCAAGAGGTGGTTGGTCATCAGGAATCCCGTCCGCCTCGACTCCGCTTGGAGGTCTTGCGACGCTTCCGGAGGACGTATTTGTTGCTGGGCTTGTTGCGCTTGCGGGTCTTGAGACCCAGGGCGGGCTTGCCCCATGGGGTGACCGGACCGGACCGGCCGATCGGGGCGCGACCTTCACCACCACCGTGAGGGTGGTCGCAGGGGTTCATCACACTGCCGCGAACCTCTGGGCGTCGGCCTAGCCAGCGCTTGCGTCCGGCCTTGCCGAGGCTGGTGTTTCGCACCTCGGCATTGCCCACTTCCCCGAGGGTGGCGTAGCACTCGCGCCGCACCAGGCGCACCTCGGTGGAAGGCAGTTTGAGTGCGACGTAATCACCCTCTTTGGCCATCACCTGGGCGCTGGCGCCGGCGGTTCGGACCATCTGGCCACCGCGGCCGGCATAAAGCTCGACGTTGTGAACCGCTGAACCCAGCGGAATCGCCGAAAGAGGCATGGCATTGCCTACTTCGATCGGTGATTCAGGGCCGGAGATCACCTCCTGGCCCACCTGCACTCCGGCGGGGTGCAGGATGTAGCGCTTCTCGCCATCTACGTAATAAAGAAGCGCTAGACGGGCGTTCCGGTGCGGGTCGTATTGGATGGCGGCCACGCGGGCTGCCACACCATGCTTGTCCCGCCGGAAGTCGACGATGCGATAGAGCCGTTTATGGCCGCCGCCGCGGTGGCGGCAGGTGATCACGCCTCGGTTGTTGCGACCCTTGCGGCGGTGCTTAGCCACCACCAGGCTGCGTTCAGGCTTGCGCCGGGTGACTTCACTGAAGTCGCTGACCACCCGGGTGCGAGTACCGGGGGTGTAGGGGCGGAAGGTACGGATTCCCATGACTGCTCCTTAGGACTCAGGGAAAAGCTGGATGCTGCTGCCTTCCGCCAGGCGCACCACGGCCTTCTTGACCTGTGCACGGCGGCCGGAGAAGCGACCGACCCTACGGGTGCGGCGCGGTGGGTTCATGGTGCTGATGCCCACGACCTTCACATCGAACAAATGTTCGACGGCAGCTTTGATGTCGGGCTTTGCAGCCCGTGGGTCCACCTCAAAGGTGTACTGATTCAGCTCGAGGGCGCGGGTCGCCTTTTCGGTGATCAGGGGCCTGCGGATTACATCCGCCAGCCGCTTGCTGAAACGCTCAGCCATTGCCGTACACCTCCTGGATCTTGACGATGGCCTCTTCACTCACCACCAGCTTCTTGGCGTTGAGTAGGTCGAAGACGTTGAGCTGGTCGGCGGCGATCAGCTTCAACTCGGGAAGGTTGCGCACAGAAAGACGCACGGTTTCGCTGATCTCAGCGAGAACCATCAGCACCTTGGTGCCGGCAGGGATTCCCCAGCGCTCCAGGGCATCAACCACTTCCTTGGTCTTGGGCTTCTCGATCTTGTCGCCGAATGCTTTGACCACCACCATGTCCTCGCTGCGGCTCATCAGAGCTGTGCGCAGGGCAAGGCGACGCTCTTTCCGGTTCATGTCCAGCTCATAGGAGCGGGGCTTGGGACCGAAAACGATGCCGCCGCCGGGACGCAACGGGGTGCGGATGGAACCCTGACGAGCTCGGCCGGTGCCTTTCTGTTTGTAGGGCTTTCGGCCACCACCTCTCACCTCGGAACGGGTAAGGGTGCTGGCGGTGCCCTGGCGGGCATTGGCTAATTGCCGCACCACAGCGCGATGAATCAGGTCAGCCGCGGATGTCTCCTTGGCGACCTTGAGATCGAGGGAGGCCTTGCCTGCCTCCTTGCCTTGCCAGTCTTGAATGACGCAGTTCACTGTTCAGTCCCTCCTCAAGCCGTGGCCTTGGTGCCGACCCGCTTGGCGGGGCGGATGCTCAACAGAGCGCCCGGCTTACCCGGTACGGACCCTTTGACGATGAGCAAGTTCCGATCGCTGTCCACCTTCAGCACCACNAGACCCTTGACGGTGGTCTTGGTGCCGCCAAAGCGGCCAGCCATACGTTTGCCGGGGTAGATNCGGCCCGGCGTAGTGCCCGCGCCGGTGGAACCCGGCTCGCGGTGATTCTTTGAACCGTGGGTCATGGGGCCTCGGCTGAAGCCGTGACGCTTTTGGTAACCGGAGAAACCGCGGCCCATGGTGTCGCCACTGACATCGACCTTCTGGCCGGGCGCGAAAGCTTCCACGGTGACGCTGCCCCCCAATTCGACCCCGTCGGTTGAATCGACGCGGTACTCCTTGAGGTGGCGCAGGAGATNGTCACCTGACTTGCGCAGGTGGCCCTGGGCGGGTTGGTTGACGAGCTTTTCGCGCACGTCGCCAAAACCAACCTGAACAGCGCTGTAACCGTCGCTGGCAGGAGTTTTGACTTGGGTGATTCGGCAAGGACCCGCCTCGATCACGGTGACCGGAACGGCCCTGCCCTCATCGTCGAAGAACTGGGACATGCCCAGTTTCTTCCCGAGAATGCCAATGGACATTTAGGGAGGGGGGAGACGCCAGCTGGACAATCCCTTCAGCAGCGGTTGCCCGACTGTCAAGGAATGGATCTGTCTCAAAAAGACCTTCAAGACAGGCCTGGCTGGGACTTGACGCAGCTGGTCCTCTCGGACCTGAAGCGCTAGTTTCCCGGCAGATCTGCTCTTTCGAGCAGGGGCCTGCGCGGGCCAGTAAAGACGTCATCAACCGTGATGACATCCGGCATTTGAACTGGAGGCCCGGCTAGCGGTCGGGCACAGCATCAAATGCACAAGCAAAGAGCCTAGCCTATGGCTGGCCTCTATGTCTCCGGCCACACCCCTGCCAGACTTGGGGCCTTGATGTGTTGCTTCGGCCCATGCCCCTGCTGCTCACCGGCCGCGTCTTCCGCAGGGACCTCGAGCGAGAAAGGGCCCTGGCATTGTTTGCCCCGCTTGAAGGTGGTGCCGAGACCAGGCTGCTGAGGAGGCTGCGCGCAGCCGGCTATCGCACAGAACTCACTTCTGCCCGCGGACTGGGTGATCCCGAGGCGTTTTTGCTGCGCCTGCACGGCATTCGACCGCCCCATCTTGGTCACCACTGTGTTGGTCGTGATGCCGCCGTCGGTGAGGTTCAACTGGTGATGCCGCAGCTAGGCCCTGCACTTGCGGCAACTGGTCCAGTGGTGCTCTGGCTGCTTGAGGGTCAGGTGCTCTCGGCCGCAGAACGTTCCAGTCTTCTGGCCCTCTGTCAGCGGGAACCACGACTGCACATGGTTGTTGAGCTCGGCGGCAGCCGCAGCCTGCGCTGGACCCCACTGCGTGATATCACCAGCGCCTGAGTCCTCACTCGCCCCGGCGGAGGCTCTTGCTCAGGGGCGATGGATCAAGTGGATCGGTGGTGCCAGCAATCATGATCTGGTCGCCCTTGAAGACCTGGCTGCCTTCGCCAGTCTCGCTGGAGCCCATTGTCTAGATGTTGCAGCCGATGCTGCAGTTGCTTCCGCCGTTCGCCGTGGGATGGCTTGGGCGCGTGAACGGGGACTCACCCGTGATCCCTGGCTGATGCTCAGCCTTAGCGACGGGGAGGATCCCCATTTCCGCAAAGCTTTTTTCGACCCTCGGGAGTGCCCTCATGATTGCCCCCGACCCTGCGCCAGGGTTTGTCCAGCCCGAGCGATTCCGGCGAGCGGTGGCGTCATCGAGGAGCGCTGTTATGGCTGTGGCCGCTGTCTGGTGGCTTGCCCTCTGGGCCTGATCGAGGAGCGTAGCCAGCGGCTTGATGGCAAAGCGGTGCAGTTGCTTTTGCAGCAGGTGCGTCCTGATGCCATCGAGATCCACACCAGCCCAGGTCGTGGCCAGGCCTTCCGCCAGCGCCTCAGGGACATCACGGCCAGTGGAGTGGTGGTGCAGCGGATCTCGGTNAGCTGCGGTGAATCCGATGGCCTCTCCAGACATCTCTGGGACTTGCATAGTGCACTGGAGGTCACGGGCTGGCCGTGGCTCTGGCAGCTTGATGGCCGGCCGATGAGTGGTGATGTTGGCTCTGGGACGGCCCAGGCGGCTGTGGCGTTGGTGCAGCGCTGGCGCAGTCGGCTTCCTCCAGGTCCACTGCAGCTGGCTGGTGGCACGAATGCCGACAGCAGGCGGCGGTTAAAACGCGCAGCCCTGGACGGTTCCGCGCTATCAGGATCGGTGGTGGGGATTGCATATGGGGGTAGCGCCCGCAAGTTGTTGCAGCCTCAACTGGAGCAGGCTGAGCGGCGCGGCATGCCACTTCGGCAGTGTGAGGACCTCTGGCCAGGTGCCTTGGAGGCTCTAAAGCAGCTCTGGAGGCTCCAGAACGGCGAGCGCGGCTGCTAGAACCCAGGCAGAGAGCTGGCGGGGTGAGCCGTGCTCGAGAGGGCTGAGCCGGCTGCGGCGGTCACCGTCAGCCAGGAGCGNATCACCGATGACCTGGAACGGTTGCTGATCCTCCTGCCCGAGAGGCTGCAGCAGGCGCTTGCCCTTCCAGTCGCTCAGCAGGACTTGCTGGAGGTGGTGCTGGATCTGGGACGGTTGCCAGAAGCTCGTTATCCCGATCGCAGTGTTGATCTTGATTCCGAACCGGTTAGCGCAGCCGACCTTGCTGAGGTGATTGACCGGTTGGGTCCATTTGGTGGTGACAATCGGGCTGGCATTGAGCGGACCCTGCATCGGATCAGTGCCGTGCGCAATCGCGCTGGACGAGTGATCGGACTCACCTGCCGTGTGGGCCGCGCCGTGTTCGGCACCGTGGCCATGGTGCGCGATTTGCTCGACTCCGGGGAGTCGCTGCTGCTGCTCGGTCGTCCAGGGGTGGGCAAGACCACTGCCCTGCGGGAGATCGCCAGGGTGCTTGCCGATGAGCTGGGCCGCCGGGTGATGGTCATTGACACCAGCAATGAGATCGCCGGGGATGGGGACGTGCCCCATCCCGCAATCGGTCGCGCGCGGCGGCTGCAAGTGGCAAGGCCCCAGTTGCAGCATCGCGTGATGATCGAGGCGGTTCAGAACCACATGCCTGAGGTCATCGTCATCGATGAGATCGGCACTGAGCAGGAGGCTCATGCCGCACGCACCATCGCTGAACGCGGTGTGCAGCTTGTGGCCACTGCCCACGGCAATGCCCTGGCCAATCTGGTGCGCAACCCCACGCTGAGNGATCTGGTGGGTGGCGTGCAGTCGGTCACTCTCGGTGATGAGGAGGCTCGCCGACGCGGTAGTCAGAAGGCGGTGCTGGAGCGGGCTGCTGCTCCCACTTTCCCCCTAGCGGTCGAGATGCACAGTCGAANCCGCTGGTTGGTGCATGCCGATGTTGCGGCAACAGTGGATCAGCTGCTGCGCGGCGCTACCCCGTCGCCTGAAGTGAGATCCGTGGCTTCTGATGGCCGTCTTGTCGTGGAGCGGCCGCGCTTGACGGGCCCGCGGCGAATGCGCCCTGCTGTTCCCGCCGCCGCTCCCGTGGTGGTGTCTCTGCCCTCAGCTGCCGTTGGTCAGCCCCGCCCGCTGCGGGTTTATTGCTGCGGCATCGCTCCGCGTCTGGTGCTGCAGGCGGCCCGCAGCCGCCAGTGGCCGGTGCAACTGGCCGATGAGTTGAACCGTGCTGATGCTGTGTTGGCCGGCCGCAATCAGTTGGGTCGTCATCCTGAGTTGCGTCGCCAGGCTCGTGACGGATCAGTGCCCATCCATGTCATCAAGGCAGACAGCCTGCCCCAGGTGCAGCGAGCCCTCGAACGTCTTCTGCGTCGCCATGGCGAGACAGTCCCTGCAGCGGGTGTTTGACGCCTGGCACGTCCCTGTGGGTAAATAAGATCTCAGCGCGGGCAAGAGCCCCTGCAAGTTCCCAATGGGCCGTCGCCAAGCGGTAAGGCAGCGGGTTTTGGTCTCGCCATTCCTAGGTTCGAATCCTAGCGGCCCAGTTTTTAACGTTGTCTGTGCTCATCTCTGATTTCGACGGAGTGATCGTCGATGGGATGCAGGAGTACTGGTGGTCCGCCCGGCGGGTAGCCCTGTCCTTGCTGCCGGACGGGGTGCTTCTGCCGGAAGCTCTTCCCGACCAGTTCCGGCAGCTGCGTCCGCGAGTGCTCCACGGTTGGGAGATGGGCGTGTTGGCAGCGGCGATTGCTGGCTGGGGCGCGCCGGCATCGGCCTTTGCTGTTGATTACAGCGAGGCTCTTGCTTCCAGCTTGGAGCGGTTGGCATGGAGCCCGGAGCAACTGACCAGCACTCTTGATGCGGTGCGTCAGGGGGCGATTGTCGACGATCGTTCTGCCTGGCTGGCTCTCCATCGGCCCTACCCCTGGATGTTGGCGGCGCTGCAACGGCTGGATGCTGCTGGGGAGCCATGGCGCGTGCTCACGACCAAGAGCGCTGGTTTTACGGCAGAGCTGCTGGGGAGCCACGGCCTGCGTCCACAGCAAATTCATGGCCGTGAGGATGGCCCCAAAACTGAAGTGCTGCTGCGTCTCCGGGCTCAGGGCATCTGGCGCGATCGGGTGCTCTTTCTGGAAGATCGCCGTCTGACGCTGGAGGCCGTGCTGGCCACTCCTGGTCTGGAAACTGTGGATTGCCGGTTGGTCAGCTGGGGGTATCTGCTGCCTGAGGATGGGAGGGGACTGCCGGCCGGCCTTTCACTGCTGACACCTGAGCAGTTGGAGCAATCTTTGCNCCAGCAGCATTNACCCGCTATAGTACAANAGTTCTATTNAGTTCATTCTCTGCCGGTCGCATCACCGGGCGGCGGGAGTGGCACCTTGACCTCTGTGGTCGCACGATGCCGGCACAGCCCGGCGCTGCAAGCACCTACCTCCGCCCCTGATTTTCTTCGTCATGGCCGATTCCAANTCATCCCAGGCTGCTCCCGCCGCTGAGCGTGAAAAGGCCCTCGGCCTTGTGCTCAACCAGATCGAGCGCAATTTTGGTAAAGGCTCGATCATGCGTCTTGGAGATGCTTCCCGCATGCGGGTGGAGACCATTTCCACTGGTGCGCTAACCCTCGATTTGGCGCTTGGGGGTGGTTATCCCAAAGGGCGCGTGGTGGAGGTCTACGGCCCGGAGAGTTCGGGTAAAACCACCCTCACCTTGCATGCCATTGCCGAGGTCCAGCGCCGCGGCGGCGTTGCCGCTTTCGTGGATGCGGAGCATGCCCTTGACCCGGTCTATGCCGCCTCGCTGGGTGTCGATATCGAGAACCTGCTGGTCTCTCAGCCGGACACCGGTGAGATGGCTCTGGAGATCGTTGATCAGCTGGTGCGCTCGGCGGCGGTGGACATCGTTGTGGTTGACTCCGTTGCCGCTCTCACGCCCCGCGCCGAGATCGAGGGTGAGATGGGTGATCTGGCCGTGGGCAGTCAGGCGCGCCTTATGAGCCAGGCCATGCGCAAGATCACCGGCAACATCGGTAAGTCGGGTTGCACGGTGATTTTCCTCAACCAGCTGCGTCTCAAGATTGGCGTCACCTATGGCAACCCTGAGACCACCACCGGTGGCAATGCGCTGAAGTTCTACGCCTCCGTGCGTCTGGATATTCGCCGCATACAGACCCTCAAGCGCGGCACAGAGGAATACGGCATCCGGGCCAAGGTCAAGGTGGCCAAGAACAAGGTGGCGCCGCCTTTCCGTATCGCCGAGTTCGACATCCTGTTCGGGCGCGGCATCAGCACCCTGGGTTGCTTGTTGGATTTGGCTGAGGAGACTGGTGTGGTGGTGCGCAAGGGCGCTTGGTACTCCTTCGATGGCGACAACGTCGGTCAGGGCCGCGATAACACCATCAGCTGGATGGAGCAGAACCCTGAGGCCTGTGGGGTGATTGAGCAGCGCACCCGTGAAAAGCTCACCGCCGGAGCTGATGTGACCGCTAACTCCATGAAGCCCTTGGCTGCGGTTGGCGCCAAGCGCAAGGAAGGTTCGGAGCGTCCTGCTCCAGCGGCTGCTACCCCTCTGGCTGAGGCGAGCTGAGGTCTAGCCGATGAACAGGAAGCAGGCCGGCACTGCGCCAGCTTGCTTCGGTCATGGAAGATTCCAAGCGTTGGCGCTGCAGACTGCGCAGGTGCTGGCTGAGTCGATCCAGTTCACGGATGGCATCAGCTCCCTCGAGTTTGACCAGCTCAACGCCGTTGCGCATCTCGACCCAGCTAATGCCGTGGTCGCACACGAGAAACCGCACAGCGTGGCCATCACGCAGGTCTGCCACGAAAGAGGCGCCGTGGTTGCCATCGGTGCCGCAGGTGTAGCAGCTGGCCGTCAGGCCGTGGTTCTTGAGGCTCTGGGCCAAGGCGTCGAGGGTGAGCACCAGGTCTTTGACCAGGTCTTGGTACTGAGCAGCAAGCCTGAGAAACACAGCAAATCAGCCAGTGAGTCAATTCTAAGGTTTTCTTTCCTTTTTGGGGAGTGTAAATACCTACTCCCTAGGTCCGGGTCTCCTCACTGTTTCCGGTTAGCCGTCAGACAGGCTCCACCAGCCCAGAGCAGGTCCTAGGAAGCGCACGGTCAGCCAAAGCACAACTAGACCGCCAATCCCGATCCAGGCACCGCGGCTGGTGATGGTCATGAACTGCCGCGTTTGGTTTTGGGTCAAGGGCAGCCAGCTCACCAGTCGCGGTGAAGTGTCCTGCTTAGCGGCAGGTTTGGGTTCGCGGGGCGGCAGTCCCTGACTGGCGCGGCGGCGGGCCTCTCCCATCACGGCATTGCAACTATCGGAAGTGTTGCAGCGCCAGCGCACTCTGACCGCCCTAGTCCGGTAATAGCCGCTCCAGGGGCTCCCATGGCTCCAGCGCCTGCAGCACCTGGCGGCCCCATGTGCGGGCTCTGATCCGTCCATCAAGTACCGCCAGGCGACCACCGCTGGAGCGGCGCAGTGGCGCTACTCCCCTCTGCAACCGCTCCAGTGCTTCTGGCAGCAATAGTTCGCGGAACCAGTCCCTGCCCTGTCGTCGCATTGCTTCCACGCGCGCTGCGGTGAGCGGATCCTCTAGCGAGGCAATCGGTAGTGGTCCGACCACCAGCTGACAGGGCTGGGGCAGCAGCTCCTGGTGATCGAGCCACCAGCTCCAGCGGCAGCAGATCACGCCGTTGCTATCCGGGGCTGTCTGCTCATGGTCAACACGGCTGCCGAATTCTGCGGCCATGGCGCTGGTGAGCCACTGACGCAGAGGGTCATCGTCCACAAGCACCACACTCAGGCCTGACTGGCCCAGCACCAGTCGGCGGCACTGATCCAGCAGATGCCCAGCAAAGGTCTCACTGTTGGGCAGCGGCTGAAGTCTTGGGGCAAACAAGGGCAACGCCTCATCACGCTGGGCATCGCCAAGGGGCACCACCACCGGCTCTTTCAGGCCAAGCGNCATCAGCCGTTCCCCCTCAGGAGACCAGCTGCCGGCCAGCACGGCGCCACGCCCCTGCAGCAGCCCCTCAAGNCTGAGCAATGGATGGAGAGGCTGACGCTCCAGGGTCCACTGCAAGCGCTGGGGGTCAGTGATCGCCCAGCTTGTCCATTGCGGTCCCTGGGCAGCCAGCCAACGCGGCCAGGGCGTGGGCAGGATCCCCGCTCCCTGCAGCAGTAGGCGAAGAGGTGCTTCATCCTCAGCGGCAATCGGTAGGCGCGGACTGCGGCCCAAGGGACGGTTCAGCAGCCGCCGGCTTAGCCGTTCATGCAGCTGCAGNACTCCTTCTCGAAGCTGCGGGCAGGAGCGGCTAAGGGCATCCCAGTGCTGAGGCTCCAGCTTCACCGACTGGGCTTCCCGCAGAAGTGGGTCCAGTCGCTCGGCTTCGGCGCAGATCAGTTGATGGTGGCCTAGGTGCCCGGCTTGCCAGACCTGGACCAGACCCTCGAAGGACAGCAGCCACAGTCCAGGCTGCGGCGGTGGCGTGATGTCCTGCCAGAGCGGCCGCCTCAGCCCGGCATCAGCCAGGCGGGGCAGTTCCACCTGCAGGATGCGGCGTTGCAGNTCTGGACTGGCCACAAGAGCCACGGGCTCTTCACTGAGCAGCAGGGGCAGCAGCAGACTGAGCAGCCATTCGCTGGGATCCCCTTCATGAATGGGGAAAAGACTGTGATCACCTCGCCGCAGACTGCGGGCCACCAAGCGGGTGAGCGTCAGGCCATGGGGCCAGCTGCGTCGGCCACTCAGAGCCAGAAGCTGCTTGAGCTTGTGATGGGCCTGAGCTTCCAGCATCCGCCAGTGTGGGTTGAGGGATCGTAGGAAGCAGTGCGGTTTCTGAGGTGCGCACGATGACAACCGCAACCGAGCTGTTGCAACGTCTAGCTGGCCGTCCCGTCGGCGTGGTGGGCCTGGGCCTCATCGGCGGCTCATTGGGGTTGGATCTGCGAAAGCAGGGCATTGCCGTCCATGGCTGGACCCACCGGCAGGTCACCGCTGAGCGCGCCCTTGCACGTGGGCTTGTTGATCAGGCTTCGGTGAATCCGCAGGTGCTCCATGGCTGTGCCTTAGTGCTGCTGGCCCTGCCGCTTGATCAGCTGGTGTCGCCGCCCCCGCAGCTGCTTGNGGGGCTGCCAGGTGATGCGTTGGTCATGGACATGGGCTCGGTCAAGGTTCCAGTCCTGGCGTCACTNCAGAGCCGCCTGCCGCGTTTTGTGGCATGTCATCCCATGGCAGGGACAGCCAATGCCGGCGTTGAGGCTGGGGTTGCGGGTCTGTTCGGTGGCCGCCCCTGGGTGATCACACCCTCAGGTCATGAGGATCCAGAGGACCTGGCCTTGGCACGAGCTCTCGGCATTGCACTGGGGGCCAGAGTGCTGGAGTGCGATGCGGCCAGCCATGACCAGGCCGTGGCTCTGATCTCGCATATGCCTGTGCTGGTGAGTGCAGCGTTGCTGCACAACGCAGCCTCAGGCGGGACGGTTGAGTTGGCTCAGGCCTTGGCCTCCTCTGGTTTTGCCGATACGACCCGTATCGGTGGCGGTAATCCCCAGCTAGGCACCTTGATGGCTCGCTGCAATCAAGATGCTGTCCTGGCTGCCCTGGAGAGTTACCAGCAGCAGCTGGAGCACTTGCGCTTTCTGGTCATTTCCAAGGACTGGCAGGCGCTTCAAGAGCAGCTCAGCGCGGCTCAGGCCGTCAGACCAGNCTTCCTCTGAGCCTGCAGTAACTGCCGTACGGCCATCTCAGCGGAGAGGCTCACTCCTGCGGTGCCTTCACCGGGGTAGATCGCATCGCCGCAGAGCCACAGTCCTGGCAACGGACTGCGGCTTGCCAGACCAAAGGGNCCAAATCGATCCGGTGCCTGGCCGANGCCACCAACAAAGCCATACGGACGGCCGGTCCAGCGCCTGAATCCCAGCGGTGTGGCCAGTTCCCGTCGCAGCCAGTGCTGCGGCTGCAGTGCNAGTAACTGCTCCAGCCCGGCTTCGATGCCGCGCTGAGCCCTGGCCTTGGCTTGCTTGTATTCATTCCGGTCGAGTTGAAACCAGGGGCGGGCTGGGGTGAACACGCTGGCGATCACCGTGGCCTCACCGCGAGGTGCTCGGCCATCTCCGTCCTCACTGACCGAAACAAACAGTGAGCCGGGTTGCTCCCAGTCGAGTTGTAGGTGGCTGGGGCAGTTCGCGGGTAGATGCTCGCGCTTCACTGCGCCATAGAGGACTAGAGCGCCGGAGGGATCGCCAAATTGCTGCAGTCGCTGGGCCAGCCCTTGTGGCATCAGCTCCCCTAGTAATTCCGGCAGGGCCTGGGGAGGCAGGCTGCAGACCACATCATCTGCCCTGAATTCGAACCGCTGGCCTCCAGCAGCGCTGCCGGCCACCAACCACTGGTCGCCGCGACGCTGCAGTTGCTCCACCCTGTGCCGTAGCAGCAGGTTGCCGCCCGCCAGGGCTAGGGCGGTCTCCAACGTATGGCTCAGCTCCTGCATCGATCCATGTAGATGCCAGAGCCCGAGCGGTTCCTGCACCATCGAGAGCACGGTGACGCCGTAGAGGGCGGCAGTGCGATCAGCGGGTTCTTGGGAATACAGCCTGAGCTGTAGATCCAGAAAACGTCGCAAGCGCCGGTGGGCCTCCCCGCTGCAGCCGCAGAGGCGCAGCAGGTCAGCCACCGTGGCAGTTGTCAGAAGCCCACTGGCCAGGTTGCCAGGTCCAAGCGCCTGCAGAAGCTGTCCAAGATCCCAGCCGCTTCTCGGCGGTAGGACCGGCCGTCGTCCCGCAAATGACCAGTTGCTGGCGTGGATGGCGGCGCTCAATTGCCAGAACCGTTCGCTGCCGGGAAATTGCTGCTGGCGTTCCTGCTTCCATCGCTGCGGATCGCGCCAAATCCTCACAGGAGGATGACCATCATTGAGATCCACCACGCAGCCGGGATCAAGCGGTGTGGCTGCTGGCAATGCCACCCCCAGTACGGAGCAAAGACGTTGGTGGCTCCCGCCGGGCTCAAACCCGGCAACCTGGGTGGCACCAGCGTCAAAGATGTAGGGGCCGCGGCAGAAGGTGCCAGCGCAGCCGCCGCTCTGTTGGTGGGCTTCCAGTAGGTGCACCTTCTTCCCATGGCGAGCCAGTAGCGCCGCAGCGGTCAGTCCGGCAATTCCGGCTCCAAGGACCAGCACATCAGCACGGCTCAGGGCGTCAATCAGGCTTGCTGCAGGACAGTCTGGGAGCCTGCGGCCTTGAGCGAGAGTGCATTCGAGCTGAGGGACTGGCTGCAGCGGCAGGGTGTAAGTCCCGATTGCCCAATCGAATCCCTTTTTTGTAAATGGCTGCCTGGAAGGGATCTAGAGCGGCTGGAGGCTGAGGCGGAAGGCCTCCAGGCGCTGATCCCCTGGGCCGACGAACTGGTGTTGCCGCGCCCCATAGCAGTTGGTTCTGCTGCCGGTCGCGCGCTGCTGGTGCTGGATCGCCTCGAGTTGGGGGGCGCTGATCCTGTTGGTTGGCAGCACCTGGGTCGTGCTCTGGCTCGTCTGCATCGCAGCAGCATGGATGCTGGGCCAGGATTCTTTGGCTGGGAAGGGGATCGCTGGATTGGAGCCGGCATCCAGCGCGGAGGCTGGGAGAGCAGCTGGGGCCGTTTCTTCTGCCGCCAGCGCCTTGGTGATCAATTCAGCTGTCTGGCCCTTCAGGGTCTGCAGTGGCAGGAAAGCGATGAGTTGCTGGAGCGCTTAGAGCCCTGGCTTGATCAGCACCAGCCTCCGGCCTGTCTGGTGCATGGGGACCTCTGGCCTGGTAACGCTGATGTGCTCAGAGATGGACGCCCATGTGTCTTCGATCCGGCTGTGTCCTACAGCGACCGTGAGGTGGATATAGCGATGGCGTCAATGTTCGGCGGGCTGCCCCAAGGGTTTTTCCGGGCATATAACGACGAATGGCCGCTGCCGGCAGGAGCCGAGCAGCGGCGTGTCGCTTACAACCTGTTTCACTTCCTGAACCATGCAAACCTGTTCGGAGGCTCTTACATCGCAAGCTGCGAAACGAGCATCAGACAGTTACTCAGGATCCTCCGAGCAGGAAGCAATTGAAGGTTCAGCCCAGATATTCCTGGCGCAGCTTGGAGACGCGGCCCAAAAGCTCCTCGCGCTTGGTGCTGGTGCGGAGGTTGTTCCAGCCCCAGCTGCCCATCACGACAAGGCCAAGAAGTTCTAGTAGGCCGGGGACCAGGGGCAGCATGTTGATGGTGTCCAGCACACCCTTGATCAGGATCTGGGCCACGATCACGGCCACCAGGATTCCGATGGATTTGCCGATACGGCCCATCTGACTCCAATCCACGCCTTCCAGGGCTGAGTTCACCTTGCCGAGCACTTCGGCGTAGCGCTCTTTGAAGTCAGCGGAGTTTGCCTCAGTTGAGGTGTTGTCAGAAGCTTCCTGACTCCATGCCACTGAAGCCTCCGTCACTTCAGTTGTCCCTTCAGTGGTCGCCATCATGGGTGGGATTGTCGGAATATGGAGCAAATTTATCGACTGCGATCGGGTTTCACCAGCCCATCTTTCCGCGAATGGGCATTGGCTGATCGTTCTCGACCAGCACCTGCGATGCGCGTGGCCTGAGGAGGGATGCGCGCTGCTGCTCGGTCCAGCCGCCGCTGCTGCTGAGCTGCAATTGGCCTGGATCTGGCCCTGCCTGAATCGCTGGTGCCCCGATCCGACTGATCCGGACCAGGAAGGCTCACGCCGCAATCGCTTCTCGGTTGATCCCGGTGAACTTGTGGCAGCCCAGCGTTGGGGTCGCCAACGCGGCTGGCAGCTTTTGGGATCAGCCCACAGCCATCCCAGCGGTGGAGTTCAGCCTTCTCCTATTGATCTGTCCTGGGGCTGGGATGGCTGTCTAATGCTGATCCGTGGTCTTGAACCCCCCGCTTGGGGCGCCTGGTGGCTTCATGAGGATGCTGGTGTGCTGCAGCCCAGGAAGCTCATCTGGCCCGAGGCTTTGGGAGAGTAGGGATTGCCGGTGTGCCCAGCACCACTCCCAAGCAGCCATGCTTCCCCCTGACATCAGCGGCGTTGAGCTCTCTCCCGATGAGATCGCGCGCTTTGCACGGCACCTGATCCTCCCGGAAGTGGGGATGGAAGGACAGAAGCGGCTCAAGGCAGCATCAGTGCTTTGTGTCGGTACGGGTGGTCTCGGCTCCCCACTGCTGTTGTACCTGGCTGCTGCAGGGGTGGGTCGCCTCGGCATCGTCGATTTCGATGTGGTTGATCACAGCAACCTTCAGCGCCAGGTCATCCATGGCACCAGTTGGGTCGGCAAGCCCAAGATCGAGTCGGCGAAGGCCCGTATCCATGAGATCAACCCTCACTGTCAGGTGGATCTCTTTGAAACGGCCCTCACTAGCGACAACGCGCTTGAGATCATTCGCCCCTACGACATCGTCTGTGATGGCACCGACAATTTCCCCACTCGCTACCTGGTTAACGACGCCTGCGTGATGCTTGGCAAGCCAAATGTCTACGGCTCGATCTTTCGCTTTGAAGGTCAGGCTTCGGTGTTCAATCTCAATGCCGAAAGTCCCAATTACCGAGATTTGTTCCCCGAGCCGCCACCGCCGGGGATGGTGCCCTCTTGCGCCGAGGGCGGAGTGGTCGGCGTTTTGCCAGGCATCATCGGCGTGATCCAGGCCACAGAGGCGGTGAAGATCATCACCGGAATCGGTACCACTCTCAGCGGTCGGCTGTTGTTGTTCGATGCCCTCAAGATGAGCTTCCGTGAGCTCAAGCTGCGTCCCAGCCCGGAGCGCCCCGTCATCGACAAACTCATTGACTACCAGGAGTTCTGTGGAGTTGGTGGCTCAGCCCCCGGTCAGGAAGAAGCCGGTGCGGTCGAAAGTATTTCGGTAGTGGAACTGAAGGCCCTGCTCGATTCTGGGGCCGATGATGTGTTGCTTCTCGATGTGCGCAATCCCCCTGAGGCGGAGATTGCCACCATCCCCGGTGCGGTTTTGGTGCCACTGGATCAGATCGAGAGCGGTCAGGCCACAGAGAAGGTGCGAGAGCTGGCTGCCGGTAAAAGGCTTTATGCCCACTGCAAGCTGGGGGGGCGCAGCGCCAAGGCCTTGATTGCCCTCAAGCGGGAGGGCATCTCCGGGATCAATGTGTCTGGAGGCATCGATGCCTGGAGCCAGGAGGTGGATTCCTCCGTGCAGCGTTACTGAGGCAGAGCTCTCCTCTCTGGCTAGGAGTGGGACAGAGGCAGGTGCACTCCGATGTTTCCTCTGCTCCTGCCCCTGAGGCTGTGGCCCTATTTCAGACGCCAGCGCAGACGGACTCTGTTGGCAGTACTGGCGGTGTTGCCCGATCCCGTGCTGATGGTTGGGATTCCGGTGTTGCTGCAGTTGGTGATCGATCGGGTCACTGCTGCGGAAGGCAGCAGCGGGATCCTGCCGTTATTGCTGCTGCCCTGCTTCTGGCTGCTGGTGGCGGTGGCCTGCAACGGAGTGTCAGTGCAGCTCTTCGCTGCTCTTGGCGGCCAGCTTGGCAATGAATTCCGTCAGCGCCTCTTCCGGCAGCTGTTGGAGCAACCCGGTGGGGTGAACGATGGGGCTGAGCAGGGATTGCTGGCCCAGCAGATCCCGACGCTTGAGGCAGTGGTGGTGGTGCAGCTGCCGATGTTCATCTGGACGGTTGCTCAGATCGTCTTGGGGGTGGCACTGCTGTTCCGCAGTGATTGGCGTCTGGCTCTGCTGGCGGTGGTTCTCACGCCTTTGCTTTTGGTATCGCAGGTGGCCTTCACGCCATCACTGGCGCGTCGGGAACAGGAGCGGGTTGCACGGGCCTCACTGCTTTTGGAGTACGCAGGTGAGCGTCTGCGCAGCCGTGAACTGGTGGATCTTTTCGGGCTACGGAGCTCGACACGGGCGGAATTTGGCCGGCGCAACTTGGAGTTGATGCGCTGGGCTAGGCGGGTGGGGGCGATGTCCGGGTTGCAGAGCGCAGCGCTGACGGCCGCGGCCCTTCTCACTCTCGTGAGTGTCTTTGCCATGGGGACCACCCTTGTGCTGGTCGATCAGCTTTCGGTGGGTCAGCTGGTCTCGGCCCTGGGTATCGCCACCGCCATGGTGAGTGGCATGTGGCAGTTGGGGACCTCCCTGCTGCCGCTGCAGGCAGGCACCACGGCCTTGAACCTGCTGGAGCAGCAGCTGCCGCCCATCCAAGATGTTTCGCAGGAGCAGGCCCCGCCGCGCTTGCCGGCCCTGCCGGCCCTACAGCAGGGGCTGCTCCTGAACCAGATCTACTTCCGCTACCCCGATGGCGGAGGCCTGACGGATCTGTCACTGGACATTCCCGCCAACAGTTCACTGGCTCTCGTGGGCCCAAGCGGTGGTGGCAAGAGCACGGTGCTGCGCCTGCTGCTGCGTCAGCTGCACCCCCAGAGTGGCCTGCTGCAGGCTGATGGTGTTGATCTTTCTGCCACCGATCGCGAGAGCTGGTTGCAGCAGGTTGCTCTAGTGCCGCAAGACACAGTTCTCTTTGATCTTTCAATTGCCGAGAACATCCGTCTGGGCAAGCTTGATGCCAGTGATGACCAGGTTCGTCAGGCCGCCGAGGCCGCTGAGCTCAGCGCCTTTCTGGCCAGCCTTCCCGAGGGGATTGACACTCTGGTTGGCCCGGCTGGAGGCCGTCTCTCGGGGGGACAGCGTCAGCGCATTGCCATTGCCCGGGCAATTCTGCGTGATCCCCGTGTGCTGTTGCTTGATGAGGCCACCAGTGCCCTTGATCCCACCACCGAGGAAGCGATCAACGCCACTTTGGTGAAACTCGGTCAAGGACGCACCGTGGTTTCGGTGCTGCATCGCCTGCGGGCAGCGGCGGCGATGGATCAGGTGGCCGTCATCGCTGATGGCCGGGTGGTGGAGCAGGGCCACCACAACGTGCTGCTTGCCGCTGGTGGGCTTTATGCCTCCTTTTGGCATCGCCAGATGAGCGGTTTTGACCTCAGCTCAGGTCATCGGGTGCGCATCACGGCTGAACGGCTGAGTTCCATCCCCTTATTTGATGGGGTGGAGCGCAGCGTCATGGGCTGGTTGGCCTCCAACTTCGTCAGTGAGCGTGTGCGCCCTGGTGAGGAGGTCTTTTGCGAAGGCGACCCTCCGGACAGCTTCTATGTCGTGGTGGCCGGCACCTTGGAGATGTTGCAGGCCGACCTCTGGGGAGGCTTGCCCGTGAAGCAAGGGGTGCTGGAGGAAGGCGATTTCTTTGGCGATGCCGGCCTTCTTGATGATCTGCCTCGTGCAGTGACCGTGCGGGCACGAGGCGATGGACTTCTGCTGCGCCTCGATCGCGACCGCTTCCTCGATTTGCTTGAGAAGGACCCCGATTACCGCAGGTTCTTCAGTCACTCAGCCCAGGCCTACGTCTAGCGGTAAGGGGCCAGCCCGAATCCCTCCGCGGAGCTGCGTGATCGTGGCTGGGGCAGAGCTGCTGTGGGCCGTGGGCGCCACTGACCGCCTTGGCTGGCTTGCTGCAGCAAGCCGTTGCACCCCCCCGCCTGACCGATGGCGACCTGGATCTGGTTGGGCTTGATGATCGATGTCCAGCCGGAGGGCCAACCCTGGCGCCGTCCTAGCTCTTGCACAAATCGGTAGGACTGCATCTGAGTCGTATGCCCCTCAGCGTGGAGGCAGTATCCAAGAGCCAAGTCTGTGGCTGCCTCCAGTGGCACTGCGCGTGCCGCAGGAGCAGCCACCAGCAACGCGATGGGGCCCAGCAGGGCGGAAGGGAGAAAACGCATCGGCATGGGAATCGGGGTCAGCCGCAGTAGCGCTCAAACAGGTTGAACACCTGTTCGGGCTCGAGTTTGGCGGTGTAGCGGGCCTCCAGTTCCGCTAGCCGCTGGCGGGGCGGATAGGCCTGCAGCGAAGCCAGCTCGTGGGGGTAATGGCGCCCGAGGGTTCGGGCCATCTGCTTGTGCAGGGCTGGACGGGTCAGGTCCCCGCCCTTGCAGGCCTGCATGCGGCGGCCGCCTCATGGGCGAGGGTGTCCCAGACCGCGGCAGGGTCCTGATGGACGCGGCAAATAACGATGCGGTCACTGGCTTGGTGATAGAGCCCCAGCACGCGGGGCAGGCGGCCGCAGTCGTCCTGCACGACCCTGGCACCACCGGCTTCCAACCTGGAGCGCAGGGCATCGATCGCACTCCAGTCGCGGGCGCGGGCTACGCCCGCGAATAGCTGTGCTGACAGCAACAAGATCCAGGCCAAGCCGATTCGCATGGAGCCCACGATTGCTGATTGGTGTGGACTGAATGTGTCTGAAACCGGTTGAAGGGGTGACTGAACCTTGTGGGCTCAGTAGTCAACACCCCGCTTGAGGTCCACCCCCTGCTCGGCGTAGTGCTTATGGCACACCATCTCCGAGTGAACACTGGCTAGGTCGAAGTAGGCCGGCTGGTTCTTGCAGCGGCCGGTGATGATCACCTCGGTCTCCAGTGGTTTCCGCAGCAGCGTCTGCATGATTGGCTCCACCGGAAGCAGCTCAAGATCCACTGTGGGGTTGAGTTCATCGAGGATCACGGTCTTGTAGAGACCGCTGGCGATCGCGGCGCGGGCAATCTCCCAGGCACGTTCGGCTTCCACGTAATCGATCGGCTGCTGCTGACCGCGCCAGACGATGGCATCACGGCCGGATCGCAGGTGGTCCACCAGGTGCGGATAGCTTTCGCGTAGGGCCGCAATGGCGCTGTCCTCGGTGTAGCCCTTGCCCCCCTTGAGCCACTGCAGGATCAGTACTCGGTGACTTTTGTCCTGACTGATGCCCTTGCCGATCGCCTGCAGTGCCTTGCCGAGAGCGCTGGTTGATTTGCCCTTGCCTTCCCCGGTGTAGATCTCAATGCCCTCCATGCCCAGCTGGCTCGGTGCCTCATGCAGGTGGGGGCGCATTTCGGAATGCAGATCCGCCAGATTCACCAATGCGCGAGGTGCTCCACGGCCAGTAGAGATCACCTCCAGTCCCGGTGGCTTGGCCGCCAGGGTGCGGGTCACTTCGTCCACATCCAGCAAGCCGAGATCCAGCACGGGATTGAGCTCATCGAGCACGACCACTGAATACAGCTCACTGGCCAGGGCTCCGCGGGCAATGTCCCAGCCTCGCTGCGCTTCCAGGTGGTCAAAGCGGGTCACCTCATCGGCGGTGAAGAAGTCCCCCCGTCCGGTACGGACCTGGTCGATCAGGTGTGGGAAGCCTTGTTGCAGCGCTTCGATGGCGGAGTCTTCCGCATAGGTGCGCCCAGGCCCTTTGAGGAAGCGCAGCAGCAGCACTCGGGTGCGCTTTTTTTCGCAGATACCGAGGCCGATGGTGCGCAGCACCACCCCTAGGGCTGCCTGGCTTTTGCCTTTGCCCTCCCCGTCATAAACGTGGAGCTGCCCGCGGTTGCGTTCATCGCCGCCAGCGGCAGTGCGGATGCCGATGCCACGTCCATTGCTTGTGGTCATCGTCCGCTCGGGGACTTGGGCCCGGATTGTAACGATGCTGGATAGTCTGAGCCCGTGCTTGATCTTCGCCTTCACCCACAGCTGGAGACGCTGTCCCTTGAGCGACAAGAGCAGCTGAAAGCTCTGCGTGCCTTGATGGCCTCCCAGGGTTCGGTGCTGGTGGCCTACTCCGGTGGTGTTGACAGCACTCTGGTGGCCGCCATTGCTGCAGAGCAGCTTGGCGAGCAAGTTGAGGCAGTTACTGGGATCTCACCGGCTCTGGCGCCCCATCTGCTGGAGGAAGCACGCTGGCAGGCGGCCTGGCTTGGCCTCACCCACCGAGAGCTGGTTACGGCTGAACTCAACAACCCTCAATACGCCAGTAACCCAGTTGATCGGTGCTACTTCTGCAAGCAGGAGCTTCATGCCTTGTTGGCCCAGTTGGCCCAGCAAGCAGGTGCTGCCCAGGTCCTTGATGGAGTCAACCTCGATGATCTCGGCGATCATCGCCCTGGTCTGGTAGCTGCTGCTGAGCAAGGCGTGCTCTCACCGCTGGTGAGTTGCGGGATCGATAAAGACGGGGTGCGCCAGCTATCACGGGCTCTCGGTTTTCCCTGGTGGGATAAACCAGCCCAGCCCTGCTTGGCCTCCCGCTTTCCTTATGGAGAAGCCATCAGTGCTCCTCGGCTGGAGCGGGTGGCCGCCGCGGAGCGGTGGCTGCAGCTGCGGGGCTATGGGCGGGTTCGGGTGCGCACTCAGGGGGACACAGCACGGATCGAAATTCCGGCTGAGCAAATTGGAGGTTTTCTTGCCTCGGTGGAGCGCGATGTGTTGGTGCGGAGCTTTCGAGCGATCGGATTTGACGCCATCAGCCTTGATCTGGAGGGGCTGGTCAGCGGCAAGCTCAATCGGGTGCTTGCCGCTGAGTGAGCTGTTGCTTCAGCAGGGGCTCGGTGAGCGGGTGCTCCCCAGGACCTCAGCGGGTGTGCGGCGACGGAAACTGCGCATGCTCTGGCGACTCGAGCTGAGCTGTTCGCTCAGCACGGCGCAAGCCCGCTCAGGCATGGTGTGATCACCACAGGTAAATACATCCACAGCGGCATAGCCCGATTCAGGCCAGGTGTGGATCGAGATATGCGACTCGGCTAGCAGGGCCAAGCCGGTGACTCCCTGGGGTTCGAACTGGTGGGTGATCAGGTTGAGCAGGGTGGCGCCAGCCCGTTCAGCTGCTTGGGTAAGGGCGGCCCTGAGAAAGTCTTCGTCGTCGAGCTTGCTGGAGTCGCAGTCGTAGAGCTCCAGGATGCAGTGTTTGCCCACCATGTCCTGAGGGACCGGTCCTGTGCTGCTGGGGGTTTCCAGCAGAGTGCGTCCGGGATCGGGGTGCAGACAGGAGGCTTTAGCCATTGATTCGGGCAAAAGAGCTCCTAACCTTACCCCTGTTATCACTGTTCACCAGCTGATCAAGGTGCTGCGATTGTCCTCTCGCCCCAGGCGTTCCAGTCGGTTACACGCCGGCCTCACCGTCGGAGAGCTGTTGCTGGTTCTCCTGGTGGCTGGTGTTGCAGTGGGAGGAACGGTGCTGGCCTTTCTAGGTCTGTCTGACACCCAGCCCGCAATCGAGAAGCCTCTCAAGACGACGACGTCAGAATCGAACCAGCCTTGATCTCCACCAGCTGAGCCCGCTGGCGCCAGTCATCAACGCAGCTCTGCAGGTGGGTGGCACTCACCATGCATTGATGCCCTTCTCCGATGGCTTCGAGCAACAACTGCTGACGCTGNGGATCTAGCTCCGCCAGCACGTCATCNAGCAGCAGCAGGGGTGCCACGCCGCTGAGCTGCTNCACCAGCTCAAGTTCCGCCAGTTTGAGCGCCAGGACCAGACAGCGTTGCTGACCAGCTGAGCCCAGACGCCGGGCCGGTTCACCTCCTAGCAGTAGGGCTACGTCATCCCGCTGGGGTCCCACGGTGCAATACCCCAGTCGTTCCTCCTGGGGCCGTTGCTCGNGCAGTTGCTCGATCAGGCTTTGCTGCCAGGCNTGTTCGTCCTCCGGCTCGCTGAGCTTTGAGCCGGGCAGGTAGGTGAGTTGCAGCCGCTCGCGGCCGCCGCTGAGCCTCTCCTGCCAAGGGGCTGCNAAGGGCTCAAGACGCCGCAGGGCTCGATGACGGCGGCGGTGCAGCCTGGTGCCGATCACGGCCAGTTGTTGGTCGAGGACCTCCAGCACGTCATCACGGTCGCCCAATGATCGACGCAACAGCTGTGAGCGTTGCCGCAGCAGGCGGCCGTAACGGCTGAGCAGTTCGCTGTAAACCGGCTCTAGCTGTTGGACCACCCGGTCGAGCCAGGTTCGGCGCAGTGCCGGCTCCCCTCGCACTAGCTCAAGATCCAGCGCACTGAAGCCCACGCAGCGCAAGGGGCCGATTAGGTCGGCATGGCGCTCCAGCACCTTGCCGTTGCGCTGCAGCCAGCGCCCCCCCTGACGGCGAAGTTCCAGCANCAGATCGTCATCGCCTTCCTGGCCNGCCTTGGCGCGCAGGCGGCTGCGGGTGGCGCCGCGCTGGATCAGATCCCTGTCGCTGCTGCAGCGATGGGAACGCAGACTGCCGAGCAATTCCACCGCTTCTAGAAGGTTGGATTTGCCTTCGCCGTTGTTGCCAAGCACCAGCAGGCGTGGAGCATTCAGCTCCAGGTGCAGGCCCGCATAGTTGCGGAAGCTGGTCAGCTCCAGGCGATGCAGAAGGATGGGAGAGCAACCGTTGAGCGCTTAAGGTAAGGAATCNAGGGCATGTAGCTCAGTTGGATAGAGCGTCAGATTCCGGTTCTGAATGTCGGGGGTTCGAGTCCCTCCATGCTCGTCAGGGTCTGATCAATTGATTGGACCAGCTCATNTCTTGCCTCTGAACTTTGGTTTGATTTAGAGGGTTAGGCCCATCGCGCGGATGCCGTTGGGATCACTAATAAAGCCAAAGCGCTCNAGCACCGGTACAGCTGCTGGAGTAGCTGCCAATGAGATGCTGCATCCAGGCAGATCTCTNCGCAGCCGGTTGAGGCTGACGTTGATCAGAACAGCCAGGAGTGCTTCAGCCTCAGGTTCGTTGGGCAGCACTTGGAGGTCCCAGAGGTTGGCGTTGAGTGCCTGATCGCTGGTGATGCGCACAAATCCNACCAGCTCCTGCTGCCGTAGGACTCTCACGCTCCAGGCGCTGCGCTCCAGCGCCAGGGCGACCTTGCTGTCGTTGCGTGCTGGGGCGCCGCAGCGCTGCAGGAACCGATTGACCGCCTCCGCATCAACAGGTAGATCCTCAATGGACACCGTGAACCCTTCGGGTAGCTGTGGCGGAGGGGGTTGACTGCGGAAGTAAGGCATCATCGGCGAGGCCTCAGCCGGTGTTGCGCAGGCCGGCGGCAATTCCGTTGATCGTTAGCAGAGCTCCGCGCAGCAGTTCCCCGCGGCTGTAGGTCCGGGTGTCCCTTACCTCTTGCTCTTGCATGGGGGGCTGACGGTTCTGGTTGCGCAGCCGCCTCAGTAGTGCCACTTGAAGGAACCCCAGCGGCACGATTGTGCGATTGCGAAGCNCCACTGAAAGCTGAAGGGCGGGATCACCATCCAGCAGACGTTCATGGCCAGTGATTTGCTGCACCAGCTCGCGGGTCAGGTGGTATTCCGCGGCGATCACCGAGAAGATTTCGCGGAAGTCCGCGCGACGATCCTCGCTGCCGAGGGATTCCACGTAATGCTCTGCCAGGGCCAGATCNACCTTGGCCAGGGTCATCTCCACCTTGGAGATCAGCATTCGGAAGAACGGCCAGCTCTGATAGAGCACCCGCAGCATCTCGATGCGANTGGGGTCATCAGCCAGCTCATCGCGGATGGCCGCACCGACACCGAACCAGCTAGGNAGCAGGAANCGGCTCTGGGTCCAGCCGAACACCCAGGGGATCGCTCGCAGAGAGGAAAGATCGCGGGCACCGACGCGACGCCGGGCGGGCCGTGAGCTGATTTGTAATTTACTGATTTCCTCGATCGGGGTGATCTGCTCAAAGAAGGCNACCAGCGAGGGATGCTCGTGCACCAAGGCGCGGTAGTGCTGACGTGAACGGGAGGCCAGCTGGTTCATCAGATCGTTCCAAGCCGGCGTGTCGTCNGTGTCGCTGGTNAGCAGGCTGTTCTGCAGCACTGCTGAGGTCATGGTCTCGAGGTTGTAGAGCGCCAGCTCNGGCANGGCGTANTTGGAGGCCAGNACCTCACCCTGNTCNGTGATCTTGATNCGACCACGCAGGGTGCCACTGGGCTGGGCCAGGATTGCTTGGTAAGCGGGGCCACCGCCCCGGCTGACCGAACCACCCCGGCCATGGAAAATGCGTAGTCCTAGTTCGTAGCGGGTGCACAGAGCCTGCAAGGCGATCTGGGCGCGGTGGATCTCCCAGTTGCTGGAAAGGAATCCAGAATCTTTGTTGCTGTCGGAGTAACCGAGCATCACTTCCTGCAGCGGCACCTCCTCGTTCTGGAGCAGACGTCGGTAGAAAGGCCGCTCGAAGATGGCCCCCATGACTTCGGGGGCACACTTGAGATCCTCCACTGTTTCAAACAGGGGGATGACCTTCAGTCGGGTTGTGCCTTCAACCGGATCTACCAGGCCGGCTTCCTTGGCCAGCAGCAGCACCTCGAGCAGGTCGGACTCGGTGTGACTCATCGAGATCACATAGGTGCGGCAGATGCGCGCCCCAAATTCCTCCTGCAGCCGCTTGAGCATGCGGAAGACCGCAAAGGTCTCCGCGGTGGCATCACTCCATTCCGGCCCGATGGGGATCAGCGGCCGGCGGGTTTGTAGCTCCTGCAGCAGCCAGGCCACCCGCTCGGGCTCATCCATGGCGTCGTAGTCATGCTCCAGCTGAAGGAAGCGGGTGAGTTCGGTTAGGGCCTCGCTGTGGCGTGTGCTCTCCTGGCGAATGTCAAGTGAGGCCAGGCAGAACCCGAAGATCTGGACCTGGCTGAGCAGCCGGTTGAGCGGCTCGCTGGTCAGGCCCGTGGCCTCGAGGCTGCCGCGGACCAGCTCAAGGTCACTGCGGAAGTCCTGGAAGGTGCTGTAGTGAAGCTCCTGCGGCGTTGTCAGGCTGCTGAAGGCCGGGTCCGGTTCCTGGATCCCTAGCGGTGACTCCCAGCTGGATTCGGCGAGCTGGGCGTTGCGCTCGATGGTGCGCTCTAGGCGCTCGAGCACGTAGCAGAGCTTGAGTCGGTAGGGCTCGAGTCGGTAGCGGGCCGCCAGCTTTTCGTAGACCTCAGGAAAACGCAGCCGGTCCATTTCCAGGGACTCCAGCAGGGCCGGGCTCACCTGGCTCCATTGCATGGAAATGCTGAGTTGATCGCGCAGATCCCTCACCGAGGTGCGGTAGCGCTCGAGCATCAGCTGACGTTGGTAGCAGGCCGTGCGCCAAGTGATCTCTGGTGTGACTGAGGGGTTGCCATCGCGGTCGGAGCCCACCCATGAGCCAAAGGTGCAGAAACCGTCTTCTGGTGGGATCACATCGGGGTATGACTCGGCCAAGGCCTTGCGCATGCGTTCGTGAAGCAGCGGCATGGCTTCAAACAGCACTTGCTGGAAGAAGTGCAGGGCGTAGTCGACCTCATCTAGAACCGATGGCTTGAACTGATGCAGTTCGTCTGTCCGCCACCACAGCCGGATCTCCTCCTCCAGCTGCAGGCGCAGGCCCTGGGAATCTTCAAAGGTCTCCAGCCCCTGACCGGTGCCCTCGAGGCGCTGGATCAGATGGGCGATGCGGCGGTGCTTGTGGCGCACGGTGTGGCGCACGATCTCAGTGGGGTGGGCGGTGAACACCAGCCGCACATCCAGTTCCCGCAGCAGTGGCTCCAGCAGCCCCGGCGGAACATTCAGTGCCCGCATTCTTTCGAACAGACGCTGGAAGGTGGCTGGTTCGTCCTGACTGGCAAGAGCGCTGCTGTCGCTTTCTGCTTCCAGTCCACCTGGAGCCATGGTGGCCAGGTAGCGATCCTCTTCGATGTGCTGCTCGAGGATGTTGACCAGCTGGAAATAGAGGGAGAAGGCGCGGGCCGCGGCAATCGCCTCGGCTAGATCCATGTCAACGATCAGGGCGATGATCTGATCGGATGTTTCCTCCTCCTGGCAGAGCTGCTTGAGCTGCAGCAGCCGTTCAGCCTGATCCGGCGGGCATTCGCTGCGCAGGACGGTGCGCCAGAGGTCCTCCACCAGCTCAAGACGTTCATTCAGCTGGCGCAGGGTGCGGCGGCCGACCGGGGCAGCAATGTCGGGCAGCGAAACCTGCATGCGAGGGGTAGACCGGCTCATCGGATGTTCGATCATCCCAAATCGGCCCCAGCGATGCTGCTCAGCTCCCGCTCCTGGTTTTCCATGAGGGCCGCTTCCTGGCTAAGGATCGCGTTGATGCTGTTGCCCTGATCGTGCTGCTGCAGCCACCGCATGGCGGTGTTGCCCTCGTCCAGCAGGGTGTCGATAGGCCCAAGCCAACGGCTTGGTTCTAGTCCTTTGGCCCAGTTCTGCAGGTCCTCGAGCTGGCTGCTGATCCATTGGCGAGCACTCACTATTCGGCCGTCCTGCCAGTGATGCAGCTCGGCATCCAGGCTCTTCAGTGCTGCCTGCTGATCATTGGCATCAGCAAGTTCGGCGAGTTGAGTCAGGTTCAGCGTGCTTTGGCTAGCAGGGTCGTCGCAGCTTCTATCGAGAAGCTGCAGCAGCCGTAGCTCGCAGAAGGCTGTGATGGCCAGCAGTTGACGGGGATCAGTGACCAGATCACAGATCCGTAGTTCCACCCGGTTGAGGCTGTGGGGCCTTTCTGGTCCGTTGGGGCGCACCGAGCCCCAGAAATGGCGCACATTCCTCATCGCCCCAGAGGCCAGTTGATCTTCCATCCACTGGATGTAATGGGCTTGATCGCGAAAGAGCGGCACCTTGGCTGGGGTCAGCGGGAACTGACGCCAGCGCTGCGAGTGGGCACCGCAGATGTGGCCATCCAGAAAAGGGGAACTGGCGCTGAGGGCAAGGAGCAGTGCGGCTTCGCAGCGCAGCAGACGGCAGGCCGCCATGATTGCTGCGCTGTCTTCAAGGCCAAGGTTGATGTGAATGCTGGCGGTGACCACCCGTGTGCCGTAGGCGTCTTCGATGAACTGGTGGTACGGATTCTGCGGATCCGAGCGTTCAAAGCGCTGGCTGTCGCCCAGGCTCAGGGTGCTGCCGGGCAGCAGGGTCAGCTCTCGTTCAGCCAGCCAGCGCCGTAGCCGTTGACGCGGCTTGAGCAGATGCTGCAACTGCAGGCTGTAGTCCGCCTCTGGCGGGGTGATGTATTCCAGGTTGCGCCGATCGGGTTCAGTGACCACCTCAGGCAGCGCGGCAGCAGCTTCTGAAGAGCAACCCACCACTGTGCCGTCGCTTCGGCCGGTGTACATCTCGACTTCAAAGCCCTTGAGCAGTAGTTCGCTCATGGTTCCCGTCCGTCATCAAGGCAGGCCAGGGCCTTGAGCAGTCCGCGGGCCTTGCTCAGGGTCTCTTCGTACTCAGCCGTGGGCTGGGAGTCGGCCACGACGCCGGCTCCGGCTTGCACTTGCACGCGCCAGGCCTTCGTTTCACCTTTGGCTACCACCATCGTGCGGATGGTGATGGCGGTGTTGAGAGCTCCGCTGAGATCCATGGCTCCATAGACCCCGGAATAGGGGCCTCTGGCGTTGGGTTCCAGGTCATGGATCAGCTGCATGGCTCTGATTTTTGGTGCCCCGCTAACGGTGCCGGCAGGGAAGGAGGCTCGCAGGAGATCCCAGACGTCATTGGGTGGCTGCAGTTCTCCCTGCACCTCNGAGACGATGTGCATCACGTGGGAATAGCGCTCGATCACCATCAATTCGCCGACCCTGACGCTGCCGGGACGGCAGACCCTGCCCAGGTCATTTCGACCTAAGTCCACCAGCATCACGTGCTCGGCCCGCTCCTTGGGATCAGCAAGGAGTTCCTGCTCCATGGCCAGGTCCTCGGCTGAATCGGCCCCGCGGCGCCGGGTGCCGGCGATGGGACGCACCGAGGCTTGTACCCGGCCATCGGGAAGCGGATCAGCCTTCACCATGACCTCGGGGCTGGAGCCGATCAGATGCCAGCCGTTGAAGCTGAAGAATCCCATGTACGGCGATGGGTTGACCATTCGCAGGCTGCGGTAAAGGTCAAAGGGGTCATGGTCCACCTCCGTGTCGAGCCGCTGGCTCAGCACGAGCTGGAACACATCTCCTGCAGCGATGTGTTCACGGCCGCGGCNCACGGCCGCTTCAAAGGCCTCCTGGGTGGTGTTGCTGCGCATNGCCAGCCCCTCAGCNCTGCGCTCCTGCCAGCGCAGCGGCGTTCGTCCGCTTGGCAGGGGCTGCTGCAGCTTCTCCTCAAGGGCNTGGAGACGNTCTTCAGCAGCAGCGCGTTCCTNANTGGCATCGCCGCCTGTGCTGTGGTCGGCATAGGCGATGGCGGTCACCATTCGCCGTACTTGGTCAAAGACCAGCAGGGTGTCGCAGAACATNCAGCAGCCATCGGGTAGATCGGAGGCGTCGCGGGGATGCACCGGCACGCTGGACTCAACCCATTGGATTAGCTCATAGCCCCAGAAGCCGAAGAGCTGCCCCACCGGTGGCAACCCTGGGATGGTCGTGCTCGTGTAGCGGGCTAGGCGTTCACGCAGCAAGGTGAAGGGATCTCCCTCAAGCTCCTCGCGGCGCCCGTCGCGGTGCTCAATCCAGGCATGGTGGCCGCGAACGCTGAGCACCCAGAGCGGATCGCTGACGACAAAGCTCCAGCGCCCCAACTGCTCGCCGCCTTCNACGGATTCCAGCAGCGCCCCATAGGGCCGGCCCTCACCCACCTTCAGCCATGTGCTNACAGGGGTCTCGAGGTCAGCCGGCCAGCGGCGCCACAGCGGCTCGAAGCTTGGGGTCTGGTCGGGACTGGCCATCGCAGGCTGGGCAGAAAAAAAGGCGGGTCTTCAGACCCGCCTTTCTAAGGGATGGTTGGACTGGNCTAAAGGCTCAACTGTCGAAGGTGTTGCGGCCGCTGAACTTGATGTTGGCNGGATTGCCGTTTTCGCCGATGCGTCGGGGGTTNTGGCCCACNATGGGNCGACCTTCGTTCACTTTCTCGGGGAAGACACCATCCTTGGGATGCAGGAACTCCATGTCTCCNCCGGGATAGATCCGGTAAATCTTGTAATCCTCGATCCGGGGCTTGAACTGGGTCCGCAGCTGGGTGCCGAGGGCCAAGCACTGCTCCTTGCGGGCGAAGTACATGATGTTCTCGCCGGAGTTCATCATGGCCGCGCCACCTGTAGGCAGCTCAAAGGCCTGAGCCGTGCTGCTGTTCCAGGTGATTGCGTATTTTTCTTCCGTCTCGGCGGCGTTCAGAAGTCCACCGGTACTGCCGATGAAATCAGGAAGCTGACCGGTGAGAGTGGAGGCCGTTGACATACCGCCAGAGGTGTCACAGATGGCTGGAAGCTAGCACTCATCAAGGGTTTGCTCAGGCTAAAGGCCGCTTCCTTCACGACCTTCAACATTGGCGAGGGGTAGGTAGAGCGTCAGGCTGTGCCCAGGTCGTTCGGTGAGTCGGCCGCCAAGGCTNGCGAATAGGCGTTGGATGGCCTGGGGACTGAGCTGCAGGCTGCCGGTAGCGGGATCCCAGCTCAGCACCGGGCCGACGCTGGTGCTGTCAGTTGCGGCAGCCAAATCATCGTCATCGCCAGCGCCACTGAAGCGCAGCTTGAGACGATCCCCCGCGCTTGAGAGGCTCACCTGCACTTCATCGCCGCGGCGCAGTCCCCGGCTGAAGCGGTCCATCAGNCCCANCANCATCGATTCGAGCAGGGCGGGATCACTCATCACCTNNGGCAGNGGAGTTTCCNGCCGTAAATGGAAANCNAGTTCGCGCCGCTGCAGTTGCCGCTNCCAGGCNTCCTCNAGTTGGGGCAGCAGATCGGANAGATTCGTTCGTGCCAGGGGTCGATCAGAGCGAGGGGCCCGTTCCAGTTCAGCGGCCTGGAAGATCANCCCGAAGCGGTCGATCTGTTCGCTGCATTCNTGGTCGATCTGCTCTAGNCGCTGCCGGTGCTGNTGCTGCAGATCACTTCGGCGCTGCAGAGAACGGATCAAGGTGCGGATCGTTGCTAGGGGTGTGCGTACCTCATGGGCCAGTGCCTCCAGCAGCCCCAACTGATCGCCACCGTTTGCAGCCTCATCGCTCCTGGGGGCACTTACTAAGGTCAGGCTCGGGGTTGCCTTGGCCAGTTGCGCGGCCACCTGTGGCCAGAACGACGCAGCAAGGTGCTGGCAGGGTTCCAGGGCACCTAGTTGCTGCACCTGACGCTTGAAACCTTCTGCTGCGTCAGTGTCCTCCATTTCCATGCGGCGACCGAGTTGTTGCAGCAGCTCTGCCAGAAGCTGCGGCTCAAAGCGCGCCAGCAGCTGACGCCTACCTGGCTTGCCATGCAGTGCCAGAGCGACTTGGAGTGGGCCGGTGATCAGCACCAGCAACGGATCGGTGCCGTCATCCTCTTGAAGCGGCAGCTGCCACAACCTGGGCGTTAGAGCTGCGACAGGGCTGCTGGCAGGCAGTTCAGGCGCCCTCTGTTTCCAGCCCGCTGGTGTCCAGACCCAGCCGGGGCAGCGGCTCAGCACCTCGGGTTCATGAAGGGCTGGCAGCGGAGAGGCCAGCCATAGCCCTTCAGGGCAGCCGAGTTCCAGCAGTTGCTCCTGCAGCACCGTGAGTGCAGCCCACCATTGCCGTCTGACGCTCTCGTCATTGCCGCGCCCGGGTGGAACGGCTTCAGCCAGCTGCTCCCGCAGCTCCAGCAGGGATGGGGCTGGACTCACTTCAGTCGCATGCGAGCGCGGCGGGCGCTGCGCTCTACCGAGGCCACCAGCCCTAGTCCTAGGAAATTGACGAGCAGGGCAAAACGCCCGTAACTGAGCCACGGCAGGGGGATACCGGTCACAGGACCTAGGCCGATAGTCATGTTGATGTTGATCACCACCTGGAACATCACCATCGCCAGCACACCCACCACCACAAGCGATTCGAAATCGGTGCGGGCTTCGCCAGCGATCTGCAGCAATCGCCAGGCCAGTAGCAGATAAGCCACCAGCACGATTGAGCAGCCCAGAAATCCGGTCTCCTCACCGAGTGCGCTGAAAATGAAATCGGTGTGCTGCTCAGGAATGAATTGCAGCTTGGTCAGCAGTCCTTGCATCAGACCAGATCCGAACACCTGACCTGAGCCGATACCAATGCTGCTCTGCAGCAGGTGGTAACCACCGCCGAGGGGATCCTTAGTGGGATCGAGAAACAGGATCAGGCGGTCTCGCTGGTAATCCTTGAGGCCGTGCTGCCAAAGCAGCGGCGTGATCCAAGCGAAGACTCCATTAATGGCCAGAGTGGCGCCCAAGGCGATCAGTTTCCAGGGCAGGCTGCGCCAGGCCAGCATCGCCAACAGAAGCAGCCAGGGGATCAGTCCCCAGGGAAACAGCCCTGCAATCAGGGCGGTGGGCAGTGGTGAAATCAGCAGGATCAGCCACGCCAGAGGTAGTCCGGACCAATAGAGCATTGCCAGAAGCACGGCGCCGAATACCAGTGAGGTCCCAAGGTCTGGCTGGATGAAGACCATGGCCCATGGGACGGAAATCACGGCAAAAGGCCGTAATAGATCCACCGGTCGCTCCACGGGATGTTTGGCAAGGATCCCGGCTAGCAGAAGGATCGCTGCCAATTTGGCGAACTCCGATGGCTGGATGTTTAGACCGCCGATTGAGATCCAGCGTTGGGCTCCTAAGGCGCTGGTGCCGACCACTTTCACCGCTAGCAAGCTGACCAGGGTGGCGATGTAGACTGGCAGGAGGAGCTTCTGCAGCCGCTCCAGGGCGATCCTCGAGAGCCCCACCGCCATGGAGATGGCAACGGCTGCGGTGATCCAGTGGTTCTTCCAGTCGGCCAGCGGAGACTCACGCTGGGTACTGGCGATAAGGACCCCTGCGACCAGGGTGAGAAAGATGGGCACCCCCCAGAGGATGGGGTCAAAGCGCACCAAGCTTTTGCGACCACTGCGGGGTTTGTTGGCCCCTGTCCGGGCGCTGCGGATCCCCTGGTAGGTGGGCATGATCTCAGAGCCGATGGGCCGTCTGCAGAGTGCGGGCCAAGTCCCTGAAGGCTGCCGCAGCCAGGCTGTCAGGCTGGCTGAGCGTGACAGGCCGGCCACTGTCTCCCCCCTCCTGCACAGGTAGTTCGATGGGGATCTGAGCTAGCAGTGGCACGCCGACCTCATCCGCGAGGCGCTGGCCGCCGCCGCTGCCAAAAATCGGGTATTGCCGCTCCGGCTGGTCGGGTGGAGTGAACCAGCTCATGTTTTCGACCACACCAAATATGGGCACACCCATTTGCTGGAACATCGCAAGGCCGCGGCGGGCGTCCTGCATGGCCACCTGCTGCGGTGTGGTCACGATCACCACGCCCGCCATCGGTACAGCCTGGGCAAGGCTCAGCTGGGCATCACCGGTGCCGGGGGGCAGATCCACCACCAGTACATCCCGCTCACCCCACTCCACCTGGTAAAGGAACTGGCGGATGATTCCGTTCAGCATTGGACCGCGCCAGATCACCGGTTGATCCGGGCCGATCAGCAGTCCCATCGACACCATCACCAATCCGCTTGTGGAGATCGGCGTCAAGCGCTGCTCATCCCCCGAGCCCTGCACCTCGGGGGTCTGCTCCACAACTCCGAGCATGGTCGGGGCATTCGGCCCATAGATGTCGGCATCGAGTAGCCCCACTCGCAGGCCACTGGCTGCAAGGGCGCAGGCCAGATTGACCGCCACGGTGCTCTTGCCCACCCCGCCTTTGCCGCTGCTGACAGCGATCACCTGCTTGACCCCTGGAACGGGCTGCTGGGGTTGCACCTGGCCGTGGCCTGCGGCGCCGATCGGAGCCCCCTCTCCGGGCTGCGCTAGTTCGATCTGTACGTCATCGATGCCTTCAAGCGTCAGCAGGGCTGAGCGTGCTTCTGAGGCAATGCGATCACGTTGGCTGACGGCGAACTTCGGCAAAGTCAGTCGGAAGACAGCACGGTTTTGCTCAAGCCGGAGCTGCTCAATCCAGCCCAGCTCTAGCAATTCGCGGCCGCTGCCCGCATCCTTGAGCCCCCCCAGCACTCGCCGGGCGTCGTCAACTGTGGCCATGAAGCATCCAGTCCTGGCGCCGGATCCTAGTGACAGCCCCTTACAGCCCCTTGTGCTGGCTGCGGTGGCCCTGAAAGGCTGAGACGTTTCCCGTCCAGACCCTGTGTCCGCTGTTTCCCCTCCTGCTGATTCCCGCAGCCGAATGAAGGCTCTGCTGATGGGGCTGCAGGACAGCATCTGTGCCGGGCTGGAGCAGCTCGATGGTGAAGGCCGCTTCGCTGAGGAGAGCTGGGTGCGACCTGAGGGTGGTGGCGGCCGCTCCCGGGTGATGCGCGAGGGGGCTGTGTTCGAGCAGGGGGGAGTGAACTTCTCGGAAGTGCAGGGGGAGAACCTGCCCCCATCAATTCTCAACCAGCGCCCCGAGGCTGCCGGCCATCACTGGTATGCGGTGGGCACTTCGATGGTGCTGCATCCACGCAACCCCTATATCCCCACCGTTCACCTCAACTACCGCTACTTCGAGGCCGGTCCGGTGTGGTGGTTTGGTGGTGGTGCGGACCTCACCCCGTACTACCCCTTCCTCAGCGACGCTCAGCATTTCCACCGCACCCTGAAAGGCGCTTGCGACAGCGTGGATCCGGCTTACTACCCCGTGTTCAAGCCATGGTGTGACGAGTATTTCTTCCTCAAGCACCGTGATGAGACCCGCGGAGTGGGGGGGATCTTCTATGACTACCAGTCTCCGGGCGGGGCGATCTATAAGGGCCCCAATCCTGACGGGGCAGCGGGTGTCGCCGGCAGCGCGCAGGTGCCAGAGCGCAGTTGGGAGAACCTGCATGACCTGGCCTCAGCCTGCGGTCATGGCTTTCTTCCCAGCTACCAGCCCATCGTTGAGCGTCGCCAAAATCAGAGTTATGGCGAGCGGGAACGCCAGTTCCAGCTCTACCGACGTGGCCGCTACGTGGAGTTCAACCTGGTCTTTGATCGAGGCACGATCTTTGGGTTGCAGACCAATGGACGCACCGAATCGATCCTGATGTCATTGCCGCCCCTAGTGCGCTGGGAGTACGGCTACACCCCTGAACCCGGCAGCAGGGAAGCGCTACTGACCGATCTCTTCACCCGACCCCAGGACTGGCTCGTTGACGGCTCCCTTGAGCAGCACTGTGCTCCCCATGGGGCTATCGACTAGGCCAAGGCGCAGGGCTCTGACCACGCGCTTGGCGATGCGATTCAAGGTGGCCTGACGCCTGTTGGGGTCCCGCAGCCCTGATTCGAGCGCTCCCTCGAGATGACCGATCTCCAGCATCGAGACGCCTCTGCGGGGGGCACCGAGCATGCCGCGGTAGTCGTAGGGGTAACCACCGAACTCGTCAGCTAGAGCTTCATCAAGCACCGAGAAGCCGTACAGAACAGACGGGATGATCCCCGGGCCGATGCCGTGGGGGGCATAGGCGTCGTAGTGGATTTCAAGGGCATATCCCCCTTGCTGGGCGTGGCGGGAACCGGTGCTCCAGTTGGTGCGGGGATCCTCGACATTCCGGATGGTGCGTATGCCTGGGTCGTAGAAGCGCATGTTCAGCCCCTGACGCTGCCCCTCAGCCACGATCTGTTTGGCCGTGAGCAGATTCCAAAACAGCTCATCGGTGATGCCCTTCTGCATGGGGGCTGCGCCGCCAAGATCAACCGCTTTCCCGGGGGTGCCGGAGCCAGCGATCTTCTGGGAATCGGCATGTCCGGCCAGCACCAGGATCGGCAGATCGCTGTTGTGGGTCTGGGTTCCGACCCAGTTCTTGCCCCTTCCTGGTTCGGCCGGTAGCGGCGGCAGCAGGCCTTCGCTTTCAATTTCCGGCGCCTCAATGCTCTCCAAAAGGTCCATCAGCCCAGCGGAGGCTGGGGCGCTAAGCAGCAGCAGAGCTCCCAACAGCAAGGGGATGCGACTCATGGGATCCAAAATGCGCAACCCATCCTGCCGGGTTGGATCCGTTTTGCAAAGAAAAACTGATTCAGATTGGTGAGCTCAATAGAGCTCCGTCGCTCTGGAGGTTGAGGCTGCGCCCGAGCTCCTGCTCGATGGCGATCAGCTCATCTCGGTGGGCACGTAGCCGCAGGGTGGTGGGGCAGAACTCCTGGGGCGGCAGCAGTCGTAGCTCAAGAATTTCCTGGCGGGCCGCGCGTCGCCGGTAGAGCATGCCGGCAAGAGGGCCCAGCAGGGCTAGCAGCAGGGGCCAGAAACCCATGGAGGGAATCAGCTGTCGCAGCACCAGGCCCAAGCTGGCGGCACCGAAGGCTCCGAGGCTGGTGAGCAGTGCGGCTAGCGGAGTGCTAGCTGACACCGCTCCTTCAAAGCGCATCACTTGGCGTTCTGCGTCGCTGGCGGTGATCTGCCAGCCGCGGGAGGTCAGCCACTGGCGCAGACCGTCAAGCACCTCGAGTGGTGGGCGGGAGCTGTTGACCTCCACCGTTGTGGTGCGGTCCTTGCTGGCGGCCCTCAGGAAGAAGACCAGGCCAACGCCCATCAGAGAGGTGAGCAGCAGGGTGGAGGCGAGAACGGGATCCATGGGGAGCCGAAAGCGCCCCCATTCTCAGTGGCTGAGCACCTTGCTGCGGCTGGCATCCTGAGCAGCGGTAACGCTGCTGTCGGATTCCTGCAGCCAGCGATGCCAAGCGGGCATCAGTTCCTCGGCCTCGGCGCGGTAGGAGTCCTCCAGGTGCAGCATGCGGCGGGGACGGCCGCGGCTGGGGCAGCGCTGGGAGTAGCTGCCGATGGCGCCCTGTTGGTCGAGAAAGGCAATGGCCTGTTGCAGCACGGTCTCTGAGAGACGCAGGCGGGGGTGGCGTTCAGCCAGGAGATTCATCAGGGCCGTGGGATAGGAGTCGGCTGTCAGTAGGCAGTCGAGGATCCAGCAGACGGCTAGCTCCAACCCCAGATACTGCAGGGGCGGCTGGTCGAAGAAGCGTTTGATGTCGTTGAGGCCGTGGTTGGCCTGCGGGCGCCGATGAGGCATGACGGGGGGCGCAGTTTTGCTCTAGACGATCACTAACCCAGTCTCATTTCGATTTTCAAGTGAGATTCGTGGTCAGTGGGGCAGATTGGCCCCAAATGCCCCCTTTCGATGCCCCAGGAAGCCCCCTCTGCAGCGGCCCACTTCGCTGTCTTTGACGGCGATCTCAGCGACGAGTGGCTGAATCATTATGGAAATGCAAAAGCTTTGGCGATTGACACCGAAGCCATGGGCCTGATCCATGGCCGCGACCGCCTCTGTCTGGTGCAAATCGCCGATGAGCAGGACCGGGTCTGCTGCATTCGCATCGCCCGTGGCCAGAGCGATGCCCCGCGGCTGCAGCAGCTCATGGAGGCTGAATCCATCGAAAAGGTCTTCCACTACGCCCGCTTTGATGTGGCGGCCCTGGCTACCGGTCTTGGCATCAAGGTCAACCCGATCTTCTGCACCAAGGTGGCGAGCCGCCTTGCTCGCACCTACAGCCCCCGCCATGGACTCAAGGAGGTGGTGAACGAGATGGTTGGCGTTGAGCTCGACAAGCAGGCTCAGAGCAGTGACTGGGGCCGGGTGGATGAACTCAGTGATCAGCAGCTGGCTTATGCCGCCAATGATGTGCGTTACCTGCTCCCCGCACGTGATCGGCTTGAGCAGATGCTGCGTCGTGAGGAGCGTTGGCAGCTTGCTGAGCGCTGTTTCCTGTGCATTCCGGTGTTTTCCGATCTCGACCGTTTTCACTACGGCTCAATCTTTGAGCACCGCAGCTGAGCCTTCAGCTCAGCAGCTTCCGGTTGATCCATTCGGCCGTGGCTCTGCTGCCACCTGGTGGCCCCATGCGGCGCCGGCCGATGCTTCCGAGTTGCTGCCGCAATGAAGGCTCTGCCAGTAGCAACTGGAGGCCCCTGTGCAGCGCCATGGCGTCGTTGCAGACCTGCACCGCTCCTCCCAACAGGCGGCTTTGACGAACCGCGAAGCTTGATTTGAACTGGGGGCCGGCTCCAGGCAGGGAGAGGGCTGGAATTCCCAGGCCGACCAGCTGCTCGGTGGCGGTGCCAGCGCAGGCCAGTCCCAGCTGACTCCAGCCGGCCCAGCGTTCAAAGCAGCCCCGTCCCAGTAGCACCCTCCCAGCAGGGCCCTGCCAGGCCCTGCTGGCCCCAGTTCCGCTGGGAATGGCGATCTGGCGGTACTCAAGTTGTGCCAGTACAGCGTCGAGAGCGCTGTCATTGGGGCTGTTGCCGCAGGCCAGCAGCAGCACGCGCTCTGCTGGGCCGGGAGTTGCAGCACGCAGCAGTCGTTCGAGGTTGTGTTCTGCTTCTGGTGCCCGTGATCCAGGCAGTACGAGCAGGCGTTCAAGCCCCTGCAGTGACTCTGGTAGAGGTTGCTGAGAAAAGCCATCCATCATCGGATTGCCAGGGGCCAGCGCCTGGACGCCAAGGCGGCGCAGTCCCCTGGCGGTTAGGGGGTCACGACAGGTGACCAGTCGGCAGCGTGGGTGGGCCATTAGAGCCCACTCCCAGGGGTCCCACTCACTGCCTTTCAGGCGGTGATAGGCATCGGCGGGATAGGAGCACCCCGGCCCGCTGCGCCAGGTGTAGTCACTTTTCGGGGTGCCGATGAAGCCGTAGGGCAGACCGCTGGCCCAGGCGAATGCCAGTGGAAGCAGGTCTCCCACGGCCAGCACGCTTCCACCCTGCCGGGCCCAGCGCTTCAGAGAACGCCACTGGCCCAGGCTGGATTGCGCCAGGCCGGCGCTCAGGTCTTGCAGCAGCCCGCGGGCGCTTTGGTTGCTGAAGCCGCCGCTGGGCAGCTGCAGGCGAGGGCCGATGGCCTCGATGCCTTCCAGGCTCAGTAGGGCTCGCCCCTCGCCCACCATCGGCAGCACGGTGATCGCTCGCTGAGGCCTTTGCTGCTGTAGCGATTCGAGAATGCGCCGAGCGATTAGGTCCTCTCCGTGGCCGTTGCTCAGCACCAGCAGGCGTTTGGAGGGCATGCGGAGGCTGATACGATCCGATTTCGGGAGTTTGACTCCCCGGCCGGCGGCATGGCCAAGTGGTAAGGCAGAGGACTGCAAATCCTTTATCCCCAGTTCGAATCTGGGTGCCGCCTTCGGTCTTCTGAGACCCGAAACGCGACAAAACTGTGTGTTTCTTCTCTGGCAGGAGAAATTCTTGTCATCACAGGTGTGTGTCTCGTGAGGATCACGCTGTGGATCTGCTGGTGCTGGTGGCCCCGCTGCTGATGGCTCAGGCCCCTGATCTGCAAGTCGGTCGACCGGTGGAGACCGTCCATCAGGCCTTGGTCGAGCAGGGATGGCAGGTCTCTGATGAGGCACGAACCTCAGAGCCCATATCTGCGCGTCAGCAGGCCATCAAGGCTCAGGTTCCCTCGCTGCTGACCTGTAGCGGCACGGGCAAAGGTCTTTGCGCCTATGGCTACAGCCGCAAGGGGGAGAGCCTGCGGCTGGTGAGTCAGGGGGAAGGAGAGCTGGTGCGCTGGCAGCTGGGTGATGACTGGTACGGCGCTGGGGTAGCCCGTCGCTGAGCCTGCTGCTTAAAAGCTCGCCGTCGCTGTCCACTGTTCGCCCATCAGGGCTTTGGCCTCGCAGTTCACACCATTGCTGTTGATGCTGCATTCGCCGATCACCGGCCAGGCGCTGGGCAGGGTCTTGGCCACGCCATTGGCATCGAAATCAACCTCGCTGGCGCTGCTGAGCTCCAGCTTGATCGGGCCACTGATGCGGCAGTTGGTGTTCTTGCACTCCATGCCGCGATTGGTTGTCCCTCCGAAGGTCAGCTTGTCGCTGCTGCCGCGCACTGGACCTCGCGCGTAGAAACTCACCGACAGGTATTCCCGGTCCATCTGGTCGATGACCACCCTGGCGCACCCACCGGATTCCTTGTTGATCACCAGATTGCGGCTGCAGTTGGTGGTGCCGAGCTCCAAGCGACCCATGCTGTCGATTTCACTCTGGCTGTGGGCAACTGATGCCAGTAAGGGCAGCACGCCCGCCAGCAGCAGGAGGGGGAGCGAGCGCTTCATCGGAGGCAGGCGGTGGGCTGCATTGTGGCCTGTTCAGTACTCGTTGTCGGCCACGCACATGCCGATGCAGCGCAGACCATTCGTCGCGGTTCGCCCGCAGTGCTGACAGAGCACCTTCTCCCGTGCCGACGGCGCTGGGCTAGTTGGCTTAGAGGCGGAGGTCTTGGCGCTCTCCCTGGCGTGCTCCTGCATCGTGGTGCCCAGTTGGGCACCGATCATGGCGTCTAAACCGCCCGGCATCGGGGCAGGCACCTGGTCCTGGGGCAATCGATTCCTCTGGGACTACCGCCCAGAGCGCCATGACAGTGCGATCAATGCTGCCTTTGCAGCGGCCGTGGCCGCCGGAGTTCGTCTGTTTGATAGTGCTGACTCCTATGGCACTGGGGCGCTGGAGGGGCGCAGTGAACGGCTGTTGGGACAGGCGGTGGGGGCGCTGCCGGCGGCGCAGCAGCGAGATCTGGTGATTGCCACCAAGTTGGCCCCGTTCCCCTGGCGTGTTGGACGGCGTGGTTTTGATCGGGCTTTCGCTGCCTCGAGGGCCAGGCTGGGGGGGCGGCTGGATCGGGTTCAGCTGCACTGGAGCACAGCCCGCTATGCCCCCTGGCAGGAGGGCCCGCTGCTGCAGGGGCTGTCGGATCTGCTGGAGGCAGAGGTCGTGCCCCAGTTGGGTATTTCCAACATGGGTCCCCGGCGACTGAGGCGCTGGCATGGGGAGTTGCAGCGTCGAGGTGTAGCGATCACCAGCCTTCAGGTGCAGCTTTCATTGCTCGCGCGCGAGGCTTTGGCCCCGGGTGGAGTGCGCGATGTCTGTGCTGAGTTGGGAATCGAGCTGATTGCTTACAGCCCACTGGCTTTGGGGTTGCTCAGCGGGCGTTGGCAAACGGGCGGGGCGTTGCCGAGCGGTGCCCGTGGCAGCCTGTTTCGCCGCTTGTTGCCGGGCATCAGTCCGCTGCTGGAGGAGATGGCCGCGGTGGCCGCTGAGCATTGGGTCGAGACCACTTCGGTGGCCCTCAATTGGTGCCGGGCCCACGGAGCCACACCGATCCCGGGACTGCGCCGCCCTGACCAGGTTGAAGCTGTGCGCCAGAGCTTTCGCTGGATGATGGACTCTGAGGAGCGGCAGCGACTGGATCATGCCGCTGCCATGCTTCAGAACGGCATGCCCGCCAATCCCTTCAGCAGTTCCTGATGCCACCGTTGCCACCCCAGGTGCTACGCCGAGCCCTTGTGCTTGACGTGCTGTTGGCTGTGTTGATGCTGAGCCTCTCTTTACTGGCTCAGGAGCAGCTCTGGCGTGTGATCTGGGGTGTTGGTGCTCTGGTGGCGGTGCTCGATGCCCTATTTGCCTCGCGGCTTTTGGATCTCAGAGATCGGGGCTGAGCACCACAGGCAGCACGGTGGGAGAGTCATCGGCTGTGGCCTTTAGCGCCTCTGCAGGAATGGGCACAACGCTGGCTTGGGGCGGTTCACTGCTCGGCTTGGCCTCGCAGGCGGCCAGGGCCTCCTGCAGCAGGGAATCAAAAGTCGCCCCAGGTAGGCGGTGACGCGCCACTTCGAGAAATGCTCGTGAGAGTGACTCGCCAGCAGCGGCCTGCAGACGAGGGTTCTCCCTGCGGCGTTCCTGCTCCTGCTCGATGGCTTTGAGGAAACGCTCCGTGACATCGCGCTTGGTGCGAGCCCGGATCACGCTGTCATCGCGTGGATTGTTGCCCAGTTGTTGGTCGAGGTCGGCGATGCGGCGCTCAAGGCTTTCAAACACCTCAGCCGCTTCGCGCTTGACGTTGTCAAGCTGTCCATCGGACATCTGGGGTAGATCGGCCACATAAACCTTGCCGTGATCGGCCAGGGTCAGAAAAGTGGCACGTTGACCTGAGCGGCCGGGGGAATCGGCTCCGAAGCGCTGGGGTCTGTTAGGGGGTACGGGACCGGCGGAACTACGTCGACGGGTGAGCCGTGAGGACTCGCTAATTGACACGTGGTTGTACGGAAAACATGAANTCGGTATCCCTACATCTTGCCAGCTTTGTCTAGTGGCAGCNTTTAANCGCCCGCTGGCAGGCCCAGAACTCCATGGCCATTGGTCACCTCGCCGCAGACCCAGCTGCGTAGTCCGCAGGCTTCCGACTGCGCGATTGCGGCGTCTACTTGATCTGCCGGCAGCACCAGCACCAGGCCGATGCCCAGGTTGAAGGTGTGCCAGAGGTCTTTTTCGGGTACGTCTCCCAGGCGCTGCAGCCACCGGAACAGGGGCGGACGATCCCAGCTGTTGGTATCGATGTGTGCTGCCAGCCCGGTTGGGAGGCAGCGGGGCAGGTTCTCTGGTAGCCCCCCGCCTGTGATGTGAGCCATCCCGTGCAGCTCCAGCCCTGAGCGCAGTAGGGATTTCACGAGTGGCGCATAAAGGTGGGTGGGACGCAGCAGGGCATCTGCGGCGCTATCNCCGTTGAGTTCACTCTGCGTTGCATGCAGGTCGACAGATTGGGCCTCGAGGATGCGCCGCACCAGGCTGAAGCCATTGCTATGAACGCCGCTGCTGGCTACTGCCAGCAGTTGATCACCAGCGCGGATTCGGCTGCCATCGATCAGCGCCTCNCGCTCAATNACAGCCACACAAAAGCCAGCCAGGTCGTAGCGGCCAGCGGGGTAGAAGCCAGGCATCTCGGCGGTTTCACCGCCAAGCAGGGCGCAGCCGCTAGTGCGGCAGCCGCTGGCAATCCCTTCAACCACCTCAGCCATGGCCTCAGGGCTGAGCTTTCCGGTGGCGATGTAGTCGAGGAAGAAGAGCGGTTCTGCTCCGCAGGTGATCACGTCATTGGCGCACATGGCCACCAGATCGATGCCGACCTCGTGGTGTCGTCCGCAGTCCTGGGCCAGCTCCAGCTTGGTGCCCACCCCGTCGGTGCCAGCTACGAGAAGGGGATCACGAAGTCCGCTGGGGAGGCGGCACAGCCCCCCGAAGCCGCCTAGGCCGCCTAAAACCTCAGGTCGCCGGGTGGTCTCCACGCTGTCGCGGATGCGGTCGACAAAAGCCCTGCCGGCCTCCACGTCCACGCCTGCGCTCTTGTAATCCATTGCCCACTTGAGCCTGTTGCCATGGTGCCCCAGCCGGCGCGAGCCTTCTGGCGATTAGCGCGGCTTATTGGAATAATCGGACCTGCTGATTGGTGAGTGAGTCCTCTCTGGCTTAAATCACCTGCGCTGCAAGCGCTTTCAGTTGTGATTGTAATTTCTGATCAACGACTGAATTGGGTATGTGCATGCGGTGCTGCACGGATCGGTATTAACTTTCGAGCGTTCACTGCTTGATAGGAATAGCGGTGCATTTNATGCGCCGTGTGTGCTCAGTTTTATCAATCGCCCACTGGATATTTCCTTGCGCGCTTGATTCCGGGCTGTTCTGATCACTATGACGATCCACTTTCTGCGCCACCTTTTTGCGATCGCTGCTGTTGTGGCGCTCCCTGTTCACAGTGCAGGCCTGGCTCAAGAGCTCACTGGCCCCTTGCTCAAGCTCTCGAGCCGCTCCAGCGCCCCAGCCCAGCTGAGTTCTGCGCGAAAAATCAATCAGCCCGAGGTGGTTGCGACGTCTCTGGGGGAGGCCTCCTGGTACGGCCCTGGCTTTTTTGGCAATCTCACCGCCAATGGTGAGACCTATCGCCCCGGCACCATGACGGCAGCCCATCGCACCTTGCCGTTTGGTACTCGGGTTCGGGTGACCAATCTTTGGAATGGCCGTATGGCTGTGGTGCGCATCAATGACCGTGGCCCATACGTGGGTGCTCGCGTGATCGATCTCGGCCATGGCGCAGCCCAGCGGCTTGGCCTGGTGGCCAGCGGCATTGCCCAGGTCCGGCTCGAGGTGCTGCAGTAACCGGGATCTAATTCGTCAAGACCAGTGCCCCTGTCGCTGCTCCAGTCCTCTGTTGAATTAGCCGACTGGCGTGCCCGCAACGTCAAGCAGGATCTGCATCTTGTCCCCACCATGGGGGGGCTTCATCGTGGTCATGCTGCCCTGATCCACGCGGCAGCTCAGGCTGCAGCACCAGCCAGAGCTCCTGTGCTGGTGAGCGTTTTCGTGAATCCGCTGCAGTTTGCCCCCGGTGAGGATTTCGCCCGCTATCCACGTCAGCTNGAGGCGGATGCCGCCTTGGCCGAGCAAGCAGGAGCCACGGCACTTTGGGCTCCTTCAGTGCAGCAGATTTATCCCCATGGCAGAGAGGGACTGACCCGGCTCGTCCCAGCTGCTGAGCTGGTGAATCACCTCTGCGGTCCCTGCCGGCCTGGTCACTTTGAAGGGGTCTGCACTGTGGTCTCCAGGCTTCTTGCTCTCACTCGGCCCTCCCATCTGCATCTGGGTGAGAAGGATTGGCAGCAGCTGCAAGTGCTGCGACGCCTTGTAGATGATCTGCAGTGGCCCCTCAANGTGGTGCCCTTCCCTACACAGCGAGAACCTGACGGCCTGCCCTGCAGTTCCCGTAATGCGTACCTCAGCAGCGAGCAGCGCCATCAGGTCTCGGCTCTGCCTGCTGCACTGCAGCATGCCCAGCAGCGTGTGGCCTCAGGAGAGACCTGCTGGGAAAAGCTGGAGCTTCTGCTGCGGACGCTGTTGCAGGATCGTCACTTGGAGGTCGATTATCTGCAGCTGGTGGATCCCCACAGGCTGCAACCTTTGGCCTCTGTGAAGGGNCCTGCCTTGTTGGCGGCTGCTGTCCGCTGCGGTAANGCCCGNTTGATTGATCACCGACTACTGATGACCCGACTGCCAATTCTTGCCATCGATGGCCCTGCCGGTGCGGGTAAGAGCACGGTCACCCGTCAGGTGGCGGCTGCGCTCGGCCTCACGTTCCTCGACACTGGGGCGATGTATCGCGCGGTTACTTGGCTGCTTCAGCAGCGCCAGCTGCCGCCTAAGAGTTGTGCGGAGCTTGATCAGTTGTTGTCTGAGCTGGATCTGCGCTTTGCCCCTGCAGCTCAGGGTGAGCAGCTGGTTCTGGTCAACGGGCAGGACGTCACTTCCGTGATTCGCACCGGGGAAGTGACCGCAGGTGTCTCCGCGGTGGCCGCGCTGCCGGCCGTCCGCCAGGCCCTCACGGCTCAGCAGCAGCGCCTAGGGCAGAGGGGGGGGCTGGTGGCGGAGGGCCGTGATATCGGCACCGCGGTGTTCCCCGATGCTGAACTCAAGATTTTTCTGACAGCCACGGTCGCTGAGCGGGCTCGGCGCCGGGCCGCCGATTTGCAGCAGCGGGGGCTTCCGGTGCCTGTTCTCGAGCAGCTGGAACAGGAGATCGCTGAGCGTGACCATCAGGACTCCACCCGTTCAGTGGCACCGCTTCAGCAGGCTGATGATGCTGTCGAATTGCTCAGCGATGGCCTGTGCATCGATGAGGTGGTGGAGCGCATTCTCGGGTTGTTCCGTGAGCGGGTTCCCCTGGAGGCCTTCAGCGCAGACGCATGAGCAAGCCTTCGCAGGCATCCTCAAGCAGATCAAGCACCTGCTCAAAGCCCTGATCACCTCCGTAATAAGGATCCGGCACCTCCTCGTTGCTATGGCGGCTGCAGTGACCGGTCAGCGGCACGATGCGTTCATGGCTGACGCCGCTTGGATCCAGCGCCCGCACGTTTTGCAGATTGCTGTCATCCATGGTGATGATCCAGTCAAAACTCTGCAGGTCTTCCGGCAGGATCTGCCGGGCCCGGCTGTGCAGCTCAATCCCGCGTCGCTGTGCTGCAGCCCGCATGCGGGAATCGGCTCTTTGGCCCACGTGCCAGCTTCCGGTCCCGGCGGAATCCACTTCAAACGCATGGCTGAGCTCCTCTTTCGCTAGCAGGTCCAGGAACACTCCTTCTGCCGCAGGGGAGCGGCAGATGTTGCCAAGACAGACGAACAGAACGCGAGTGGGGCGTGAGCTCATGCGACGAGGCGCTCCAAGGCATGAAGCGCGCGCAAACGAACGACGAGGGTATCGTCGCCGGACCTGCGCTCCTGCAGCAAGCCATTGATGCGCGCTCTCATCTCGGGCGCCAGCGTGCCGTCC